>NZ_CP126739.1:1427593-2141390 GCF_030246885.1 Microbacterium sp. zg-B185
GCCCGCGCGCGGCGGATCGAGCGTCGGCGTGTCGAAGGTGTCCGACGCCGGAGAGCTCGAGGCGGCGCTGGTGCTGGCCTTCGCCGAGGACGAGAAGGTGCTGATCGAGGCGGCCATCGTCGGACGCGAGGTCGAGGTGGCCATCCTGGAGGGCCGCGGGGGAGCGGGCGCACGCGCGTCCCTGCCCGGCGAGATCGTGCTGACGACGCGGGAGTTCTACGACTTCGAGGGCAAATACCTCGGGGGCGATGGGGCCGATGTGGTGTGCCCGGCCGATCTCAGCGACGCCGAGATCGCCGCGGTGCAGGATCTCGGCATCCGCGCGTTCCACGCCGTGGACGGCCGCGGGCTGGCGCGCGTGGACTTCTTCCTCACCGCCGACGCCCTCTACGTCAACGAGCTGAACACGATGCCCGGGTTCACGCCCATCTCGATGTTCCCGAAGTGCTGGATCGCCTCGGGCATGACCTATGCGGAGCTGATCTCCGAGCTGATCGACACGGCCCTGGATCGTCCTGCGCAGTAACCCCGAATCCCGGGGAACCGGCTGCTAGGGCGTGGTCCCGGCATCCGTGCAGGCCGAACCGTCGGCGGGCAGGACCGAGACGACACGCGAGAGCGTGTCCAGCACCGCGGCACTGGAGACCAGGTCGTTGTCCAGATACACCTCGACGGCGGGCGTGCGGCCGAACGTGGTGACCCGATAACGCGGTGCCTCGGATTCATCGATGATCCAGTCGACGCCGTTCACGCTCTGGCAGGGCAGTGTCGTCGGACCGGGCGGGGTCACGCCGCAGGTCAGGATGACGGATGCCGGATCCCCCCAGGCCCCGGTCGCCTGGGCGTCGGTCCAGCGCCGCTCTTCGCCGTCCACCAGTGCAGGAAGCCGCACGGTGACGTCTGCGCAGGCCGGTTCGTCCGCGTCCGCGGCGGGCTGCAGCGACACCGTCGAGGTGCACCCGGACAGCGCCAGGACGCCCGCGATGAGCAGGACGGCGGAAGCGGCGGCGGGTCGGCGGGACATCACTCCAGGCTACCCAGCGCTACCGTGGGAGGGTGACCGCGCCTTCCGCCGAACCGACCGTGCGAGACCTGTCCGAAGGCGACATCCTCCGTGCCATCCTGGCGCGGCTCGGTCCCACCTCGGTGCTGGTCGGACCCGGTGACGATGCGGCCGTGCTCGCCGCCCCGGACGGCCGGGTGGTCGCGACCACCGACACGCTGGTGCACGGACCCGACTTCCGGCTGGCCTGGTCCACCGGCTACGACCTCGGCTGGAAGGCCGCGGCGGTCAACCTCGCCGACATCGCCGCGATGGGTGCGCGGCCGACCGCGCTGCTGGTTGCGCTGGCCATGCCCGGCGATACCCGGCTGTCGTTCGTGGAGCAGTTCGCGGACGGCCTGCGTGCCGCGTGCGAGGCTCTCGCGCCGGGCTGCGAAATCGTCGGCGGCGACCTCACGGTGTCCCCGACGCTGCTGATCGCCGTCACCGCGCTCGGCGCGCTGGAGAACCGGCCACCGGTGCTCCGCTCCGGTGCACGTCCCGGGGACGTCATCGCCGTCCGCGGCGATCTCGGAGTCGCCAGGCGCGGTCTGGATGTCCTGTTCCGCCGGTTCACCGACGGCCTCGGGGACCCGATCGCCGTGGATGCCGCGGCGTTGTCGGCCTCCGACGCGGAGGCCGTGGCCCGCCAGCTGCAGCCGCGCCCGCCCATCGCAGACGGCGTCCTGGCCGCCGCGGCAGGGGCGACCGCGATGATGGACGTCTCCGACGGTCTGGCCCTGGATGCGACGCGGATGGCGAGGGCCTCCGGCGTCGTCCTGGAGATCCGCAGCTCCGCGCTCGGTGCGGACGTGGCCGGAGCGCTGGAGGGCGGCGAGGACCACGCCCTGCTCGCGACGTTCCCGGCCGGCGCCGACCTGGGGCCGTTCCGCCCCATCGGCCGCGTACTGGAGCCCGTCCCAGACGCCTCCGCTGCGCCGCTGCTCATCGACGGCTCCGCCTACGCCGGGCCGGGCGGATGGGATCCGTACCGGGATTGGGACGCGCACGGAGGGTGAGCGCTAGCCGTTCGCCGAGCCGATCCACCACAGCACGGTGTCTCCGTACCTCTTGTCGCGGACGTGCTGAAGCCCGGCCGGCAGCGTCGGCCGGGGCGAACGAGCGGCCCGCTCGACGATGACCCATGCGTCCTCGGCCAGTGCGGGGACCAGCAGCGCGAGGGACTCGGTCAACTCGCTCTCGCGGAGGTCGTAAGGCGGATCGATGAACACCAGGTCGAACGGACCACGCCGGCCGCCCAGAAACGCGGACACGGTGCCGCGATGCACGCGGATCGCGGCATCCCGTCCCACCGAGCGGGCGACCTTGGCCGCGTTGCGCTCCACGATCACGGCGGCGCGCGGCGACTTCTCGACCAGATCTGCGGATGCCGCGCCCCGGCTGATCGCCTCCAGGCCCAGCGCTCCGGAGCCCGCGTACAGGTCCAGCACCGCCGCGCCGCGCAGCGCGTCCGCCGACTCCAACGCGCCGAACAGCGACTCGCGGACGCGGTCGCTGGTCGGGCGGGTGCCCGCATCGGGAACATCGAGCGGAATCGACCCAGCGCGTCCCGCGATGATCCGTGTCACACGAACACGATAGCCGCGCCGGCCGGGCGCACGCGCGAGCGACCCCTATGCTCAGGTTCACCAGCCCACCTGAAAGATTCGGAATCCGACGATGCGCCGAACGAGCCCGCTTGCCCTGTCCACCTTCGTGCTCGCGGGCGTCCTCGCCTTGACGCTGAGCGCCTGCGCGGGCGGGTCGGCCACACCCACCGCCTCGCCGACGTCCGCACCGACGCCGACGCAGACCGCCGAGCCCGAGCCGACCCCCACCGAGCCGGCTGCCCCGACCGTCGCACCGGCGAACCTCCCCACCGACTGCACCACCCTCGGCACGGACATGTCCCGCCAGGACACGGTGGGCGACATGACCCTGCAGAGCGACGGCACCGGCTTCGAGCGCGAGGCGCCGCAGAACGCTCAGCTCGCGCTGGGCTGCGACTGGATCCTCGACGAGGTCGCCGGCGTCCTGCTGCTGATCAGCACCGCCGACGCGGCCGCCGTCTCCGCCGCGGCGGATGCGCTGCCCGCCGAAGGCTGGACGTGCGGAGTGGCGGATGACTTCGGTGCCGCGTACTGCTACATCGAACCGGCCGACAAGGCCGGCGTGCAGCAGACGGTGGTCGCCCGCGACGACGTGTGGGTGTACCTGGAGACCTACCAGCGCGACGGCAACGCCTTCCTCTCCGACATCGCGTCGCAGATCTGGGGCTGAGGACGCGGCGCCCAGCAGCCCGCGCGACGCGTGGTCGGTCCTCCTGCCTAGACTCGGAGGATGCCCGCCTTCGCCCTGGAATCGCGCCTGGACGGCGCCGTGGGCGGCAAGACGGCGACCGCGCTGGCCAAGGCGTTCGGGATGCACACCGTCGGGGACCTGCTCGCGCACTACCCGCGACGCTATGCGCGGCGCGGCGAGCTGACCCCGATCTCCTCGCTTCCGGTCGGGGAGCCGGTCACCATCGTGGCGGAGGTGCGTCGGGCCGGCGAACGACGGATGCAGAACCGCAAGGGCTCCCTGCTGGAGGTCGTCATCAGCGACGGCCAGGGCGAGCTGTCCCTGACCTTCTTCAACCAGTCCTGGCGGCTGAAGGACCTGCAGCCCGGACGCCGGGGCGTCTTCGCCGGGAAGGTGGGGGAGTACCGCGGTGCCAAGCAGCTCGCACACCCGGACTACGAGCTGTTCGACGACGAGGAGACCGCACGGCTCACCGCCGAGGCCAACGCGAACCTCCCCATCCCGATCTACCCTGCCACCGGCAGTATCGCGAGCTGGCAGCTGAGGAAGATCATCGATCTCGTCCTGGACGGTCTCGGACCCGTCCCCGATCCGCTGCCCGATGACCTGCGGCGGCGGGACGGCCTGCTGGATGCGCGCACGGCGCTGGAGCGCATCCACCGCCCGGAATCCGAAGAGCAGGTCGATCGGGCCCGCAGCACCCTGCGCATGCACGAGGCCTTCGTCCTGCAGGTCGCGCTCCTGCAGCAGCGGCAGTCCGTGCGCGCCCTGTCGGCGACCCGCCGCCCGCCGGGCAGACTGCTGGCGGAATTCGACGCGTCGCTGCCCTTCCTCCGCACGCCCGACCAGGTGTCCGTCGGCGATCAGATCGCCTCAGACCTGGTCGGCGCCTGGCCGATGAACCGCCTGGTGCAGGGCGAGGTCGGATCCGGCAAGACGCTCGTCGCGCTGCGGGCGATGCTCCAGGTCGCCGAAAGCGGAGGGCAGTCGGCACTGATCGCGCCGACGGAGGTCCTCGCCGGCCAGCATCTGCGCTCCATCGCGCGGATGCTGGGTCCGAAGCTCGCGCCGGAGCTCATGCCGACGCTGCTGACCGGCCAGATGCCCGCTGCCGAACGCCGCAGGGCCGCACTGCGGACCGCGTCGGGTCAGGCGCGCATCGTCATCGGGACCCATGCGCTGCTGAGCGAGTCCACCACCTTCGCCGACCTGGGTCTGGTCGTCGTGGACGAGCAGCACCGCTTCGGCGTCGAGCAGCGCGAGTCGCTGCGCGCGAAGGGCGCTGCCCCGCACGCGCTCGTGCTGACGGCCACGCCCATTCCCCGCACCGTGGCGATGACCGTCTTCGGGGACCTGGACGTCTCCACCATCCGCACCATGCCGGAGGGCCGCGCCGGCATCCAGACGTTCGTGGCACCGCTCGCCGAGAAGCCGGGCTGGTTCGCCCGGGTGTGGGATCGCATCGCCGAGGAGGTCTCGCAGGGGCATCAGACGTTCGTGGTGTGCGCGGCCATCGACGCGGAGACATCGGTCAAGGACGACACGGCCGATGAGCCGGTCGCCGTGGTCGCCGGCGAGGCGCCCCGGACCCGGTGGGGCGTGGCGCAGGTCGTGGACCTGCTGTCCCGGCATCCGGCGTTCGCGCAGCTGCGGGTCGCCGCGCTGCACGGCAAGCTGCCCGCGGATGAGAAGGACGCGATCATGCAGGCGTTCGCCCGCGGCGAGATCGACGTGCTGGTGGCCACGACCGTCGTCGAGGTCGGGGTGGACGTCGCGAACGCGTCCACCATGGTGATCCTGGAGGCCGACCGGTTCGGCGTGTCCCAGCTGCATCAGCTGCGCGGCCGGGTGGGCCGCGGCGCGATCGCAGGACTGTGTCTGCTCGTGACCGAGGCACCCACCGGCACACCGGCGCGCGAGCGCGTGGAAGCGGTGGCGAGCACCCTCGACGGCTTCGCCCTGGCCGAGGTCGACCTGGACCTCCGCGGGGAGGGCGACGTGCTCGGCGACGCGCAGTCCGGTGCACGCTCGTCGCTGCGGCTGCTGCGGGTGGTGACGGATGCCGACCTCATCGCGGAGGCTCGTGTGGCCGCCGAGCTCGTGCTCGAGGAGGATCCGGCACTGAAAGCGCACCCCGGTCTTACGGGGGCGCTGGAGCGTCGACTGGGCATGGAGGAGCGCGCGGCGCTGGCGAAGAACTGACGCGGCGCCGGTCCGGGCCCGTCGTGGCCGAGCACTCTCCCCGCCCGCCGATAGGCTCGTCCCATGAGCAGTCGGATCGCCGTCGTCCCCGGATCCTTCGACCCGCCGACGCTGGGTCACCTGGATGTCATCCGCCGCGCCGCGGCGCTCTACGACCAGCTGCACGTGCTGGTCGTGCACAACCCGGGCAAAGAGGCGATGCTTCCGATCGCCCAGCGTCTGAGCCTGCTCGAGCAGTCCATCGCGGAGGATGACGTCCAGGGCGAGGTGACCGTCGCATCGTGGAGCATGGGGCTGCTGGTGGATTACGCGACCGACGTGGGCGCCGGGGTGCTGGTGAAGGGCATCCGGTCGCAGATCGATGTCGCCTACGAGACGCCGATGGCGATCGTGAACCGCCATCTCGCGCATGTGGAGACCGTGTTCCTGCTCCCCGATCCCGCGCATGCCCTGGTCTCGAGCTCGCTGGTGCGTCAGGTCGCCGCTCTCGGGGGCGACGTTTCGCCGTTCGTTCCGCCCGCGGTGGCCCGATTCCTGGACACCGGCGCACGGGACATCTGAGCCGCATCCGGCCGGTGCCTCGCATTCAGCCGTCGCCCACCCGTACCCCGGTAGCATTGACGACCGTGAGAAAGCACCGTTCCGGCCCCTTCGTCGTCCCCGCGCGCGACATCGTCCATCACCCCGGCGAGATGCGCGAGTTCACTCTCGACGTGCCCGCCCCGCAGAAGTGGGGCGAGGGTCTGGTGAGCGTCCCCGAAGGCGAATCCGTCCTCGTCGATGTGCGCCTCGAGTCGGTCCACGAGGGCATTCTCGCGACCGGTCGCATCGACACCGAGTACGTCGGAGTGTGCGGGCGATGCCTGACCGACATCGTCGAGCCCGTCGAAGTCGAGTTCCAGGAGCTTTTCGCGTATCCTGAGATGGAAGCAACTGACTTCGAGGTTCAAGACGACCACGTGGATCTTGAAACTCTCGTCAGGGACGCGACTGTATTGGCGCTTCCGTTTCAACCGGTGTGTCAGCCGGATTGCCCCGGCCTCGATCCGGCTACGGGCGAGCGGCTGGCCGTGAGCACCGGGACAGAGCAGCGTACGCCCCTCGATTCTCGCTGGGCTGCGCTCCAGCAATTCACCCCAGACCACGACGACGAAGAGCCGCGCAACTAGCGGAATCCGACGCCGAGAACACAGAAGAGAGCAAGCCATGGCAGGTAACCCCCCGAAGCGGAAGGTCTCCCGCTCCAACACCCGTTCGCGTCGTGCCCAGTGGAAGGCGGCGCCCATCACGCTGACCACCACGGTGGAGAACGGCAAGGTCGTCTACAGCCGTCCGCACCAGGCGAAGGTCGTCACCGATTCGCAGGGCACCGAGCTGTTCCTCGAGTACAAGGGCCGCAAGGTCGCTGACGTCTAAGAAGCTCGCTGCCGCCGTGAGTGACGTGTCAGCACAGCGCATCCAGCTCACCGAGAAGCTCGGCGTCGAGATCGACGCCGAGCTTCTGTCGCTGGCGCTGACCCACCGCTCATGGGCGTACGAACACGGTCAGGGCCCGCACAACGAGCGACTGGAGTTCCTCGGCGATTCCGTGCTCGGACAGGCCGTGACAGTGCGACTGTTCACCTCCCACCCCGAGCTGGACGAGGGAGCGCTGGCCAAACGCCGCGCGAGCGTGGTGTCCACGGTCGCCCTGGCTGAGGTCGCTCGCGGCATCGGACTCGGCGAGTACGTCCAACTCGGTCGCGGCGAGGAGCAGACCGGTGGTCGCAACAAGGACTCCATCCTGGCCGACACCATGGAAGCCGTGATCGGCGCCACCTACCTGTCGGCCGGTCCGGATGCCGCGACCGCTCTGGTCCTGCGCCTGATCGACCCGCTGCTGGATGACCCCGGCCGCGACGGTGCGTCGGTCGACCCCAAGACCACGCTCCAGGAGCTCGCCTCCCACCTCGGCGCGCCGCCGCCCGTGTACGAGGTCACCTCGACCGGTCCCGACCACAGCCGGGTCTTCGCTGCCACCGTCCGGGTCGCCGAACATTCGGCGGCCGGTACGGGATCCAGCAAGAAGCAGGCCGAGATGGCCGCCGCGCTGATGGCATGGCGCGAACTCAGCGCCCGGGCATGACCGGGATCGGGCGGCATGCCTGAGCTGCCTGAGGTCGAGGTCGTGCGCGCGGGGCTGGACCCCGCCGTCAGCGGCGCCACCGTGCGGGGCGTCACCGTCGTGGACGAGCGCGCGCTCACCCGGTACTCCGGCTCCGGCGCGCAGTTCGAAGCCGCCCTGACCGGGGCCGTCCTGCGCAGTGCCGCCCGTCGTGGCAAGTTCCTCTGGATGCCTCTGGACTCCGGCGACGACGGTGCTCCTGCCGCTGAGGCGCTGGTGGCGCATCTCGGCATGAGCGGGCAGCTCCTCCTGCGAGCGCCGGGGGCGGGGGCCGAGCGGCACGAGCGGGTGCGGCTGGACATCCAGCATCCGGACCACGGTGAGCTGGTCGTCGTGTTCGCCGACCAGCGCACGTTCGGTTCATTGACGCTGGATCCGCTGGTCCCGACGCCGGATGGCGCACCGGGTGGCCTCGGAACGAGCGAGCCGACGGTGCCCAGCCAGGTGGCCCACATCGCTCGCGACCCGCTGGACCCCGCGTTCGGCGACCGGGAGTTCCGAGTGGCGCTGACGCGCAGGGACTCGGCGATCAAACGCGTGCTGCTGGATCAGACGGTCCTCAGCGGGGTGGGCAACATCTACGCCGACGAGGCACTGTGGCGCTCCCGCATCCACCCGGAGACTCCCGCCCGCGCGCTCTCCACCCGGGCGGTGAACCGGCTCCTTGCCGACGTGCGCACCGTGCTGGAGCGCGCGCTGGCTGAGGGAGGGACGAGCTTCGATGCGCAGTACGTGAACGTCAACGGTCAGGCGGGGTATTTCGCGCACTCCCTGAATGCGTACGGACGCACCGGGCAGCCGTGTCCGCGCTGCGGCAGGCCGATCGTCCGGGTGTCGTTCATGAACCGTTCCAGCCACTACTGCCCGCACTGCCAGAAACCCCCGCGCCCGATCGTCCGGGTCAGCTGAGCACCTTCTGCCACGCGCCGGCGTAGGAGGCCGGCACGAAGCCGATCGCCTCGTTGATGTCCAGCATGTGCCGGTTCTCCTCGGCGTTGAACGTCGAGACCCGGGGTGATTCGGGGACCAGCTCACGCCACCGCAGCAGGTTCGCGCATTTGACGACGGTGCCGAGCCGGCGTCCGCGGTGGCCTTTCACGACCAGGGTGCCGTACTGCTGGGTGGCCCCGGTGCGGTCCTCGGCGATCACCAGCTCGTTGTAGGCCGCGATCGTGCCGGTCGGCACATGCTGCGCCGCCGCGACGGACACCGTCAGCCCCTGAGCCTTCAGCCGGGCATCACGGCGCTGCACGCGGGCAGCGTCCCAGTGCTGCTCCTCGATGACCAGGCCGCCGGTGGGCGCATCCGTGGACATCCGCGAGATCGCATAGGCGAACCCGTCGAGGTGCTCGGGCGGCGTCGGTGAGGTCCATGTCAGGAGACGATAGTCTTCGCCGGCCGCCGCCCGCGCCTCGGCGAGCATGCGTTCCAGGGGCTCGGCGGGACCGCGCAGGTCGAACACGCTGTTGCGCTCCACCTGCTGGAGGGTGAACCCGTTCTCGCGCATGGCGACGGTCTGGCTGTCGTCCGCGGGCACGGTTCCGAATCCGCTAGGCGGAGACAGACGCGGACCGGGCCGGTCCGGGCGATGCAGAGTCCAGGTCTGAGTGGTCCGGATGCCGCGTGCCCGGGCTTCAGCCTCCACCGCAGCCAGCAGCGCCTCCTCGGCGCCCTGCCCGCGACGCTCCGGATCGACCATCAGGTCGAACTCGAGCGACGTGGTGTCCTCCTGGGTGGAGATCATGATCTTCACCGCCCCGACGATTCCTCCGTCGCGCGCGGCGATGAAGCCGAGCTGGGTCCAATCCGTCTGGTCCTGCCAGAGGCCGAGGACTTCTTGCGCCTCTTCCCGCAGGTCGTCGTGGCCGGCGTCGGCGAGGCAGACGGCGTTGGCCAGGCGGACCATCTCCAGGAACGGGCCGGCGTCCGCGGCATCCAGGCCTGCCGGCACGACCAGAGGCGAAACCCGCAGTGCGCTGCGCTGGGTCAGGTCAGTCATCCAGCACCTTCTTCCAGGCGCCGTCGTAGGAGATCGGCACGAAGCCGATCTCCTCATTGATGTCCAGCATGGGGCGGTTCTCCTCCGCGTTGTAGGTGATCACCCGCGGCGATGCGGGCGCGATCTCGCGCCAGGACAGCAGGCCGGCGCACTTGACGAGCAGTCCCAGCCGGTGCCCGCGATGCTCCTTGAGCACCAGCGTGTCCTCCTGGCTGGATGCCTCGGTGCGGTCCTTGCCGATGACCAGTTCATTGAACGCGCACAGCTCGCCTGTCGCGATGTGCTGTGCGGCCGTCACCTGCAGCGTCCGCCCCGCCGCGGTGTAGAGCGAGTCGTGGCGGGCGACACGGGCGGCATCCCACGTCTCCTCGTCGAACTCCAGATCCGCCGCCGGTGCGTCGGTGATCATGCGGGACTTCATCCAGGCGTACCCGTCGACGAACTCCGCCGGCGTCGGCGCGAACCACTGCACCACGCGATAACCGGATGCCGCGGCCGTCGCCTCGGCCAGAAGCTGCTCGACGTGAGCGAACGGCCCGCGCAGGTCGAAGGCGCTGCAGCGGTCCACCTGCTCGAGCGTGTACCCGTGACGCAGGTAGAACCGGGCGATGTGGTCGCGCGGAATCGTTCCGAAGCCGGTGGGCGGCTCCAGACGCGCGCCGGCCGCCTGCGGATGCTCGGCCCACGACTGCAGGACGCGGCGTCCGTGATCGCGGACGACGCCCTCCAGGTGCTGGTAGGCCGCAGAGCCGATGCCGCGACCCCAGACCTCGGTGATCAGCTCGATCAGCCACGTCGCCGTCCGGGACCCGGGCTCGCGGGGGAAATCGACTCCCATGCGGCCGACGAACCGTCCGTCCGCCCGCACCAGCCAGGCGAGCCGGTCGGTGTCGGGATCCGGCTGATAGTGCGGCAGCAGCTCGTCGGGGGCGATGCGATGGTCGTCGTGCCCGGCGACCTCGCGGAGGATGCGATTGCGCAGCCGGACCATCTCGAGGAAGTCCGCCGCGTCGGGCGCGTCGATGCTCGTCGGGATAGTCAGCGGGACCAGTTCCAGGTCCACAGGGGCGGTGATCATGACAGATCCGTTCTGGTGATGGCGGCTCTCCGGGGCGCCGCGCGGGCGGCGGCCCCCCGGAGAGATCAGGTGCGCACGCTCAGCAGGGCGTGTGCGCGAAGGGCGTCGTGCTGCCGGTCGTTGCGGGACCGGAGATGCACGAGTCGGCGGGCGTGGGTGTCGTGGTCGCGCGCGCCGTCGAGACGGCGGGCGCCGCGCAGCAGCAACCACAGGCCGACCCGCAGCTGTAGTCGGTCGGCGAGGCCCAGGGGAGCCCCCTGCGTCGCCGGGGTGGGAAGCGTCAGGCTTTCCGAGCCGGGAGACCGGACGGGCGCCAACGTGTCGTTCATGATGGTCTCTTTCGGAGTGGAGATGACGAAGATGGCCCGAGAGATCGGGCGCGGAGGCGGCCGGATGCGGCTCCGGTCAGAGGAGCCGCGACGGCGGGCGCTGATAGGCGCGGCGTGGGAGTGACGCCCGAGGGCAGAGTCCTCCCCGCGGCGGTCAGCCGGCGGTGGGAGCAGTGGCGCCGAACGACGAGGTCACCGGAGCGATTCCGCAGAACGGGGAACGGCGAGCCGGGGCGGAGCCTGGGTTCATCATGTGCATCATCGGTGACCTCCTTTCGCGTGTGGGACGCGAAGAGAGACGATAGCGCGGGCCAGCGGCCACGTCAAGGCGAATTCGCAGATTCGGCGGACGACGGGCGTGTCGCGACAGCGCATCGAGCGCCGGCGCACGGCCCCGGCTCCCGGCTCGCCTGCGCGGAATCACAGTGGTCCTCGGGTAGCGTGAACCCGTGAATCGACCGGGCCGGAGGACGTTTCCATGCACCTGAAGAGCTTGACGCTCAAAGGGTTCAAGTCGTTCGCCCAGCCGACCACCTTCGCTTTCGAACAGGGCGTGACCTGCATCGTGGGGCCCAACGGCTCCGGCAAGTCGAACGTCGTCGACGCCCTCGCGTGGGTGATGGGCGAGCAGGGTGCCAAGACGCTCCGCGGCGGAAAGATGGAGGACGTCATCTTCGCCGGCACGGCGACGCGAGGGCCGCTCGGCAGGGCCGAGGTCCAGCTGACGATCGACAACGGCGACGGTGCACTGCCGATCGATTACTCCGAGGTCACGATCAGCCGCACTCTGTTCCGCAACGGAGCAAGTGAGTACGCCATCAACGGGGGCGTCTGCCGGCTGCTGGATGTCCAGGAGCTGCTGAGCGACTCGGGCCTGGGTCGGGAGATGCACGTCATCGTCGGACAGGGCCGCCTCGACAACGTGCTGCAGGCATCCCCGGAAGAACGCCGCGGCTTCGTCGAAGAGGCCGCCGGCATCCTCAAACACCGCCGCCGCAAAGAGAAGACCCTCCGCAAGCTCGAGGCGATGCAGGCGAACCTGACCCGGCTCAGCGACCTGGCCGGCGAGCTGCGCCGGCAACTGAAACCGCTCGGCCGGCAGGCGGAGATCGCTCGCGAGGCCGCGACGATCGCTGCGGTCGTGCGCGACGCGCGAGCGCGGCTGCTCGCCGACGAGCTCGCCGGGCTCCGGTCGGAGCTGTCCGCCCATGCGCGCAGCGAGCAGGAGCGGCACACCGAGCGGCTGGTCCTGCAGGATCAGGCGGAGAGTCTGCGCACGCGCATCGCGGCGCTCGAGGAGCAGCAGCGCTCCGAAGGGGTGGACGAGGCGCGCAGCGTCGCTCACAGTCTGGAGCGCGTCCAGGAGCGGCTGCGCAGCCTCTACGCCCTGACCGGGCAGCGGCTGGCGCTTCTCGGAGAGGCCGCGGACGATCAGGGCCTGGAGCTGACCACCGTCTCGCAGGCCATGATCGACGACGTCCGGGCAGAGATCGAGGACATCGCGGCCGGGCTGGGCGATGCCCAGGATGCCGCGGTACAGGCATCCCGGGAGGTGGTGCGCTCGCGCGGCGAACTGGACGCGCTGGACGCGGACATCGCGGCCCAGAGTGCCTTGGTCTCGGAGCACGACATGCGACTGACCAAGCTGCGCGGTTCCGCCGAGGCCGCCGCCTCGGCGCTGACCGCGGTGCGCGCCGGAGTGGAACGGCAGCAGCGAGCGCTGGATGCCGCTCTGGCCCGCCGTGCCGAGGCGGAAGCGGAACTGGCCGGCGTGGATCCCGACCTGGTGCCGGAAGGCTCCGCCGCGGAGTACGCCACCGCGTACGAGCGGGCCCAGCGCGAGGCGACCGACGCGGAGGCCGCCGTCGGCCTGCTGCGCGAGCGACTGCACGCCGCCGAGCGGGAGAGCGAATCCCTCGCTGCCCAGACCACGGCCCTGGGGCGCGCCCTGGACGTGCGCAACGCGGCGGCGGAGCTCGTCGCGCGCGGCGGCGCGGGGATCCGGGGACTGCTCGGCGACTCCGTCAAGGTCACGCCCGGCTACGAGACGGCGATCGCCGCGGCGCTGGGCCCGTTGGCGGAGGGCGTGCTCGTGGACACCCGCGAAGACGCGTTCACGATCGCCCGCACCGTCCGCGGCGCAGACCTCGGCGTGGTGGACATCGCCATCGCCGACGCGGACTCCCCGTCGCCGGTCTTCCCGGCGGTGGCCGGCGTCGTTCCGGCGCGGGATGTGGTGACGGCACCCGACGGGGTGCTCGGCATCCTGTCCCACGTCGTCGTCGCGGACGACCTGGAGGCTGCCGCCGCAGCCCGGGACGCCCTCGCCGCGACAGATCTGGGCGCACCGGTCACGGTCGTGACGCGGGCCGGTGAGGTCTACACCGAGTACACCCTGCGGGCAGGTTCGGGACAGGGCCGCTCACGGCTCGAGCTGGCGGCCGAGCGCGATGCCGCCGCCGAACGCCTCAGCGAGATGGTGGTCGTGGCGGACTCCCTGCGCGAGGCCCTCGCTGACGACGTGCGAGGGCTGGAGGATTCCCGGCGGCGCACCAAGTCTGCCCTGGCCTCGCTCCGGGCGCACGATGCCGCTCTGGCGGCGCACGCGGAGAAGGTCAACCGCGCCACCGTCCGGCACGAGGCTGCCATCGCCGACTGCGACCGCCTCGCCGCCGGCCTCGCGCAGGCCGCGGCCGCCGTCGAGGAGGCCGAGCGTGCGGCGGACGCGGCCGAGGAGCATCTGATGCGCGCCCGGGAGGCACCACGACCGATACTGGATGCCTCCGCCCGCGAAGGCATGCTCGCCGAGCTCGAGGCCGCCCGGAACACGGAGATGCGCGCCCGTCTGGACGTCGAGACGCTCAAGGAGCGGGTGCGCGCGGGCGAAGCGCGGGTCGTGCAGTTGGAACGGCAGCGCGAGCGCGAGCGGGCGGCTGCCGCGGAGGCCGCGCGGCGTGCGGTCCTGCGGCGCGCGCAGCGCGAGGTCGCCGCCGGTGTGGCGGCGCAGCTGCCCGCGGTGCTGGATTCGGTCGACCGCTCCGTCAGCCAGGCACGCGTCCAGCTCGCATCCGCCGAGTCGGCGCGCACCGCGGTCACCGCCGAACTGGCCGAGCTGCGGCGGCAGGAGACCACGGTCCGCGATCGGCTGGCCGCTCTGACCGAGAGCGTGCACGGTCTGGAGCTGCAGATCCACGAGAAGCGCCTGCACGTCTCGAGCCTGCTGGAGCGCGTGGCCTCCGAGCTCGGCTTGGACGAGAACATTCTTCTTTCGGAATATGGTCCGGATCAGCCGGTTCCCGCCGAAGCGCGGGTGCCGCCCGGGGAGGAGGCCGCGACTGGACCGGACCCGGCATCGGTTCCGTTCGATCGTGCTCAGCAGCGCCGCCGGCTGCAGGATGCCGAGCGCAAGCTCGCACAGCTGGGGCGGGTGAACCCGCTCGCGCTGGAGGAGTACGCCGCTCTGGAACAGCGCCACAAGTTCCTGGTCGAGCAATTGGCGGACCTCGCGCAGACCCGCTCGGATCTGCTCACGATCATCGACGAGCTGGACGAGCGGATGCAGACGATCTTCCTGGCGGCGTTCGAGGACACGAGGGCCGCGTTCGGCGAGGTGTTCCCCATCCTGTTCCCCGGTGGCACCGGCAGCATCAGCCTGACCGACCCGGAGCATCCGCTGACCACGGGCATCGAGGTCTCGGTGCGCCCGGCGGGCAAGAAGATTGAGCGGCTGTCGCTGCTGTCCGGCGGGGAGCGGTCGTTGGCCGCCGTCGCGCTGCTCGTCGCGATCTTCATGGCCCGCCCCAGCCCGTTCTACATCCTCGACGAGGTCGAGGCCGCGCTGGACGACGCGAACCTCGGCCGGCTGCTGGGCGTGTTCGAGCGACTGCGCGAGAGCAGCCAGCTCATCGTGATCACGCACCAGAAGCGCACGATGGAGATCGCCGACGCGCTGTACGGGGTCTCCATGCGTCAGGACGGGGTGTCGGCGGTCGTCGGACAGCGCGTCGGCGACCGCGCCGCGAGCTGAGCCGACGCAGCACGACCGGATCCTCGAGCGCACCCGCCTGACGCGTGTCACATCGGCACAGCCCGCCCGGTCATACCTGGTGAGCGCCGGAGGTCGGCGCCACCGAACGGAGGACGACGGACATGGCGAAGATCGTTGTGATAGGCGGGACCGGGCTCATCGGGTCGAAGGTGGTGGCCCAGCTGGCAGAGCAGGGCCACGAGGCGGTCGCGGCGTCACCCAACACGGGGGTCGACACCATCAGCGGCGAGGGGCTGGCCGAAGCGCTGACCGCGGCGGATGTGGTCGTGGACGTGTCCAACTCGCCCTCGTTCGAGGAGAACGCGGTCCTGCGGTTCTTCACCACCTCGACCGGCAACCTGCTGGCCGCCGAGCGCGCCGCCGGCGTCGGTCACCACGTCGCGCTGACCATCGTCGGCACCAACCGCCCGCACGTCATCCCGTATTTCCGCGCCAAGGTCGCACAGGAGAAGTTGATCCGGGAATCGGGGATGCCCTACTCGCTCGTGCACGCGACGCAGTTCTTCGAATTCCTCCAGAGCATCGCCGACGTCTCGACGGACGGCGAAACGGTGCGTCTTCCGGGTGCCCTGATCCAGCCGATCGCGGCCGAGGATGTCGCCACCGCGGTCGCGCGCACTGCGGTGGCCGAGCCGCTGAACGCGGACATCGAGATCGCCGGTCCCGAGGTGTTCGGTCTGGACGAGTTCATCCGCCGCGGACTGGCGTTCCGCGGGGACCCGCGCACCGTCGTGCGCGACGACGACGCACAGTACTACGGCGCGAAGATCGACGAGCGGACGCTGCTTCCGGTCGAGGGCGCGCAGCTGTTCCAGACGCGC
The DNA here is from genome assembly GCF_030246885.1 of Microbacterium sp. zg-B185. Taxonomy (NCBI): domain Bacteria; kingdom Bacillati; phylum Actinomycetota; class Actinomycetes; order Micrococcales; family Microbacteriaceae; genus Microbacterium; species Microbacterium sp. zg-B185. The sequence continues at coordinate 1,443,578 of NZ_CP126739.1, forward strand.
CTGGCGGACTGGCTCCAGGCCGACTCGCCCCGGTCCCGGTGAACCGGGCTGCCACGGTTCGCGCGCCGCAGTGGGCGAGGTCCCCGGACCACCGCGGCGTGCTCGTAGGCTGTTCGCATGGCAGAGAAGTGGTCCCTCGGGGGCGCATTGCGCGGCATGTTCGTCCGTCCGACGATCGATGAGACGACGTGGGAAGACCTTGAGACGGCGCTGCTGACCGCGGATTTCGGTCCTGATATCACCGAGCGCATCGTGGCGGAGCTGCGCGGGAAGGTCGAGCGCTACCGCACGACGGACCCGCGCGACCTGCAGCGGATGCTCAAGGAGACGCTCGAGGAGCACTTCGCGAAGTTCGACACCACCCTGCGTCTGACCGAACGACCCGCCGTCGTGCTCGTGGTGGGGGTGAACGGCGTCGGGAAGACCACGACGATCGGGAAGTTCGCGAAGTTCCTGCAGCGATACGGCCGCAGCGTCGTCGTCGGTGCGGCCGACACCTTCCGCGCCGCGGCCGTGGACCAGCTGGCCACGTGGGCCGAGCGCGGGGGAGCGGCGATCGTGCGTCCGCAGCACGAGGGCCAGGATCCGGCCTCCGTCGCCTTCCAGACCGTCGAGTACGCCAAGCGCACCGGAACCGAGATCGTGCTCGTGGACACCGCGGGCCGGCTGCACACCAAGGGTGGGCTGATGGACGAGCTCGGCAAGATCCGTCGCGTCATCGAGAAGCAGGCGCCGATCAGCGAGGTGCTCCTGGTGCTGGATGCGACCACCGGGCAGAACGGTGTCCTGCAGGCCCAGGCGTTCCTGGAGCACGCCGGCGTCACCGGGCTTGTCCTGACGAAGCTGGACGGGTCGGCGCGGGGCGGATTCGTGCTCGCGGTGCAGGAGCGCACCGGCATCCCGGTGAAGCTGCTCGGCCAGGGCGAGGGGATCGGCGATCTGACCGGATTCACGCCGCACGTGTTCGCCGCTGCCCTCGTGGACTGACCCGGACGCCCGATATCGGCCGCGAACCTCACGGCTCGCCGCGGCGGGATAGCGCCGATGCCCGCGTGCTGGTTTCATGGGGATATGGCGATTGAGCACGATTACTTCGGACTCCTGGAGTCCGGCCCGGACGGGTCGATCTTCTGGTCCGAGAACGTCGATCTCGGGGATCAGACGGTGACCGTCGATCTCACCGCGCCCGACCAGGACGACGTGTCCGAGGCCGCCCTGGACGTCGCGGCGAGCCTGATCTCATCGATAGAGTCCATCGACCACACGGCGCGCAACGCGATGGTGTCCGAGCTTGATGACCGCACCAGTGAGGTGATCGAGTACATCCTCCATCAGCAGGAGACCCTCGGCGACGACCTCGAAGAGCTGCTGGTGGACATCTCCGGCGACACCCAGGTCGATGTGATCCGCTCCCTGCAGCTGATGAGCATGACGATCCTCGCCGACGAGCACGGCGGTGCGGATCCGTTCGCGGTGCTCGAATACGCACTGGACCCGGATGCCACCGACGACGTCATCCTGGTCAACCTGGACTCGGACGGCGCCGTTCTGTCGGTCACCAGCGCCGACTGAGGCGGCCCCGCCGCTGCCGTGGCGCGCGGCCTCACACCGCCTGGGCGAACGTCAGCCCCTCATCGGCGATGTCCCGCGCCAGGTGCGCCAGCTCCTGCGGAATGTCCCGCCCCTTCGAGATCATCGACTGCGCCCACAGCCGCCCCGCCCGATACGACGAGCGCACCAGCGGGCCGGCCAGGACGCCGAGGAAGCCGATGCGCTCGGCCTCCTGCTTGAACTGGACGAACTCCTGGGGCTTGACCCACCGGTCCACCGGCAGGTGACGCGGCGACGGGCGCAGATACTGCGTGATGGTGATGATGTCCGTGCCCGCATCGTGCAGGTCCTGCAGCGCCTGCACCACCTCGGTGGGCTCCTCACCCATCCCGAGGATCAGGTTCGACTTGGTGATGAGGCCGAAATCGCGGGCCCGCGTGAGCACGTCCAGCGAGCGCTCGTAGCGGAACGCCGGGCGGATGCGCTTGAAGATGCGCGGGACCGTCTCGACGTTGTGCGCGAACACCTCGGGCCGTGACTCGAACACGACGCGCAGCAGCTCGGGATCGCCGGAGAAGTCCGTGGCGAGGATCTCGACGCCGGTGCCCGGATTGTCGGCGTGGATGCGGCGCACCGTCTCGGCGTGCAGCCAGGCGCCCTCATCCGGAAGATCATCGCGCGCCACGCCGGTCACCGTGGCGTAGCGCAGCTGCATCTTCTGCACGCTCTCGGCGACCCGCCGCGGCTCGTCCCTGTCGTAATCGGCGGGCTTGCCGGTGTCGATCTGGCAGAAGTCGCAGCGGCGCGTGCACTGCGACCCGCCGATCAGGAAGGTCGCCTCCCGGTCCTCCCAGCACTCGTAGATGTTGGGGCAGCCGGCCTCCTGGCACACGGTGTGCAGACCCTCGTCCTTGACCAGGGAGTGCAGCGCGGTGTACTCGGGGCCCAACTTGGCCCGGGTCTTGATCCACTCCGGCTTCCGCTCGATCGGCGTCTGCGCGTTGCGCACCTCCAGCCGCAGCAGCTTCCGGCCGCCCGGCGCGGAGGCGGGAGCGGCGGCGCCGGCGCCGCCCGTCGCGCACCCGCTCATGCGAGCACCCCCGAGTACTCGGCAGCGAAGACCGCCGCGATCGAGTCCGCGATATCGGCCGGCGCGACGTCGCCGCCGACCACCTCTCTGACGGTGGTGACCCCGGCATCGGTGATGCCGCACGGGATGATGCCGCGGAATCCGGCAAGGGTGTTGTCGCAGTTGACCGCGAAGCCGTGCATCGTGACGCCCTTCTCCACACGCACCCCGATCGCCGCGATCTTGTCCTCGGACAGCGGTCGGCCCACCCACACCCCGCTGCGGCCTTCGACGCGGTGTCCCGCGACACCGTGCAGGCGCAGCGCATCGATCAGCAGCCGCTCCAGCCGTCGGACGTGGGCGACGACGTCGACGGGCTCGGGCAGCCGCACGATCGGGTATCCGACGAGCTGTCCGGGTCCGTGCCAGGTGATCTTGCCGCCGCGGTCCACGTCGATGACCGGGGTCCCGTCGGTGGGCCGTTCGTGCGCCTGCGTGCGCCGTCCGGCGGTGAAGACGGCCTCGTGCTCGAGCAGCAGCAGCGTGTCGGGTCGGTCGCCGGAGACCACCTCGGCGTGGACGCGCCGCTGCAGCTCCCAGCCCTCGTGGTAGGGCACGTAGTGGGGGGCCAGGCCGGCGGTGATGACATCGAGCATGTGGATCCCTTCGCAGAGCGTTGTTGCACTCGGTACAAATACTACGCTCAGGTAAACCGTACAGTGGGATGATGAACGCCGATTCGCGGACCGGCCGGCCGCGCGCCTCTTCGCGCGAGACCCTCGCCGAAGCCGCCTGCGAGCTCTTCCTCGAGCAGGGGTACGACGCGACATCGATCGCGGACATCGCGCAGCGGGCAGGTGTCAGCAGATCCAGCTTCTTCAACTACTTCGCCTCCAAGGGCGACATCCTCTGGTCCGGTCTGGACGAGCGCGTCGCGCAGCTGCAGGTGCGCCTCGCGGAGGATCAGACCGCCGACGCCGCGGCCGATGCGCGCGCGGCCACGGCTGCGATCGCCGCGGATTTCGCGCCGGACAGTCTTGCGCTGGCACTGGTCAACGCCGATGCCATGGGACTGGCCGACGAGCTGGAGCGCGAGGCGTCGCTGCGCCGGTCACGGATCGCCCGGACCGTGTCGGACCGGCTGCGGCGCTCCGGCGCGGACCGCCTGCACGCCGAGGTGCTCGGCGCCGCGTTCGGCGGTGCCGTGCTGGCGGCGCTGCACGTGTGGGCGGACGACGGAGCCGGGCGCACGCCCCTGCCCCGCATCCTCGCCGCGGCCCTGGATGCCGTCCGCGGCGTGACCGCGGGCGCGCCCGGCACGGTGCGACAACTGCGCGTCGTCGTCGAGGCCGCCGATTACGATTCCGCCCTGCGGTTCTACCGCGACGAGGTGGGGATGCCCGAGCGGGAGGCGTACCAGGGTGACGGCGATGCCCGGGTCGTCATCCTGGGTGCCGGTGAGGCGACCCTCGAGCTGGCCAACGCCGCTCAGGTGTCCCTGATCGATCGGGTCGAGACCGACGGTGGTTCCAGCGACCGGGTTCGCCTCGCGCTCGAGGTCGAGGACACCGCCGCGACGGTCGAGCGGCTGGTGCGGGCCGGGGCCCGGGTGGAGGCCTCCGCGCGGGAGACCCCGTGGCGATCCGTCAACGCGCGTCTGCGGGGCCCGGCCGACCTGCAGATCACGATCTTCCAGGAGCTCGGCGAAGATCGAACCGCCGGTCGCCTCGCGTAAACTCGAGGGACTATGGCAACCTTCGGCACGCTCTCAGATCGCCTCACCGACACCTTCCGGAACCTCCGCACGAAGGGCAAGCTGAGCCCCGCGGACGTGGACGGAACGGTCCGGGAGATCCGCCGCGCCCTGCTGGATGCGGACGTGGCCCTGCCCGTGGTGAAGGACTTCACCGCCAAGGTGCGCGAGCGGGCGCTGGGCGACGAGGTCAGCAAGGCGCTGAACCCGGCCCAGCAGGTCGTGCAGATCGTCAACGAGGAGCTCGTCGGGATCCTCGGTGGACAGCAGCGCCGACTGCAGTTCGCCAAGACGCCGCCGACGGTCATCATGCTCGCCGGGCTGCAGGGCTCGGGCAAGACCACGTTCGCCGGCAAGCTCGCCAAGATGCTGGAGAAGGAAGGCCACACTCCGCTGCTGATCGCCGCGGACCTGCAGCGTCCGAACGCGGTGAACCAGCTGCAGGTCGTCGCCGGCCAGGCCGGCGCGGCGATCTACGCACCCGAGCCGGGCAACGGCGTCGGCGATCCGGTCAAGGTCGCTCGCGACGGCGTCGAGGTGGCGCGGCGCCAACAGCACGACGTCGTGATCATCGACACCGCCGGACGACTCGGTGTGGACGCGGAGATGATGAAGCAGGCCTCCGACATCCGCAAGGCGACCGACCCGGACGAGGTGCTGTTCGTCATCGACGCGCTGACCGGTCAGGATGCGGTCAACACGGCCAAGGCGTTCCAGGCGGGTGTGGACTTCACCGGCGTGGTGCTGTCCAAGCTGGACGGCGACTCGCGCGGTGGTGCGGCGCTGTCCGTGGCATCCGTCACCGGACGCCCGATCATCTACGCGTCCACCGGCGAGGGGCTGGACGACCTGGAGCCGTTCCACCCGGACCGCATGGCCTCGCGGATCCTCGACCTCGGCGACATCCTGACCCTCATCGAGCAGGCGCAGCAGGCCTTCGACGAGGAAGAGGCCATGAAGATGGCCGAGAAGCTGGCCACGGACAGCTTCACCCTCGAGGACTTCCTCGACCAGATGCAGCAGCTCAAGAAGATGGGCTCGATGAAGAAGATGCTGGGGATGCTCCCCGGCATGGGCAACATGAAGCAGCAGCTCGATGAGTTCGACGAGAAGGACCTCGGCCGCACCGAAGCCATCATCCGCTCGATGACGCCCATCGAACGCCGCAACCCCAAGGTGCTCAACGGGTCGCGCCGGCTGCGCATCGCCCGCGGCTCGGGCATGACCGTGACCGATGTCAACGCGCTGGTGAACCGGTTCGAGCAGGCGGCCAAGATGATGAAGACCGTCGCACGCGGCGGCACCCCGAACATCCCGGGCATGGGCCCCATCCCCGGCACCCGCCCGGGCGCGTCGGCCAAGCGCGGCAAGCAGCAGAAGGCGAAGGGTTCCCGGTCCGGAAACCCGGCCAAGCGCGCCGCCGAGAACGCCGGCATCGCGGCATCCACCCCCGCCGAGCCCACGGGTTCGGGATTCGGGCTGGGCGGGGCCAAGGGCGCCCCGAGCGAAGCCGAGCTGGCCCAACTGCAGAAGCTCCTCGGCCGCGGGTAGTCAGTCGTACCAGCGCGCGCCTGCGCGTGCCCTCACCGAGCCGCGGGCTCAGCGGCGCAGCGAGGCCAGGTGCTCGCGCAGCGTGGGACCGGCGCGGAACTCGCGGATCAGATGCTGCACGACCTCCCGCAGGTCTCCGTCTGCGGCATCCGCCACCAGAGCCTGGCGCGCGTAGCTGGCGCCCTGCGTCATGATCGCCTCCAGGCCGGTGAACTCCCGTGCGCATTTGAGCTCGACGGCGATGTCCTCCAGCTCCGCCATCGTCTCGCGCAGATGGTCGAGGACCGGACGCTGCGTCCCCGCGCTGTCCACGATGATCCGCGCATCCAGGCCGTAGCGCGCGGCGCGCCACTTGTTCTCGCGCACGAACCACGGCTGGATCGACGGCAACTCGCGTCCTTCGTCCAGCTCGCGCGAGAAGTGCTCGACCAGCACCTGCACCAGCGAGGCCACCGCCGCCAGTTCCGGAAGGGTCGACATGCCGTCGCACGCGCGCACCTCGATCGTCCCCCAGCGGGGAGCCGGGCGGATGTCCCAGCGCACCTCGGTCGCATCGGCGATGACGCCGGTGGTGACCATGTCGTGCAGGTAGGCCTCGAACTGCGCCCAGTCCTGCAGCGGCCAGGGCAGTCCCGCGGTGGGAAGCTGCTGGAAGACCAGGGACCGGTTCGACGCGTAGCCGGTGCGCTCGCCGGCCCAGAACGGGCTGGACGCGGACAGCGCCTGGAGGTGCGGCAGGTACACCGCGAGGGCGTTGATGATCGGGAAGACCTTGTTCACGTCCTCCACGCCGACGTGGACGTGGATGCCCCAGATCATCATGTTCCGCCCCCACCACTGGGTGCGCTCGATGAGCTTGTGGTACCGGGTCTTGTCGGTGACCTGCTGGTCGTACCACTGCGCGAACGGGTGACTCCCCGCGCACAGGAGCTCGACCTCCATGGGATTGGTCACGGTGCGGATCGCGGCGATCGCATCCGCGATGTCGTCCACCGCCGCGGCGACCGTGCTTCCGATTCCGCTGGTCACCTCGACCGTGTTGGTCAGCAGCTCCCCGGTCACCGTGTAGCGCTCCAGCGCCGTGCTCTCCTCGAGCGCGGCGATCAGCTCCGGCGCGCGGGGGACCAGGTCGCCGCTCTCACCGTCGGCCAGCATCAGCTCCCACTCCAGGCCCACCGACGAGCGGGAGGAGGTCGCGAAGGGCACCGTCATCCGCACAGTTTGACATGGGGATGCCGCGATGCCACGCATTCGCGAGGGCGGACGCCCCTGTTCGCGGGCGGGCCCGGGATGTGGAAGAATGGAGGGTCGGATCACCCGCTCGACCCTCTATCCAGCGCGGAGATCCTCCTTTAGAGCTTCCGCCGGGTGTGCACCCCACGCTCCGGGCGATCAGTTCGTTTCCTCTTTCACACAGTTCTGGAGAATCGTGGCTGTCAAGATCCGTCTCAAGCGCCTGGGCAAGATCCGTGCGCCGTATTACCGCATCGTCGTCGCCGACTCGCGCACCAAGCGCGATGGTCGTGTCATCGAAGAGATCGGCAAGTACCACCCCACCGAGGAGCCCTCGTTCATCGAGGTCGACTCAGACCGTGCGCAGTACTGGCTCAGCGTCGGCGCGCAGCCGACCGAGCAGGTCGCGGCGCTGCTGAAGCTGACCGGTGACTGGGGCAGGTTCAAGGGCGACGAGAACGCGGTCTCGACCGTGAAGGTCGCCGCGCCCAAGGTCCCGTTCGAGGTCGACTCCTCGAAGAAGGTCGTCATCAAGCCCAAGGCTGACAAGACGCCCGCCGCCGAGGCAGTCGCCGACGCCGCGACCGACGCAGAGTAATCGTGGTGCTCGCCGCCGCGCTCGAGCACGTCGTCAAGGGGATCGTGGATCACCCGGACGACGTGGCCATCCGCTCCTCGACGTCCCCTCGCGGGGACGTCCTCGAGGTGCACGTGCACCCCGACGATCGGGGCCGCGTGATCGGGCGCGGCGGACGCACGGCGAAAGCCCTGCGCACGCTGATCACTGCACTCGCAGACGGCCGGCGCGTTCGCGTCGACGTCGCGGACGACTGACGTGGCCGACCCCGACGACTCCACTCAGGCCCGTCCGCCCAAGGCGGCCAAGACCCAGCTGCGGGTCGGGCGCCTGGTCAAGGCGCACGGGCTCAAGGGCGCACTCAAGCTCGAGCTCTACACCGACGATCCCGAAGGCCGCTTCACGCCCGGTGCGACGTTCACCCTCCAGGTGCCCGAGTCATCCCCCTGGCATGGCAAGGTGCTCACCGTGCGTGAGTTCCGGTGGATGAACAGCCATGCCATCGCCTTCTTCGAGGGCGTCGATGACCGCGCCGGTGCGGAGGAACTGGTTCGAGCGATCCTCTGGATCGATCAGGATCCCGCCGACATCCCCACCGAAGACGACGCGTGGTACGACCATCAGCTCATCGGACTGGATGTGGTCCGCGACGGCGAGGTCGTGGGCCGCGTCGTCCGCATCGATCACTTCCCCGCGCAGGACCTGCTGACCGTCCGCGTCCGCGGCGATCAGGAAGTGCTCGTGCCGTTCGTCAAGGCCATCGTCCCCGAGGTCGACATCGCGGGCGGCCGCGTCCTCGTGACGCCCCCGCCCGGGCTGTTCGAGGATCTTCCCGGCGATGACGACGACGCGACACCGGCCGTCGCTTCCGAGTCCGGCTCCGCAGCCGCCCCGGCGGACGAGGACGACTCCGCGGGGGCGTGACGTGCGCATAGACGTCGTCTCGATCTTCCCGGCCTTCTTCGACGTCCTCGAGGTGTCCCTGCTGGGCAGGGCGCGGGGCAACGGCCTGCTGGACGTGCGCGTCCACGATCTGCGCGACTGGACGCACGACCGGCATCGCACCGTGGACGACACGCCCTACGGCGGCGGAGCCGGCATGGTCATGAAGCCCGAGCCGTGGGGCGAAGCGCTGGACGCGATCGCGGCGGAGGCGGCCACCGCCGCGCCCGACTCCCGTCCCGTGTTCGTCTTCCCCTCGCCGGCGGGCGAACTGTTCACCCAGGCGACGGCCCGCGAACTGGCCGGCCGCCCGCACCTGGTCTTCGGCTGCGGCCGCTATGAGGGGATCGACGAGCGGGTCTTCGCACACGCGGCCTCCCTCGGCGAGGTGCGTCTGCTCAGCCTGGGCGACTACGTCCTGAACGGCGGAGAGGTCGCCGCGATGGCGATGATCGAGGCGGTCGGCCGGCTCATCCCGGGGGTCGTCGGAAATCCCGCGAGCCTGGTCGAGGAATCCCACGAGGACGGCCTGCTCGAGTACCCGTCGTACACGAAACCGGCCTCCTGGCGCGGCTTGGACGTGCCGCCGGTGCTGCTCAGCGGCAACCACGGCGCGATCGCCGAGTGGCGCCGCCAGCAGCAGCTGGCCCGCACGAGGGAACGCCGACCGGACCTCCTCTCCGCCGGGGAGTGACGCTCCGCCGGCCCGCGCGCAAGCCCCCCGTGCCGAAAATTCTCGAGCACTAATGTGGGAGTCCCCGCCGGTGCCGGATCCGCCTGTGCCGCAGGACGACGGAGACGATGTGCAGACCTGGCCCGGTTCGAGCTATCCGCTCGGCGCGACTTTCGACGGCAACGGCACCAACTTCGCGCTTTTCAGCGAGAGCGCCCAACGGGTCGAGTTGTGCCTGTTCGGTGAGCGCGGCAAGGAGACCCGCGTCGAGATGGTCGATGTCGACGCGTACGTCTGGCACGCGTACCTGCCGCAGGTGCGCCCCGGACAGCGCTACGGATATCGCGTGCATGGGGATTACGACCCGTCGACCGGCGCACGGTTCAACCCGAACAAGCTGCTTCTGGACCCTTACGCGAAGGCGGTGGAAGGCCAGGTCCAGTGGGGCCAGGCGGTCTTCGGCTACGACTTCGGAGACCCCGACTCGCGCAATGACGAGGACTCCGCGGCATCCATGATGAAGGCCGTGGTGGTCAACCCGTTCTTCGACTGGGCGGGAGACCGACTGCCGAAGACACCGTACGCCGAGACCTTCATCTACGAAGCGCACGTGAAGGGCCTCACCGAGCGGCATCCGGCCATCCCCGAGGAGATCCGCGGCACCTACAGTGCGATCGCGCATCCGGCGATCATCGAGCATCTCAAAAAGCTCGGGGTGACCGCCATCGAGCTCATGCCCGTGCACCAGTTCGTGGACGATTCCACGCTGCAGGAGAAGGGACTGTCGAACTACTGGGGCTACAACACGATCGCGTTCCTGGCCCCGCAGAACACCTACGCCGCCACCGGCGAGCAGGGCCAGCAGGTCGAGGAGTTCAAGGGCATGGTCCGCGCGCTGCACGCCGCCGGCATCGAGGTCATCCTGGACGTGGTGTACAACCACACCGCCGAGGGCAACCATCTGGGTCCGATGCTGTCGATGCGCGGCATCGACAACGCCGCGTACTACCGCCTCGAAGACGACGACAAGCGGTACTACACCGACTACACCGGCACCGGCAACAGCCTGAACGTGGGCAACCCGCACGCGCTGCAGCTGATCATGGACTCGCTGCGCTACTGGGTGCTCGAGATGCACGTCGACGGGTTCCGCTTCGACCTGGCCTCCACCCTGGCGCGGGAGTTTTACGACGTCGACAAGCTGGCCACCTTCTTCGAGCTCGTGCAGCAGGATCCTGTGGTCTCCCAAGTCAAGCTGATCGCCGAACCGTGGGATGTCGGGCCGGGCGGCTACCAGGTCGGCAACTTCCCTCCGCAATGGACCGAGTGGAACGGCCAGTACCGGGACACCGTGCGCGACTTCTGGCGCGGTGAGCCGCAGGCACTCGGCGAGTTCGCCTCGCGCCTGACCGGCTCCGCCGACCTCTACGAGCATTCCGGCCGCCGTCCGGTGGCATCGATCAACTTCGTCACCGCGCACGACGGCTTCACACTGCGCGACCTGGTCAGCTACGAGCACAAGCACAACGACGCCAACGGCGAAGACGGCAAAGACGGCGCCGACGACAACCGCTCGATGAACTTCGGCGTGGAAGGTCCCACCGACGATCCCGAGGTGAACACGATGCGCGCACGTCAGCAGCGCAACTTCATCGCGACGCTGCTGCTCTCGCAGGGCGTGCCCATGCTGCTGCACGGCGACGAGCTGGGCCGCACGCAGCAGGGCAACAACAACGGCTATGCGCAGGACAACGAGCTGACCTGGGTCGACTGGGACAACGTCGATCAGCCGCTGGTGGAGTTCACCGCGGCGCTCGCGCGACTCCGACGCGACCATCCCACCTTCCGTCGCCGTCGGTTCTTCAACGGCCGCCCGGTCAAAATGGAGCTGGGACAGGGGGTCCCCGACATCGCATGGCTGCGGCCGGACGGCAGCGTCATGCAGCCGGAGGATTGGGACTCCGGCTTCGGCCGCGCGGTGGGTGTGTTCTTGAACGGGCGCGGCATCCGCGAGCGTGATCGCCGCGGCGAGCCGATCGTCGACAAGCACTTCATCATCCTGTTCAACGCCGGCGATGACAGCGTGGACTTCGACATTCCGGACACCGCATTCAGTCCCCGGTGGGACATCCTGGTCGACACCGCAGGGCAGCAGGCGGACAGCGAGCCGCTGAGCCCCGGATCGTCCGTGCGGCTGCCGCCCAAGGCGCTGATTGTCCTCCGCGAGCACGAACTGCCCGAGGTCGAGATCGATCACTCGGTTGCGGCATCGCTCGCGGCGCAGACCGACAACGCCACGATGCCCGGACACTCGCCCAAGGCGGAGTTGGAGCGCTAGATCGTGGCGTCGCATCCGAACTCGACATACCGCTTGCAGATCCGCCGGGACTTCGACCTGGATGCCGCGGCGGGGGTGACCGCCTACCTGAACGACCTCGGCGTGTCGTGGGCGTACCTCTCGCCGCTGCTGCGGGCGACGGAGGGCTCCGACCACGGCTACGACGTCGTCGACCCCTCGACGATCGACCCTGCCCGAGGCGGCCCGGCCGGACTGGAGCGGTTCGCCGCGGCCGCCCGAGCGGCCGGCCTGGGGATCCTCGTCGACATCGTCCCCAACCACATGGGCATCTCACGACCCGAGCAGAACCCGTGGTGGTGGGACGTGCTGATCCGGGGCCGCGACTCCCGCTACGCCGAGGCGTTCGATATCGACTGGGAGTACGGCGCCGGCCGGATCCGCGTGCCGATCCTGGGCGCGAGCCTGGACGAGGTGATCGCCGCGGGGGAGGTGGCCATCGAGCCCGGCGACACGGTGGGCGGCGCGCACGGCGTCGCGCGGTTCTACGGTCAGCATGTCCTTCCGCTCGCGCCCGACTCGATTCCGTTCCCGGTCGTCGGAGCCGGCAGCGCCAGGCTGGATGACCCCGACGTGATCCGCCGGGTCCTGGCCGGGCAGCACTGGGAGGCGATGTTCTGGCGGCGTGAAGCGGGGGAGCTGAACTACCGGCGCTTCTTCGCGGTGACCACCCTCGCCGGAGTGCGTGTGGAGATCCCCTGGGTGTTCGACGAGAGCCACGCCGAAATCCTGCGGTGGGTGCGCGAGGGGCTGGCCGACGGCCTGCGCGTGGATCATCCGGACGGACTGCTCGATCCGGGCGGGTACCTGGAACGGCTGGCCGCCGCCACCGGCCACGCCTACGTGCTGGTGGAGAAGATCCTCGAGCACGGCGAGGAGCTGCCCGCCTGGTGGGAGACGGACGGCACGACCGGGTACGACGCACTCGCGCAGATCGACCGCGTGCTGATCGACCCTCGCGGGGAAGGACCCCTCGACGCCCTTGATGCGCGGTTGCGCGGAGGCGACACGCAGCGCTACCCGGACCTCATCCACGAGACGAAGCGGACGATCGCGGACACGATCCAGCGCGCGGAAGTCGCGCGGCTCGTACGCGACCTGTCGGACGCGCCGAGCGACCGGCCGACAGATCCGGCCGAGGCCGCAGACGCGATCGCCGAGCTGCTCGCGTGCTTCCCGGTGTACCGCTCATACCTGCCGGCCGGCCGGGAGCACCTGGACCAGGCGGCCGCGGAAGCGCGGGCCCGCCGCCCCGACCTGGCAGAGGCGATCGCCCGACTGGTGCCCGTTCTCGCTGACCCCTCCTCCGACGTCGCCCGCCGCTTCCAGCAGACCACCGGGCCGGTGATGGCCAAGGGCGTGGAGGACACCGCCTTCTACCGGTACACCCGGCTCGGCTCGCTCACCGAGGTGGGAGCCGACCCGTCGGTCTTCTCGCTGACCGTCGCCGACTTCCACCGTGCGCAGACGGCACGGCAGGCGTCTTGGCCGGCCGCGATGACGACGCTGTCCACACACGACACCAAGCGCGGCGAAGACGTCCGTGCCCGCCTGGACGTGCTCGCCGAGCTGCCGCAGCGCTGGCAGGACGTGCTGGTCGACCTCAGCGCGCGCGCCTCGACCGGTGACCGGCCCTTCGACAGCCTGCTCTACCAGGCGATCATCGGCTCCTGGCCCGGCTCGAGGGAGCGGCTGCACGCGTACGCCGAGAAGGCGGCACGGGAAGCGGCCGAATCGACGGGCTGGTGGGATCCGGACGCCGAGTTCGAAGCGCGCATGCACGCGGTCGTGGACGCCGCGTTCGACGACGCCGCGGTGAACGCCCTCATCGGCGGCTTCGTGGCCGAGATCACCCGACCCGGGTGGTGCAACGGCCTCTCGGCGAAGCTGCTGCAGCTGACCGCGCCGGGCGTGCCCGACGTCTATCAGGGCTCGGAACTGTGGGAGACCTCGCTCGTGGATCCCGACAACCGGCGGCCCGTCGACTTCGCCGAGCGGGCTCGGCTGCTGACGGCGCTGGATGACGGGTTCGCGCGCGGCGATCTGCCGCCGGTGGACGCATCGGGACTCGCGAAGCTGCTCGTGACCTCACGCGCCCTGCGCCTGCGGCGGGACCGACCGGAGCTGTTCACCCGGTACACCCCCATGACCGTCGTGGGCGAGGCGTCCGACCACGCCATCGCGTTCGACCGCGGGGGTGCGCTGACGGTCGCCACACGGCTGCCCGTGGGCCTGCAGCGCCGCGGGGGATGGGGGCAGACTCTCCTGCTGCGGCATCCCGGTCCGACGGTCGACGCGCTCACCGGTCGCCGCCACGAGGGCTCCCGCCTGCGGATGGCCGATGTGCTGGCCACCTACCCGGTGGCTCTGCTGGTCCCGGAGGGAGTGTCATGACCATCCAGGTGTGGGCACCCCGCGCCGACCGCGTGCGCCTGCGCCGCCCCGGCACCGCCGATGTGGAGCTGGTGCCCGGCGCCGACGGGTGGTGGAAGGCGGCATCCGTCGTCCTGGAGGACGGCGACGAGTACGGATTCGTGCTCGGGGACGCCGAGGACCTGCGACCTGATCCGCGCTCCCGCCGCCAGCCGCGCGGCGTGCACCAGGCGTCCGCGTGGTTCACCGCCGATGCGTACCGATGGCAGGACGGCGCGTGGACCGGACGCCAGCTGGCCGGCTCGGTGATCTACGAGCTCCACGTGGGCACCTTCACCGCCGAGGGCACCCTCGACGCCGCCATCGGCCGCCTCGACGACCTGGTCGACCTGGGCATCGGCTTCGTGGAGCTGCTGCCGGTCAACGCCTTCAACGGAACCCACAACTGGGGCTACGACGGGGTGCTCTGGTACGCGGTGCACGAGGGGTACGGCGGCCCGGCCGCGTACCAGCGCTTCGTGGACGCCTGCCACCAGCGCGGCCTCGGCGTGATCCAGGACGTCGTCTACAACCACCTCGGGCCCAGCGGCAACTACCTGCCCGAGTACGGCCCGTACCTGCGCGATGCCGAGCGCAACACGTGGGGCTCCTCCGTGGATCTGGACCAGCCCGCCGTCCGCGACTTCATCGTGCAGAACGCCCTGATGTGGATGCGCGACTACCACGTGGACGGACTGCGCCTGGACGCCGTGCACGCACTGCGGGACACCTCGGGACGGCACATCCTCCAGGAGCTCGCCGAGCACACCGACGCGCTCAGCGCGCACCTGAACCGCCCGCTCACGCTGATCGCCGAATCCGACCTGAACGACGCGACCCTCATCAGCGCGCGTGAGGCGGGCGGCTACGGACTGACCGCGCAGTGGAGCGACGACTACCACCACGCCCTCCATGTCGCCGTGACGGGCGAGACCAGCGGGTACTACGCCGACTTCGCCCCACTGGCGGCACTGGCCAAAGCCGCCACCGCGGGATTCTTCCACGACGGCAGCTGGTCCAGCTTCCGCGGCCGCCCGCACGGACATGCGATCGACCCCCGCATCCCGACGTCGCGGCTGGTGACCTTCGCCCAGGACCACGACCAGATCGGCAACCGCGCGGCCGGCGACCGGCTCTCCCAGACCCTCGACGAGGGCGGCCTGGCGATCGCCGCCGTGCTGAGCGTGCTGTCCCCGTTCACCCCCATGCTCTTCATGGGCGAGGAGTGGGCGGCATCCACCCCCT
Source organism: Microbacterium sp. zg-B185 (assembly GCF_030246885.1). NCBI lineage: Bacteria > Bacillati > Actinomycetota > Actinomycetes > Micrococcales > Microbacteriaceae > Microbacterium > Microbacterium sp. zg-B185. The sequence continues at coordinate 1,458,940 of NZ_CP126739.1, forward strand.
GGCAGTTCTTCACCTCGCACCCGGAACCGGAGCTGGGGCGGGCGACCGCGGAGGGGCGTATCGCCGAGTTCGCCGCCATGGGCTGGGACGCCTCGGTCGTCCCGGATCCGCAGGACCCGGAGACCTTCCGTCGCTCCACGCTGCGCTGGGAGGAGCGCACCGAGGGCGTGCACGCGCGCATCCTCGCCCTCTACCGCGACCTCATCGCGCTGCGCCGCGACGTTCCGGACCTGACCGATCCCTCCTTCGGCGCCGTGCACGCCGACGCGGACGAGCACGCACGCGTGTTCCGGCTGCAGCGCGGACAGACCCTGATCCTGGTGAACTTCTCGCAGACTCCGGTCACGGTGCCGCTTCCGCAGACCGCGGCGGTGCTGCTCACCACGGACGCCGGCTGCGGGCTGGACCGGAACGGCGCCGGCCTGCCGCCACGCGCCGGCATGGTCCTGTCGACCGCTCAGCGCTGACGCGTCGGCGCCGCGCTCGGCATCGCCCGGGGAGCTGATCTACGCGGCCGCGGTGCTGCTGTTCGCCGTGGGTCTCGCCCGGGAGGCGAGCGTCGTGGCACGGCGGCCGCTGGGGGTGTGCTCCATGGCCGTGGTCGCGCTCTGGCCCCTCGCGGCGCGGCTGGTCGCGCAGCTGCTGGCCACCCAGGAGCCGGAGAGCGGTCCCGCGTCGATGACCTTCGGCTACATCGCGCTCGTGGTTCCGGTCGGCGCCGGCCTGATCGCGGCCGTGCAGATCGCGCGTACCGGCGTCGTCCCGTCGCCGTGGCGGTGGGCGCCGATGTGGGCGTTGGCGGCGCACGTGGCGGCGTTCGTGCTCGCGCAGCTGCTCTTCCTCGGGCTCGGCCCCGCCGAGGTGCAGCTGTTCGCCGGAGTGCTCTCGATGCTCGGGATGGTCGCGTTCCTGCTGGGGACGCTCGGCCTGGGTGTGATCGCGCTCGTGTGCGCGGCGCGGCTGCGTCCGGACAGCGTCGCGGTGTTCCGCTCCGCCGACCGGCACCCACGGCAGCGCGGTGAGGGCGCCGACGGCGCCCGAACGCGCTGACCGTCGCCGAACGGAGCATGGCGCAGGGGCGTCCGTGGGGAGCATCGGTCGTGGCCCCGGCTCGGCCCCTAAGATTCGGTGATGCCCTTCGCCCTCGCATTGACCATCGTCCTCGTCGCCCTGGCGGGCTTCCAAGCCGCATTGGTGCTGGGGGCGCCGTGGGGGCGCTTCGCCTGGGGCGGGCAGCATCGCGTGCTGCCCACACGACTGCGCGTGGGCAGCGCGATCTCGATCATCGTGTACGCGGTCATCGTCCTGCTGGCGTGGACGAAGGTGGGCGTGGTGCCGGCCATTCCCGCGATCATCGGCGACGTGGGCATGTGGATCGTGTTCGGCTACTTCTGCCTCGGGATCGTGATGAACGCGATCTCGCGCAGCACCTCCGAGCGCAACGTCATGGTGCCGGTGACGATCGTGCTCACCGTGCTGAGCCTGCTCATCGCGCTGGGCTACGGCGCGATGGCGATGGCGATCTGAACCGGACCGCCGGAAGCGGCGCTCAGCGGACCCCGAGCCAGGACCGGTCGGTCAGCACGAGAGGGCCGTCCTCGGTGATCGCGATCGTGTGCTCGGAGTGCGAGCCGCGGGAGCCGTCCGCGCTGCGGAGCGTCCACCCGTCCGGATCGGTGACCAGTTCGTCGGTGGTCTCCAGCAGCCACGGCTCCAGGGCGACGACCAGACCGGCCCGCAGCGGATAGCCGCGCTTGGGCTTGCCGTCATTGGGGATGTGCGGGTCCCCGTGCATGATGCGCCCCACCCCGTGACCGCCGAAGTCCGTGTTGATCGAGTACCCGCCTGCGTGTGCGACCTCTGCGATCGCGTGCGAGATGTCGCCGATCCGGTGTCCCACCGTCGCAGCCCGGATCGCGGCATCCAATGCGCGCTCGGTGGTCTCGATGATGGCGAGATCCTCGTCGCGCGGGGTGCCGACGACGAAGGAGACGGCGGAATCGGCGACCCAGCCGTCGACGGATGCGGCGAAGTCCAGTGAGACCAGATCCCCGTCCTGAATGGCGTAGTCGTGCGGCAGCCCGTGCAGGACCGCGTCGTTGACCGAGGTGCAGATGACCTTGCCGAACGGGCTCGCGCCGAACGAGGGGTGGTAGTCGATGTAGCACGACACCGCGCCGGCACGCCGGATCAGATCGTGTGCGCGGCGGTCGAGGGCCAGCAGGTTGGTGCCCACCTTCGTCTCGTCGCGCAGCGTCGCGAGCACCTCGGCCACGAACCGGCCGGCCGGCCGCATCGCCTCGATCTCGGCGGGCGTGCGCAATTCGATCATCGGCTTCCTTCCGTCGGAACCATTCTGTCAGCGCTGCGGCCCGGTCGCCCCGACATGCTGTGAGGATGCCTCGTTCTGCACGCTCGCACTCTCGCCGTGCGGATGACCGGCGTAGCATCGGCGTATGTGGGTTCGGCGCGCGTTCTACGGCTGGTTGATCCCGGCCGCGTTCCTTCTTCCCCTGTGGCTGCTGGTCGGCTGGGGCGTGTTCAACGCCGGGGGCTGGGCGTTCTTGTGGGTGCTCTTCCTGGCGATTCCGTCGGTGTTCGTGGGCCAGTTGCTGTTGACGCTCCTGGTTCGAGCACGCGGGACGGTGCGCGCCGAACGCGCGGTGTCGTGGTGGGACGTGCTGGGCTTCACTCTCTGGCACGGGCTGACGATCGCTCTGGGCTTTTTCAACCAGGCATGGTGGGCGCCGGTGATGGTCCTGACGATCGCCGTCGGACTGGCGCTGTTCTGGCTGGAGCTGGCGCAGCTGTGGCGTGAGGCGAAGCCGTCGAACATCCTGCTGCGCACGACCGAGGGCATCGGGTTCATCCCGGCACAGACGCCGCGGCCCGCGCCGTCCGAGCGCGACGTCATCGTGATCACCGAGAAGCCGCCGCCCGTCTGAGGGCCGTTTTGGCCGGCCGCGGCATCCGTGGCAGAATAGACCGTTGTGTCCTGACAGGTTCTGCCTCAGGGGGACCGGCCGTCCCGGCGTAGCTCGGAGGCCTCGGACACGCCTCATCCTTCCCACCAGTACCCGCGGTCGACCTGTGGCGGCCGCAGAGAGCAAAGTCATGCAGATCCTCGACTCCGTCGATGCAGCCTCGCTGCGATCCGACATTCCCGCCTTCGGCGCTGGCGACACCGTCCGGGTGCACGTCAACATCACCGAGGGCAACCGCTCTCGTGTGCAGGTCTTCCAGGGCGTCGTCATCGGCCGACAGGGCGACGGCGTGCGCGAGACCTTCACGGTCCGCAAGATCAGCTTCCAGGTCGGCGTGGAGCGCACGTTCCCCGTGCACAGCCCGGTCATCGATCACATCGAGATCGTGACCCGCGGCGACGTCCGCCGCGCGAAGCTGTACTACCTGCGCAACCTGCGCGGCAAGAAGGCCAAGATCAAGGAGAAGCGCGACAACTGACGCGCCGTTCCGCACAACGCCCTGGGCCGCGGCCCGGGGCGTTGTCGTTTCTTTCCGGCGCTGGAAACGCCCCCACGTCGCTGCGCGTGCCGCGGAGTGTGCGACCCTTGATGCAGCGGCTCGCCGACGTGCGGCACGCCCGAAGAAGGACCCTTATGACCACCGAGCAGACGGCGGCCGCCACTCCGACGCCCACCTCCCGCGCCGCGCAGCCGCAGCCCCGCGACCGACGGCGAGGGTGGCTCTCGTTCCTGCGGGACGTGCTGATCATCGTGCTCGTGGCGGTGCTCGTCTCGTTCCTGGTCAAGACCTTCCTGGTCCGCTCGTTCTACATCCCCTCCGGCTCCATGGAATCCACGCTCATGGTGAACGACCGGATCCTCGTCGATGAGATCACTCCCCGTTTCGGCGGCTACGGACGCGGCGACATCGTCGTGTTCCGCGACCCCGGCGGCTGGCTGCCGCCGCGTGCGGAGACCGAGCGTTCGTTCCTGCTGGAGGGCGTGGACTGGACGCTCTCCCTGGTCGGCCTCGCCGCTCCGGACAGCGACGACCATCTGGTCAAGCGGATCATCGGCATGCCAGGGGACCACGTCGTGTGCTGCAACGCGATCGGACAGGTCACGGTCAACGGCGTCCCCATCGACGAGACCGACTACGTGCAGCGGCCCACCCCGGACAGTCCCGCCTCCGGCGAGCCGTTCGATGTGACCGTTCCGGAGAACCGGCTCTGGGTCCTCGGCGACAACCGCTACTCGTCCAAGGACTCGCGATACAACCAGGACCAGCCCGGCGAGGGCTTCGTCCCGGTCGAGAACGTGGTCGGCAGGGCCTTCTTGACCACCTGGCCGTTCGACCGGTTCGGGATGCTGGACTTCCACCGCGACGTGTTCGGGGGCGTCCCCGAGGCCTCGGACGAGCCGGTCGAAGACCCCACCGATGCCCCCACCGATGCCCCCACCGGCGTCCCGCCCGAAGCTCCTGCCGAGAACCCGCTGCCGTGACATGAGCCCGGTCGAGCCCCGTCTGACCCTCGAGCGTCGTCTGCTGCGAGAGCACGCGATCGTGATCGCGTGCGACGAGGTGGGCCGCGGAGCGCTGGCCGGCCCGGTCGCCGTCGGAGCGGTGGTGATCGACGCGCCCCGCTCCCGGAAGCGGGTCCCGCAGGGACTTCGGGACTCGAAGCTCGTCCCCGAGCACCGGCGCCCGGAGGTGGCCGCGCGCGCGGCGACCTGGGTGGCGGCCAGCGCGGTGGGCTGGGCGAGCTCCGTCGAGATCGACGAGATCGGCATCATCCGCGCGCTGGGCCTGGCCACGATTAGAGCCCTTGCCGACCTGCGCGTCCACGGTGTCGTGCCGGAAGAGGCGATCGTCGTCCTGGACGGCAACCACGACTACATCACACCGGCCGGCGGCACCGGGTTGAACATCCGCCCGGTGATCAAGGCCGATCGCGACTGCGCGAGTGCGGCGGCGGCATCCGTCATCGCCAAGGTGGCGCGCGACGCGCTGATGACGGAGCTGCACGACGAGCTGCCGGCCTACAGCTGGGCGCGCAACAAGGGGTACGCCAGTCCCGAGCACCGCTCGGCGATCAGGAAGCACGGCATCAGCCACCACCACCGCGCCTCATGGGCGCTGCTGGAGGAGCCGACACTGTTCTGAGGGCGTGCCTCACGTGTCCAGCGAAAGCTCCTCGGGCAGGTGGAAGTCGCGCCGGGAGAGCTCCTCGACGTTGACGTCCTTGAACGTGAGCACCCGAACCGACTTCACGAACCGATCGGCGCGGTAGATGTCCCAGACCCAGACGTCGGTCATGGTGATCTCGAAGTAGAAGTCGTGCTCCGTGTCGCGGCGCACCACATTGACCTCGTTGGCGAGGTAGAACCGGCGCTCGGTCTCGATCACGTACTGGAACTGTGAAACGACGTCCCGGTACTCGCGATACAGAGCGAGCTCCAGTTCGCGGTCATAGTCTTCGAAGACTTCGTCATCCATGGTGCTTCCCATCCTAGAGTCGAGCCGGCTCGATGCGGGCGCAGGTGGCGGTCGGCGGCTCTCGGATTCGCCCCGCTCCTCCTCCCCAGGCCGCTCCCGCGGGACGTTGTCCCGCACCGAGCCTCACTGCGGTCTGGCCGGTCGGCGCCCGCGTCACGCTGGGTACATGGCAGCAAAGGATGTTCTGGGGCGTGCCGGCGAGGCACGCGCAGCGCAGTACCTGGAGACGTGCGGCTACACCGTGCTGGAGCGCAACTGGCGGAGCGCGGACGGCGAGATCGACCTGGTCGTCGCGCGTCCGGGCGAACTGGTCGTCGTGGAGGTGAAGACCCGCAGCGGCGACGGCTACGGGCATCCGTTCGAGGCGGTCGACGGCCGCAAGCAGCATCGCCTCTGGCGGCTCGCGGTGGCGTGGATCGCCGCCCATCCGGATCACGCGCAGGGGCGGCGGCTGCGCCTGGATGCGATCGCCGTCACCGGATCCGATCCGTGGACCGGCAGGCTCGAGCATCTGCAGGACCTCCGGTGACGACTGCCCGCACCTGGGCGGTCGCCTTGACCGGACTCGACGGAGCACTGGTCGAGGTGGAGGCGGACCTGTCCAATCAGACACCGGACTTCCGCATCATCGGCCTGCCGGACAAGGCGCTCGGCGAAGCGGTGCGGCGCGTGCACAACGCCAGCGCGAACTGCGGACTCGACCTGCCGCGCCGACGTCTGACCGTCAACCTGTCGCCGGCGAGTCTGCCCAAACACGGGTCCGCCTTCGACGTGGCGATCGCGATCGCCTCGCTCGCCACCGAAGACCGCATGGATGCCGCCTCCGTTGCGCGCACCGTGCACATCGGCGAGCTGGGGCTGGACGGACGCCTCCGACCTGTTCCGGGGGTGCTGCCCGCCGTGCTGACCGCCGCCCGCGAGGGCATCCGGCGCGTGGTCGTGCCGCACGCGAACGCGCCGGAAGCCTCGCTCGTGGACGGCATCGAAGTCATCGGCGCCGTCTCCCTCGCCGACGTGGCACGCTGGCACGGCGCCGAGGTCGAAGACCGTCAGCTCGAGCCGGTCCCCGCCCCAGCCGCCGTAGGCGAGCCGCGCCGTGCAGCGGAGCTTGCCGAGGTCATCGGTCAGCGTGAGGCGGTCGAAGCGCTGATCGCGGCCGCGGCCGGCGGTCATCACCTGCTGATGAGCGGTCCGCCCGGGGCGGGCAAGACGATGCTCGCCAGCCGGCTCCCCGGCATCCTCCCCCCGCTCGATGACGCGGCGGCGCTCGAAGCGGCCGCGATCCGGTCGCTGTCCGGCGACGTCGTGGGAACCCTCCTGCGGCGCCCCCCTTTCGAGGCGCCGCACCACAGTGCGAGCATCGCCGCGCTGGTGGGGGGCGGGTCCCGGGTGGTGCGGCCTGGCGCGATCGCGCGCGCCACCCATGGGGTGCTGTTCTTGGACGAGGCGGGCGAATTCGCCCCCAGCGCACTCGACGCGCTGCGCCAGCCACTGGAGACCGGGACCATCACGATCCATCGCGCCGGGATCGCGGCATCCTTCCCCGCGTCCTTCCAGCTGATCCTCGCCACCAACCCGTGTCCCTGCGGGAACCACGGTGTGCGCGGGGCGAACTGCGTATGTGCCCCGATGGCCGTTCGCCGCTACCTGGGCAGGCTCTCCGGACCGCTGCTGGACCGGGTCGACATCGAGCTCGCGCTGACGCGCGTCTCGGTCGCGCACACGATCGCCCCCGCAGCCGACACCGTGACGACGGATGCCGCGGCCGCCCGTGTCGCCGAGGCGCGCGCCCGCGCCGCACACCGGCTGCGCGAGACCTCATGGCGCGTGAACGCGCGCGTGTCCGGTCCGTGGCTGCGCGACGGGCCGCTCGCGCTGGCTCCCGTGGTCCGGCGCCCGCTCGATGCGGCCCTGTCGCGCGGCTCGCTGACGCTGCGCGGCTATGACCGCGTGCTCCGCGTGGCCTGGACCCTCGCTGACCTGGCCGGCCGGCCCAGGCCGACGGTCCAGGACATCGGCCGGGCCCTGTTCATGAAGAAAGGCATCACGACATGATCGACTTCCTGCCCTCGCCGGCGGTGGCGAGGACGCTGCTGACCGGGCTGGTGGCGGGCGAACCGGACGATGAGGCGGCGCGTCGGCTCTTCGCGCTGCACGCGTGGAGCTGCCTCGTCGAGCCGGGGGACGGCGTTGCGGGCAGGGTGGTCGCCGCCCTCGGCCCGGAAGCGGCGCTGGCCGCGTTGTCGTCCGAGAGTCTTCCGCACACCGTCCTCGAGACCACCGACCTCACCGCGGCCCAATGGCAGCAGGCGCGTGACAGGTGGCGGCCGCGTCTGGTCGCCCGGGAGGTGCGAAACGCGCTGGAGATCGCCCGGCACTCCGAGCTCGCGATGCTCGTCCCCGGAGATCGGCACTGGCCGGCGGCCCTGACGGACCTCGGCCAGCACGCACCGTTCCTGTTGTGGGTGCGGGGCGACCCCGGCGCCCTGGTCCACCTGACTCCGTCGGTGGCGCTGGTGGGTGCCCGAGCCGCGAGCGGGTACGGCGAGCACGTGGCGGCGGAGCTGTCCGCCGACCTCGCCGGCCGCGGTGTGACGGTCGTGTCCGGCGCGGCGTACGGGATCGACGGCGCTGCGCACCGGGCGGCGCTGGCTGCCGGCGGCCGCACAGTCGCACTGCTGGCCGGTGGCGCAGATCAGCCGTACCCCCGCGGGCATTCGGAGTTGATCCGGCAGATCGCCCAGTCGGGTGCCGTGCTCAGCGAAGTGCCGTGCGGGTCACCGCCGACCAAATGGCGGTTTCTGCAGCGGAACCGCCTGATCGCCGCACTGGCGGGTGCGACCGTCGTCGTCGAAGCGGGCTGGCGGAGCGGCTCGCTGAACACCGCGGCACACGCCGCCGCGCTCGGGCGTCCGCTCGGCGCCGTCCCCGGACCGGTCACGAGCGCGTCCTCGGCGGGCTGTCACCGCGTGCTTCGCGAGTTCGACGGACGATGCGTGACGAACGCCGCTGAGATCATCGAACTGCTCGGCGACCTGGAGCCGACGCTGTTCGATCTCCCGTCCCCGTCCGGCGGTGGTGGGCGCACCGACGACCGGACGCGGATCACCGACGCCATGAGCTTCCGGACGTGGCGGGAGACCACCGAGATCGCGCGTCGTTCCGGGCTCGCGCCGACAGAGGTCACCGCTATCCTCGGGCTGCTGTCGCTGGAGGGCGCCGTCGTCAACGGCAACGGCGGGTGGCGGCGGACCCGTCCGGTTGCGCAGACCGGCTGAGTCCCGTGCGTCGTCGGGCGACCGTCGCCCGGCGAGGGCATGCTGGTGGCATGGAGTTGGACACGGCGGCGGACGGGTACGCGGATCACCTTGCCCGCGTGCGTCGGCTTTCGCCCGCGACCGTTCGGGCGTACCGCGCGGATCTGCGGGATCTGTCCGGCACCGTGCCGGGCGTCGACCTCGCCGCCGTCGACCTGGAGTCGCTGCGGGAGTGGCTGTGGAAGGCGACGCAGCGCGGGGATGCGCGCTCCACGCTGGCGCGCCGCACCGCGGCGGCGCGCGGATTCTTCGGATGGGCGACCGAAGAGGGACTGATCGCGTCCGACCCGAGCCTGCGACTGGTCGCACCCAAGCGCGGACGCACCCTGCCGCGGGTCGCGACCGCCGACGGCGTGCGGGGCATGCTCGACGAACTCGCCGAGCGGGCGGCCCACGGCATGCCCACCCAGCTGCGAGATCACGCGATGCTCGAGGTGCTGTACGGATCGGCGCTGCGCGTGTCGGAGCTGACCGGACTCGATGTCGACGACGTCGACCTGGAGCGGGCGACCGTGCGCGTGCTCGGCAAAGGCGCCAAGGAACGGGTGGTCCCGTTCGGGGTGCCTGCGCGCAGGGCCGTGGAGGCCTACCTCGCCCGCGCACGCCCGGCGCTGGTGAACGCCGGCCGTGCAGCGGAGGCGGGGCCGGCGCTGTTCCGGGGCGTCCGCGGCGGACGGATCACGCCCCGTGCCGTCTACGACGTCGTCGCCCGCGAACTCGGCTGCGTCCTGGGGACCTCGACGGTCGGCCCCCACGCGCTGCGGCACTCCGCTGCCACTCATCTGCTGGACGGCGGCGCGGATCTGCGGGCGGTGCAGGAGATGCTCGGCCATGCCAGCCTCGGCACCACCCAGGTCTACACGCACGTGTCCTCGGAACGGCTCGCCGCCACCTATCGCCTCGCGCATCCGCGTGCCTGAGCCTGGCGGGCAGCGAGCGGATGCGCCGCCGTCAGGCGCAGCAGGGGAGCAGTACCGCACGCGGCACCCCGCCCAGCAGCAGCAGCGGATTGATGTACTCGCCATCCAGCCTGACCCCGAAGTGCAGGGTCCCCGGCGACGCGTGACCGCCTGCCGCGAGCATCGCCACCTCCTCGCCCCCGCGCACCGCCGTACCGGGTGCGAGCGCCGAATCCACCGGCTCCAGGGTCGTCACCAGGCCCGCGCCGTGATCGATGGTCAGGATGCCGCGCCCGGCGACCGCGCCGGAGAACGCGACCACGCCGTCGGCCGGTGCGCGCACCACCGCGCCGCTCGCCGGATCCAGATCGATCCCACGGTGACCGGGAGCGTATTCGTGCGCGGGAGCGACGAACGGCCGCACCAGCCGGAACCGCTCTGACGGCCACACCCAGCCCAGCCCGGACAGATCCGCGGCGGGTGCGACCGGGGTCACCGCCGCGTCCGCGGCCGGCGTGCTCACGACGACGGTCGCCGACAGGATCAGCGCCGCGCCGATTCCCCACGCCACGGTCGCTCGACCGGGGCCGCGAGCACCGGATGGGCGAGCGGGAGCCATTCATCCAGGGTGACGACCTGGGCGCGCTCGTGTGCCGGGGTGGGCGGGAAGGGGGGAGAGGGGCCGTTCCGACGCGGCTGGGGAGGAGGCCCGCCTGGTACACTGGACGGACACCTCGTTTGTCGGGGTGAATACGCGTGCCCACAGCGCGACCGCGAACGCAGTTCGTGGGAGCGCGGCATCCATTCCCACCGGTCTCATGGCGCGGCTCTCGACAGAGGGTCCGCGCAGGAGCGGGAGTGTGCCGGGCACCAGGCGCGCCGACCAGTCCGGTCCGGCGGAACACACAACCGCAAGCGGCGCTTTCCCCGCGTCGAGAACAGGAGAACGGCTATGGCCGTCGTAACAATCCGCCAGCTGCTGGACAGCGGCGTTCACTTCGGACACCAGACCCGCCGGTGGAACCCGAAAGTCAAGCGCTTCATCCTCACCGAGCGCAGCGGCATCCACATCATCGATCTGCAGCAGTCGCTGACCTACATCGACAAGGCCTACGAGTTCGTCAAGGAGACGGTCGCCCACGGCGGCACGGTCCTGTTCGTCGGAACCAAGAAGCAGGCACAGGAGATCATCGCCGAGCAGGCGACCCGCGTCGGCCAGCCCTACGTGAACCAGCGCTGGCTCGGTGGCCTCCTCACCAACTTCCAGACGGTCTCCAAGCGTCTCGCGCGCATGAAGGAGCTCGAGGAGCTGGACTACGACAACCCTGCTGACAGCGGCTTCACCAAGAAGGAGCTGCTGCTGAAGAAGCGCGAGCTCACCAAGCTGCACAAGTCGCTCGGCGGCATCCGGAACATGTCCAAGACGCCGTCGGCCATCTGGGTCGTCGACGCCAAGCGCGAGCACCTCGCAGTCAACGAGGCCACGAAGCTCGGCATCCCGATCATCGGCATCCTGGACACGAACGCGGACCCGGACGAGCTCCAGTACCCGATCCCCGGCAACGACGACGCGATCCGCTCGGTGGGCCTGCTCACGCGCATCATCGCCGACGCCGCCGCCGAGGGTCTCATCCAGCGTCACCAGCCCTCCGACACCGCTGAGGCGGCCGAGCCGCTCACCGACTGGGAGCGCGAGCTGCTCGAGCAGGGCACGCCTGAGCAGTCCTCCGCCGAGACCGAGAAGGTCGCCGACGTCGCACTGGCCGAAGCCGAGGCGTCCGAGCTGGTCGCCGACGAGCAGGCAGCCGTGATCGAGGCGACCACCGAGTCCGCCGATGACGTCGCCGGTGCCGAGGCTCACGACGAGGCCATCGCCGCAGGCGAGCCGGTCGCCGAGGTCGCCGAAGCCGAAGCCGAAGCCGCCAAGTAGGCGCTGACCCGTCAGCACTGCGCTGCAGGCCGGCGGTGAGCACACGCTCGCCCCGGTCTGCAGCACTCTCGGCGGACCTCGTTCGCACGGCCCGCCCACGCACTCACACGAACTCATCACAATCAAGGAGCCACTACCCATGGCAAACTTCACGATCGCCGACATCAAGGCGCTGCGCGAGCAGCTCGGGACCGGCATGGTCGACACCAAGAAGGCGCTCGAAGAGGCCGACGGCGACGTCGAGAAGGCCGTCGAGATCCTGCGTCTGAAGGGCGCGAAGGGCAACGCCAAGCGTGCGGACCGGTCCACCAGCGAAGGCCTCGTGGTCGCTCGCGAGCAGGACGGCAAGGTCACCCTCGTCGAACTGGCGTGCGAGACCGACTTCGTCGCCAAGAACGAGCGCTTCATCTCGCTCGCGGACAAGGTGGCGGATGCCGCGGCCGCTGTCGGCGCCGACTCCGTCGAGGCTGCTCTGGCAGCCCCCGCCGGCAACCAGACCGTCGAGCAGCTCATCGCCGACGAGGCCGCCATCATCGGCGAGAAGGTCGAACTCCGACGCGTCCGCACCCTCTCCGGCGACAAGTTCGAGGTGTACCTGCACAAGACCAGCAAGGACCTGCCCCCGCAGGTCGGTGTGGTGCTGGCGTACACGGGCGATGACGCCGAGACGGCTCGCAGCATCGCGCAGCACATCTCCTTCGCCAACCCGTCCTACCTTTCCCGCGACGAGGTCCCCGCGGCCGACGTCGAGAAGGAGCGTGAGATCGTCACCGAGATCTCCCGCAACGAGGGCAAGCCGGAGGCCGCCCTCCCGAAGATCGTCGAGGGCCGCGTCAACGCGTTCTTCAAGCAGGTCTCGCTCCTGGACCAGGACTACGCGAAGGACAACAAGCAGTCCGTCGCGCAGGTGGCCAAGGACGCCGGACTGACCCTGACGGGCTTCGCCCGGTTCAAGGTCGGGGCTTAGCACCGTGAAGAGGCCCGCATCACATCGATGCGGGTCTTTTTCATGCCGTGAGCGCGTCAGCGCCCGCGGCGCCCGGTAGACGTGCAGCGACAGATGGTTGCAGGCGATGAGAGGATGACACGTGATCGATGAAGCGACCGGAACCCGGCGGGTCCTGCTGAAGCTCTCCGGCGAGGCATTCGGAGGCGGACAGCTGGGCGTGAACCCGGATGTCGTCAGTCAGATGGCCCGCGAGATCGCCGCCGCGGTGGACCGCGTGGAGATCGCCGTCGTCGTCGGCGGCGGGAACTTCTTCCGCGGCGCGGAACTGAGCCAACGCGGCATGGACCGCGGCCGCGCCGACTACATGGGCATGCTCGGGACGGTCATGAACGCGCTCGCGCTGCAGGACTTCCTCGAGCAGGCCGGTGCGGCCACCCGCGTGCAGTCCGCGATCTCGATGACCCAGGTCGCCGAGCCGTACATCCCGCGCCGGGCCGAGCGGCACATGGAGAAGGGCCGCGTGGTCATCTTCGGCGCCGGCGCCGGACTCCCGTATTTCTCCACGGACACCGTCGCCGCCCAGCGCGCCCTCGAGATCGGCGCATCCGAAGTGCTGGTCGCCAAGAACGGCGTGGACGGCGTTTACACCGCGGACCCGAACAAGGACCCGGACGCGACCCTGATCCAGCGCATCACGTACATGGACGCCCTGCAGCGCGGGCTCAAGGTGGTCGACTCGACCGCCTTCAGCCTGTGCATGGACAACCGCATGGACATGCGGGTGTTCGGCATGGAGCCGGCTGGCAACGTCACCCGGGCGCTGCTGGGCGAGCCGATCGGCACGCTCGTCACGGCGTGACCTGATCGCCGCCACTAGACTTAGCCCTCAGATCTACCGATAGGAGTCACTGTGATCGCCGACGTCTTGGCCGAGGCCGGCACGCGCATGGATCGCGCCGTTGAAGGTGCGAAGGAAGACTTCGCGACGATCCGGACCGGTCGTGCGAACCCGCAGCTGTTCCAGAAGATCCCCGTGGACTACTACGGAACGCCGACGCCGCTGGCTCAGCTCGCCTCCCTGAACAACCCCGAGGCGCGCACCATCCTGGTCACGCCGTACGACAAGTCCGCGCTCAAGGCGATCGAACAGGCCATCCGCGACACCCCGAACATCGGCGCCAACCCGACCAACGACGGCAACATCATCCGCGTCACGCTGCCGGAGCTGACCGAGGAGCGCCGCCGCGAGTTCGTCAAGATCGTGCGCGCGAAGGGCGAGGACGCCAGGGTGCACGTCCGCGGCATCCGGCGCAAGTCCAAGGATGACCTGGACGCGCTCAAGAGCGACATCGGCGAGGACGAGCTCGCGCGCGCCGAGAAGGAACTCGACGCGCTCACGCGCGCCCACGTCGACGCGATCGACGACGCGCTCAAGCGCAAAGAGACCGAGCTCCTCGAGATCTGAGTCCACCATGACCGACGCATCCCGCGAGCAGCCGGGTGACGAGCCGCCCACGGACGCGCCGCTGACCAGGCGGGAGGCCGCCCGCCAGCACCGCAGGTCCTCGCCCGGCGCCGTCAGCCCGGCGTTATCGCATGTGCGGGCGGCCCGTACCGAGTTCGAAAGTCAGGTTGCGCAGGCCCGCGCGGAGTTCGAGGAAGCTAACGAGCGGATCAAGCAGCGCACCGGCCGGGATCTCATCCTCGCAATCCTGATCGGCCTGGCGATCGGCGCGGCCCTGATCGCTTCGCTGATCTTCCTCAAGTGGGTCTTCGTGCTCTTCGCACTCGGGGCGGGACTGCTGGGCATGTTCGAGTTCGGCCGCGCCCTGATCGGGGCGGGGCGCAGAGTCGACCTGATCCCGCAGCTGGTGATCGGGACGCTGCTGATCCTCTCCGGGTATTTCGTGGACCTGTGGGTGCACTGGATAGCGGCGTTCGTCGCCGTCGCACTGGTGATCGTCTGGCGGCTGCTGGCCCAGATGTTCGCAAGGGACGGACGCACCTACGGCGCTGTTCTCAGCGATGTCCTCATCGCCGGGTTCCTGCAGTTGTACGTCGCGTTCCTGACCAGCCTGTGTCTCATCCTGCTCCGCCAAGAAGGCGGGGAGTGGTGGGTGCTGGCCTTCATCATCATCGCCGTCGCCTCCGACACCGGCGCGTACGCCGCGGGAATCGCGTTCGGCAAGCATCCGATGGCTCCCCGGATCAGTCCGAAGAAGACCTGGGAGGGCTTCGCGGGTGCCGCGCTGGCGGCCCTGATCGCCGGTGTCCTGCTGTCACTGTTCATGCTCGGGCTGCCGTGGTGGACCGGCCTGGTGATCGGCGCAGTGATCCTGGGGACCGCGACCGCCGGTGACCTCGGCGAATCCATGATCAAGCGCGATCTCGGTATCAAAGACATGAGCTCATGGCTTCCCGGTCACGGCGGCGTCTTGGACCGGCTGGATTCGATCCTGCCCTCGGCGGTCGGCGCCCTCGCGTTGTTCTACCTGCTCTCTCCGCTGGCGGCGTGATGACCACGTCCGATACCGCGACGATCACGTTCGCCGAGACCCACGGGTCGGTGAAGGGATATGAGAAGCGCGCCGTGGACGCGTTTCTCCTGCGCGCCCGCAACGCATTCGAGAGATACGGCGACGAGGCGGACCAGATGACCTCGGCGGACGTGCGGCGGGTCGCATTCCCGATCGTTCGGCACGGCTACGTGATCTCCGCGGTGGACGACGCGCTCGGTCGGATCGAAGACGCGTTCGCGGCACGGGAGCGCGAGGCGGCGGTCGCCGACGGCGGCGTGCACGCATGGGTCGGACAGACCCGCGAAACCGCCCAGGTGGTGCTGGATCGCCTCTCGCGTCCGAAGGGGCGACGGTTCGATCGGGTCGGCGGCCTCCGCTACGGATATCGCATCGACGAGGTGGATCTGGTCGCCGACAAGCTCGCCCGCTATCTGGAAACCGGTGAGGCGCTGTCGGTGGAGCAGGTCCGCGGCGTGGCGTTCCGGATGCAGCGCGGGGGATACCGCGAAGCCCAGGTCGACGCCGTTCTGGATGCCGTGATCGAAGTCATCCTCGCCGTCGCGTGATGTCGCAAAAGCAACCCCGGATGGCACGCCCGCGCTGTGCTGGTTAGACTCGGGACACTGTGACTTCCGGCAACGAGATGATTCCCGCCCGAGGAATGCCCCGTCAGGATGCGGCGACCCTCGACACGGCGGCGGTAGCAGTGGCCTCCCACCGGCGGAGCCCCACCTCTCCGCGCTGGTCGCGCCGCCGCGGCGTCGCCGGCGTGTTCGCCGCGTTCGCCGTCATCGGGTTCGCGGCCGCGTACATCGGACCCACCGGCGTCGCGCTCACCGAGGCGCGCGCGCAGGAGCCTATACCCGTCACGCTCTACTCCAGCACGCTGGATGACGCGCAGCGGCTGCTGCTCGCACGCGAGGCCGGCGAGCAGGCCGCGGCTGATCTGGACCGTGCCGGCTACACCGTGTACGTCACCCCCAAGCCGACGCCGACACCGGAGCCGGTCGTCGCCGCGAACGACGACGCGGAGGAGTCCTCCTCGTCGGGGTGGCGACCGCCGTTCGTCACACCGGATCCCGGTACCGCGCAGGGCATCGCCTACGAGATGGTGCTGGCGCGCGGATGGGGCGATGACCAGTTCGCCTGCCTCGTCGCGCTGTGGAACCGCGAATCCGGCTGGCGGGTCAATGCGTACAACTCCGGCAGCGGCGCCTATGGCATCCCGCAGGCCCTCCCCGGCAACAAGATGGCCAGCGCAGGCGCGGACTGGGAGACCAACCCGGCCACGCAGATCTCGTGGGGCCTCGGCTACATCGGCGGTCGCTACGGATCGCCGTGCGGTGCGTGGGACCACTCCGAGCGCGTCGGCTGGTACTGACCGCCATGCCGCGGCCAAACCGTCGGCGCCCCGAGGACGACGGCGACGACGCCCTGGAGCGACTGATCACCGGCTGGAAGCGCACCGAGGTGCGACGGGGTGTGGAATGGACGGTGCAGCCGGTCACGGCCGCGCAGGCGGCGAAGAGCTATGTCTGCCCCGGCTGCGGTCGCTCGGTCCTCGGCGGCGTCGCCCACCTGGTGGTCTGGCGCGCTGACGGCGTGCTCGGCGATCAGGCCGATCTCGCCGGTCGCAGACACTGGCACACGCATTGCTGGAGGATCGCCTGACATGGACATCCGCGGACCCGTGCTCCTGCCTGCCCGGCGGGAGGACATCGAACTGCACACCCTGGACGACCTGACCCTGGTCGGGGAGCTGGCCGTCCCGGCGGATCGGGAACCGGTCGCCACCCTGGTGACCCTGCATCCGCTGCCCACGGCCGGTGGGTTCATGGACTCGCACATCCTCCGCAAGGCGGCGGCCCGTCTTCCCGCTCTGGCCGACCTCGCCGTCCTGCGATTCAACACGCGGGGGACCACGTCGCCGCGCGGCACCAGCGAGGGCGCTTTCGACGGCGGTCGCGCGGAGGCGTTCGACCTGGCTGCCGCGATGGATTTCGTGCGCACGCGCCGGCTGCCGCGCCCCTGGCTGGTGGGCTGGTCGTTCGGCACGGAGGTGGCGCTGAAGTACGGACTGGACCACGACATCGAGGGAGTGATCCTCCTCTCGCCGCCGCTGCACAGGACGACGCCCGAAGAGGTCGCAGCCTGGGCGGGCGGTTCTCGTCGCGTCGTCGTGGTCGTCCCCGAGCTGGACGACTATCTGCGCCCCGACGAGGCCGCGGAGAAGTTCGCGTCCCTTCCGGATGCGGTGCTCATCCCGGTCGAGGGCGGCAAGCACCTGTGGGTGGGGGAGAGCCAGACCCGACGGGTCCTCACCGAGATCGTGGCGGCCGTCAACCCGGACGCTTTGCCGCTCGCCACCGAATGGGACGGACCGCTCAGCCAGTGACAGGCGAGTGCGGCAGTCTTCTCAGCGCTCGTTCTGGCGCGGGATCACGACCTGCCGGTAGATGATCAGGATGCTGGCGGCGACCGGAATCGCGATCAGCGCTCCCAGCAGACCCAGCAGCGACCCGCCCGCGAGGGCGGCGATCACCACGACCGCGCCGGGGACCGACACCGCTCGGTTCATGACCCGCGGCGAGATGACGTACGCCTCGATCTGCATGTAGATCAGGTAATAGATCGCCGCGATCAGCGCCGTCGTCGGGGAGCCGAGGCCGAGGCACGTCAGGACGATGATCGCCGAGCCGGTCAGCGTGCCCACCAGCGGGATCAGCGAGAAGAAGAAGGCCACGACGGCCAGCACCGCGGGGAAGGGGGCCCCGATGATGGAGAGGAGGATCGCGCTGAGCACGCCGTTGATGACGCCCATGGTGACCTGACCCATGACGAAGTAGCCGACGGATTTCGTGATCTGCTCGGCGATGTCGATGAACCGCGCGCGCTTGGATGCCGGCACGAGTTGGTAGACGGCGGCTTTCAGGTTGGGAGTGGATGCCGTGAAGTAGATGGTCAGGATCAGGACGATGAACGCTCCGGCCAGGCCGGCGAGCACGCCGGCGCCGACCGCCAGAACGCCTTCGCCGATCGACGCATAGTCGAGGTTCTCGATCCAGTCCTGGACGAAGACGAAGACCTCTTCGACATCGAGATTCGGGAAGACTCCGCCCAGCCATTCCTTGATGTCATCGAGGGTCGTCCCGCGCTGCACGACTCGCGTGATCGCCGCGATCAGCTGGCTGACCTGGCTGGTGATGATGGGCACCAGCATCAGCACGATCCCGGCGAAGGCAGCCAGGACCGCCAGGATCGTGATGAGAACCGCCGCCCAGCGCCGCAGCTTGCGCCGCTCGAGGAAGGAGATCGCAGGCTCCAGACCGAGGCTCAGGAACAGCGCCGTGCCGACGTACAGCAGGATGGTCGACAGGGTCTGGATGCTCCCGATCAGGACCATCCCGAGTCCGACGCCCAAAGTCGCCACGAACGCGACGCGGAACGGGTTGTGCACCTTCATGTGGCGATCCAGCCTCTCTCGACGGGCCGTCGACCCTGTCACGTCAGGATAAGCACACGAGGGCGCTCATGCGGGGATTGGCGCCTCCCGGAGGACTTTCAGGTCGTTGTCGCTAGTCTGGAATGTCGAGTAGGTGGCCCGCTGCTCAGTCTTGCGGGCCCGGAAAGGTGTTCTGTGCGTTTCGTGTGGGCCGTAGCGGCGTTCGTCCTGGCTGCCGTGATGATCGGGGCAGGCATCGCCCAACGCACCGTCTTCCAAGGTCCCAAGACGGAAACGGCCGCCATCTCGGTCTCCGAGGGTGCGCCGTACCTCCTGATCGACGGCGACGTGCTGAACATGGTGCCCGGTGCGCAGACGCTGCGCGCGCAGGGCGACGGCGAGATCTTCGCGGCGTACGGCCGCACCGCCGACATGAAGGCCTGGCTGGCCGACACGACCTACAACCAGGTCTCCCTCGACAAGAACGGCGAGATCGTCACGAAGGCGATCGAACCGACCGCGGTCGAGGACGAGACGGCTGCCGCTGCCGAGGCCGGGGCGACCGAGCCGGCGGCCCCGGTCCGCAGCCCGGTCGGATCGGACCTCTGGCTGGACGAGTTCCAGCAAGAGGATCTCCTGATCGCACCGCTGCAGCTTCCCGAGGAGATGAGCGTGCTCGTCGCCGCGGACGGCATCGAGGCCGCGCCAGCGGAAGTGACCGTCTCATGGCCGATCGCCAGCGCCACCCCGCTGGCCGGTCCGCTCATCGTCATCGGCGGCATCCTGATGGTGATCGGCGTGTTCCTGTACATCCTCGGGATCCGTCACGCCCGCCGTTCGCGCGGCCCTCGCCGCAAGGGCCTCCCGCTCGCCGCCACCCAGCCCATCGACCTTGCCGTCGAGGGGGCGGACAAGGGCGTCATCAGCGCCACCCCGACCCGCCGCTCCGTGACATCCGGCCGGCGCGCGTTCACGGTCATCCCGGCCGTCGCGGTCTCGGCGCTCCTGTTCGCCGGATGCTCGGCGGATTCCTGGCCGCAGCTGGCCGGCAGCCCCACGCCGACGCCCACGGCGACCGTCATCGTGCCCGAGGGCCAGCAGGCACCGGCAGTCACCGAAGCGCAGGCCGAGCGGATCATCGCCCGGATCGCCGCGACCGCAGCCGACGCCGACGCGGCCCTGGACCCCACGCTTGCGGCGACGCGGTTGACCGGCGCCGTCTTGGCCGAGCGCACCACCAACTACACGCTGCGCGCCGCGATCGCCGACTACAAGGCGCCGACGGCGATCCCGGTGAAGCCTCTCGAAATCGTCCTCCCGCAGGCCTACGACGGGTGGCCGCGTTCGGTGATGGCCGTCGTGAACAGCGAGGCTGACAAGACGGCGAGCATCATGCTGATGACCCAGGCGGATGCGTGGGCGCCGTACAAGCTGACCTACTTGTCCAGCCTCGAAGCGGCCACGCAGATGCCCGACCTCGCCCCGGCGTACGTGGGCGCCGCCCAGGTGCCGCCGGACTCCTCGTTCCTGGTGATGCCGCCGGATCAGCTCGCCGCCGCCTACGCGGACATCATCAACAACGGCGAGGCCAGCGAGTTCTACGACCAGTTCGAAGCCGAGGGCGACCAGTTCCGCGTGAGCATCGCCGCCGACCGGGACCAGCGCCTTGCGGAGTTCAACACCACAGCGGCATCCACCGGAAGCCTCTCCTTCGAGTCCATGCCCGGCACCCACCCGCCGCTCGCGTTGGCCACACTCGAAAGCGGCGCTATCGTGGCCATCAACATGAACGAGGTCGACACCGTCCAGCCGACGAACGCCGACGCGGTCATCAAGCTGGACAGCAACCCGACGGTCAAGACGCTGGCCGGCGCGGAGCAGTCCGCAACCGGCTTCTCCACGACGTTCAGCGACCAGCTGTTCTTCTACGTTCCGGGTCAGGGGTCTTCGGAGAAGATCCGCCTGCTCGGGTACGGATCCGAAATCCTCGATGCAAAGGTGATCAGTTGACGGACGTAACCCCCGGTGCCGCGTTGCGCGGCGCCGTCGACCTGTCTGCACTCCGCAACCGGCCCGCTCCCGCTCCGGCCGGCACGGAGCCTGCCGCTGCGGCGACCGGCTCGCTGGTGATGGACGTCACGGACGAGACGTTCCCGGAGGTTCTCGAGCTGTCCCGCACCGTCCCGGTCGTCATCGACCTGTGGGCCGAGTGGTGCGGTCCCTGCAAGCAGCTCAGCCCCATCCTGGAGCGCGTCGTCACCGAACTGGGCGGCCGCCTCGTCCTGGCCAAGGTCGACGTGGACGCCAATCCGCAGCTCGCCCAGGCGTTCCGCGCTCAGTCGATCCCGTTGGTGGTCGCCCTGGTCGCCGGTCAGCCTGTCCCGCTGTTCACCGGAGCCGTGCCGGAGCAGCAGGTCCGTGAGGTCTTCGCGCAGCTGCTGCAGCTGGCCGCCCAGAACGGCGTCACCGGGACGCTCGATGTCGACCCGGCCGAAGCCGATGGGGACGAGGACGCCGCAGCCGTCGAGCCTCCGCTGCCGCCGTTGCACGCCGAAGCGTTCGACGCCATCGAAGCGGGCGACTACGACCGTGCGATCGCGGCCTACGAGAAGGCCCTCGCCGAGAATCCCCGCGACGATGACGCGCGTGCCGGCCTCGGTCAGGTGAAGCTCCTCAGCCGCGTGCAGGGCCTGGACCTGCAGACGGCACGTGCCGCTGCGGCCGCGGCACCGACCGACGTGGACGCGCAGTTCGCCGTGGCCGACCTGGATGTCGCCGGCGGCCACGTCGAGGACGCGTTCGAGCGCCTGCTGGATCTGTTCGCCGCGTTGGCGCCGGACGAGCGCACGCCCGTGCGCGAGCGGCTGCTCGAGCTGTTCGCGCTGACCGGCGACGCCGACCCGCGTGTGATCCGCGCCCGCGGCCGCCTCGCCTCCCTGCTGTTCTAGCCGGCGGCGACGCGCCTCAGCGCACGCGGATCAGCCGCGCGTCGGCGAGGGGATGTGGGCGTCCGGGTCGTGCCGCAGCCACAGCACACCCAGGGGCGGGAGCACCATCGTTGCGCGCCCCGAGTCGTTCGCCTGCACGAGCCCCATGTTGCCGACGCCCGAGCCGCCGTAGTCCTGCGCGTCGGTGTTGAGAATCTCGTGCCAGACGCCCGGCGCGGGCAGGTCCAGAGCGTAGGAGTGGACCGGCACGCCGGAGAAATTGCAGATGACGGCCACGGCGTTGCCGTGCCAATCGCGGCGTGTGAAGGCGATCACGTTGGGGTTCCAGCTCGGGCCGCCCAGCCTGGAGAAGGCGGTGCCGTCGTTGTCACGCGCCCACAGCGCCGAGTTGTCGCGGTACACGCGATTGAGCGTCGCAACGAAGCTCTGCAGGCCGGCGTGCGAGGGCTGATCGAGGATCCACCAGTCCAAGCCCCGTCCTTCGGCCCACTCGGAGGGCTGACCGAACTCCTGACCCATGAACAGCAGCTGCTTGCCGGGGTGACCCCACATGTAGGCCAGGAACGCGCGCATGTTCGCGAGCTTCTGCCAGTGATCCCCCGGCATCCGGGAGAACAGACTGCCCTTGCCGTGCACCACCTCGTCGTGACTGATCGGCAGCACGAAGTTCTCGGTGAAGGCGTAGACGAACGAGAACGACAGTTCGCCCTCGTGGTGCGAACGGTACATCGGGTCGCGTGAGATGTACTGCAGCGAGTCGTTCATCCAACCCATGTTCCACTTGAAGCCGAACCCGAGACCCGCCTGGCTGGTCGGTGCGGTGACCCCGGGAAAACTGGTGGACTCCTCCGCGATCATCGCGATGCCGGGATAGCGCTTGTAGGACGTGGCCGTGACCTCCTGCAGGAAATGGATCGCCTCCAGGTTCTCGCGCCCGCCGTGCACGTTGGGCGTCCATTCGCCGGCTTGGCGCGAGTAGTCCAGGTACAGCATCGATGCGACGGCATCGACGCGCAGCCCATCGACGTGAAACTCCTCGAACCAGTACAGCGCGTTGGCCACGAGGAAGTTGCGCACTTCGCTGCGGCCGTAGTCGAAGATGTACGTGCCCCACTCCCGGTGCTCACCGCGGCGCGGATCCGAGTGCTCGTACAGCGGCTCACCGTCGAACCGGGCCAGTGCGAACGCGTCCTTGGGGAAGTGCCCGGGAACCCAGTCCATGATCACGCCGATACCGGCCTGGTGCAGGCGGTCGATCAGATAACGCAGGTCGTCCGGCGTGCCGAAGCGGCTGGTCGGTGCGTAATAGCCGGTCACCTGGTAGCCCCAGGATCCGCCGAACGGGTGCTCGGCCAGCGGAAGGAACTCGATGTGCGTGAAGCCCTGGGCGGTCACGTATTCGATCAGCTGATCCGCACCGTCGCGGTAGGACAGCCCGGGACGCCAGGAGCCGAAGTGGACCTCGTAGATCGACATCGGCTGGGAGATGGGCTGACTCTTCGCCCGCTGCGCCATCCAGGCCGCATCCGACCAGGTGTATTCCGACTCGGTGATCACGGACGCAGTCGCCGGAGGCATCTCCGCGTATCGGGCCATCGGATCCGCTTTCAGGACCCACTCGCCGCTGCGCGAGAGCAGCTGGAACTTGTATGTGGCGCCCACGCCGATTTCCGGCACGAACAGCTCCCATACTCCGCTGCCGCCCATCGACCGCATCGCATGCGAGGCGCCGTCCCAGCCGTTGAAATCGCCCACGACGCGCACCGCCCGCGCGTTCGGGGCCCACACGGCGAAGGACGTGCCCACGGTGCCGTCCAGTTCGCGCACGTGGGCGCCGAGCACGCGCCAGAGCTGTTCGTGCCGGCCCTCGCGGATCAGGTGCAGGTCGAGCTCACCGATCGTCGGCGCGAAGCGGTACGGGTCCTCGGCGGTGTGGTCGGAGCCGTCCTCGTAGGTGGCCAGCAGCGTGTACCGGCCGTCTTCACCGGCGCGCTGACCCTCCCAGATCCCCCCGCGGACGTGCTCCAGCGGCACGCGAGTGCCGTCCGGGAACACGGCGGTCACACTGCGGGCCAGCGGACGCCGGGCGCGGATGGTCCATTCCACCGCACCCTCGGCGTTCGTCCCGCGGTGGATGCCGAGTACGGAATGCGGGTTGTGATGGGTGCCTTCGGCCACGGCGTCCAGCAGGTCATCGGTGGTGGTCTTCATCGCGACTCCTTCACGTGCAGGATGTGGACAGGCTCGTGGAAGGCGTCGAGCTTGACGAAGTTGTAATCGGCCCAGGTCCAGCGCTGGCCGGTCAGAAGCTCCTCGACCTCGAAGGGTTCACCGGGAGTGACGCCCCAGGCTCGGGTGTCCAGATGCACCATCGTCTGGCGCACCGAGTGGGGATCCACGTTCGCCACCACGATGACGGTGTCGGCCCGCCCGGTGGAGGACAGCTCGGCGCTGAGGGTCTTGGAGTACACCAGGATGGCGTCGTCGTCGCTCCAGTGCACTGTGAGGTTGCGCAGCTGCCCGAGCGCAGGATGGTCGCGGCGGATCTCGTTCAGGCGCCTCAGGTAGGGCGCCAACGAGTCTCCGCGTTCCTCGGCGGCGTCCCAGTCGCGGAGCTTGTACTCGTATTTCTCGTTGTCGATGTTCTCCTCGGAACCGGGACGCGCGACGTTCTCGTACAGCTCGTACCCGGCGTACACGCCGTACGTCGGCGCACCCGTCGCCGCGATCGCGGCACGGATCTTGTAGGCCGGTCGGCCCCCGAACTGCAGATACTCGGTGAGGATGTCCGGCGTGTTTACGAACAGGTTCGGGCGGAGGAAGTCGGCGGTGTCATGGGCGAGGCCGGTGAGGAATTCCTCCAGCTCGCTCTTCGTGTTGCGCCAGGTGAAGTAGGTGTAGCTCTGCTGGAACCCCGCCAGGGCGAGGCCCTGCAGCGGAGCGGGTCGCGTGAACGCCTCGGCGAGGAACACGACGTCGGGGTTCTCGGCGGAGACCGTCGCGATCAGCCACTCCCAGAACTGCAGCGGCTTGGTGTGCGGGTTGTCCACCCGGAAGATCTTCACGCCCTGCGCGATCCAGTGGCGCAGGATGCGCAGCGCCTCCGCCCGGATCCCCTCGGGGTCGTTGTCGAAGTTGATCGGATAGATGTCCTGGTACTTCTTGGGCGGGTTCTCGGCGTAGGCGATCGAGCCGTCCGGGAGGGTCGTGAACCACTCCGGATGAGCGGAGACCCAGGGGTGGTCCGGTGCCGCCTGCAGCGCGAAGTCGAGGGCGACCTCCAGGCCCCGCTCGCGTGCGGCCCGCACGAACGCGCGGAAGTCCGCGAGCGTCCCCAGGTCGGGATGGACGGCGTCGTGCCCGCCCTCGTCGGAGCCGATGGCCCACGGCGATCCGGGATCGCCCGGCTGCGGGTCGAGGGTGTTGTTGCGGCCCTTGCGGTTCACCCGGCCGATGGGGTGGATCGGCGGCAGGTAGAGCACGTCGAACCCCATCCCCGCGACCCCGGCGAGACGCCGCGTGGCGGAGCGGAACGTGCCGCTCTTGATGGTGCCGTCCTTCAGTGGCCGCGCGCCCTCAGACCGGGGGAAGAACTCGTACCACGCGCCCACGCCGGCGCGTTCTCGCTCCACGAGCAGCTCCAGGGTCGCCCCGACGGTCATCAGCGAGGTCACCGGCCGCACCGCGAATAACGCGGCGATCGACGGGTCGCGCACCACATCCAGAGCCCGTCCGTCGTCCGTTGCGGGATCGCGCAGATCGCGGGCGGCGTTCTCCAGCCGACGCCGCTCGGGAAGCGGGCGGCTCTGGTCGGCGACGGCCCGCTCGAACAGGAGGGCGCCGAGTTCGCGCATGATCGCCGTGTCGACGCCGGCCGCGATCTTCACCTCGGCCGCGTGCTCCCAGGTGGCGAAGTCGTCGGCGAAAGCCTCGAAGCGGAAGCTCCAGACCCCCTCTTCGAGCGGCGCGATCGTGGTCTCCCACCGGTCGAACCCGTCCTCCAGGGCGGACAGCCGATGCAGCGACTCATCGCCGGAGGGGGAGAACAGCCTGACGTGCACGCCGATGCGGTCGTGGCCCTCGCGGAAGGCCGTGGCTCGGAAAGGGACCGCTTCGCCGGAGAACGCGCTCGGGCGGAACTGCCCCCCGGGCACCGACGGCGAGGGCAGCACGATCGGGATGCGCGCAGTCACCGTCCCGGAGACCGCGGCGGCCGACTCGGGCGGCGGGTCATCCACTGTCCGAAGGGGGATCGGCGAGGCGCTTCGCCAGGGGCGGGTGCGCACGGAGCGCGTCGTCGTGACCACCCCTCGAACCTACCGCGAGCCTCGGCGAGGGGACAGGCTCTGGCGCGCCGTCCGGCCCTCGCCTACCCTGCGCGAAACAGCCGCATCGAGGTTCCCGGCAGGGCTACGGTATCTCCCGGACGCAGCTGCGCATGCGTGTCGCTGGGCGTCTCGTCCGCGCTGGACCAGAGCGACACGAACGTGGCGACGCCGTCGATCCGAGGCAGCGTGACGTCGACGGGGTGCTCGTTTCCGTGCACCATCAGCAGGATCCGGTTGAACTCCTCGTGTTCCGGCGTCGAAGCGGCGACGTACTGGAGCGTCCGGCTGGACGGGTCCGTCCACTGCTCGATCGACATGGTCCTGCCGTTCTGGTCGTACCACTGCATCACAGAGGCGGAGGGGGTGTGCTCGTTGAGTTTGGCGAATCGGCTCGGCCGGAGGGCGGGGTTCTCGCGGCGCAGCTCCAGCAGACGCCGCACGTGCGCGAACAGGTCGTCTTGCCATGGCGCGTGCTCCCACGAGATCCAGGTCAGCGGCGAGTCGTGGCAGTACGCGTTGTTGTTGCCGCGCTGGGTGCGCGCGAACTCGTCTCCGGCGGAGAGCATCGGCACGCCCGCCGACAGCAGCAGTGTGCCCAGCAGGTTGCGCATCGCCTTGCGGCGGGTGGCGAGGATCCCCTCATCGGAGGTGGGGCCCTCCGCGCCGTGATTGAAGGAACGGTTGGTGTCCGCCCCGTCCCGGTTCTGCTCGCCGTTGCCGAGGTTGTGCTTGACGTCGTACGAGACGAGGTCGTTGAGCGTGAACCCGTCGTGCGCGGTGACGAAGTTGACGCTCGCCAGCGGGCCGCGCTCCGCGCTGAACGTGTTCGAGGACCCGGAGAGGCGGGTGGCGAAGCCGCCGATGCCCACCGGGGCGGCGGAGGCGCGGCGTGCGTAGTCGACGTCGCTGAGCCAGAAGTTGCGGACGCGGTCGCGGTAGCGGTCGTTCCACTCCAGCCAGCCTTCGCCGAAATTGCCGGTCTGCCAGCCGCCCATTCCGACATCCCAGGGCTCGGCGATCTTCTTGACACCGGCCAGCGCCGGGTCTTCGGCGATCGCGCGCAGCAGCGGGTGCTCCGGCGTGAACGTGTGCGCGGCATCTCGACCCAGCGTCACGGCCAGGTCCAGCCGGAACCCGTCGATCTGCATGTCGTTGGCCCAGTAGCGCAGGGAGTCCAGCACCAGGCGGGATGCGGCATCCGTCGAGGTGTCGACCGAGTTGCCGCAACCGGTGACGTCGATGTAGACGCCGTCCTGGTCCTGCCGGTAATACGAGCGGTTGTCGATGCCGCGCAGGCTGGTCCGGGGGCCGCCGATGCCCTCTTCGCTGGTGTGGTTGTAGACGACGTCGAGGATGACCTCCAGTCCGGCCTCATGGAGGAGGCGCACCATGCCCTTGAACTCCCGGAGGATCGCCTCCGGCCCCCCGCGGCGGCTCTCCTCCGTGGCGTACGCGCCGTGCGGGGTGAAGAAGTTCAGGGAGTTGTACCCCCAGTAGTTGGTCAGTCCATGCTGGAGCAGGCGCGGCTCGGTGGCGAACGCATGGACCGGTAGCAGCTCGATGCTGGTCACGCCGAGCGTGAGGAAGTGATCGATCATCGCCGGATGCGCGAGGCCGGCGTACGTGCCGTGCAGGGCGGGCGGCACGGCAGGATGCCGTTTCGAAAGCCCCTTGAGGTGGCCCTCGTAGATCACCGTCCGATCCAGCGGGACCGCCGGCTTGGCCACCCCGCCCCAGTCGAAGCCGCCCTCGATCACGACCGATCGCCAGTCCTCGAACCCGCCACTGACCAGGCCCTTGGAATACGGCTCGACCAGGAGGGTCCCCGGGTTGAACATGTTGCCGGGCCCGTGCGGGCCGTCCACCCGGATGGCGTACCGCGCTCCAGGGCGAAGCCCGGGCGTCGTGACGCTCCACACGCCGCCACCGGCAGGCTGCAGCGGCATGGTGTCGGTGCTCCAGTCCAGGTCGCTGTCGTCGAACAGGACCAGTTCCACTTCGCCGGCATTGGCGGCCCAAACCCGCAGCGTGCCGCCGTCAGGTCCGAGGGTGACGCCGAGGTCGTCGAGCTCCGAACGGAGCAGGCCTGACCGCGGGGCGAGCGCGGCGAGGGATTCTGGCGAAAGCATGCGTTCTACAGTAGTAACGCGCACAGTCGCAGGTTGCTTCGAGCGGAGGGTCCATGGTCGTCTACGTCGACCACGCTGCCACGACGCCGTTGCGCGCGGAAGCGCGCGAGGCGTGGCTGGCCGCCACGGAGACGGTCGGAAACGCCTCCTCGATCCACTCCGCCGGTCAGTCCGCCCGTCAGCTGCTGGAGGAGTCGCGCGAGCGTCTGGCTGCGGCGCTGGACTGCGATCCGGTCGAGGTCGTCTTCACCTCCGGCGGCACCGAGTCGGTGAACCTCGGGATCACCGGTCTGTACCGCGCCCGTCGTGAGTCCACAGGCCGCAACGCGATCGTCGCGCCGCTCGCGGAGCACCACGCCACGCTGGACACGCTCGGCTGGCTGCACGCGCACGAGGTGGCCGACATCGAATGGGTGCCCGTCGACCGCGATGCGCGGGTGGATCTGGACGCGTGGGGCAGCGCGGTGGGCGGTGGCGATGCCGCGGCAGCGACGCTGCTGGCCGCAAACAACGAGGTCGGCAGCCTGCAGCCCCTCGTCGGGGCGGCCGCCGCCGCAGCCGAGGCGGACGTGCCGGTGCACGTAGACGCGGTCGGTGCGTTCGGACACGTTCCGCTGTCGTTCCGGGGCCTGCGCGCGCAGTCCGGATCGGGCAGCGCAGGACTGGTCGCGATGAGCGTCGCGGCGCACAAGCTCGGCGGACCGGTCGGTGTGGGTGCGCTGGTCGTGGCGCGCGAGGCGCGCGTCGAGCCCCTCCTGCACGGCGGCGGGCAGCAGCGCGGTCTTCGCGCCGGCACCCAGGATGCCGCCGGCGCAGCGGCCTTCGCTGTGGCGGCGGAGCTGGCCGTCGGCGAACTGGCCGCCGAGTCGACGCGCATCCGGTCCCTGCGCGACCGGCTCGAATCGGGGCTGCGGGCTCGGATTCCGCACGCGCGAGTCTCGGCCGCGGCGGCGGAGCGGCTGCCCGGGCACCTGCACGTGGTGTTCCCGGGAGCGCAGGGCGACTCGCTGCTGCTGCTGCTGGACACTGCGGGAATCGCCGTCTCGACGGGTTCGGCCTGTCAGGCCGGCGTGCCGGAGCCCTCGCACGTGGTGCGCGCGATGGGTCTCGGGGAGAGTGCGGCGCGCAGCGCCCTGCGGCTGACGCTGGGACGGACCACCACCGATGCGGACGTCGACGCCGTGCTGGATGCGCTTCCGGCCGCGTTCGAGCGGGCACGCGCGGCCGGGCTGTCCTCACGCCGCGTTCCGGGCTCCGCTCCCAGCTTCGGCGGAGCCCAGCGCTCGTAGACTCTTCACATGCGTGTTCTGGCGGCGATGAGCGGTGGGGTGGATTCCGCGGTGGCCGCCGCGCGCGCCGTCGACGCCGGGCACGATGTGGTCGGCGTCCACCTCGCGCTCTCGCGGGCGGGTGGCACACTCCGGTCAGGGAGCCGAGGCTGCTGCACGATCGAGGATGCGATGGACGCGCGACGTGCCGCGGATCGTCTCGGCATCCCGTTCTACGTCTGGGACTTCTCGGAGCGGTTCCGCGACGACGTGATCGAGGACTTCGTCGCCGAGTACAGTGCCGGCCGGACACCGAATCCCTGCATGCGCTGCAACGAGCGGATCAAATTCGCCGCGGTGCTCGAGAAGGCGCTGGACCTCGGCTTCGACGCCGTCTGCACCGGGCACTACGCGATCCTGCGCGAGAACGCCTCGGGGGAGCGCGAACTGCACCGCGCCAGCGACGCCGCCAAGGACCAGTCCTACGTCCTCGGGGTGCTCACCGCCGACCATCTCGCGCACACGCTGTTCCCGCTCGGCGAGACCCCGTCGAAGGCGCTGGTGCGCGCCGAGGCGCAGGCGCGCGGACTGACCGTCGCGAACAAGCCGGACAGCCATGACATCTGCTTCATCCCCGATGGCGACACCCGCGGCTGGCTGGCCGAGCGGGTCGGGGCGGCGCGAGGCGACGTGGTCGATCGCTCCGGCGCCGTCGTCGGAACGCACGAGGGCGCGCACGCGTTCACGGTCGGTCAGCGCCGCGGGCTCGCCCTCGGCGTGCCCGCCTCGGACGGGAAGCCGCGCTTCGTGCTGGAGGTGCGGCCGGTCAGCAACACCGTGGTGGTCGGGCCGAAGGAGGCGCTCGCGACGGCGGAGATCGCCGGGGAGCGGTTCACGTGGACGGGTGCGGCACCGGCGGTCCCGGATTTCGCCTGCCACGTGCAGATCCGCGCCCACGCCGATCCGGTGCCGGCCCGGGCGCGACTGGCCGGCGGCGCGCTGACGGTCACCCCGGAGACGCCGCTGGACGGTGTGGCGCCGGGGCAGACCGCGGTGCTGTACGACGGGACCAGGGTGCTGGGTCAGTTCACGATCGATCGCACCGTCTCGGCCGTCCCCGTCGAAGCCCGACCGGCGGGGCCCGCGGGCTCATCTGTCGCAGGCGGCTTCTAGACTTACGGGCGTGACGGATGCCTCCACCCCTGCCAACGCCGACCACGGCACGGACATCGCGGGCCTGACCCTGGATGAGGCCCGCACGCACGCGAGCGAGCTCACCGATCGCATCCTCGGCGCCCGTGAGGCCTATTACGGGCAGGATGCCGAGATCGTCGACGACGCGACCTATGACGCGTGGATGCACCGGCTCGAGGCCATCGAGCGCCTGCATCCCGAGCTGCAGGGCCAGGACTCGCCCACGCTCTCGGTCGGAGCCGCGTCGGGCACGCTGTTCGCTCCGGTCGAGCATGCCGAGCGGATGCTGAGCCTGGACAACGTCTTCAGCGACGAGGAGTTCCTCGCCTGGGCGACCCGGGTGGAGCGCGACGCGGGCAGGCGGGTGCATTACCTGTGCGAGTTGAAGATCGACGGGCTCGCCCTCTCGCTCCGGTACGAGCGCGGACGCCTGGTGTCGGCGGCGACCCGCGGTGACGGCCGGGTGGGCGAGGATGTCACCGAGAACGTGCGCCGGGTGCGCGGCATCCCGCAGCGGCTCGCCGGGACCGGGCATCCGCCGCTGGTGGAGGTGCGCGGGGAGGTGTTCTTCAACGTCGCCGACTTCGAGTCCCTGAACGCATACCAGGAGCGGATGGGCGACCGTCTGTTCGCCAACCCCCGCAACGCCGCCAGCGGCTCGCTGCGGCAGAAGACCGAGGGCAAGAACGACCGGCAGCTGGAGGCGATGCACCAGCGGCTGTCGCGGCTGCGCATGACCGTGCACGGCATCGGCGCGTGGCCGGACCCCCCGGTGTCGACGCAGAGCGAGATCTATGCGCTCCTGGCCACCTGGGGGCTGCCGACCAGCGCGTACTTCTCCGTCGCCGACTCCGCCGCCGCGGCGGACGAGTTCATCCGCCACTACGGTGCGCACCGGCACGACGTCGAGCATGAGATCGACGGAATCGTGGTGAAAGTCGACGAGCTGGCGCTGCACGACGAGCTGGGCGCGACCAGCCGCGCTCCGCGCTGGGCGATCGCCTACAAATACCCTCCCGAGCAGGTCAACACCAAGCTGCTGGACATCGTCGTCTCGGTCGGCCGCACCGGACGCGCCACCCCGTTCGCGGTGATGGAGCCGGCGCGGGTCGCCGGGAGCGTGGTGCGTCAGGCGACGCTGCACAACCAGGACGTGGTCAAGGCCAAGGGTGTGCTGATCGGCGACACCGTCGTGCTGCGCAAGGCCGGCGATGTGATCCCGGAGGTGCTCGGCCCCGTCGTCGAGCTGCGCGACGGGACCGAGCGGGCCTTCGTGATGCCCACCGTCTGCCCGGAGTGCGGACACCCGCTCGCTCCGGCGAAAGAGGGCGACATCGACCTGCGTTGCCCGAACGCGAGGTCGTGCCCCGCCCAGGTGCGCGGGCGGGTGGAGCACATCGGGTCGCGTGGTGCGCTGGACATCGAGGGGCTCGGCGAGGTGTCCGCGGCGGCGCTCACCCAGCCGGTCCGGCCGGAGATCCCCCCGCTGGTGACCGAGGCGGGGCTGTTCGACCTGCGCCCTGAGGACCTGTTCGGCATCGACGTCGTGGTCCGCGACGCCGAGACGGGCCTGCCCAGGCTGCTCGAGGACGGCAGCCCGGACACCCGATCGCCGTTCCGCCGCCAGCGCAAGAAGACCGACCCGCCCCTCGACACCGACGGACCGTTCGACGGAGACGCCGCACACATCCTGTCCTCCTCCGCGACCCAGCTGCTGGCCAACATCGAGCTGGCCAAGACGAAGGATCTGTGGCGCTTCCTCGTCGCGCTCAACATCCGTCACGTCGGGCCGGTCGCCGCGCGGGCGCTCGCGCAATGGTTCGGCTCGCTCGACGCGATCCGTGCGGCGTCCCGTGACGAGCTGGCCGCGGTGGAAGGGGTCGGCGGGATCATCGCGGACTCGTTGATCGACTGGTTCGAGGTGGACTGGCACCGTGACATCGTCCAGCGCTGGACGGCGGCCGGGGCGCAGCTGCACACCCCCGGCCACCCCGGACCCGGTGCCGCCGCCGAGGCGGGCGGGGTCCTGGAGGGTGTGACCGTGGTGGCCACCGGCTCGCTGGAGGGATACAGCCGCGAAGGGGCGCAGGAGGCGATCATCAACGCGGGCGGGAAGGCCGCCTCCAGCGTGTCGAAGAAGACCGATTTCGTGGCGGCCGGACCGGGCGCGGGCTCGAAACTGGCCAAGGCCGAAGAGCTCGGGGTACGGATCATCGACGCCGCGCAGTTCCACGTGCTGGTCACCCAGGGGCCGGCCGCCCTGGGCGACGGTGCCGGCGCGGACGGCGCCGATGCCGCGTCCGCGAGTGGGGAGTGAGCGGTCATGGCGCAATGGCTCTATCGCATCGTCCCGGCCCGTCCGGGTTTGCCCGACGCAGCCGATGAGCACGAAGAGGCCGTCGCCGACCACCTCGATTACGTCCAGGCCCTGAAAAGCGCCGGCATCCTGATCCTCGCCGGCCGGATGCCGGAGGATCCCACCACCCCGGCCATCACGATCATCGAGGCGCCCGACGAGGAGACGGCGCGTGCCGTCATGCAGACCGATCCGGCGGTCGCCGCCGGTGTGATGACCGCGACGCTGTACCCGTACGCCCTCGCGGCCGGCGCGGAGCAGTAGCGTGCCGGTCTTCGACCATCTCGGCATCACCGTCGCGGACCTGGACCGCGCGACCGAGCAGTTCGACCCGCTGCTGCAGGCGCTCGAATTCACGCGATACGACGCGGACGGCTCGGTCTCCTGGTATCGAGAGGGCGACGTGGAGCTGATCCTGTTCCCGGCGCGCGAGCCGGATTCGCAGCCGCACCGGCACGGCGAGGTGGGATGGCAGCACCTGGCCTTCGCGGTGGAGTCCCGGGCGGAGGTGGACCGCCTGCACTCGGTCGCCCTCGCTGCGGGGTGGTCCGCCGTGCGCGAGCCGAAGCTGTATCCGCGGTTCAACGACCGCTACTACGCGTCCTTCGTCGAGGATGACAGCGGCATCCGCCTCGAGTTCATGCACAACCCGCCTCGGTCGCCGCCCCTATCGGATCCGCGCGACTTGCGGATAGGTTGAGGGGCCGATCCTCTCGGCGGAACCGACAGGATGGGGCCGACATGCGAGTGCCGCGCACGGGCAGGGCAGAGCACATCGGCCGGCGCGGGATGAGTGGGCTGCTCGCCGCGGTCTTGGCCCTGGGGCTGGCCGCCTGCGGGGCAGGGCCGGTGTCCCAGGAGGCCTCGCCCGCGCCGACGGGTCAGACGCCGACTCCGGGGCTGGATCGGCAGCTGGTGGCCGCTCTGGAGGCGGCGCTGGACGAATCGTTCGCCGCCACACAGCTGCCCGGCGTCCTGGTGGGCCTCTGGATCCCAGGCCAGGGTGAGTGGGTGGCCTCGCGCGGGACCGCGAACCTGGAGACGGGGGAGCCGATGAAGGCAGGCAACCAGCAGAAGATCGGCAGCATCACCAAGAGCATCGTCACCAGCGTTGCCCTGCAGCTCATCGGGGAGGGCACCTCCGGCCTCACGCTGGAGGACACGATCGACCGCTGGTACCCGGACTTCCCCGAAGCGTCCCACATCACCGTGCGGATGCTGATGAACATGTCCAGCGGCATCGGCCCTCCCGGTATGGAACAGATCGAGCGCATCTGCGCGGCCCCGTACGCGGTCGCCGACCCGGAGCGTGTCATCGCCATCGGTGCGACGACGCCGAGGTCGGGCTTCGCGCCCGGTGAGGGATTCACGTACTCCGGTTTCAACACCTTCCTCCTCGGCCGCATCCTCGAGGAGACGACCGGCGAAGACCTGGCCGGTCTGATCCAGGCCAGGATCACCGAACCGTTCGGACTGAGCCGCAGCCGGTTCGCGCCGGACGGGCAGGTGGAGGCACCGTCGACGCACGGATATTCGCTGTTCTGCCCGGAGCTGCCCCGTCCCACCGACACCATCGATTGGTCCAACGCGGAGAGCTGGGCTGCGGGCGCCATGGTCTCCACGCTCGACGACATGCACGCGTGGGGCCGGGCCTTGGGGGCAGGAGCCGGCATCTCGCCCGAGCTGCTGATCGCCCGGTACGGCGACACCGCTCCGGATTCCGGCGCGGACGGTCTGGCATACGGACTCGGCGTGCAGGTGCACCGCGACCTCGCCACGGGATGCATCCTCGATCTCGGTCACTCCGGGGCGGAGCCCGGGTACGGCACCAACGTCACCTACTTCGCGACGACCGATGCCGTGTTCGTCGCGTTCGCCAATGGCGACGGCGGGACCGGTGAGGAGGTCTTCCGGGTGGTCCAGGCGCTGCACCCCGTCTTCGCGTCGGCCGTCACGGAGATGCCCACGCAGCCCTGCAGCCGATGAAGGCCGGCGCGTCGCACTCCGCGTGCGCCGCCGCAGGAGCCGTCGCGGGGTTCCGCTAGCCTGAGCGTCGTGATTCTCGACACCTCCCAGGCTGTCGTGACCAGGCATCCGCTGGCCATCGGGCATGCCGTCGGGGCGATGACCGCCCTCGCGCTGGTGCTCGCCGCCACTTCCTCGGCGTACGGCTATCACCGCGACGAGCTGTACTTCCGCATGCTTCCGCCCGCGTGGGGCTACACCGACCAGCCGCCGCTCACTCCGCTGCTGGCCAAGGCCGCCGTCGGGCTGTTCGGCGACAGCGTCGTGGGGCTGCGGATCCTCGCGCTGGTGTGCGCAGCGGCATCCGTGCTCATCCTGACCCTGGTCACCAGGGAGGTCGGCGGCACGCGCGTGGCGCAGGCCCTCACCGCGTGGGGCATGGCCGGGGCCAGCCTCACCCTCCTCTTCGGGCACGTTCTGCTCACGGCCAGCCTCGACCTCGTGGTGTGGCCCGCCGCACTGCTGTTCACGATCCGCGCGGTGCTGCGTGCGGACGGCCGGTGGTGGCTGGCCGCGGGTGCCGTGATCGGGGCGAGCACGTTCAACAAGCTCCTGGGCGTGATCCTCATGATCGGCATCGCCGTCGGACTCGCCGTGTGCGGACCACGACGATGGTTCCTGTCGGGCTGGCTGTGGGGCGGCGTCGGGCTGGCGGGACTGCTCGCCGTGCCGAACGTGATCTACCAGGCCGCCCACGGATGGCCGCAGTTCGCGATGGGCGCCGCACTCGCTCAGAACAACGCCGACGAGGTGCGCATCCTCGTCGGACCCATGCTGATCCTCCTCGTGGGCCCGGTGCTCGCCGTGTTCTGGATCGCCGGCCTTGTCGGGCTGTTCCGCCGACCGCTGTGGCATCCGCTGCGCTTCCTGTCGGTCACCTTCGCCGTGGTGGTGCTGTTCGTCTTCATCGCCGGCACGCAGTTCTACTACACCGCAGGGGTGCTGGCGGTCCTGACCGCGATGGGCTCGGTGCTGGTTGCCGGCTGGGCGCGCACGAGGCGCCGTCGCACCGTGGTGGCGGTCCTGCTCGGGGTCAACGCCGTCTCGTGCGCGATCGCGTCGCTCCCGGTGCTGCCGGTGCAGGTCTTCGGCGCCACCGGGCTCGCCGCGATCAACTCGGCAGCGGCCGATCAGGTCGGCTGGGAACGGTACGCAGAGCAGGTGACGGATGCCGCGGCATCCGTCCGCGCCGATGCGATCATCACGAGCAACTACGGCGAGGCGGGGGCACTGGACCGTTTCGGTGTCGGCCTGCCGCCGGTGGTGAGCGGGCACAACGCACTCGGCGACCTGGGCCCACCCGCGGCCGATGCCCAGACGGTCCTGCTCGTGGGATGGCAAGGTCGCGGTATGCAGCGCTGGTTCGAGGAATGCGCCCTGGTGGACACGCTGGAGAACGGCGTCGGCGTCGACAACGAGGAGCAGGGGGCGCCCGTGATGGTGTGCACCGGCCCGCTGGAGCCCTGGGACGAGTTGTGGGAGAGGTTCCGTCACCTGGATTGAGCTTCGGGCGATGCCTGCTAGCGTCCCAGCATCCGATTCACACTGCACCGAGTTTGGAGTTTCGATGAAGCTGCTCCTGACATCCGGCGGGGTCACGAACGACAGCATCCGCCGGCGACTGATCGAGCTGGTCGGAAAGCCGATCAGCGAGAGCACAGCGCTCCTCATCCCGACGGGGCAATGGGGCCAGCCCGCGTGTACTCCCGAATCGGTGTGGCGGTCCATCGCCGGGGCGTGGCCGGACAGCGCGAACCTCGGCGGCCTGGGCTGGAAATCGGTCGGAGTGCTCGAGCTGACCGCCCTGCCGAGCATCGACCGCGCACGATGGGTCACGTGGGTTCGCGACGCCGACGTCCTCCTGGTGGACGGCGGCGAGGCCGTCTACCTCGCCCATTGGATGCGGGAGTCCGGGCTGGCCGATCTGCTGCCGTCCCTCGACGAGACCGTCTGGGTGGGCGTCAGCGCCGGGAGCATGGTCATGACGCCTCGCATCGGCGAGGATTTCGTGGACTGGAGACCCGGCGGCGGCGATGAGACGCTGGGCGTCGTGGACTTCTCGATCTTCCCCCACCTGGACTACCCCGGCTGGTCCG
The DNA here is from genome assembly GCF_030246885.1 of Microbacterium sp. zg-B185. Taxonomy (NCBI): domain Bacteria; kingdom Bacillati; phylum Actinomycetota; class Actinomycetes; order Micrococcales; family Microbacteriaceae; genus Microbacterium; species Microbacterium sp. zg-B185. The sequence continues at coordinate 1,495,800 of NZ_CP126739.1, forward strand.
GCAACACCCTGCCCCGTGCGCGCCGATGGGCGGCCGACATGTCCGGTCCCGCGTACGCTATCGACGACCAGACCGCGATCGCGGTGGTCGGCGATGCGGTCGATGTCGTCTCCGAGGGGCACTGGGAACTGTTCCCGCCCCAGCAGCGCCAACCGGTCGGAAGCGCCGCGCAGATGTAGGCCCGAGGTTACGGCCGGTGGGTGCCCGACCGTTCGTTGCCGCGCTTGTAATTGCCGGTGACGCGCGCCATCACCTGCTGCGGCTCGTTGCGCTCGACATCGTCGAGGAACTTCATCGCCGAGGACGCGCGGAGCGTCGCGGCCAACCGGCCATGGTGGCGGATCTCCACACGGTCGCCCCGCACTGTGAACTCGAAGCCGTTCGGTGTGCCTCCCATGGCTTTCAGCATGCCGCACCACGGGCCACAGGGGAATCGACAGGTCGGGTTCCGCAATCCCCTTGTGCGTCACCGCTGAAGAGGCGACACTCCAGACAACACCACCCAAGCGAATGGAGCTCTCCGCGTGCACATCGAGGACAACGGCCCGAATCCGAATGCGTTCGACATCGAGACCGCCACCCGGGAGAACTCGACGTATCGCACGGTGGCCTGGACCGGGAAGTACCTGCAGGTCACTCTGATGTCGATCTCACCCGGAGACTCGATCGGGCTGGAAGTCCATCCGGAGACCGATCAGTTCCTGCGTCTGGACGCGGGCCGCGGCAGATGCGTGATGGGTCCGGAGAAGGACCAGCTCACCTTCGAGCAGGACGTCTCCGACGGCTGGTCCATCCAGGTGCCCGCCGGCACGTGGCACGACGTCATCAACACCGGCGACGAGCCGCTTCGCCTGTACGCGATCTACGCCCCGACACACCACGCGCCCGGCCTCGTGCAGGAAACGGCGCAGAAGGCGGAGCAGGACGAGGAGTCCGGAAAGGACGAGCCGCCGTCGTGGACCGTGCAGCCCGGCCCGCGCGCAGAGGACGAGCACGCCTGAGACAGGCGGCAGGGCCCGTGCCCTCACGAATGACCGTGCCTACGAATGACCAGTCAGCTGCAACAGCGAGTCGCGCACATGGCGACGCAGCACTTTGCCGACCATCGAGGTGGGCAGCTCGTCCACGACGAAGATCCGTCGGGGGACCTTGTAGGGGGTGAGGATGCCGCGGGCGAACTCCCGGACGGACTCGACATCGATCTCCTCACCGGGGGAGACCACGATCGCGGCGACGACCTCCTCACCGGAGTGTTCGCTCGGCAGGCCGACCACGGCCGCATCCTCCACCTGCGGGTGCTGGCGCAGCGCGATCTCCACCTCGGTGGGGGCGACGTTGAAACCGCCGGTGATGATCAGCTCCTTGATCCGATCGACGATGCGGACGAACCCGGCCTGGTCGATGGTCACGATGTCCCCGGTGCGGAACCACCCGTCCACGAAGACGCGCTCGGTCTCCTCCGGCTTGCCGTAGTAGCCACTGAACACCTGGGGACCGCGCACGATCAGCTCACCGGCAGCGCCGGGCTCGACATCCCGGGTCGGCTCCTCCGGATCGACGACCCGCGCCTCCGTGCCGGGCAGCGGCAGTCCGACCGTTCCGGGCACACGGTTGTCCGCGACCGGATTGGCCATCAGCACCGGCGAGGTCTCGCTGAGCCCGTAGCCTTCGACCAGGTATCCTCCGGAGGCCTCCTCGAACGGCACCACCAGGTCGTGGGGCAGCGGCATCGCGCCCGAGATCGCGATCCGCGTGCCCGCCAGCGACACGCCCTTCTCCCGCGATGCCTTCAAGAGCCGCTCGGCGATCGGTGGGACCAACGGCAGGAAGGTCGCCGGATGCTTCTTGGTCACCTCGAGCACCATGTCGGGGTCGAACCGCGGAAACAGGACCAGCCGGGCGCCCATCGACATCGCGAACGTCAGGCACAGGGTGAGCCCGTACGCGTGGAACATCGGCAGCACCGCGTAGACGACGCAGCCGTCGCCGCGCACGATCGAAGGCACCCAGGCGCGCGCCTGCGCGGCATTGGCCAGCAGGTTGCGATGCGTCAGCGCCGCGCCCTTCGGGGTCCCGGTCGTGCCGCTGGTGTACTGGATCAGAGCGAGATCGGCCGTCTGCGGCGTCGGGTGCGAGACCGGCAGCGGGGGAGTCGAGACGATGGATTCCCACGAGATCGTGCCGCCCGCGCGTTCGTGCAGGGCGGAGCGGGCGGCACGCGCCCTCGCGATCGGCATCCTCAGCGCCGCGCGGGTGCGCAGCGGCATCGCCTTGGTGATGTCGACCGAGATCAGCGAGGTGACGGCGAGATCGGCGGGAAACTCCTGCACGGTCGCGACGACCTTGCTCCACACGATCGCGTGACGCGCGCCGTGGTCCTCGAACTGCTTGCGCAGCTCGCGCGGCGTGTACAGCGGATTGTGCTCGACGACCACCGCACCCAGGCGCAGGATGGCGTAGAACGCCACGATGTGCTGCGGGCAGTTGGGAAGGACGATCGCCACCCGATCGCCGTGCCCGACGCCCTGGTCGCGCAGACCGGCAGCGGCGCGCTCGATCGCGAAGTTCAGCTCGCGGTAGGAAGTGGTGCGGCCGAAGAACTGCAGCGCCGGCGCGTCGGGGTAGTCACGGGCCGAGGCCTGCACGATGTCCACCAGTGATCCGCTCAGCGGCCCGAGATCCGCCGGGACGCCCTCGGCGTAGCTGGCGATCCAGGGGCGGGGAGGCTCGTACGTCGTCACCGGAACAGCCTACTTACGGTCCGAACGCGCAGGCGGGCGCTCGTAGGATGGGGGAGTGTCTGAAATCACCCCTGATCTCGTGCGCCATCTCGGTGTGCTCGCCCGGATCCAGCTGAGCGACGAGGAGGTCGGGCGCCTCACGGGGCAGCTCGACGTGATCGTCGACAACATCGCCAAGGTCTCCCAGGTGGCGACCCCCGATGTGCCGGCGACGAGCCACCCGATCCCGCTGCAGAACGTCTTCCGTCCCGACGTCGCCGGCGACATGCTCAGCACCCAGCAGGTGCTGCAGAATGCTCCGGATGCCGCGGACGGGCGTTTCCGCGTCACGGCGATCCTGGGGGAGGAGCAGTGAGCGACATCACTCGCCTGTCCGCCGCCGACCTGGCCGACAGGCTCGCCTCGCGCGAGGTATCCAGCGTCGAGGCCACCCAGGCGCATCTGGACCGGATCGCTGCCGTAGACGGCGACATCCACGCCTTCCTGCATGTCAGCGACCACGCGCTCGAGGTGGCCGCCGACATCGACCGCCGCCGTGCCGCGGGGGAGCAGCTCGGACCGGTCGCCGGCGTGCCGCTGGCGATCAAGGACGTGCTGGTCACGACCGATATGCCCTCCACGAGCGGATCACGGATCCTCGAGGGGTTCATGTCCCCGTACGACGCGACCGTGGTCGCGCGTTCCCGCGCCGCCGGGCTCGTTCCGCTCGGCAAGACGAACATGGACGAATTCGCCATGGGGTCCTCGACCGAGCACTCGGCCTACGGACCCACCCACAACCCGTGGGACCTCGACCGGATCCCGGGCGGTTCCGGCGGCGGTTCAGCCGCTGCCGTCGCTGCGTTCGAAGCCCCGCTCGCACTGGGGTCGGACACCGGCGGCTCGATCCGCCAGCCCGCCCACGTCACGGGCACGGTCGGCATGAAGCCGACGTACGGCGGCGTCAGCCGCTACGGCGCGATCGCACTGGCATCCAGCTTGGACCAGGTCGGCCCGGTGACCCGAACGGTGCTGGATGCCGGACTGCTGCACGATGTCATCGGCGGTCACGACCCGCACGATGCCACCTCGTTGACCGACCTCTGGCCGTCGTTCGCGGATGCCGCGCGGGAAGGCGCTCGCGGTGACGTGCTCCGCGGTCTGCGGGTCGGAGTGATCAAGGAGCTGCCGGACTCCGGCTTCCAAGCCGGAGTGTCGGAATCCTTCCGCTCGGCGCTGGCCGCGATGCAGGCGCAGGGTGCCGAGATCGTCGAGATCAGTGCTCCGCACTTCGAGTACGGCGTGGCCGCGTACTACCTGATCCTCCCCGCCGAGGCATCCAGCAACCTCGCCAAGTTCGACTCCGTGCGCTTCGGGATGCGCCTGGACGTTCCGGGCGGCACCGTCGAGGACGTGATGGCCAAGACGCGCGACGCGGGCTTCGGCGATGAGGTCAAGCGCCGCATCATCCTCGGCACCTATGCGCTGTCCGCGGGGTATTACGACGCGTACTACGGCTCGGCGCAGAAGGTGCGCACGCTCATCCAGCGCGACTTCGCCGAGGCGTTCGCGCAGGTCGATGTCATCGCGACCCCGTCCGCGCCGACGACCGCGTTCAAGATCGGCGAGAAGATCGACGACCCGCTGCAGATGTACCTCAACGACGTCACCACGATCCCGGCGAACCTCGCCGGGGTCCCGGGCATCTCGATCCCCTCCGGCCTGGCCAGCGAGGACGGGCTGCCTGTGGGCATCCAGTTCCTCGCGCCGGCGCGCGAGGACGCACGCCTCTACCGTGTCGGAGCGGCGCTCGAAGCAGTCCTGGTCGACTCATGGGGTGCACCGCTGCTGGATCGCGCACCGACCCTTCGACAGGCTCAGGGATCCACCGGAGGGGCACGCTGATGGCCAAGGACAAGCTGATGGATTTCGACAAAGCCCTGGAACTGTACGAGCCGGTGCTCGGCTTCGAGGTGCACGTCGAGCTGAACACCGAGAGCAAGATGTTCTCGTCCGCGGCGAACCCCGCGAACTCCGCCAACCATGCTGCCGGTCCCAACACCCTGGTCGCGCCGGTGGATATGGGACTTCCCGGCTCGCTGCCGACCGTGAACGCAGAGGCGATCAAGTACTCGATCAGTCTCGGGCTCGCTCTGGGGTGCTCGATCGCCCCGACCAGCCGGTTCGCGCGGAAGAACTACTTCTACCCGGACCTGGGAAAGAACTACCAGATCAGCCAGTACGACGAGCCGATCGCGTTCGAGGGCTCGGTCGACGTGGAGCTGGCCGACGGCACCATCGTCACGGTGCCGATCGAGCGGGCGCACATGGAAGAGGATGCCGGCAAGCTGACCCACATGGGCGGCGCGACCGGTCGCATCCAGGGTGCGGAGTACTCCCTCGTGGATTACAACCGCGCCGGCGTGCCGCTCGTGGAGATCGTCACCAAGCCGATCATCGGCGCCGAGCACCGCGCACCTGAGATCGCCAAGGCGTACGTCCAGACGATCCGCGACATCGTCCTGTCATTGGGCATATCGGAGGCCCGCATGGAGCGCGGAAACCTCCGCTGCGACGCCAACGTGTCGCTGCGCCCCCGCGGACAGGAGAAGCTGGGCACGCGCACCGAGACGAAGAACGTCAACTCGATGCGCTCGGTGGAACGAGCCGTCCGCTATGAGATCCAGCGCCAAGCCGCGATCCTGGCAGCCGGCGGTTCCATCACACAGGAGACCCGGCATTGGCATGAAGACACCGGTACCACGTCGCCCGGCCGTCCTAAGTCCGACGCGGACGACTACCGGTACTTCCCGGAGCCGGACCTGCTGCCGGTGGCGCCGTCCCTCGAGCTCATCGAGGAGCTGCGCGCCGCACTGCCCGAACGCCCGGCCGAGCGCCGGCGGCGGCTGAAGAGCGAATGGGGCTTCAGCGACCTCGAGTTCCAGGACGTCGCCAACGGCGGCCTGCTCGCCGAGGTGGCCGCCACGATTGCGGCCGGGGCAGCCCCGGCAGCCGCACGCAAATGGTGGACCGGTGAGATCAGCCGCCTCGCGAACGCCCAGGGACGGGAGGCAGCCGATCTGATCTCGCCGGCCGATGTGGCAGCGCTGCAGGCGCTGATCGAGGCCGGCACCCTCACCGACAAGCTCGCACGGCAAGTGCTGGAAGGCGTCGTCGCCGGGGAGGGCACCCCGCAAGAGGTGATCGACCGGCGCGGACTGGCCGTCGTCTCGGACGACGGCGCACTGATCGCCGCGATCGACGAGGCGCTCGCGTCGCAGCCGGACGTCATGCAGAAGATCCGCGAAGGCAAGGTGCAGGCGGCCGGCGCGGTCATCGGCGCCGTGATGAAAGCGATGCGCGGTCAAGCCGACGCCGCCCGTGTGCGTGAACTGATCCTCGAGCGCGCGGCGCAGTAGCCTCATCCGTCGCATGTCGGCGGCGCGGGGGAGAATCGACGTATGGGACGCGGGGACGGCACGGGGCGGTTGGTCTCCCCGGCGGACGCGGACGACGCCGGAACCGGCATCCTGCACGTGGACATGGACGCGTTCTACGCATCGGTCGAGGTGCTGGATGACCCTTCATTGCGGGGCAAGCCGATCATCATCGGCGCCCCCGATGGGCGCTCCGTGGTCTCGAGCGCTTCGTACGAAGCACGCCGCTTCGGCGTGCGTTCGGCCATGCCGGTCGGCCAGGCACTGCGGCTGTGCCCCACCGCGATCGTCGTCCCCCCGCATTTCGACCGCTACCTCGCCCTGTCGGCGCAGGTCATGCGGGTCTTCCACGACGTGACGCCGCTGGTCGAGCCGCTCTCGATCGACGAAGCGTTCCTGGACGTGCGCGGCGCGGGGCGGCTGTGGGGCAGGCCGGGGCAGATCGCGCGGATGCTGCGAGAGCGGGTGGTCGAGGAGACCGGACTGACCTGCAGCGTCGGGGTGGCCGCGACCAAGCACGTCGCCAAGATGGCCTCGACGATCAGCAAGCCGGACGGCATGCTGATCGTGCCGGCGTCCGGAACCGCGGCGTTCCTCGCGCCGCGCTCTGTCCGCGCGCTCTGGGGCATCGGCCCCAAGTCCGCAGAGGCGCTCGAGGGGCGCGGCATCCATACGATCGGGGATGTGCTGCAGACGCCCCGGCCCGTGCTGGACCGTGCTCTGGGGCCGGCGATGGGCGACCGCATCTGGCAGCTGGCGCGCGGGCTGGACGCGCGCAGGGTCGATACCGAGCGGGTCGAGAAGAGCATCGGCCACGAAGAGACCTTCCACGAGGACATCGGCGACCTCGGGGTGCTGCGCACCGAGTTCCGCCGCCTGGCCGATCGGGTGGGGGCACGCCTGCGCACACACGGCTGGGAGGCGCGCACCGTCGCCATCAAGGTGAGGTTCGCCGATTTCAGCACGATCACCCGGTCCCAGACGCTGCCCGAGCCGACGGCGGTAGGGCAGCGGATCGGCGAGGCGGCGCTCGAGCTGTTCGGCGCCGTCGACCGCCGGATGCCGGTACGACTGGTCGGCGTCCGTGCCGAGAAGCTGCTCCCCTCCGGCGGTGCGGCGCTGACGCTCTGGGACGACGACGCCGAGTGGCGTCGCATCGAGGGGGCGCTGGATGACGCGGCCGCCAGGTTCGGGTGTGGGGCTGTCACGCGCGCGACCCTGCTCGGCGGGCCGCGCGGAGGGGGGACCCTGCCCTCCCACCCGAAACCGCACAGCCTCGATTGAGACCGGACCCCGCCGTGGCTCTGGGCATGCCGCCTCCAGCCCGGTACCGTTGAGCCATGCCCAACATCGCACTCGAACTCGGCAAGCAGTCCGCGACCTTCGGCGTGAAGAGCGCCTACGGCGAGCAGACGGACATCGACGGAGTCCGCATCGTCCCGGTCGCGCTGACGTGGTCAGGATTCGGTGGCGGCTCCGATGAGTCGGGCAACGGCGGCGGGGGTGGCGGGGGATACGCCGTCCCCCTGGGTGCCTACATCCGCCGCGGGGACGATCTGCGGTTCGAGCCGAACGTCGTGTCCTTCCTCGCGGTCGCAATCCCCTTCGTGTGGGTCGCCGGTCGCGCACTCAGCCGTGTCATCCGCGCTCTCAAGCGCTAGCGCCGACCCCTTCTCCGCCGCGCTCGACGTCGCCGCTGCGCACATCCGCGAGGCCATCGTCGGTGTCGCGGCAGCCAACCCGGTCGTGCTCATCGACGGCAGAAGCGGATCCGGCAAGACGACGCTCGCGCGCCGGCTGGTCGCGCGCTGGCCGTTGCGGGGTCGCGTTCAACTGGTGGCGCTCGATTCGCTGTACCCGGGCTGGGATGGCCTGGCTGACGGTGTCGAGGCCGCTCGCGAGCTGATCCTGCGCCCGCACGCCCGCGGGATGATGGGGGTGTGGGAGCGGTGGGACTGGGATGCCTCTGCCCACGCCGAGGCGCATGCCGTGGACCCGTCTCTTCCGCTCATCGTGGAAGGCTCCGGTCTGCTGACCGCATCCACCTCTCAGCTCGCAGATGTGCGCGTCTGGCTGGAGTCACCGCCGTCCTCACGCATGCGCCGCGCCCTGCATCGCGACGGCGACGCGTATCGTCCGCACTGGGCGCGCTGGGCCGAGCAGGAGGAGAGACACCTTCTTCGCGACGCACCGGCCAGCCGTGCCACCCTCGTGTTCGCGATCCCGTGACGCAGTTTCAGTCGTCCTCGGATGCGGCCTGTACGAGCCCGTCCAGCCGGTACCCGAGCCACTCGTAGATGCCGAATCGCGGATCGTCCACGTCGTGGTCCTCCTCGGTGCGGATGTCCAGCCGGGTCGCCAGCACCAGTCTGATCGCGGCCAGTGAGCGCAGCCACGACCTCAGGTCCTCAGGATCAAGGCGCAGCTCGACGATCTCCATCGCCACATCTTCCGCGGGCGCGTCCGGCAGGACGGCGGCGTCATGCAGCGAGGCCAGCACCCGATCGGCGTCATCGCGGCGGCGGTCGAGCAGATCCTGTTCGGTCACGTCTCGGAACTCCTGGGCGGCCGTGGCGTCATCGGCATAGGCATCCGGCACCAGACGAGCGATCGCCGGGTCGCCGCCCGCGCTGTGGGCTCCGTCCAGCAGCTCGGCGAACTGCTGGACGAGACCGGCAAGATGAGCCGCCTCCATCCGCGTCAGCTCCAGCACGACCGTCCGGGCGCCGCTCACTGGGGTGCCTGCCGCAGCGTTGCCCACAGACCGTAGTCGTGCATCGCCTGAACGTGCAGTTCCATCTGCTCCCTGGCCCCTTCGGCGACGACGGCATGCCCGTCGTGGTGGACAGCCAGCATCAGACGCTCCGCATGCGGTCGGTCGAACCCGAAGTACTCCCGGAACACGTGCGTGACATAGCTCATGAGGTTCACCGGGTCATTCCAGACGACCGTCTGCCACGGGCGACGAACCTGTGCGTCGAGTCGGATCTCGCGGTCTTCGACCACGTCGGGCGCGGCGGGGTTGGCCATCACGCCCATCCCAGTTCGTGCAGGCGCTCGTCGTCGATTCCGTAGAAATGCGCGATCTCGTGGACGAGGGTCGTGTGCACCTCGTCCCGGAGATCACCGATGCTGTCGCAGACAGCGAGATGCGGCTCCCGGTACAGGATGATGCGGTCGGGCAGTTCGCCGGAACCGTAGCGGTCGCGTTCGGTCAGCGCCCAGCCGTCGTAGAGGCCGAGCAGATCCAGACTCCCGTCGTCCGGGCGATCCTGCACGACGAAGATCACGTTATCCAGTCCGTCGACCATGTCGTCGGGAAGCCTATCCAGTTCGTCGACCACAAGGGCCTCGAATGCCGAGGCATCCATGTCAAGCATTGGGGTGAGTAACGGGGCTCGAACCCGCGACATCGGCCACCACAAGGCCGCGCTCTACCAACTGAGCTATACCCACCATGTCCACCGCGTGTGCGGAGGAACCAGGAAATTCTCTCATACTCCGGGCGCGAAAGACGAAACGGCGGCAGCCGCCGCAGCCCGCGCGCCGTCGCTGGTCGGCCCCGGCTCGGGCACGAAGACAGCGGAGCGGTAATACGCGAGCTCGAGGATGGATTCGCGGATGTCCGCCAGCGCACGATGGCCACCGCCCTTGGCGGGAGCGTGGATGTAGGCGCGCGGATACCAGCGTCGGCTGAGCTCCTTGACGCTGGACACGTCGACATTGCGATAGTGCAGCCAGCGGTCGACGCGGGGCATGTATTTCGCCAGGAACATCCGGTCGGTGCCGATGGTGTTCCCGGCCAGGGGTGCCTTGCCCTCGAGGGGGACGAAGCGCTGGATGTACTCGAGCGCCTCGAACTCGGCCTCGGCCACGCTGACGCCGTCGGGGATCTCGGTGAGCAGCCCGGATTTCTCGTGCATGGCGGTCACGAAGTCGTTCATGTGGGCCAGCGCCGTGTCGTCGGGCTTGATGACGATCGAGAAACCCGGGTCGAGCGGCCGAAGCTCGAAGTCCGTCACGACGACCGCGATCTCGACGAGTTCGTCGATCGCCAGATCGAGACCCGTCATTTCGCAGTCGATCCACACGAGTCTGTCGTTTTCCGAAGCCCCCACCATGCGCTCCATCCTAGTCAGGGGCTCGGGACACGCCCTGCCCGCCGGCGGGCACCGGATCCTCCCGCGGGGGCGCGATACGCTGGTTTCGCGCCTCCGTAGCTCAGTGGATAGAGCAGCGGCCTTCTAATCCGCCGGTCACAGGTTCGAGTCCTGTCGGGGGCACTCGTCCCCGTCCGGCCGCCGAATGGGCTCCCGCTCCGCTGGTCCGCGTGGCACTGGCGACTCTCGCGCCGCGGTCGTATGGTCGGAGGGACGGAAGGGGTTCGATGATGAGCACGGCCGAAGCGCGCCATGGACTGTGGGTGGCCTACGGCAACTCCGGTGTCGTCGGCAGCATCCGCAGGGACGACGCCGGGTACACCGTGACGATGGCGGGAGCCGACGCTTCGGCGGGGACGTATCCGTCGATGGAGATCGCCAAGAACGCTCTGCACTCGCGGATGACACCCGGCAGCGACTGGCCGCAGTTCCGCGAGCACTGACTCGCGTCAGCGCCCGTCGCGTCGCGCGGGTGCGGCCGCGCGTGCGGCGGGTGCGGTGTCCAGGAGCGGCAGCGCGACATGCACGAGCGGTCCGATGAGCACCGCGAACAGCACGGTTCCGATCCCGACGGTGCCGCCGAGCGCCCAGCCGGCCGCGAGCACCGTCGCTTCCACGACCACGCGGCAGATCCAGATCGGCCAGCCCAGACGCGCGTGCAGCCCGGTCATCAGACCGTCCCGCGGCCCGGCCCCGAACCGCGCGCCGATGTACAGCCCGGACGCCACGGCGACGAGGAGGATGCCGGCTACCAGCATTCCCAGTTGCGCGGCGAAGCCCGTCACCGGGGGGATGAGCCACAGCACCACCTGCATGCTCGTGCCCACCAGCAGGATGTTCGCCACCGTGCCGATGCCCGGCTTCTGACGGAGCGGGATCCACAGCAGGAGCACGACGAAGCCGAGGATGTTCGTGACCCAGCCGATGCCGATGCCGGTGTGGAGGGAGATGCCCTGAGCGAAGACCGTCCACGGGTCGATGCCCAGTCCGGCCTGGACCGTCAACGCGCACCCCGCTCCGTACAGGAACAGGCCGACGAGGAGTTGCAGGACGCGACGGGGCATGTCTGCTATCCAATCCCAGAAGTGGACCGTACCGACCAGTCCAATGTCGGTATGGTGGCTGCATGGACTCACGGATATCGGCACGTGCGCTGTCCGCGGCACTCGGCGGCTGGCGCACCCGAGAACCCGCCTACGAGGCTCTGGCGGACGGCATCCGGCTGCTGTGCCTGGACAACCGGCTTGCTCCGCGGACGGCACTCCCGGCCGAGCGTGAGCTCTCGGCCGGACTGCGGGTGAGCCGCAGCACGGTGGCGGCCGCGTATCGCAGCCTGCGCGAGTCCGGGCATATCGCCAGCACGCGCGGGTCCGGCAGCGTCACCCTCCCGTTGCGACGCCGCGACCCTGGACGCGCCCCGTCCACCGAGGGCGCGGTGGACCTGCAGCAGGCGAGCCCGCCGGCCTGGCCCGGCCTGGCCGGCGTGGTGGCGGAGGTGGCGCACTCCGCGGCGGCCCTGGTCTCCCGCGTCGGATACGACGTCCTCGGACGGACCGAGCTGCGGGAGGCGATCGCGGCGCGGTACCGCGACCGCGGCATCCCCACATCCGCCGGCGAGGTGATCGTCACCACGGGCGCCCAGAGCGCCATCCACCTGCTGGCCGCCGTCCTGCTCGGGCGGGGCGATCGGGTGCTGATCGAGACCCCGACCTACCCGCACGCCGCCGACGCCTTCCGGCGCGCCGGCTCGCGCCTGGTCGGTGTGCCGGTGACGACCGATGACGGCTGGGATCTGGACCGCGCGGAGCAGGCGTTCGCGCGTACACTGCCCGTGCTGGGCTACCTGATGCCCGATTTCCAGAACCCCACGGGCCGATCGATGACCGAGGTCGAGCGCACTGCCTTCGCCCGCGCGGCCGATCGCACCGGCACCGTCCTGGTGCTGGATGAGACCACGGCCGACCTGGACATCGACCGCGGAGCACTCTCACCCGGGTTTTTGGACGGGGACCCGGCACTGACGGTGCGCGTCGGCTCCCTCGGAAAGACGGTGTGGGGGGGACTGCGCATCGGATGGATCCGCGCCGAAGCAGACCTCATCCGTCGCCTGGTGGCGGCGCGTCCCGCGCAGGACCTGGGTACCCCCGAGTTCGAGCAGGCGGTTGCCGCAGCGGTGCTGCCCGAGTACGCCGCCGTCGTCGCGCAGCGGTCCCACGTCCTGCGGGCCGGGCGGGATGCCGTCCTGACCGCGTTGGCGGCGGACCTGCCGGAGTGGCGTGTACCGCGGACGCACGGCGGGGTGTCGCTCTGGCTCGAGCTGGACGCGCCCCTCAGCTCCGCTCTGGTCATGGACGTGCGCTCGCGGGGCCTGCTGCTCTCCGCAGGCCCGAGATTCTCTGTCGATGGTGGCCACGACCGGCATCTGCGGATTCCCTTCACCGGCTCGCCGGATGAACTCGTCCGCGCCGTGTCGATCCTCGCCGAGGCATGGCCTCGCGTGCGCGGAGGGGCTCCGGTGTCCATCGTCGACCAACTGGACTCGGTGGTCTGAGCTGCAGTCGGTCACCGGCTGAACGTCACGCACTCCACGGCGTCGTCGGCCGACCAGAATTCGCCGAGTTCGAGGAACGCGCGGCTCGGTGCGTGAAAGCGCCGGGCGCTGTACCTCAGCTGCGCGCCCTGGCCGATCGCCCGGAGGTGACCCAGGACCAGGCCACGGCCGTCCACGATCCGCCAGAGCGCGGGCGCGGCTCGAATCAGGCGGACGCCGCGGGCGCGGGACAGGTTCGGTGTTCCCGGTGCGGGCTCGTCCAGGATGAGACTCATGTCGTGCTCCTCTCCGATAGGTCGAAGATACGTTCGACCTCCGACATCGCCCACCGTGACGAGCGAGGGCAACCCCGTCGGCTCCTCCCCAGGGCGCCAGGGACGACCCGTTCTGCGCAGAGCGCCACCCTCAGGCCCCGGACCGTGCTCGGTCCGCGCAGTCTGAGATGGCGCCGGTGCCCGACGGGCACTCGGGCATCGGCGCGACCCGGGGACGGTCCTCGGGCAGAGAGGATGCGACATGAGCGACACCATCACGATCGTCGGAATCATCGGGACCGACCCGGAGCGGAAGAACCCCAATGGTCTGCCGATCACCACATTCCGCGTCGCCAGTCCGCAGCGCCGTTTCGATCGCTCCACCGGCGCGTGGACGGACAGCGGCACCAACTGGTACACCGTCTCGGCGTACCGCAGGCTCGCCGAGCACGCCTTCCAGTCGTTGCGCAAGAAGGACCGGGTGATCCTGACCGGTCGACTGCGCATCAGGTCCTGGGACACCGGCGAGAGCAAGGGCACCGCGATGGAGATCGACCTGGAAGCGATCGGGCACGACCTGTTCTGGGGCACGTCCGTGTTCACCCGCGATGCGCCCGCTGCGGTGGCATCGCCGTCCGAGCCGGCGGGGGATGCCTGGGCGCCGGCCGACGTCGCCGACCCGGCGTGGGGGAGCCCGGCCCAGCAGAGCCTGGATGCGGACACGGTCGCCCCGCAGGCGGCCACCGGGTCGGAGTCGGCTGACCGACTGGCGCTGGCCGGCGTCGAGGCCCCGTTCTGACCGGCGCACAGAAAGCGCTCGGGGCGGCCCACCTAGACTCTGTCCGTGTCCCGCCCCCCCGAGCGTCGCCGTGCGCGCCCCGCATCGTTCGTCCTCCTCGCTGTCGGACTCGGCGCGGCACTGGTGCTGAGCGGATGCTCCGATCCGCAGACGGCGAGCAGTCCGCCGCCGAGCGCAACCGCAACGGCGGCGCCGGAGGCATCTCCGTCGGCCGCGGTGCCCGCCGGCCCGGCGCTGATCCCCGAGGGGAGCGCGCAGGACAACCTGCCGCTGTTCACCAGCGTCACCGCTGCCGTCTGGGCCGGTCCCGAGAACGTGTCCGGACGCGCGTATGTCGATGCTCTGGTGGCAGCGGGGTTCGACAAGGCGGCCATGCAGGTCACTGCCGACCAGACCACCATCGGCAACCCGGCCGAGAGCATCCAGTTCGCCGTCCGGTGGGGTGCGGACTGTCTGGTCGGCCAGGTGGGCCCGTCGTCAGGTGCTCCGGTGACCGTGGTGACGCCCGGTCTGGGCGACGGGAAGTGCCTGGTGGGTGCCACGCGTCCCATCGACTGGTGAGCGTGTCTGGCCCCACCCGGGCGGATCTCGGGCACATGACCGCCCCGTAGACTGGAGCGGATATGGCTGAATACATCTACTCGATGGTCCGCGCCCGCAAAGCTGTCGGCGACAAGGTGATCCTTGACGACGTCACGATGGCCTTCCTCCCCGGAGCGAAGATCGGCGTCGTCGGACCCAACGGCGCCGGAAAATCCACGATTCTGAAGATCATGGCGGGGATCGACACCCCGAGCAACGGCGAGGCGAAGCTCAGCCCCGGCTACAGCGTCGGCATCCTCATGCAGGAGCCGGAGCTGGACGAGGACAAGACCGTGCTGGAGAACGTCCAGCAGGGCGTCGGTCCGATCAAGGAGAAGCTCGACCGCTTCAACGAGATCTCGGCGCTGATGGCCGATCCGGATGCCGACTTCGACACGCTGCTGGCCGAGATGGGCACGCTCCAGGAGGCGATCGACGCCGCTGATGCGTGGGATCTGGACTCGCAACTGGAGCAGGCGATGGACGCGCTGCGCACGCCGCCGTCCGAGGCGATCGTCTCGAACCTCTCCGGTGGCGAGAAGCGCCGCGTCGCGCTGTGCAAGCTCCTGCTGCAGAAGCCCGATCTCCTGCTCCTCGACGAGCCCACCAACCACCTCGATGCCGAAAGCGTCCAGTGGCTCGAGCAGCACCTCGCCAAGTACCCCGGCGCCGTGCTGGCCGTCACGCACGACCGGTACTTCCTCGACCACGTCGCGGAATGGATCTGCGAGGTCGACCGCGGCCGGCTCTACCCGTACGAGGGCAACTATTCGACCTACCTCGAGAAGAAGCAGGAACGGCTCCAGGTCCAGGGCAAGAAGGACGCCAAGCTCGCCAAGCGGCTCGCATCCGAGCTGGAATGGGTGCGCAGCAACGCCAAGGGCCGCCAGACCAAGTCCAAGTCGCGTCTGGCACGCTATGAGGAGATGGCCGCGGAGGCGGACCGCACGCGGAAGCTCGATTTCGACGAGATCGTGATCCCGCCCGGGCCGCGCCTGGGACAGCTCGTCCTGGAGGCGAAGAACCTCCAAAAGGGCTTCGACGGCCGCAGCCTCATCGACGGACTGAGCTTCACGCTGCCGCGCAACGGCATCGTCGGCATCATCGGGCCCAACGGCGTCGGCAAGACCACGCTGTTCAAGACGATCGTCGGACTGGAGCCGCTGGACGGCGGGCAGCTCAAGGTCGGCGAGACCGTCGAGATCTCGTACGTGGACCAGACTCGCGGCGGGATCGACCCGAACAAGTCGCTGTGGGAGGTCGTCAGCGACGGCCAGGACTGGATCCAGGTCGGCAAGGTCGAGATCCCGTCGCGCGCGTACGTCTCGCAGTTCGGGTTCAAGGGCCCGGATCAGCAGAAGAAGGCCGGAGTCCTCTCCGGCGGTGAGCGCAACCGCCTCAACCTGGCGCTGACTCTCAAGCAGGGTGGCAACCTGCTGCTGCTCGACGAGCCGACGAACGACCTGGACGTCGAGACGCTCGGCAGCCTGGAGAACGCTCTGCTGGAATTCCCCGGCTGCGCCGTGGTCATCACTCACGACCGGTGGTTCCTGGACCGCATCGCCACGCACATCCTGGCGTACGAGGGCACCGAAGAAGAGCCCGACAAGTGGCACTGGTTCGAGGGGAACTTCGAGGCGTACGAGGAGAACAAGATCCAGCGCCTGGGACCGGATGCGGCCAAGCCGCATCGCTCCACGTACCGCAAGCTCACCCGTGACTGATGAGCCGACCCGGGCAGCGGCATCCGCCCGGCGAATCCACATTGCGATAAACCTGCGCTGGGGCGATCTGGACGCGTTCAATCACGTCAACAACGCCGCGATGCTGAAGCTCCTCGAAGAGGTGCGCATTCGCGCGTTCTGGCGGCCGGGAATCGACGAGGAGGCGCCGCCGACCGCGGTGCTGGACTCCGGGATCGACACCGGTACGCTGACGCTCGTCGCCCGGCAGGAGATCGAGTATCTGCGTCCGGTGCCGTACCAGCGCAATCCGCTGGACGTGCAGCTCTGGTTCGGCAAGGTCGGCGGATCCAGCATCGAGGTCTGCTACGAGGTGTTCAGCCCCGCCACCTCGGCCCAGCAGGAGCTGTACGCCCGTGCCTCGGCCGTCGTCGTGATGGTGGATGCCGCCACGGGCAGACCCGTGCGACTGACCGACGAACAGCGGCAGGCCTGGACGCCCTATCTGGGCGAACCCATCGCGTACGCGCACCGTCGCTGAGGAGCACCGTCGCTGAGGAGCACCGTCGCTGAGGATCAGCGCCCGCCCGAGGACTCGGCCGGAACACGCACCATGATCTCCTGCGCGACGCTGGCGATCAGGGTCCCGTCTCGGGAGTAGATCCGTCCGGTCGCCAGGCCGCGCCCGCCGCGCGCGCTCGGGGACTCCTGCACGTACAGCATCCAGTCATCGGCCAGGCCGGGACGATGCCACCACATGGCGTGATCCAGGCTCGCCACCTTCAGGCCGGGTGTGGCCCAGGCGATGCCGTGAGCGCGCAGGATCGACTCCTGGATCGTCAGGTCGCTGAGATAGGCCAGCACCGCTCGGTGGGTCCTCTGATCGGCGGGAAGCGCCCGCCGTGTCCGGACCCAGACGGCCTGGCGCGGCGCGGGCTCATCCTCCGCGGTGAGATAGATGGACGATGGGATGTGGCGCAGGTCCAGCGGGCGGTCTACGAACAGCCGCCGCGACATCGGATGCACGCCGGCCAGCTGAGCCTCCAGATCGGGAAGATCCTCCGGGGCGGGCAGTCCCTCGGGCATCGGCTCGGCGTGCTCGACTCCGGGGCCCTCGTCCTGGAAGGACGCGATCATGGAGAAGATCGGCACACCCTCCTGGAACGCCTGGGTGCGCCGGGTGGAGAAGGACCGACCGTCGTGGATGCGGTCCACGGCGAAAGTGATGCCCTTGGACGCGTCGCCCGGCCGGAGGAAGTAGCCGTGCATGGAGTGTGCCGCGCGTCCCTCGGGGGTGGTGCGCTCGGCGGCCACGATCGACTGCGCGAGGACCTGACCTCCGAACACGCGACCGTACGGCATGGACTGCGAGACACCCGTGAAGATGTCCTCTGTGGTGCGCGCACCCGAGTGCGACAGGTCGAGCACGGCGAGCATCGATCCGACCGGATCGGGATCGGGGACGAAGTCGTCCGTGGCAGGCTGATCCGCGGAGGTCGGTGGCTGTTGTTCGGTCACAGGCTCTCTCGTCTCTGCGGCGGGGCAGCGCCCCGCCATCGTTGGTAGTTTAGGGCGGATGCCCCAGCGCCTGATCTTCACCGAAGCCGCCGCCGCGGTGGATGCCCTGACGTTCGCCGGGCGCACGGCCCGCGTCGGCGACGGTGCGGTACGACTGCGCGCAGTGGACGGCACTCTGGTGATGACGTCGGCCCCCTTCGCCCCCCGCGGACTGCTGGATGCGACGCCCACGGTGCTGGCGATGCGCACCGTGCCGGTCGACCCCGAACTCATCTGCGATGTGGTCGTCGACGCGTCCCAGCTGGTCCCGGCGGATGACGATGCCGCGCAGCTGCTGCTTCCGGACGTGGGTCTGTCTCCTTCGTGGACGGGCGTGACACCCCCGCGGGGCGGCTGGGTGCAGACGGGGACGATCGGGACGTCCCTCCTGGCGGCGCGTGCCCAGTGGGGGATCACCGCGGTGGCCGAGGCGCTGCCGGACAATCCGGGTGAGGACGCCGTCCGCGCGGTGCGCGCAGCGGTCTGGGGTGTGCCGGATGACGCACTGGGCGGGCTGCCGTTGGGCGTCGCGTTCGCCGCATTCACGCTGGGGTTCATCGTCGGCGAGGAGGAGGGCGTGCTCCGTACCGGCGGCGCGTGGACGCGCCTCACGCTGCGCAGGGGCCACGTGCTGCTGCGCGGACCCGCGCGCGTCGGCATGACGGACGTGCGTACGACGGGCGCAGCAGCCTAGACCGCCGCGGCGGCGGCCCGGCCGGCGATGCGGCCCGAGAAGAGGCATCCGCCCAAGAATGTCCCTTCCAGCGCACGGTATCCGTGGACCCCGCCGCCGCCGAACCCGCTCGCCTCACCGGCGGCGTACAGACCCGGGATGGGCGCGCCGTCGGTTGCGAGGGCACGGCTCTGCAGGTCCGTCTCGATGCCGCCCAGTGACTTGCGGGTCAGGATGTGCAGCTTCACCGCGATGAGCGGACCGGCCTTCGGGTCCAGGATGCGGTGAGGGTTGGCCGTGCGGACCAGGCGATCGCCTCGGTACGAGCGGGCGGAGCGGAGCATCGCGATCTGCGCGTCCTTGGTGAAGTCGTTCTCGATCTCCCGATCGCGGGCCTCGACCTCGGTGCGCATCACCGCGGCATCCAGCACCTCGCCGCCGGGCAGCGCTCGCATCCCGGCGATCAGGTCATCCAGGTTGTCGCGCACCACGAAGTCGGCTCCGCTGTCCATGAAGGCCTGGACGGGGCCGGCTGCGCCCTTGCCGAGGCGGGACTTCACCAGGAGCGGGATGTCACGACCGGTCAGGTCGGGGTTCTGCTCGCTGCCGGAGAGCGTGAACTCCTTCTCGATGATCTGCCGCGACAGCACGAACCAGCTGTGGTCGTGGCCGCTGGTGCGCAGGTGCGCAAGCGTGCCGAGCGTGTCGAAGCCCGGGAACAGCGGCACGGGCAGTCGCCGGCCGGTCGCGTCCAGCCACAGGGAGGACGGACCGGGCAGGATCCGGATGCCGTGCAGCGGCCACACCGGACCCCAGTTCTGAATGCCCTCCACGTAGTGCCACATCCGGTCGCCGTTGATCAGGCGGGCACCGGCCTGCTCGGAGACGGCGAGCATGGAACCGTCGACGTACGCCGGGACGCCCGAGAGCATCGCGGAGGGCGGCTCGCCGAGACGGGCAGGCCACTGCGCACGGACCATCTCGTGGTTGCCGCCGATCCCGCCCGAGGAGACGATGGTGGCTCCCGCGGTGATCTCGAACGCTCCGACCACTTCGCGTGAGCTGGCCATGCCCCGGGCGGCGCCGGACGGGGCCAGGATCTCGCCGGCAGCGCCGGTGACCACCCCGTCCGCACTCGTCAGCGTGTGCACGCGGTGGCGGGGCAGGATCGTCAGCAGACCGCGCGCTTCGCCGTCCTCGACGGCGGATTGGAACGGGGCCACCACGCCGGGTCCGGTGCCCCAGGTGATGTGGAAGCGCGGGACGGAGTTGCCCGGTCCGGTCGCGGTGTAGCCGCCCCGTTCGGCCCAGCCGACGACGGGGAAGAACCCCATGCCCTTCTGCCGCAGCCACGATCGCTTCTCCTCGTGGGCGAACTGCAGATACGCCTCGGCCCAGCGCCGCGGCCACGCGTCCTCGTCGCGGTCGAATCCGGCGGTGC
The DNA here is from genome assembly GCF_030246885.1 of Microbacterium sp. zg-B185. Classification (NCBI taxonomy): domain Bacteria; kingdom Bacillati; phylum Actinomycetota; class Actinomycetes; order Micrococcales; family Microbacteriaceae; genus Microbacterium; species Microbacterium sp. zg-B185. The sequence continues at coordinate 1,515,656 of NZ_CP126739.1, forward strand.
CGAACCAATCCTGGTGCGCGAGCGCGAAGGAGTCCTTGATCCCCATCCGGCTCTGCTCGGGCGAGTCGATGAAGAACAGACCGCCGAAGGACCACCACGCCTGCCCGCCGAGGTTGGTCCGCGGCTCCTGGTCCACGAGCAGAACGCGCTTGCCGGCCGCGAGGGCCTCGGCGGCGGCGACGAGTCCGGCCAGCCCCCATCCGATCACCAGGATGTCAGCGGAGTGCGAGGTGGGCGATGCGGGCATGGCGACTCCTTCGTCGGGGCGGTGCAGCTCAGCGCGTCAGTGCGGGGGAGTCTGCGGTGAGAGGGGCAGTCCGGTCGTGCTGCGCCCGCCGGCCGAGGGACCGATGCCGGACGGTTCGAAGGTGTTGACCATCGCGAAGGCGGCCCGTTGCAGGTAGTCCCACAGCGTCTCCTCGTGCAGCGGCGCGAGCTTCAGCTCGTCCACCGCGACGCGCATGTGCGCGAGCCACCGGTCCCGCGCGTCGGGGTTGACATGGAACGCCGCGTGCCGCATCCGCAGCCGTGGGTGGCCGCGCTGCTCGCTGTAGGTGCCCGGCCCGCCCCAGTACTGCTCGAGGAACATCGTCAGGCGCTCTTTGGCGGGTTCCAGGTCGTCCTCGGGATACATCGGCCGCATCACCGGATCGTCGGCGACGCCCCGGTAGAACGCGTCGACCAGTCGGACGAAGGTCTCGTGACCGCCGACCTCATCGTAGAAGCTGATGCTCATCGGGGTCCTTCGGGTGTCTGTGGGGGCTTCTTGAGCGGGCGCTTGGGCCGCCACACGGCGCGATCCGGCGGCGCCGGATCGGTGGTGACCTTCGTCGGGCGAGTCTTCGGGGGGTTCGCGCCACGCACCCGCTGCGCTCCGTCCAGGCCGCTCAGGGTGATCGAGTTGAGCTGCGGCAGCGTGAGCCCCAGGTTCTCGGCCATGTTGAGCACGCGCATCCGCAGTTCTCGCGCGACGTCATCCTTCGCGTTGGCGCGGGTCTTCATCACGAGCCGGATGATCAGCGCGTCGCCGGAGACGGACTCCAGACCCCAGACCTCAGGCTTGTCGATCACACGGGTTCGCCATTTCGGATCCTTCGCGAGGTCCTGCATGGTCTGTAGCAGCGCAGCCTCCACCTCGGGGATGTCCGAGCCCACCGGCAGGGCGAGGTCCACGATCACCCGGGACCAGCCCATCGACATGTTGCCGATTCGGGTGATCTCGCCGTTGCGCACGTACCAGAGGGTGCCGTTGACGTCTCGCACGGTGGTGACGCGCACGCTGACATACTCCACGATGCCGGTCGCCAGACCCAGATCGACGACGTCCCCGATGCCGACCTGGTCCTCGGCGACGATGAAGATGCCGTTGAGCACGTCTTTGACGATGTTCTGCGCGCCGAAACCCAGGCCGGCGCCGATCGCCGCCGTCAGCAGGGTCAGCGAGGCCAGGGCGTTCGGCGCCAGCACGTTCACGATCAGCAGCAGAGTGACGACGACGATCGACACGTTCACGATGTTCTGCAGGATCGATCCGAGGGTGCGCGTGCGCTGCACCAGACGGATCGACGCGAGCGGTGAGCGATCCAGCGCCTGCGTGTCATCCACGTTGGCTTTGCTCTTTGCGCCGTTCACGATGCGCCCGACGACACGGCGGATGACCAGTCTGAGGACCCAGCCGATCAGGAAGGCGCCGAGCAGGATCGCGAGCACGCGGACGACGTTCCATCCCGCTTCGGCGAAGAAGCGGCCCACCTCGGCCCAGAACTCGGGGTTGGTGATCGTCGGGTCCGCAGCAGTCCACATCATCGTCACGATCCTAACGAGGGACGCCTCGGCGCCGCCTGAGTGCGGGGCCGAGGCGTCCGATCACATCGTCACTCCGCGTCGCGGGCCTGCACGGCCAGGGCGCGCTCGACGCCCGCGAGGTTCTCCTCCACGAGCCGACGCAGCGCGGGGGAGGCAGCGCCGTTGGCCGTCAGCCACGCCCGCGTCGCGTCGCGCAGCTCCAGGTTCGCCAGCGGCGCCGGATACAGCCCGACGATGATGTACTGCGCGATCTGGTAGGAGCGGGACTCCCAGATCGGCAGCAGCATGTCGAAGTACGGCTGGATGAAATCGCCGAGTTGGCCGACGGTGGCCGGATGCTGGAACCCGAGCGCCGTGGAGCGCACGATCGTGTTCGGCTGGTCATCGTTCTCGATGATCGAATTCCACGCCGCGCGCTTGGTGGCCGGCTGCGGGATCGATGCCCTCGCCTGCGCCGCGAACTCCCCGCCCTTGGCGGTGTTGTCGGCGGCGAGCGCCGCATCGATCGTCTTCTCGTGCGCCACCCCACCGGCCGCGAGGGAGATCAGCAGCTGCCAGGACAGGTCGGTGTCGATCTGGAGACCCTCCAGCGTCCGCTCGCCATCGCGCAGGGACGCCACGATCGCCCAGTGCTCAGGCGTCGACGCCGCGGTCGCGAACGCGGTCACGAACTGGAGCTGGCTGTCGCTGCCCGGTTCGGCCGCCTGCGCGAGCGCCCACAGCCCGTCCGCCACCTTCTCGCGTGCCGCCGTGCGCTTCTCGGGCGCCACGTAGGCGTTCGCGGCGAGCTGCAGCTGGCCGAGCGTGGTGCGCACCGTCGTGGACTCGGTCTCGCTGCCGATGTTGCGCAGCACGAGATCGATGTACGCGCTGGGGGAGGATTCGGCATCGCGGGTCTGGTCCCACGCCGCACCCCACACCAGCGATCGGGCGAGCGGGTCGGTGATGCTGCCGAGGTGCTCTATCGCGGTGGCGAGCGAGCGCTCGTCGAGCCGGATCTTCGCGTAGGCGAGGTCCTCGTCGTTCAGCAGGACCAGGTCGGGGCGCTTCTGGCCCTTCAGCTCGGGCACCTCCGTGAGGTCGCCGTCCACATCCAGCTCGACGTGGTGCGCGCGCTGGAGACCGTTGTCCGTGACGTTGTAGAAGCCGACTCCGAGCCGGTGCGGGCGGATCGTGGGATAGTCCGCCGGGGCGGTCTGCAAGATGGCGAACCGGGTAATCGTGCCGTCCGTGTCCGCGGAGATCACCGGCGTCAGAGTGTTCACTCCTGCCGTCTCGAGCCACTTCTTGGACCACGTGCCCAGCTCGCGGCCGCTGGTCGCCTCCAGCTCGGAGAGCAGGTCGGACAGCTCGGTGTTGCCCCATTCGTTCTTCTGGAAGTACTGCGCGACCCCGGCGAAGAACGCCTCGATGCCCACCCATGCGGCCAGCTGCTTGAGCACCGAACCGCCCTTGGCGTACGTGATGCCGTCGAAGTTGACCTGGACGTCCTCGAGATCTGCGATCTCGGCCACGACGGGGTGCGTGGAGGGGAGCTGGTCCTGACGGTATGCCCAGGTCTTCTCCATCGCGTTGAAGGTCGTCCAGGCCTCGGTCCACTCGGTGGCCTCGGCGGTGGCGATCGTCGACGCCCACTCGGCGAAGGACTCGTTGAGCCACAGGTCGTTCCACCATTTCATGGTGACCAGGTCGCCGAACCACATGTGCGCCAGTTCGTGCAGGATCGTCACCACGCGGCGCTCCTTGATGGCGTCGGTGACCTTGCTGCGGAAGACGTAGGACTCGGTGAAGGTCACCGCGCCGGCGTTCTCCATCGCGCCGGCGTTGAACTCCGGAACGAACAGCTGGTCGTACTTGGCGAAGGGATACGGGTAGTCGAACTTCTCCTCGTAGTACGCGAAGCCCTGGCGGGTCTTCTCGAAGATGTAATCGGCATCCAGGAACTGCCACAGGCTTTTGCGCGCGTACACACCCAGGGGGATGACGCGGCCGGAGGCGCTGGTCAGCTCCGAGAAGATCTCCTCGTAGGGGCCGGCGATGATGGCGGTGATGTAGGAGGAGATCGGCGGTGTGGGCTCGAACGTCCAGGTCGCCCGGCCGTCACCGTGCTTCTTCGGCTCGGGAGTGGGGGAGTTGGAGACGACCTTCCACGGTTCCGGAGCGGTGACGGTGAACTGGAACGCGGCCTTCAGGTCGGGCTGCTCGAATACGGCGAAGACGCGACGTGAATCGGGAACCTCGAACTGCGAGTAGAGGTAGACCTCCTCGTCGACGGGGTCCACGAAGCGGTGCAGTCCCTCGCCGGTGTTCGTGTAGAGGCAGTCCGCGTCCACGATCAGCTCGTTCTCACGCTCCAGGCCGGTCAGCGCGATCCGCGAGTCGGCGAACGCCGACACGGGCACGTCGCGGCCGTTGAGCGTGATGGAGTGGACCTCGCGTGCGATCAGGTCGATGAATGTGTCGGCGCCCTCGGTGGCGGAGAAGGTGACGACCGTGCGCGAGCCGAAGACCTCGGCGCCCTTCGTCAGATCGAGCGCAACGTCGTACGAGTGGGTGTCCACGATCGCGCGGCGCTCCTGCGCCTCGATGCGGGTGAGGTTCTCTCCAGGCACGGCAGCTCCCGATGTGTAGGGGTTCGGATGTCACGAGAGCGGCGGATGGCCGGCGCTGGCAACCTCCCCAGCCTACGTCAGGGCGCCCTCCCGTGACCGGCTGCGTCGCGTCGAGATCGCCTCACGCGAGGGCGTCGCGGCCCGCCCACCACTTCCGCGGCTCCGTAGACTGAGGGCCATGCGCATCCACATCGCGACCGATCACGCCGGCCTCGAATTCTCCACCCAGCTGCAGCACCACCTCGCGGGTCAGGGGCACGACGTCGTGGATCACGGTCCGCTCGAATACGAGCCCCTCGACGACTACCCGGCGTTCTGCATCCGCGCCGCTCAGGCGGTCATCGCCGATCAGGAGGCCGGGATCGACGCTCTCGGAGTCGTCTTCGGCGGGTCGGGCAACGGCGAGCAGATCTCCGCGAACAAGGTCCGCGGCATCCGTGCGGCACTCGTGTGGAGCATCGCCACGGCGGAACTGGCCCGCGAGCACAACGACGCGAACGTCATCGCGATCGGGGCCCGCCAGCACACCTTCGAAGAGGCGGCATCCTTCATCGATCGATTCGTCGCCACGCCGTTCTCCGGCGAGGAGCGCCACGCGCGTCGCATCGCGCAGATCGCGGCGTTCGAGCGCGACGGTGTGCTGGAACCGGACCCGCGGGCCGGCGCCGAACGACCCGACGTGCTCGCCGCCGCCGACAGTTCGTTCGACCCCGAAGCCGGCTGATGCCGGAGGGGCATTCCGTCCACCGGATCGCCCGACAGTTCGACCGGAACTTCGTCGGGCGCACGGTCGCCGCATCCAGTCCGCAAGGCAGGTTCGCCGAAGGCGCGCAGATCCTCAGCGGTCGCACCGCGACGGCGGTGCGTGCGGTGGGCAAGCAGATGTTCCTGGAGTTCGACGACGATCTGTGGCTCCGCGTCCACCTGGGTATGTACGGGGCGTGGGACTTCGCCGGCGAGATCGAGGCGGACCCGACGATCGCATCGGCCAACGGCCGGATGGGTCAGACCAACCAGCGTGGCACGGCGCTGGATGCCCCGATCCTGGATGCGGCGGGCGAGAACTCACTGACCTCGATCGGAGCACCGCGCCGTGCCCGCGTGCGCGTGCGCATGTCCGAGCAGACGACCGGCCTCGCCGACGACGGGGACGCCTGGCCGCCTCCGGTGGTCGGGCAGGTCCGGCTGCGGCTTCTCACCGACCTCACCTGCGCGGACCTGCGTGGACCGACTGCCTGTGAGCTGCAGACGCCCGACGAGGTCGCCGCCACGATCGCGAAGCTCGGGCCCGATCCGCTGGTGGACGACATCGCTGAGGGGGAGGAGCGGTTCGTCGCAGTCGCGCGGCGCAAGCCCACCCCGATCGGCCAGCTGCTGATGGATCAGAGCGTGGTCAGCGGCATCGGCAACGTGTACCGCGCGGAACTGCTCTTCCGCGCCAGGCAGAACCCGCACACACCGGGACGCGATGTCCCCGACGACGTGCTGCGACACCTGTGGCACGACTGGGTCCGCCTGCTCGCGATCGGAGTGGAGACCGGGCAGATGATGACGATGGACGACCTGGATCCGGAGGCGTACCGCGCGGCCATGGCCAGCCGTGACGATCGCCACTGGGTGTACCACCGCGCGGGCTTGCCCTGCCGGGTCTGCGGCACGGCGATCGCGGTCGAGGAGATGGCCACCCGCAAGCTGTATTGGTGCCCCTACTGCCAGAGGTGAGGCGGTGCGACGGACCGTAGCATGGTCAGCATGCGTCAGAACCCGAGCTTCACCATGACGGATGTCGCGGAGCTGCGTCGCCTCATCGACCGCAACCCGTGGGTGACCCTGGTCAGCGATACACAGGACGGCCTCGTCGCCTCCCACTATGCCGTGCTGCTGGACGAGGGCCGGGACGATCTGACCATCGTCGGACACGTCGGCAAGCCGGACGACATGATCCACGGCCTGGGCGCAGGTGAGCTGCTGGTCGTGGTGCAGGGTCCGCACGGCTACATCTCGCCCGGCTGGTACGGCGACGCGCAGAGCGTGCCCACCTGGAACTTCGTCTCCGCGCACCTGTCCGGCATCCCGGAGGTGCTCACTCCCGAGGAGAACCTGGCGGTGCTGGATCGTCTGGTGACGCGGTTCGAGTCCCGCCTGCCGGAGCCGCGGATGATGTGGGAACGACCCAACGATCCCGCGTTCGTCGAGCGCCTCGAGCGCGGGACCATCGGCTTCCGCCTGACTCCCAGGAGGATCGTGGCCAAACGCAAGCTGAGCCAGAACAAGGCCGCTGAGGTCGTGGAGACCGTGATCGCCCAGCTCGAGGGCGACGGCCCGTACGCCAATCCCGCCTTGGCCGCCGAGATGCGCCGCGCCCACGAGGCGATGGCGCGCGCGTGATCGGTGCGACGGTCGGGACGATCGCACGCGCCCGCGTTTCGGGTGCCGGGCGCGCCCTGCTTCCGACGGACGGGCCGGTCGATGTCTTCCTGCAAGACGGGATCATCTCCGACATCGCACCGGCCGGTGTCCTGGCGCCGCGCGGCGAGGTGCTCGACGCGGACGGCGGCTGGCTGATACCGGGGCTGTGGGATCACCACGTGCACGTCATGCAGTGGGCGCTGATCTCCCAGCGCGTGCCGCTGATCGGCGCGGAGTCGGCCGCGCACGCCGCCCGCCTGATGGGACGAGCGCCGACCCTGGGGGACGGTCGCCGCGTCGGCACCGGTTTCCGCGACGCACTCTGGCGGGACGTGCCGAGCCTGGACGTGCTGGATGCAGCGACCGGAGACGTTCCGACGTATCTGATCAACGCGGACGTGCACAGCGTGTGGCTGAACACGGCGGCGCTGCGCCGCGAGGGTCACCGGCCCGACGGTATCGGCATCCTGCGTGAGGGTCCCGCGTTCGAGATCTCGCGGCGACTCAACGACGTCGACCCCGACGCCGGCGACGCGCTGGTGGCGCAGGCTGCTCGGGATGCCGCCTCTCGAGGCGTCGTCGGCATCGTGGACCTGGACATGGCGTGGAACGAGTCCGCGTGGGCGCGGCGCCTGCGCGGCGGGTTCGACACGCTGCGGGTGGAGTTCGGCATCTACCCGGAGCTCCTGGAGCGTGCGATCGCGGAAGGACTGCGCACCGGTGACCCGGTGCGCGGCGAGGATTCCGGCTTGGCCCGCGTCGGAGCGCTCAAGGTGATCACCGACGGTTCGCTCGGCACCCGTACGGCGGCGTGCTCGCACGCGTACCCGGGAGATCCGCACAACCACGGCGTGCTCGCGGTCGATCAGGCGACACTGCGCGAGCTGATGACCGCGGCGACCGGCGCCGGGCTCGCCTGCGCGATCCACGCCATCGGCGACACCGCCAATACGCATGCGCTGGACGCGTTCGCGCTCACCGGCGCCGTCGGCACCATCGAGCACGCACAGTTGGTGGCCCACGCCGACATCCCGCGGTTCGCGCGGCTCGGCGTCGGCGCGAGCGTCCAGCCGGAGCATGCGATCGACGACCGCGATCTGACTGACTCGATCTGGGCGGGGCAGACCGCGCTGCCGTATCCGCTGCGCGCCCTCGCCGACTCCGGCGCGAACCTGCTGTTCGGCTCCGACGCGCCAGTCTCGCCGCTGGACCCGTGGGCGGCGATCGCCGCCGCGACGTTCCGGACGCGCGATGGAAGGCAGCCGTGGCATCCGGAGCAGGCGATCGATGCCGAAACCGCGCTGGCCGCATCCACCCACGGCGGATCGACCGCAGCGGCGGCGACCGAACCGGGCGCCCGCGCCGACCTGGTCCTGGTGGAGCGCGATCCGCTCAGCGCGGGTGAGCCCGAGTTGCGGCGGATGGGCGTTGCGGCGACACTCCTGGCCGGACGCGTGACGCACCGCGCGTGACCCTCGTGCCTGACACGACGAAGCCCCCGGTCTGGACGGACCGGGGGCTTCGTCATGTGTCGGTGCTACTCCGCGAGGTGCGCGAAGAGGAACCAGCGGTCCTTGTCCAGCGACTCGCGGATCGTGATCGCCACGTCCTGGCTGGCGAGGTCGACCTCGTCGAGCCCGTCGATGGCCGCCTTGACGTCGATCAGCACGGCATCGATGTCGGCGATCACGCCGCGGATCATGGCCTCCCACTGCGTGAAGCCGGCCGGGACCTGCGAGGTCGGGACCTTCGCGGCCACCGTCGACAGGCGGGCGTCGATGGGCAGTCCGAGAGCGACGATCCGCTCGGCGGCCAGATCGGCGCCGTCCTGCGCGTGCGCCACGATGGTGTCGAGAAGTTCGTGGATCGCGATGAAATTCGCACCGCGCACGTTCCAGTGCGCCTGCTTGCCGTTCACGGCCAGCGCCTGCAGCCCGAGCGCAACCGGGGTCAGGAACTGGGCAGCTCCTGCCGCGACCGTCGGATCGGCGGCTGTTGCGGGGATTGTCTGCATCTTGGTCATCTCTTTCGCCTCCATCTGGCAGCTCGTGCGCGTGGGACGCGGGCTGCCTGCTTGCTGCAACGGTACTCAGCGGGGCGCATTCCGCAAGCAAGCACAGGCTGGGCTAACCCGGCCGGGTCCTCCCGACGGGTCGAGCCGGAATGCGCGGCCTCAGCGACTAACGTCGAGGGGTGCCCTCCGCCGATCATGACCTCGGACCGCAGCATCTGGCCGATCCGTCGCGGCCGGTTCGGCGTGAGCCGACCGACCGCTCGCCGGAGCATGCCGAACCGTCGCGGTTCCTCCCGCACGTTCAGGGGCTGCGTGCCATCGCCGTGCTGGCGGTCGTGCTCTACCACTTCTGGCCGGCACGGTTCTCGGGCGGCTACGTCGGCGTGGACATCTTCTTCGTCATCTCCGGGTTCCTGATCACCGGACACCTCATGCGCGAGCTCAGCGCCACCGGCACCGTTCGGCTCGGGCAGTTCTGGGCCCGACGCGCGCGACGCCTGCTGCCGGCATCCCTCCTCGTCCTGCTCTTCTGCGCGCTGGTCGCGATGTCGCCCTACCTGACACCCACTTCGGCCCTGCCGAACGAGGTGCGCGAGATCCTCGCCTCGACCTTCTACGTCGAGAACTGGTACCTGGCCCTGAACTCCGCGGACTACCTGAACCACGGCGGGGAACCGACGTCCGTCCAGCACTACTGGTCACTGTCGCTGGAAGAGCAGTTCTACGTGATGTGGCCGCTGATCATGCTGCTGGCGGCGTGGGTGGCCGTGAAGTGGTTCCGCGGATCGCGTCGCCGCGCGGTCATCATCGCCCTCGCCGCGGTGACCGTGCTGTCCTTCGCCTTCTGCGTGGTCTTCACGCTGACCGATCCGGCACCGGCGTACTTCGTGACGTTCGGTCGGATGTGGCAGTTCGGCATCGGTGCGATGGTCGCCCTGGTTCCGGCGCTGCGGATCCGCAACGCGGTCGCAAGCTTCGTGCTCGGCTGGGCGGGCATCGCCGTCCTCGTCTTCGTGATCTTCCGATTCGACGGACAGACACCCTTCCCCGGGTATGCCGCCGCGCTGCCGACCCTCGCTGCCGCCGCGGTGATCGCGGCGACCAACACCGAGCGGTGGTGGTACCCGACGCGCCTGCTCGCGCTGCGACCCGCTCAATTCGTCGGCGACATCTCCTATTCGCTGTATCTGTGGCACTGGCCGCTGATCATCATCGCCCCGTCGGTGCCCTTCTGGGGGCTGACGATCTATCACCGCGTCGCGCTGCTCGGCATCTGCTTCCTCCTGGCCTGGCTGACCAAGCGGTTCGTTGAGGACCCGGCGCGCGGTTGGAAGGTCCTCACGTCGCGTCCGGCCCGGGTGACGCTGTGGTCCTCGCTGGCCGCGATGCTGGTGGTCGCCGGCGCCGCCGGTGGTGCCTGGGCGGTGAACGCGCCGACCTACAGCGAGGGCGTGCGCGCCATCCAGGAGCTGCGTGAGAACCCGCCGGCGTGCTTCGGTGCAGCGGTCGGGATGGATGCCGTCTGCGGGGGCGCGGACTTCGGCGACACGATTCTGCCGGCACCGGGATTCGCGGGTGTGGACCGTCCCGCCGACGAGCAGTGCTTCGTCCAGCTCAACAACGCCAGCCCGGTCTCGTGCGAGTTCGGCTCCGACGCCCCGGACGCACCGCGCATCGCGCTCATCGGCGACAGCCACGCGTACCAGTTGCTGTCGACCTTCCAGCGCATGGCCGACGAGAACGGGTGGCACCTGGTCACCTACTTCAAGGGCGCATGCCCGTGGAACACCGCGCCGCTGTCCACACCCGGCGCGTTCGGCGCCGCGTGCACGCAGTGGCGCGACGGGGTGCGTGCCCAACTGGCGGACCGCGATCTGGACGCCGTCTTCACGGCGGCGATCGCCACGACCCCGTACTCCTCGGCCGGCTACGACTCCGCACACGACGCCGCGGTGGCCGGCTACCGCGACGCGTGGGGCGAGGTCTTGGACCGCGGCATCCCGGTCGTCACCGTGGTGGACAACCCGGTGTGGGAGACCGATCCGAACAAGTGCCTGCGCACCCGCTCCCTGAGCGAATGCGACGGGCCCCGCGCGCAGCTGCTGGTCGCGGACGATCCCCTGCGGGATGCCGCGGAGGGCGTGCCCGGGGTGACCCTGCTCGATTTCACCGGCGTGTTCTGCGGTGAGCAGCTGTGCTCCCCGGTCATCGGCGGTGCCAACGTCTACCGGGACCAGGACCACCTCACCGTGACCTTCGCCGACACGCTCGCGCCGTGGTACACGGCCGCGCTGAGCGACGCGCTCGGCAGGGGAGTGCCCAGCGCGGGGTGAGCGTCGGTGGGCGGGGCGCGGTTCGCGCGTCACGGTGCGCCGCGTCCGCGGCGATATGGTCGAAGGCATGACCGTCTCCTCGCAGGCCTCCGTCCTTCCCTTCGGCGACGCAACGCCCGACACCGCAGAGACCTCGTTCGTCGCCGCCGGTGCGCGCGTGATCGGGGCCGTGACCCTCCACGAGGGCGCCAGCGTCTGGTACAACGCGGTCCTGCGCGCCGACGGCGACAGCATCACGGTGGGTGCCGGCAGCAACATCCAGGACAACGTCTCCGTCCACGTCGACCGCGGCCACCCGGTCGTCATCGGCGAGAACGTGTCGGTCGGGCACAACGCGGTGGTCCACGGCTGCACGATCGGCGACGGCTGCCTGATCGGGATGGGCAGCGTCATCCTCTCCGGAGCGGTGATCGGCGAGGGCTGTTTGGTGGCCGGCGGCGCGGTGGTGCTCGAAGGGGCGATCATCCCGGCCGGATCGCTGGTCGCCGGCGTCCCGGCCAAGGTGCGGCGGGAGCTGACCGCCGAAGAGCGGGAGAGCATCCTGCGCAATGCCGACGGATACCGCACCCACAGCGTCCGCCACGCCGAGGCCGAGTCCGGCGCATGAGCAGACCGGTCGCGCTGGTCACCGGTGTCGGCCGCCCGCAGGGGATCGGCGCCGGCATCGCGCGGGCACTGGCCCGCGAGGGGTGGGATCTCGCGCTCAGCCGCTGGCAGCCGGCTGACGATGCCATCTTCGGTGCTGACGCGGCCCGGGGCCTCGAGGCCGTGATCGCCGATGCGCGGAATGCCGGCGCGCGGATCGTGGACATCCCGGTCGATCTGCAGTACGCGGATGCCGCGGCATCCCTCTTCGACGCGGCGCATGCTGAGCTCGGCACCGTGTCCGGGCTGGTGCTCTCGCACGCGTGGGACGTGGAGTCCGGGATCCTGGACACCACCGTCGAGGAGTTCGACCGACACGTCGCCGTCAATGCGCGGGCCGGCTGGCTGCTGATCCGGCAGTTCGCGCAGCAGGCCGATGCCGGCGGTGCGATCGTCGCGCTCACCAGCGACCACACCACCGGCAACCTGCCCTACGGGGCCAGCAAGGGCGCGCTGGATCGGATCGTCATCTCGGCCGCTCGCGAACTGGCGCCTCAGGGGATCTCGGCCAACGTGCTCAACCCCGGTCCGATCGACACCGGATGGATGACGGACGAGGTGCGTGCCACGCTGACCGGCATGCAGCCGGGTGGACGCCTGGGCGCACCCGCCGACGTCGCCGAGGTCGTCGCTTTCCTGGTCTCCCCGCGCGGCCGGTGGGTCACCGGTCAGCTGCTCAGCGCGGATGGCGGCTTCTCCATCTCGATCTGAGGTCGTCAGCGCGGGCGCACACGCTGCGCTGGGTAGCGATCGCGGATGCGGTCGCGGAAGAAGCGGCCTTTGCTGGCGGCGGCGAGCAGGTCGCGGTGCACGCGCGCGGGCACCGCGAAGTAGCGGTACACGTCACCGCTGACGAATTCGATCTCCAGTTCCGCAGTCTGCGGGTCGTAGCCGACCGACGCGAGGGCGGAGGAGTCGACGTGCGCCCGCCTCATCGCAGCTCGACCTCCCCGCGGTCACCGACCCGCTCGGCGAGGGCCAGCGCATCGTGGGGGGCGTGCCCGTGCGCGTCGTTGTCGAAGTACACGTACACGTCGCGGGGCTGCCCGTCCGGGGGGCCCGATCCGCCGGCCCAACCGGCGATGCGTGCCGCCCACGCGTCGAGTTCGGCATCCGTGTATCCGCTGGTGTACAGATCCTGAGCGCCGTGCAGGCGCACATAGACGAAGTCGGCGGTGACCTCGCCGAACGCGGGCCACCTTCCGGCGGTGTCGGCGACCGTCAGCGCGACCTGGTGGCGACGCAGCTGCGCGATCAGGGCGGGGTCCTCGAAGGTCGCCGAGCGCGGTTCGAGCGCGTGCCGGATCGGGAGGTCTGCGTCGATGGCCAGCCAGGAGCGGCCGTCCAGCCGCTCGTCGTGGCCTCGGGCGAGCGCGAGGGCGGCGCCGGTAGTGCGCGGAAGGCCGGCGAGGAAGGCCTCCAGGCCGTCCGGGTCGTAGGCGAGACGCTCGGGCAGCTGCCAGAGGATCGGTCCCAACTGCCTGCCCAGGGCGAGCACGCCCGAGGCCAGGAAGTTCGCCATGGCGGTGTCGATGTTGCGCAGCCGCATCATGTGCGTGATGTAGCGGGAGCCCTTCACCGCGAACACGAAGTCCTCCGGAACGGACTGCACCCATCGCCGGTAACTCTCCGGCCGCTGCAGCGAGTAGAACGACCCGTTGACCTCGAGCGTCGACATGCGCTGACCGACGAACTCCAGTTCGCGGCGTTGTACGAGGCCGCGCGGATAGAAATCTCCCCGCCACGACGGGTACCGCCATCCCGAGATCCCGACGCGCACGCGTCCGGGCTCAGTGTCGAATGTCCCAGACGCCATGACTCCGGGATACCAGCACGCGCAGCGGACGGCACGGGACTTGCGGACGGCGGCGAATTCAGTCGCACGTGAGGGCAGTGGAGGGGCTGACGGGAATCGAACCCGCATCATTAGTTTGGAAGACTAAGGCTTTACCACTAAGCTACAGCCCCGAATTCGGCGGAATCCCGCCGGTACAGGTATTCGATTGTCTGCCCTGGACTGCGTTCCGGCAGGCCGCGGCATCGTCGATTCTATGACATGCCGCGGGGCGTTCTCTGACCACGCCGTGGATTGGGGTTCTCGGGTCGGTTCGGAATCGGGTCACTGCACTGGATTCGGATGGCCGGCGGGCGGGGATCCGAATCCGGTGGCGGTCTCCGAATGCGGATGCCGCGCACCGACGCGCCGGCCGCGTCAACGCCGCCGGACGCCCGTATCGGGCAGGTGCCATGGGGCACCGGCCTGTCGGCTAGACTTCTGGGGGCCGATCAGCACGTATTCGCGTGCGCACCCGCCCGGGGCGTAGCTCAGCTTGGTAGAGCGCCCGCTTTGGGAGCGGGAGGCCGCAGGTTCAAATCCTGTCGCCCCGACGTCACGGCACCACATACCCAGACCTTCAGCTGCCGCGCTGGCACGCGGTCGATCACGAGGAGAACGAACAGGCATGGTCAAAAGCACCGTCGAGAAGCTCACCCCCACCCGGGTGAAGCTGCACATCACGGTTTCGCCGGATGAGCTCAAGTCGAGCATCGCTCACGCATACGAGCACATCGCGCAGGACGTGCAGATTCCGGGGTTCCGAAAGGGCAAGGTCCCCGCTCCGATCATCGATCAGCGCGTCGGCCGAACCGCCGTGCTCGAGCACGCGGTCAGTGAAGGCCTGGACACCTTCTACCGTGAGGCCGTCGAGGCCAACGAGCTGCGCGTCCTCGGCCGTCCGAGCGCCGACGTCGTGGAGTGGCCGAACGAGAAGGACTTCGCCGGCGACCTGCAGGTCGAGGTCGAGGTGGATGTCCGCCCCGACTTCGAGCTCCCGGACTTCGCGGGCACCACGATCGAGGTCGACGCCGTCGAGGTCGACGAGGCCGCCATCGACGAGGAGCTGGACCGCCTCCGCGCCCGCTTCGGCACGCTGGTGACCGTGGACCGGCCGGCCACGACCGGCGACTTCGTGGAGCTCAACCTGGTCGCCACCATCGACGGCACCGAGATCGACCGCGCCGAGGGCGTCTCGTACGAGATCGGATCCGGCGAGCTGCTGGAGGGCATCGACGAGGCCATCGACTCGCTCACCGCGGGTGAAGAGACGACCTTCCGCTCCACGCTCATCGGCGGCGACCACGCCGGCGAGGAGGCCGAGGTGGCCGTCGTGGTCACGGCCGTCAAGGAGCGCGAGCTGCCCGAGGCCGACGACGACTTCGCGCAGATCGCCAGCGAGTTCGACACCCTCGCCGAGCTGCGCGAGAGCCTGAAGGATCGTGTGGCGCAGCAGTCCACCTTCACCCAGGGATCGGCCGCCCGCGACAAGCTCGTGGAGCAGCTGCTCACGCAGGTCGAGATCCCCGTGCCGCCGAAGCTGATCGAGGACGAGGTGCACACCCACCTCGAAGGCGAGAACCGCCTCGAGGACGACGTGCACCGCGCCGAGGTCACCGAGGCCAGCGAGAAGCAGTTCCGCACGCAGATGCTGCTGGACGCGATCGCGGAGAACCTCAACGTGTCGGTCTCGCAGGACGAGCTGACGCAGTACCTCGTGCAGTCCGCCGCGCAGTACGGGATGGCGCCGCAGGAGTTCATCGAGGCGCTGCAGCAGAACAACCAGCTTCCGTCGCTGGTCGGCGAGGTCGCCCGCAACAAGGCACTGGCCGTCGCGCTGGGCAAGGTCAACGTCGTGGACACGAACGGCGCCCCGGTCGACCTGACCGGCTTCGTATCGGTCGAGGACGAGGCCGCCGCCGAGGAGCAGGTCCTCGAGGAGGCTGAGGAGATCGCGGACGCCGCTGCCGAGGCGGACGCCGTGATCGAGGCCGAGGAAGCACCCGCGAAGCCGGCCAAGAAGGCTGCGGCCAAGAAGGCTCCGGCCAAGAAGAAGGCCGCAGAGTAAGACACCAGGTCGCCGACGCCGGCGATGCGGAAGGGGACGGGTGCCGCGGCATCCGTCCCCTTCTTTCGCACAGAGGGGGCAGTCATGACCGAGTGGGACGAGCGCGTGGCAGCCGTGTGGGCGGACGCGTCGCTGAGCGAGCAGCAGGTGATCGAGCGGATCGACGCCCTGGCCGCGCAGCGTCCCGATGCTGACCCGCGGGCACTGTTCGAACGCGCCGGCGCACGGGATGCCGCGGGGCGGGAAAGCGAGGCCGAGCCGCTGTACCGTGCAGCCCTGGCCGGAGGGCTGGATGACCCGCACCGGGCACAGGCGGTGATCCAGCTGGCCAGCACGCTGCGCAACCTCGATCGCCACGACGAGGCGATCGGGATGCTGCGCGCCGAAGTCGAGCAGACCCCGCCGTCGGTGCTGCATGACGAGGCGGCGGCGTTCCTCGCCCTCGCACTGGCGTCCGCCGGAGACATGCGGGAAGCGGCTTCCATCGCCCTGCGCACCCTGGCCCCGCACCTGAGCATGTACCGCCGGGCGGTGCTGCGGTACGCCGAGGATCTCGTCGGCGACGACGGCTTCTCTGCCCAGGGCGAACACGGCCGGGTCGGATGCGGAGCGCCGGTAGATTCGTAGCCACGACCACCGAATCAGGAGTGAACATGGCCGAACCCCTTGTCGCGACCAGCGTCTTCGACAGGCTGCTGAAAGACCGCATCATCTGGCTGGGCTCGGAGGTGCGTGACGACAACGCCAACGAAATCTGCGCGAAGATCCTCCTCCTCGCCGCCGAGGACCCGGAGAAGGACATCTTCCTCTACGTGAACTCGCCCGGCGGATCCATCACCGCGGGCATGGCGATCTACGACACGATGCAGTTCGTCCCGAACGACATCGTCACCGTGGGCATCGGCATGGCCGCGTCTATGGGTCAGCTGCTGCTGACCAGCGGCACGAAGGGCAAGCGTTACATCACGCCCAACGCGCGTGTGCTGCTGCACCAGCCCCACGGCGGGTTCGGCGGAACCGCCAGCGACATCCAGACGCAGGCGCAGCTCATCGTCTCGATGAAGAACCGTCTGGCCGAGATCACCGCCGCCCAGACCGGCAAGAGCATCGAGCAGATCAACGAGGACGGCGACCGGGACCGCTGGTTCACCGCCCAGGAGGCGCTCGAGTACGGTTTCGTCGACCACATCCGCGCGCATCTCGAAGACGTCGTCGGCGGCGGCGGAACCGACCAGGAGTGACCGAAGGCGAATGAGAAGGAACGACAGCGATATGAGCACCCCCACCTTCGGCGGCACTGCAGGCAACGGCCTGGCACTGCCCTCCAGCCGATACATCCTTCCCCAGTTCGAGGAGCGCACGGCGTACGGCTACAAGCGCCAGGACCCGTACAACAAGCTGTTCGAGGATCGAGTGATCTTCCTCGGCGTGCAGGTCGACGACGCATCGGCGGACGACGTCATGGCGCAGCTGCTCGTGCTGGAGAGCCAGGACCCCGACCGAGACATCATCATGTACATCAACTCGCCCGGTGGTTCGTTCACCGCGATGACGGCGATCTACGACACGATGCAGTACATCTCCCCTCAGATCCAGACCGTCGTCCTCGGGCAGGCCGCCTCCGCGGCAGCCGTCCTGCTGGCGGCCGGAGCGCCCGGCAAGCGACTGGCGCTGCCCAACGCTCGCGTGCTGATCCACCAGCCCGCGATGGGCGAGGCCGGGCACGGCCAGGCATCGGACATCGAGATCCAGGCGGCGGAGATCCTCCGCATGCGGACATGGCTGGAGATGACTCTCGCCGCGCACTCCAACCGCACGGTCGAGCAGGTCAACCGCGACATCGACCGCGACAAGATCCTGGACGGCCGCGAGGCCGTCGAGTACGGACTCGTCGACCAGGTGCTGACCACGCGCAAGCGCATTCCGGCCGCGCTGACCAAGTAGCCAATCGCCTCGACGCCCCGTTGCCTCTGCGAAGAGGAAGCGGGGCGTCGTCGTGCACCGGTTCCGCCGTCAGCAGAAACCCGGGTCGCGCTTTCCCAATGCGCCCCGCAATCCCTCCGCATGTCGATGTCACCGGTTAGGCTCTGAGGACAGCCGGGGCAGGGATCCCGACGCCATGGGGGCGAGGCCCTCACTGCATGAAACGAGGAGAGCCTGAT
This sequence comes from Microbacterium sp. zg-B185, assembly GCF_030246885.1. Taxonomy (NCBI): domain Bacteria; kingdom Bacillati; phylum Actinomycetota; class Actinomycetes; order Micrococcales; family Microbacteriaceae; genus Microbacterium; species Microbacterium sp. zg-B185. The sequence goes on from NZ_CP126739.1 coordinate 1,533,539, forward strand.
GGCGCGCATCGGTGAGAGTGCCGACCTGTTCAAGTGCTCCTTCTGCGGAAAGAGCCAGAAGCAGGTCCAACAGCTGATCGCCGGGCCCGGTGTCTACATCTGCGACGAATGCGTCGAGCTGTGCAACGAGATCATCGAAGAGCGCATGGCGGAGTCCTCCACCGGCGTCGTGTCGGATTTCGATCTGCCCAAGCCGCGCGAGATCTTCGCCTTCCTCGAGGAGTACGTGGTCGGCCAGGTGGCCGCCAAGCGCGCGCTGTCGGTGGCCGTGTACAACCACTACAAGCGCATCCGCGCGCACGGCACGATTCAGAGTGCGGAGCAGCGTGCCGACGAGGTCGAGATCGCCAAGAGCAACATCCTGCTCATCGGCCCGACGGGCTGTGGCAAGACCTACCTGGCGCAGACGCTCGCCAAGCGCCTGAACGTCCCGTTCGCGGTCGCGGACGCGACAGCGTTGACCGAGGCGGGGTACGTCGGCGAGGACGTCGAGAACATCCTGCTCAAGCTCATCCAGGCCGCCGATTTCGACACGAAGCGGGCCGAGACCGGCATCATCTACATCGATGAGGTCGACAAGATCGCGCGCAAGGCCGAGAACCCCTCGATCACCCGCGACGTCTCCGGCGAGGGCGTCCAGCAGGCGCTGCTGAAGATCCTCGAGGGCACGGTCGCATCCGTGCCTCCCCAGGGCGGGCGCAAGCATCCGCACCAGGAGTTCATCCAGATCGACACGACGAACGTGCTGTTCATCGTCGCCGGCGCATTCGCAGGGCTGGAGGACATCATCTCCAGCCGGGTCGGCAAGCACGGCATCGGCTTCGGCGCTCCGCTGCACAACAAGGGCGACGATCTGAGCCTGTTCAGCGAAGTGCGCCCCGAGGACCTCCACAAGTTCGGGCTCATCCCCGAGTTCATCGGACGGCTTCCGGTCGTCGCATCCGTCACGCCACTGGACCAGGTGGCTCTGATGGAGATCCTGACCGAGCCGAAGAACGCGCTCGTCAAGCAGTACCAGCGCATGTTCGAACTGGATGGCGTGGCACTGGAGTTCGAGACGGATGCCCTGGAGGCGATCGCGGATCTCGCCGTGGACCGCAAGACCGGGGCTCGCGGGCTACGGGCGATCCTCGAGGATGTGCTCGGACCGATCATGTTCGACATCCCCTCGAACGATGACATCGAGAAGGTCGTGGTCACCCGTGACGCGGTGGACACCGGCGCAGCGCCGACCTTCGTGCACCGCCGGGCTCGCAAGAGCGCCTGAGGCCCGGCGTCTCCCCGCCGCAGCACGCCGCGTCCGGGCTCCGTCGTAACGTTCTCTCATGATCCCGGTCAGGCCGTTCACCCTCCACGTGCCGGATGCCGTCCTCGACGACCTGCGGGATCGGCTGGCGCGCAGTCGGCTGCTGGAGGATTCGCCACGCCGCCCTGCCGCCGGGATGAGCGCGCAGTACCACCGGCAGCTCGTGGAATCCTGGCGGGATTTCGACTGGCGGGAGCGGGAGCGATGGCTCGGCGCGCATCCGCAGTTCCTCGCCGACATCGAGGACACCACCATTCACTTCGCGCATCGGCGGGGGACGGGGGAGAACCCCCCGGCACTGCTGGTGATGCACGGCTGGCCGCACACCTTCGCCCTGCAGCTGGAATTCGCCGATCTGCTGCCGGACTTCTCGGTCGTGGTGGCCAGTCTCCCCGGATTCGCGTTCTCGACGCCGTACGCGGCGGGACCGATCACCGAACGGCGCCTGGCTGCCACGATGCACAGTCTGATGACCGACGTCCTGGGCTATCGGCGGTACCTGACCTACGGCGAGGACGTGTCCGCGAACGTGAACGACCTGATCGCGGCGTCCTACCCGGACGCGGCGGCCGGCGTCCTGGTCACGCACGCGCACTTCCCGACACCGGACGAACGCCGTCAGAGCGCCTCACCCGAGGAGCGCGGATTCTTTGCACGGCTGGCCGCATCGCACGACAGAGACGGTGCCTACGGGCACGTACAGGCGACCCGCCCGGACACGCTGGCCGTGGCGCTGAACGATTCCCCGGCCGGTCTGATCGGGTGGCTCACCGAGAAGCTCGTGGAGTGGAGCGACACCCCGCCGGCAGAGCCGGTCGCTGTCGAGCGGCGCATCGCCCGGGAGCGGATCCTGACCGAGGCGATGATCTACTGGGTCACGCAGAGCATCGGCACCTCGTTCCGACCGTACTACGAGGGCGCGGACACACCGGATCCGATCCCCCCGGTGGAGGTGCCCGCAGCGGTGTTCATCCAACGACACGAGCACGACTATCCCGAGTCGCTTGCGCGGACGTTCTACCGGGACCTCCGGGTGTTCGAGCGGCTGGCCGAGGGCGGCCACTTCGCCGTTGCCGAAGTACCCGGCGCCATGGCAGCGCGCACGCGCGCGTTCGCGCGCGAGATCGGCCTGCTCTAGCGTCAGGCGGCGAGGCCGCGGCGCTCCAGCAACGGCTGGATCTCGGCATCCCGCCCGCGGAAGTCGCGGTAGGCCTCCAGCGGATCCTTGGACCCGCCGACGCCGAGCAGGCGCTCGCGGAACCGTTCTCCGTTCGCACGCTGCAGACCGCCGTTCTCGCGGAACCACTCGACGGTGTCCGCGTCCAGCACCTCGCTCCAGATGTACGAGTAATAGCCGGCGCTGTAGCCCCCGGAGAACACGTGTGCGAAATACGTCGATGAGTAACGGGTCGGAACGACGGGGTTGTCCAGGCCGATGTCGGACAGCGCCGCCGCCTCGAAATCCGCCACGTCCAGATCTCCCGCGGCCGTCTCGGCATCCAGCGAGTGCCACGCCTGATCGAGCCATGCGGCGGCGAGATACTCGCTGGTGGCGAACCCCTGGTTGAACGCCTCAGATGCCCGCAGCTTCTCCACCACATCGCGGGGGAGCGCCTCCCCGGTGTCGACGTGGCGCGCATAGGTGTCCAGGATCTCCGGCCAGTAGATCCACATCTCGTTCACCTGGCTGGGGAACTCGACGAAGTCGCGGAACACGTTCGTCCCGGCGAAGTGCGGATAGGTGACTGTGGCGAACAATCCGTGCAGCGCGTGCCCGAACTCGTGGAACAGGGTCGTGACCTCGTCCAGCGTCAGCAGGGTGGGGCGGCCGGCCGCGGGCTTGGGCACGTTCAGGTTGTTCACGACGATCGACTGAGTACCGCGCAGGCGGGACTGCAGCACGATCGAGTTCATCCACGCCCCGCCGCGTTTGGTGTCGCGTGTGTAGAGGTCCAGGAGGAACAGACCCAGAGTGGATCCGTCGCCATTGCGCACCTCGAAGACGCGCACGTCCGGGTGGTATGCGTCCAGGTCGGCGCGCTCTTCGAACGTGATTCCGTACAGTTCGGTCGCCGCGTGGAACACCCCGTCCCGCAGCACCCGCTCGGCCTCGAACCAGGGACGCAGCGCGGAACGGTCCAGATCGTACTCGGCAGCTCGCACGCGCTCGGTGTAGAACGCCCAGTCGTGCGCCTCCAGCGGGAACGGCTCCGGTTCGGCGTCGATGATCCTCTGCAGGACCGCCTGCTCCCGTGCCGCGTTGCGCGCCGCGGGCACCGCGAGGCGGCGCAGCAGGTCGTGGACCGCCTCGGGCGAGCCGGCGGTCTCGTCCGAGGTGACGTAGGCGGCGTGCGAGCGGTAACCGAGCAGGGCGGCGCGCTCGGCACGGAGCCTGACGATCTCGCGCAGCACGGGTCGATTGTCGTTCAGTCCGGCCCGTGAACCTCGCGCTCGTGAGGCATCCAGGATGCGCTTGCGGCTGGTGCGGTCGGTCAGCGTGGACAGGTACGGGTGCCCCGTGAACAGCGTCAGCGTGACCACCCACTTGCCCTCGAGCCCGCGGTCCGCCGCCGCCTGTGCGGCCGCGGAGAGTTCACCCTCGGCGAGGCCGTCCAGCTCGGCGGCGTCCTCGAAGACCACAGCGAGCTCGTTCGTGTCACGGAGCAGGTTCTTCTCGAAGGTCGTCGTCAGGGTGGACAGCCGCTGGTTCACGGCCGTCAGACGCGCCTTCGCCGCGTCATCCAGGCCCGCGCCGGCATGGGACATCTCCCGGAAGTGGCGCTCCACCAGATACCGCTGCTCGGCGGTCAACCCCAGATCGTCCCGCTGCTCGTGCAGCGTCTTGATGCGTCGGTACAGGTCGGCATCCAGCTGGATCGAGTCCTGGTGCGCGGACATGAGCGGCGCGAGCGTCTCTTCGATCTCCTGGATCTCCGGTGTGGCGTCGGCGGAAGAGACGGTGTAGAAGGTGCGGGCCACATCGCCCAGCAGTCTGCCGCTGGATTCCAGCGCGACCATCGTGTTCTCGAATGTCGGCCGGGCTCGCAGACGTGTGATGGCCTCGATCTCGCGACGCTGCGCGTCGAACGCGGCCTCGAAGGCAGGAAGGTAATGCTCGGGGCGGATCAGCGAGTACTCCGGGAGCCCGTAGGGCAGTGGACTCGGGGACAGCAGGGGGTTCTCATTCGCCATGCGACCAAGCCTAAAGCCAACGTAGATGCCACGATATGTTTGCAAAGAGATGCTTGCAAAGATCCCTTTGCACCGCTATCGTCGTCCTATGACTGACGAACCGCAACCCGCCCAGCCCGACGATTGGCGCTCGGGTGACCGGGTGCTGGATGCCGGCGCCCTCCGCGCGCTGGCGCACCCCCTGCGGGTGAAGATCTACGACATCCTCAGCCAGTACGGCCGTCAGACCGCCAGCTCCCTCGCGGAGCGGCTAGGGGAGTCCTCGGGGTCGACCAGCTACCACCTGCGGGCACTGGCCAAGCACGAGCTGATTCGGGAGTGCACCGACCAGGGCACGGGCCGCCAGCGGTGGTGGGAGCGGCCGGCAGGAGGCGTGTCCTTCGCCAATCCCGAGGCGATGAAGACGCCATCCGGCAAGGCGGCCACGCAGATCGTCATGAACGAATTCTTCACGCTGCGCCAGGACCAGCTGCTGGAGTTCATCCATCGCGGGATCGCTCAGGACGTCGCGGGGCGGGACGCGTGGCAGGAGGCAAGCATGATCTCGACCGCCACCGCGCGTCTCACGGCAGACCAGAGCAGAGAGCTCAACAGGAAGATCATGGCGCTCATCGACCAGACCGTCGACGAATATCGCGACCAGACCGGCGAGGGCGTGCGCCCCGTCACCATCCGAGCGGATGTGTTCCCGCTCCCCGAGCTAGGAGAACCGTCATGACCGCCGTCTCCGCGCCCCGCGTCCTCCCGCGGGCGACTCCCTTCGAACGCGCGCTCCTGCGCGCCGCCTCCGGCCTGGATCGGTACGTCGCCGCTCGCCTCGACCGTCGTGGCCACCCCGCCTACCGCCGCGCTGCGGAGGCTCGTTCCCACGCCGTCACCCTGCGCGCCGCCGCAGAGGCGCGTGGCGCGATGGGTGTTCTTCCGCGATGACCGACGCGGCCGCGCCCGCTGCCAGGGGCGAGGCGGCCGAACCGGCCCGTCCGCGCGGCCGGCCTCGCCCGCTGGGCCGTGACTTCGGCAAGCTGTGGATCGCCGCCGCCTTCAGCAACCTCGCGGACGGGCTCGGCCGCATGGCCGTCCCGCTCATCGCCACGACGCTGACCCGCGATCCGCTGGCCATCGCCGTGGTGGGCGCGCTCGCGTTCCTGCCGTGGCTGGTGTTCGGTCTGCCCGCCGGAATGATCGTCGACCGATTCGACCGCCGCATCATCATGGCGGTTGCCAACGGCATCCGCGGTGCGGTCGCGCTGTGGCTGGCGATCCTCACCGCCACCGGGCAGATCAGCCTGTGGGCGCTGTTCGCCGGCACGCTGGTCTTCGGCCTGGGCGAGACCCTGTTCGACAATGCGACCAACGCCGTCATCCCCGGCCTGGTCACCCCGCGCCAGCTCGATCGCGCGAACGGCCGTATGCAGGCCGCACAGGTCACGATCGACAGCTTCATCGCGACGCCCATCGCGGGAGTGCTGTTCGCCGTCGCGCTGGCGCTGCCCCTGTGGGTGGGCTCGGTGGGCTATCTCGTCCCGATCGTGCTGGCCGTCCTGCTTCCGCTGTCGGCCGCCCGCCCGCTTCGCGAGCACGCCGCTTCTGCGCAACCGGATCCGCCACAGGTCGCGACCGGCCAGGCCGCACCGTCGAAGGTTTCTGCGCGCGAGGCGATCGCTTACCTGTGGGGGAGCCGCTATCTGCGGGCGATGGTCGTCTTCACGTCGCTCGTCGGCTCCGCGTTCGCATTCGCGCAGGCCGGGACGATCCTGTATTTCCTGGACGTTCAGCACGTGGCGCCGGCCGCGATCGGTCTCGTCACGGCGGGCATCGGCGCCGGAGCCCTCGTCGGCGCGCTGACGGCGCCGCGGCTTGTGGCCGGGTTCGGCCGTGGCTGGGTGCTGTTCGCCGCCAACGTCGTCTCAGCGCTGGCGATGCTGCTGACCGGCCTCGCCGCCGACGTCGTGACGGCTGTACTCGCGTACGGCCTGTTCGCGTTCGCCGTGTCCACCTGGAACGTCCCGTGGGGAGCGCTTCGGCAGCAGATCGTGCCGGGGCACCTGTTCGGTCGAGTGCTGGGGATCATCCGGATGCTGACCTGGGGGATGTTCCCGATTGCGACGCTTCTGGGCGGATGGGTGGCGCGGATCGATCTGCGGCTGCCGTTTGTGATCGCCGCCGCCGTCGTTGCCGTCGCCGCTCTCGTCGCGGCCCGGCTGCTGATCGTCGGCACCCGACGAGCCGGAGCCGAGCCTCAGGGCGGGTCCTAGCCGAACTCGTCATCCTCGTCGTAGCGCACGACCGCCTTGCCGTTCGCGTCCAGACTGACGATGACTCCGGTGTCCAGCTCGGCGATCGGCCGCCCCTCCAGCCACGTCAGCGTCCATCGCGGCGTCGGCTGCCCGAGCTGATCGGCCGGCATCGCGTCCTCGACGGCGTCGATCTGCTGGCGAAGCGAGGCGGGGACCGACGCGGGTGGTTCGCTTCCCGCCGACCATCGTGTGCCCAGTTGCATCTCAGACCTCCTGCTGCTCGAGCTCGATGCCCGAGACGGCGATGGTCTCGGCATCCGCGTATGTGATCTCGGCGATCCGCCCGACTGCCTTCAGATCGCCCTCGGCCAGCTGCAGCAGCGCGACGGTGTCCGCGGGGGCGCCGATCGTCATGCGCGTCACGGGCGTCTTCTGTGAGGCCTTCGCTTCGGTCTTTGCCCGGCGGATGCCGATCAGGGCGTCGCCGACGACCGTGAGCACCGCGGGGTCGCCCTGGATGCCCAGCGGCTCGGGCCACGGTGCGGTGTGCACCGAGCCGTCGTTGAACCACGACCACGCCTCCTCGGTGGCGAACGCCAGGACCGGCGCGAACAGCCGCAGGAGCGTCGACAGGGCGATGCGCAGTGCGAGCGCGGCCGAGGCCTGGCCGACATCGGAGCGGTCGTAGGCCCGCTCTTTGACCAGTTCCAGGTAGTCGTCGCAGAACGTCCAGAAGAACGACTCGGTGATCTCCAGGGCGCGGGCGTGATCGTAGGCATCCAGCGCCTTCGTCGCTTCGCGGACCACGCCGTCGAGGGTCGCGAGCATCGACGCGTCCAGCGCGTGCGTCACCGCGGCGTCCTCGGGCACCGGGAACGAGAGCACGAACTTCGCGGCGTTGAGGACCTTGATGGCCAGGCGACGGCCGATCTTGATCTGCGTCGGGTTCTGCGGGTCGAAGGCGGCGTCGGTGCCCAGCCGGCTGGAGGCCGACCAGTACCTGACCGCGTCCGAGCCGTGCTGGTGCAGGATGTCGGCGGGGGTGACGACGTTGCCCTTCGACTTGGACATCTTCTTGCGGTCCGGGTCGACGATGAAGCCGGAGATCGCGGCATCCGTCCACGGCGCGCGGTCATCCTCCAGCGCGCTGCGCAGCATGGTCGAGAACAGCCAGGTGCGGATGATGTCCTGCCCCTGCGGGCGCACGTCGAACGGTGCGACCAGCGACCACAGTTCCTCGTCGCGCTGCCATCCGCCGGCCAGCTGCGGGGTCAGCGACGATGTCGCCCAGGTGTCGAAGATGTCGCGCTCGCCGTCGAAGCCGCCGGGGACTCCGCGCTGCGATTCGGTATAGCCGGCCGGCGCATCGGTGGTCGGGTCGACCGGGAGCTGCTCGGCCGAGGGCACCAGCACGCGGCTGTAGTCGCGCTCGCCGTGCTCGTCCAGGGCGTACCAGACCGGGATCGGCACACCGAAGAAGCGCTGGCGCGAGACCAGCCAGTCGCCGGTCAGCCCATTGGTCCAGTTCTCGAACCGCACGCGCATGAAGTCCGGGTGCCAGGACATCTGCTGACCGAGCTCGATCAGCTTCTCGCGCAGCGCCTCGTCGCGGGCGCCGTTGCGCAGATACCACTGGCGGGTGGAGACGATCTCGAGGGGGCGGTCGCCCTTCTCGTAGAACTTGACGGCGTGGGTGAACGGCTTCGGGTCGCCGATGAGCTCGCCGGACTCGCTCAGCAGCTCCACCACTCGCTTCTTGGCGCTGAACACGGTCTTACCGGCAAGTTCGGCGTAGGCCGCCTTGCCCGCTTCGGTGACGATCACGTCGGGCGCCTCGGCGAGCACGCGGCCGTCCTTGCCCAGGACCGTGCGGTTGGACAGGTCGAGCTCGCGCCACCACACGATGTCCGTGACATCGCCGAAGGTGCAGATCATCGCGATGCCCGACCCCTTGTCCTGCTGGGCGAGCGGGTGCGCCAGGACGGGGACCTCGACATCGAACAGCGGCGTGCGCACCGTCGAGCCGAACAGCGGCTGATAGCGCTCATCGTCCGGGTGCGCCACCAGCGCCACGCAGGCGGGCAGCAGCTCGGGCCGGGTCGTCTCGATGAACACGTCGCCGGAGCCGTCCGTCTTGTGGAAGGCGAGTCGGTGGTACGCAGCGGGCTGGTCGCGATCCTCGAGTTCCGCCTGCGCGATCGCCGAGCGGAAGTCGATGTCCCACAGCGTCGGCGCCATCGCCTGGAACGCCTCACCGCGCTCGAGGTTGCGCACAAAGGCCAGCTGCGACGTGCGGATGGTGTCGTCGCTGATCGTGCGGTACGTCTGCGTCCAGTCGACGCTCAGCCCGAGCTGGCGGAAGAGCTCCTCGAAGGTGACCTCGTCCTGTGCGGTGAGGGCCTCGCAGAGGTCGATGAAGTTGCGCCTGCTGATGGGCACCTGGTCTGCCGCGCGCGAGCTCTTGTTGTCGCCGCCCTCGTACGGCGGCGTGAAGTCCGGGTCGTACGGCAGTGAAGGATCGCAGCGCACGCCGTAGTAGTTCTGGACGCGGCGCTCCGTGGGCAGGCCGTTGTCGTCCCAGCCCATCGGGTAGAACACCGACTTGCCGCGCATGCGCTCGAAGCGCACCTTGATGTCGGTGTGCGTGAACGAGAACACGTGGCCGATGTGCAGGCTGCCGGAGGCGGTCGGCGGGGGAGTGTCCACCGAGTACACGCCGGCGCGTCCCCGTCGCACCGCTTCGGCCCGGTCGAACAGATATGTGCCCTGGCCCTGCCAGGCGGCGTCCCATTTCGTCTCGAGACCTTCAAGAGCGGGCTTGTCCGGGATCTGTGCGTCGGCCATGAGGGTCTCCTTGGCGATATGTGCGGCACTGTGTGAGCGTGCCTGAGTGTGGGATATCGATTCTATCGCTCTTGCTGCCGGGAGCCGGGAGCGCTCAGTCCCGGACGTCGACACCGACCGCCTCGGCAAAGGCGCGGCCGAGCCATGAGACCTGCCGCTCGCTGAGGGTGGTGCCGCGCAGCGCAGCCATGTCGAGGTAGTTGGCACCCTCGAGGCCGCGCAGATCGACGTTCTCGGTGCGCCACCCGCGGTTGTCGACCTCGGTGACGCGGCACCCGGAGAACGCCACCCTGCGCAGAGTCGCCTGCGGGGCATCCAGCGCGCCGATGGTGCAGTCGACGAAGTTCAGATCCGAGGCATCGGAGCCCGCCAGGGTGAGGTAGTCGATGCGCGTACCGCGGATCTCGACGCCGGAGAGGGTGCTGCGTGAGAGATCCAGCGTGGCGATGCGGCCGCCGTCGATCCGGACGGTCTGCCAGCGCGACTCGGATGCTGTGGCCGCGACTGCGCAGAGCCCGGAGATGTCGACATCGCTCAACCGCGCGCGGCGGAAATCGAAACGGCCGAGATCGAGATCCCGCAGGATGCTCTCGCTCACGTGCGCGTCCGGCGCGTCCAGATCTCCGGTCGTTCCCTGTACGAGAGCGCCGAGAAGATCGACCCGTGCGCCCAGCACCGCCGGATCAAGCCGCGCGGGAAGATCCGGGGCGCTGATGCGCGGGGAGAGGGGGAGCGATGCACGGGCCATGTCTCCACGCTACGCGGCAGCCGATCGCCGACGGCGCGGCGCTGCAGGAGGGGAGCAGCGCGAAACGGTTCTTGGACTCGGTGCAAGATGTAGGATGGAGCGTTCCCCCTCCACCCGCCTGATCAGAGGTGCTTTTCATGCCTGCACACCGCCGACGCTCCCGTCGTCTGCTCCCGATCCTCGCAGCGCTCACGACCGCCGCGCTCGCGCTGAGTGCCTGCGCCGCGCAGAGCGGCGACGCCACGGACGGCGAAGAGATCGTCTGGGCGATCGAGGGGGCCAATCTCTCGGCTGGTCACATGGATCCCCAGACCAGCCAGCTGGATGTCTCCGCGATGGTGCAGCGCGTGGTCCTCGATTCGCTGGTATTCCAGAACGCCGATGGCACCTTCTCGCCCTGGCTCGCGACGGAATGGAGTGTGTCCGATGACGGGCTCGCCTACACGTTCCAGCTGCGTGATGACGTCAAGTTCCACGACGGCACACCCTTCGACGCGGCAGCGGTCAAGGCGAACTTCGACCGCATCGCCGACCCGGAGACCGCGTCGGCGCAGGCGGCCAGCATGCTCGGCGCCGACTTCTATGCGGGCACCGAGGTGGTCGATGAGCACACGGTGACGGTGCGCTTCACCCAGCCGAACGCTCCCTTCCTGCAGGCGGCGAGCACCGCGAACCTGGGGTTCTATTCGCCCGCCGTGTTGGAGACGAGCGCCGACAAGCTCAAGGCCGGTGGGCCGGACGTGACGGTGGGAACGGGCCCGTTCCTGCTGAGCGAGTACGTGCCCGACCAGGAGATCGTCTACACCCGCAACCCCGACTACGCCTGGGGTCCGGACGGAGCGGGCGTGCCGCAGGTCGATACCCTGCGCGTGACGATCGTGCCGGAGTCCGCGGTGCGGTCCGGAGTGGTCTCCAGCGGAGAAGCGGATCTGGCGAGCCAGCTGCCGCCGAGCGTCGTGTCCGAGCTCGACGCCGGCCTCACCGTCGACGCGAAGAGTCTGCCCGGGCTGCCCTACTCGCTGTTCCTCAACGAGAAGTACGGCGTCTTCGGCGATGAGCGCGTGCGGCAGGCCTTCTCTCGTGCGATCGACGTCGACACCGCCGTCGAGACGATCTACTTCGGTCAGTTCCCGCGGGCCTGGAGCGTTCTGGGGCCGGCGACGCCGGGCTATGACGAGACTCTCGAAGGCACCTGGACCTACGACCAGGCGGCCGCGGGGGCGCTGCTGGACGAGGCCGGCTGGACGCAGCGGGACGCCGACGGTTACCGCGTCAAGGACGGGCAGCGGCTTTCGGCGCGCTGGATCGCCTGGACCCCCGTGCCCGATGACCGCGCAGCGCTGGCCAACGCCATCCAGGCCGATCTGAAGGATGTCGGTTTCGAGATCGTACGGGAGGTGCTGGAGCCCGGCGCCTACAACGAGCAGTACGAGCCCAAGACCTTCGATCTGACCGACTGGGGCTTCTCCGGAGTCGACGCGGATCTGCTGCGCAGCCACCTGCACACCGAGGGATTCCAGAACGCATCGCAGGTCAGCGACCCCGCCCTGGACGAACTGCTCACCCGGGCCGTCGCCGAGGGCGACGCAGACGCTCGTGCCGGCATCTATCGCGAGGTCCAGCAGTGGAACGCGCAGCACGTCGCCATCGTGCCGCTCTACGTTCCGTCTGTGATCACGGCGGTGGGAGCGGAGGTTCAGGGTCTGACCTACGATCTGTACGGTCGTCCGCTGTTCTACACCGCCTCACTCGGCTGACGACGCACAGCCGCCGTCCAGGCCCGAGGAGGGCACGCCCGTCATGAGCACGCCCAGGATGCCCCGGCGATCGCTGCTGCGCATCGCGGAGATCGTCGGAGGCATCCTCCTGGTGCTGTGGGGTGCGGCAACCCTCGCCTTCCTGACGATGCGGATCGTCCCCGGTGACCCGGTGGATGTCATGCTCGGCCCGCAGGCGCAGGTTTCGCAGGCCGTGAAGGACTCCATCCGGACCGAGCTCGGCCTGGACCGTCCCGCGATCGCGCAGTACCTGGATTACCTCGCGGGGCTGCTGCGCGGGGACCTCGGCGAGTCGTACCAGTTGCGGATGCCGGTGACCGAGGTGATCGGCCGTCAGCTCTTTCCGACCCTCCAGCTCGCCGCGCTCGCGCTGGTGTTGGCCCTCCTGATCGCGCTCGCCGTCGTGCTGCTCGCCCGCGGCCGTCGCGCCGGTGCGGTCGTGGCCGCCGCCGAGCTGGTGATCCTCTCCTCGCCGGTGTTCTGGATCGGGCTCGTGCTGCTCACGGTCTTCTCGTTCACTCTCGGCTGGTTCCCTGTGTCCGGTTCGCGTGGCTTCGCCGCGCTGGTGCTGCCGGCCGTCACGCTCGCGCTTCCCTGTGCGGCGCTGCTGGGCCAGGTGCTGCGCGACGGAATCGAGCAGGCCGAGCGCCAGCCCTTCGCCCTCACGGTGCGTGCGCGGGGAGCCGGCGGCTCGCGGCTGCTGCTGCGTCACACGCTGCGCCACGGCTCGACCGGAGCCCTCACTCTGGCCGGCTACCTCGTCGGATCGCTGCTGGGCGGAGCGGTGCTCGTGGAGACGGTGTTCGCCCGCGCGGGGCTGGGGCGCGTGACGCTCACCGCCATCACCGACCGGGACCTGCCCGTGGTGGCGGGTGTGATCATGCTCAGCGCCGTGGTGTTCGTCGTGGTGCACCTGCTGGTCGACCTGGCCTACCCGCTCCTGGATCCGCGCTTGCGTTCGCACGCGGCACCGATCGGCGTGACGCCCGCCCGGATGCCGGAGCCGGTCTGATGCGCCGGGTGTGGCTGGTCGCGGCATCGGTCGTCCTGCTCGTCGTACTGGGCATGGCCGTGGCGCCCGGCGTCTTCACCAGCGCGGATCCTCTGGCGACGGACCTGCGTGCGGCACTGCTGCCCCCGAGCGCGGAGCACCCGTTCGGCACCGACCAGAGCGGGCGCGACATCTTCACGCGGGTCGTGTACGGCGCCCGCATCTCGATCGGCATCGGGCTGGCAGCCACTGTCCTCGCCGCTGTCCTCGGGCTCCTGCTCGGTATCGCCGTCGGTCTGGCGCCGCGTCCGGTCGGCGCCGTCGCGATGCGCGGAGTCGATGTGCTGCTGGCGTTTCCGGAGTTCCTCGTGGCGCTGGTCGTGGTGGCGATCCTCGGCCCCGGGCCGGTGACGGTGGCGGTCGCCGTCACGATCGCCGCGGTGCCCGTGTACATCCGCCTTGCGCGCGCGCACACCCGCACGCTCCGGCAGGCCGATCATGTGGAGGCCGCGTACCTGCTCGGTGTGTCCCGGCCGGTGGCGATCGCACGGCACGTGCTGCCCGGTGTGGCCGGCTCGCTGAGCGTGCTGGCCACCATCGGCGTCGGCTCGGCGATCCTCGCCGCGGCCGGTCTGAGCTTCCTCGGGCTCGGGCCCACCGAGCCGACCCCGGAATGGGGGCTCCTGCTGTCGGGCGGCCGGAACGTGCTGGGGCGAGCCTGGTGGATCGCGGTCTTCCCGGGCATCGCGATCACCCTGACGGTGATCTCGCTGAGCGCGCTCGGGCGGGCGCTGCGGGCCCGCGCCGAGGGGCGGCGCGGATGAGCGCCCTGGAGGTTCGCGGTCTGCGGATCGTGATGGATGGGCGCGTCATCGTGGACGGCGTCGAATTGTCTGTGGCGCCGGGGGAGTGCCTGGCGATCGTGGGGGAGTCCGGCGCGGGCAAATCGATGACCGCGCACGCCCTCCTCGGCCTTGCCCCCGATCGGGCCACCGTCACCGCCGACGTGCTCTCGGTAGACGGAGTGGATGTCAGCACAGCGGATGAACGCGCCTGGCGCGGAGTGCGCGGATCGCGGATCGCCCTGGTGTCGCAGGATGCGCTGGTCTCCCTCGACCCGTTGCGTCGCATCGGCCGCGAGATCGAGGAACCGCTGGAGATCCACACCGGCGACACACGAGCGCGACGACGTGAACGCGCCGTGGCGGCGCTCGAATCCGTCTCGATGCCCGATGCGTCCCGGCGCGTCGAGGCGTACTCCCACGAGCTCTCCGGGGGTCTCAGGCAGCGCGCGCTGATCGCGTCGGCGCTGGTCACGAACCCGCGCATCGTCGTGGCAGATGAACCCACGACCGCGCTGGACGCGACCGTGCAGCTGCGGATCCTGCAGCTGCTGCGCGAGATCGTGGATGCCGGAACCGCCCTGGTCGTGATCAGCCACGACCTCGCTGCCGTCGCGCACGTCGCCGACCGGATCGCGGTCATGCGGGCCGGGAAGATCGTGGAGGAGGGCGCGACCGCCGAGGTGCTGGTCGGCCCGAGGCACCCGCACACCCGTGAGCTCGTCGCTGCGTGGCGCACCCGCACCCCGCCCCGCTCCGAGCCGTCCGGACAGATCGTGCTGGCCGCGCAGGGGCTCAGCAAGAGCTTCGCCGGGAGCGGGACGGTGGTCCACGACGTGTCGCTCGCTCTGCGACGCGGGAGCACGCTGGGGATCGTGGGCGAATCCGGATCGGGCAAGACCACTCTGGCCCGCCTCCTGATGGGGATCGAGTCGCCGGACGCCGGAGAGGTGACGCTGGAAGGCGCGATGTGGAACCCGGCCACCGAAGCACGGCGGCGGCCCTCGCGCAGCCGCATCCAACTCGTGCATCAGAACCCCCGGGCCGCGTTCGATCCGCGCTGGAGCATCGGTCGTTCGCTGTCCGAGGCTCTTCGTGCGGGCGGGGTCGCCCGTGCCGCCAGCAGGCACCGTGTCGCCGCACTGCTCGAGCAGGTGGAACTCGATCCGGGCATCGCCCTGCGCCGCCCGGGGGAGGTCTCCGGCGGACAGCGTCAGCGCGCGGCGATCGCACGTGCGCTCGCCGTCGGACCCGACATCCTGATCCTCGACGAGCCGGTCTCCGCGCTGGATGCCTCGGTGCAGGTCACTGTGCTCGCCCTGCTGAACCGTCTGCAGCGCGAGACGGGGATAGCGATGATCCTGATCTCCCACGACCTGCGGGTGGTCGCGGCCGTCGCCGACGAGATCATGGTGATGCGGGATGGCCGCGTCGTGGAAGCGGGGTCAACTGCGGAGGTCTTCCGCCAGCCGCGGCATCCGTTCACCCGCGCGCTGCTGCGCGCGGGGAAGATGGACGGAGCCGATCGGGGAGACGCGCCGGGCGGCGTGCGTGGGTACAATCGACTCAGCAGCGCAGATCCGGCCATCACCGGGGAGCTTCCGGAAGAACAGGGCGCGAGCCCCCAGTAGAACCGGACGGGGCAGGCCCGTCACAGCCGCAGTGAGAGGGGCACGGTGGACGGATCGGAAGATCCGGTGCACCGGCGCAAGGCGGGGTGGTACCGCGGTTCTCCGGACAGGGGGGTCGTCCTCGCAGGAAGCATCGCAACCTGCTGGAGTGACATGACCTATCCCAAGTCCGGACCCGACGTCCCGCCGAGCCCCCGGTTCCCCGCGATCGAGCGCGAGGTCATCGACTTCTGGAACGCGGATGACACCTTCCAGGCGTCCATCCGCAACCGCGAGGGCGCACCGGAGTGGGTCTTCTACGACGGGCCTCCCTTCGCCAACGGTCTGCCGCACTACGGGCACCTGCTCACCGGGTACGCCAAGGACCTCTTTCCGCGGTTCCAGACGATGCGCGGCCATCGCGTCGATCGCGTCTTCGGATGGGACACGCACGGCCTGCCCGCCGAACTGGAGGCGATGAAGCAGCTCGGCATCACCGAGAAGGAGGAGATCGAGCGGATGGGCGTCGCGACCTTCAACGCGAAGGCCCGCGAGTCGGTGCTCGCCTACACCCAGGAGTGGCAGGAGTACGTCACGCGTCAGGCGCGCTGGGTCGATTTCGACCGCGGTTACAAGACCCTCGACACCGACTACATGGAGAGCGTGCTGTGGGCCTTCAAGACCCTCTACGACAAGGGGCTCGCGTACGAGGGCTACCGCGTGCTGCCGTACTGCTGGCGCGACCAGACGCCGCTGTCCAGCCACGAGCTGCGCATGGACGACGACGTCTACAAGATGCGCCAGGACCCCTCGGTGACGGTGACCTTCCCGCTCGTGGGTGTGAAGGCCGAAGCGCTCGGGCTCACCGCCGTCCGCGCTCTGGCCTGGACCACGACCCCCTGGACGCTTCCGACCAACCTCGCCCTGGCCGTAGGCCCCGGCATCCGCTATGTCGTCGTCCCCGGCGGTCCGCTGGGCGCCGCTGACGTGCATCACGACCCGTCACCCGGCGCAGCCGGGGCGGCGCACGATCCGGCCGAAGCCCAGTCGCACCGCTACCTCCTCGCGGAGGACCTGCTGGCGAACTATGCGAAGGACCTCGGCTACGAAAACGCGGCGGATGCCGTGGCGGCCGTCGAGGCGGTCCACCTCGGCGCCGATCTGGCGGACGTGCACTACGACCGTCTGTTCGACTACTACGCCGACGCCGAGGTGTACGGCACCCAGAACGCCTGGCGGATCCTGGCCGACGACTACGTCACCACCGGCGACGGCACCGGCATCGTGCACCAGGCTCCCGCGTACGGCGAGGACGACCAGAGGGTCGCCGATGCCGCCGGCATCCCGACGATCCTCAGCCTCGACGACGGCGGCAAGTTCCTGCCCGCGGTGACCGATGTCGTCGGCCAGCTCTGGATGGACGCGAACACGCCGCTGGTGCGCATCCTGCGCCAGAACGGCCGACTGCTCCGCCTGGCCAGCTACGAGCACTCGTACCCGCACTGCTGGCGCTGCCGCAATCCGCTCATCTACAAGGCCGTCTCGAGCTGGTTCGTGCGGGTCACCGACACCCGCGACCGCCTGGTCGAGCTCAACGAGCAGATCACCTGGGTTCCGGAGAACGTCAAACACGGACAGTTCGGCAAGTGGCTCCAGGGCGCGCGGGACTGGTCGATCAGCCGGAACCGGTACTGGGGTTCGCCGATCCCGATCTGGAAGAGCGACAACCCCGACTTCCCGCGCGTGGACGTGTACGGCTCGCTGGCCGATCTGGAGCGCGACTTCGGGCGGCTGCCGCGCGACCCCACCGGTCAGGTCGATCTGCACCGCCCGTACATCGACGAGCTGACCCGGCCGAACCCGGACGACCCGAGCGGCGCGAGCACGATGCGCCGCATCGAGGACGTGCTGGATGTGTGGTTCGACTCCGGCTCGATGCCCTTCGCACAGGTGCACTACCCGTTCGAGAACCACGAGTGGTTCGACCAGCACTCGCCGGCTGATTTCATCGTCGAGTACATCGGCCAGACCCGCGGCTGGTTCTACGTGATGCACGTCCTGTCCGGTGCGCTTTTCGACCGCCCCGCGTTCACCGGAGTCAGCTGCCACGGCATCGTGCTGGGCAGCGACGGCCAGAAGATGTCCAAGTCGCTGCGCAACTACCCGGACGTGTCCGAAGTGTTCGACCGCGACGGCTCGGATGCGATGCGGTGGTTCCTGATGGCCAGCTCGGTCCTGCGAGGGGGCAACCTCGTGGTCACCGAGGAGGGCATCCGCCAGGGCGTGCGGGAATTCCTCCTCCCGGTGTGGAACGCGTGGTACTTCTTCTCCACGTACGCCAACGCCGCCGGCGGCCCCGGCGGCGGCGGGTACGAGGCGACCTGGCGCACCGACTCCACGGATGTCCTGGACCGCTACATCCTCGCGCTGACCGGCGACCTGGTCCGCGACGTCGCCGCCGACCTGGACGGGCTGGACTCCACGACGGCCGCGGCGAAGCTGCGCGACTTCGCCGAAGCGCTCACCAACTGGTACATCCGCCGCTCGCGGGACCGGTTCTGGGTGGGCGTGAGCGACGATCCGCGAAGTCGCGAGGCCTTCGACACGCTGTACACCGTGATGGAGACGCTCACCCGGGTCGCGGCTCCGCTGATCCCGCTGGTGTCCGAGCGCGTGTGGCAGGGGCTCACCGGCGGACGCAGCGTCCACCTGCAGGACTGGCCGGATGCCGACGCGTTCCCGGCCGCGGATGACATCCGCACCGCGATGGATGCCGTCCGTGAGGTCTCCTCGGTCGCCAACGCACTGCGCAAGCGTGAGGGGCGGCGTGTGCGGCTCCCGCTGGCGCGGCTGACCGTCGTCGCGACCGCCGCCGAATCGCTCCGGCAGTTCGAGGACATCCTGCGCGAGGAGCTCAACGTCAAATCGGTCGAGCTGGTGGAACTGCAGCAGGACACCGCGTCGCGTTACGGCATCTCGCACCGCCTCTCGGTCAACGCTCGCGCCGCGGGTCCCCGGCTGGGCAAGCAGGTGCAGCAGGCGATCCACGCGGCCAAGGCGGGGGACTGGTCCGAGACGGACGGGTCCGTCACCGCGGGTTCGATCGTGCTGCAGCCCGGTGAGTACGAACTCGTCCTCGAAACGACCGGACGGCCGGAGGGAGAGGCCCTGGCAGTGCTCCCGCACGGCGGTTTCGTGCTCCTCGATACGAACACCACCCCCGAACTGGAAGCCGAGGGCCTGGCCCGCGACGTCGTGCGGGCGGTGCAGGACACGCGCAAGGCGGCCGGTTTCGATGTCAGCGATCGCATCCGGCTGGTGCTGACCTTCCACTCGGTCACCGACGGCGAGGCGGTGGCATCGGCGTTCGACATCGCCGACGTCGCCGGCGAAACCCTCGCGGTCCAGTACGCCGTCACCGACGCGGACGCGACCCTGCTGCTCGGCGACGGAGCGCTCTCGGCGGCCGGCGCCGACCACGCCACGGAGTTCGCGAAGGGCACCTTCGCCAACGCCGGAGACTTCACCGTTTCGGTGAGCAGAGCACTGACGAAGGTCGAGGACCCCCGATGAGCGATCGCAGCCGCGCGGACGCCGTGTACGACGCCCTGCTGACCCGCCAGGGCGAGCGCTGGGTGCAGCCACGGGTCGAGCGCACCCGTCGGGTGCTGGAACTGCTGGATGACCCGCAGCGCACGTACCGCGTGGTGCATGTGACCGGCACCAACGGAAAGACATCCACGAGCCGCATCATCGAGAGCCTGGTGCGCGCGCACGGACTGCGCACGGGGCTGTTCACCAGCCCGCATCTGGAGCGTTTCACCGAACGGATCATGATCGACGGAGAGCCCGTCTCAGATGCGGCGGTGGCCGACGCATGGGACGAGATCCTCCCGTTCGTCGAGTTCGTCGACGCCGAGCTGGCGGCAGCGGACGACGCGCCGCTGACGTTCTTCGAACTGCTCACCGTGCTTGCGTTCGTGGCCTTCGCCGACGCGCCGATCGATGTCCTCGTGCTGGAGGTCGGGATGGGCGGATCGTGGGACTCGACCAACACGGCCGACGGCGATGTCGCGGTGTTCACGCCGATCGACATCGACCACGCGGACCGGCTGGGCTCCACCATCCGTGAGATCGCCACAGTGAAATCCGGAATCATCAAGGTCGGCGCAGCTGCGGTCTCCGCACGACAGGATGCCGCGGCCGAAGCTGTGCTGCGCGCGGCGGCCGCCGCGCAGGACGCCACGATCGCGTTCGAAGGAGAGCAGTTCGCGCTCACCGACGCCCGACTGGCGGTGGGTGGCCAGCTCATCTCGGTCCGCGGGCTCGCCGGCGTCTACTCGGAGGAATACCTCCCGCTGTTCGGAGGACACCAGGCGCAGAACGCTGCGCTCGCGATCGCGGCCGTGGAGTCGCTGATCGGAGGCGGAACCCAGCCGATAGCCGGCGACATCCTCGCCGAGGGTTTCGCGCAGGCCACCTCACCGGGCCGGCTGCAGCTGGTCGGGGTGAACCCGACCGTGATCGTCGACGCCGCACACAACCCGCACGGCGCGCGCGCTCTGGTAACGGCGCTGGGCGACTCGTTCGACTTCGACGAGTGGGGCGTGGTCCTGGGGGTTCTGGCCGACAAGGATGCCGCGGGCATCATGGCGGAGATCGCCCGCATCGCAACCCACGTGTTCGCGACGGCGCCCGACTCCGAGCGTGCCGACGACGCGGACCGCATCGCCGATCGGGCCGAGGCGGCCGGACTGCCCGTCACCGTCCACGCGAACGTGACCGACGCGGCCGAGGCGGCGCGCTCGTGGGCGGCGGCATCCGACCGCCGGGCGGTCGTGATCGCCGGCTCCGTGGTCCTGGCCGGTGAGGCCGTCGGCCTCGCGGCCGAAGAGGACTGGAAGGCCGGGTGGGTCGAATGAGCGGGGGAGAGGAGCGCGCGCCGCGTCAGCGCCGCGCGCGCGGCGCAGAAGAGTCGCTCGGATCGATCGTGCTGGCGTTCGAATCGATCGTCGTATTCCTGGGCGGGCTCGCGATCTACGGGCTGAACGCGCTGCCACCGCAGATCCCCGGCTGGTGGGGCATCGTGGCCGGGGCGGTCCTGGCGGTCGTGATGGTGCTCACCGGTCGCGCGCTGCGGCACCGATGGGGCATCGCCCTGGGCTGGGCCCTGCAGCTGGTGGTCGCCCTGGGCGCCATCCTGGTGCCGGCGCTTGCGCTGGTCGCGCTCATTTTCGGTGCGATGTGGGGATATGCGACGATCAAGGGGGCTTCCCTGGACGCGCGCAACGCGCGGCTCGCCGCCGAAGCCGACACCCTGAACGGAGAATGACCATGGCCACCGAAGAGACTCTCGTCCTCGTCAAGCCCGACGGCGTCGCGCGCGGCCTGACCGGCGCGATCCTTGCTCGAATCGAGGCGAAGGGGTACTCGCTCGTCGACATCCGACTGGTCGAGCCCGATCGCGACATGTTCGAGAAGCACTACGCCGAACACGCCGGCAAGCCGTTTTACGAGCCGCTGGTGGAGTTCATGATGTCGGGACCGTCGGTGGCCATCCGGCTGGCCGGCAATCGGGTGATCGAAGGATTCCGGTCCCTGGCCGGTACGACCGATCCCACGACGGCGGCTCCCGGGACCATTCGTGGTGACTTCGGACGCGACTGGGGACTGAAGGTGCAGCAGAACCTCGTGCACGGCTCGGACAGCCCGGAATCGGCAGCTCGAGAGCTCGACATCTGGTTCCCCTGATCAGAAGACGGCGCCGAGCACGTCCAGACGGATCTGGGCGATCACCGCGATGATCGCGTAGCTGATGACCGCGAGCAGCGGAAGCCACGCCATCAGCGTGTCGGCGGCGCTGCGGACCGGTCGGGGCGCAGCGACGAGTCCGGTGCGCAGCAGATGCAGGGTGACCGCGTAGAAGGTCGGGATCGTCACCACCCACGTCACCATGCACCATGGGCAGAGGGTGCCCAGCACGAACACGCTCTGACCGATCAGCCAGATCACGAAGACGAAGGCGAACGCCAGGCCGAGTTCGAACAGCAGCCAGAACCAGCGCGCGAACCGTGCCCCGGCCAGGATCGCCGCGCCCACGACGATCGGCGCCACCCACCCGGTCAGACCCAGGATCGGGTTGGGAAAGCCGAACACACTGCCCTGCCAGGACTCGAGGTTCTTGCCGCACTGCACGAGGGGGCTGATGTCGCAGCCGAGGATCGCATCCGGGTCCATCAGCAGGTGCAGTCGCTCCACGGTGAGCGAGAAGGCCGCCCACCAGCCGATGACGCCGGCGATCAGAAGCCACACCGCCAGGGCGGTCGGCCGGGTGCGGGAACCGGGCTGCGTCATGTCTCGGATTATGGCATTGAGGCCTGTGCAGACGCCGCGCGCGTCCGGCCTCGAAACACCGATGGGGCGCGTCGGCACATTCAGTCCCTGAAAGTGCGATAATGGTTGCGATGCGTCGCGGCCGCGCCGC
The DNA here is from genome assembly GCF_030246885.1 of Microbacterium sp. zg-B185. Classification (NCBI taxonomy): domain Bacteria; kingdom Bacillati; phylum Actinomycetota; class Actinomycetes; order Micrococcales; family Microbacteriaceae; genus Microbacterium; species Microbacterium sp. zg-B185. The sequence continues at coordinate 1,555,571 of NZ_CP126739.1, forward strand.
CATACGCGTCACCAGAAGACTTCGGGCGATGAGCGCCCTTCGCAGCACGAGCCACGGGCCGGCTGCAGACCGATGAGTTAGCGGCACCGCAGGTGCGGCACCGCACGAGATTTCGCCGGACGACGCGCGGTGTCGTCCGCAGGGAGTACGCCAGTGATGGCCGATGAAACCGATGCACACCTCGAATCCGCCGACGTCTCAGACGCACCGGTAGCGCCCAGCGCTCCCGACGCACCGGACACGCCCGCGCCGGAAGTCGAGTCCGATGTGACCCAGACCGCCGAGGCGACGGGTCCGACCTCCGCCGATCCGGCAGAACCCGGCACGGAGGTCGCAACACCTCCCGCCGAGCAGCCTGAACCGGCTGCACCGCCGGCCGAGGACTCCGGCCCGAAGTCCGCGGTGGATCTCGGTCTTCTTCCGGAGGTCTTCGTCTCGGCGGTGTCCACTCAGCTGGTGTTCTACGCGCCCGAGCCGCCGGCGCTGCCGGCGCTGCCGGCGTTGCCCGATGAGGAGCCCGCTGCCGAGCAGTCCTCATCAACCAGTGCCCGCCGCCGCAACCGCCGCCGGACGGGCGAGGGCCGGGACGAGGCATCCGCTCCGCCGGAGCCGCAGCAGCCCCGTCAGCGGGCGGTCGAGCTGATCACCGAGCCGCAGCGCATCAAGGGCTCCACCCGCCTCGAGGCCAAGAAGCAGCGCCGCCGGGACGGCCGGGAAGCGGGTCGTCGTCGCGCCGTGGTGACCGAGGCGGAGTTCCTCGCGCGCCGCGAATCCGTCGACCGCGAGATGATCGTGCGTTCCAAGAACGGGCGCATCCAGATCGCCGTGCTCGAGGACAACGTGCTCGTTGAGCACTACGTCGCCCGCAATCAGGACGCGTCGCTGATCGGCAACGTGTACCTGGGCCGGGTCCAGAACGTCCTGCCCAGCATGGAGGCGGCGTTCGTCGACATCGGCCGTGGACGCAACGCGGTGCTTTACTCCGGCGAGGTCGACTGGGACGGCGTGGAGACGGGTAACCAGCCCCGCCGCATCGAGCTCGCGCTCAAGAGCGGCGACCGTGTCCTGGTGCAGGTCACCAAGGACCCGATCGGCCACAAGGGCGCCCGGCTCACGAGTCAGATCTCCCTTCCCGGTCGTTACCTCGTGTACGTGCCGGGCGGCACGATGAACGGAATCTCGCGCAAGCTGCCGGACACCGAACGCGCTCGCCTGAAGAAGATCCTCAAAGAGGTGCTGCCCGAATCCTCGGGCGTCATCGTCCGCACCGCGGCCGAGGGGGCCACGGAGGATCAGCTCACCCGCGACGTGCAGCGTCTCACCACGCAGTGGGAGCACATCAGCCGCCAGGTCGAATCCATCCAGGCGCCGGCACTGCTGCACTCCGAACCCGACCTTCTGGTCAAGATCGTCCGCGACGTCTTCAACGAGGACTTCACCAAGATGCTCATCCAGGGCGAGGACGCGTACCAGACGATCACGGCGTATCTCGAGAGCGTGGCACCGGACCTGCTCGATCGCGTCGAGGTGTATGACAGCGACGTCGATCCGTTCGACCGGTTCCGTGTGACGGAGCAGATCGAGAAGGCGCTGGACCGCAAGGTCTGGCTGCCCTCGGGCGGGTCGCTGGTGATCGACCGCACCGAGGCGATGACCGTGGTCGATGTCAACACCGGCAAGTTCGTCGGCACCGGCGGAAACCTCGAGGAGACGGTCACCAAGAACAACCTCGAGGCCGCTGAGGAGATCGTCCGCCAGCTGCGGCTGCGCGACATCGGCGGCATCATCGTGGTGGACTTCATCGACATGGTGCTCGAATCCAATCGCGACCTCGTGCTGCGACGCCTGGTGGAGTGCCTGAGTCGTGACCGCACCAAGCACCAGGTCGCCGAGGTGACCTCGCTCGGCCTCGTCCAGATGACCCGCAAGAAGCTGGGTCTCGGCCTGCTCGAGACCTTCAGCGAGCCGTGCGAGGTGTGTGCCGGTCGCGGAGTGATCGTCCACCACGACCCCGTCGTGAAGCACCGCGCACCGGCCGGCAATGGGTCCCCTCCGGGTCGCCGTCCGCGTGCCGCCGCGCCCACCGCCAACGGTGCGACCGGTGGCACCCACGTCATCACCGAAGGCGTCAAGTCGGCACTGGCCCAGATCGCGGCATCCACGATCCACTCGCACCAGGACGAGGAGATCGTCCCGGTCGAGGCGCCGGTCGCAGAGGCGCCGGTCGAGCGGCCCAAGAAGCAGCGTAAGAAGCGACAGGATGCCGGGTCGAAGGCGCCGCGGACCGAGAAGGATCTGCTGCTGGACTCCGTGCTCAGCGCTCTTCCCGAGCCCAAGGCGCCCGGTCAGGGGCGGTCGCGCCGCCGTGTGACGACGGCTGCGCTGACGGGAACTCCTGTCTCGCATACGCCGACCGAGGATTAGCCTCAGCGTTCGCGGCGTTCCCTCGCCGTGACGCGAAGACCGGATGCGATGAGCGCTTTGACCAGGACGCGCCCGTCGACATGGCGTGCGCCCGCAGCGACCAGGCGGGCGTGCGCCTCATCCGGCACGTCGTAATGATCGCGATCGAAGCCGCGCCCGGGGATGCCGTTCGCCGCCGCGAACTCGTGCAGTTCGTCGAGGCTGGAATCGCTCACCAGGTGCGCCCAGAATCGACCGTGCGCCGGCCAGCGCGCGTCGTCGATGAGGATCGCCATCACCCGATCCTATGCACCGACCAGGTCATGGGGACGAGCCCCAGGGGAGGCGCTTTTGCTTGTGGCGTGCGCATCCGGTAAAGTATCCCCTTGGTGCGTTGACGACATTTCTGCTCCGCATCGAGTCTTTGCTCAGGCATCCGGAGCCGCGCGCTCCCCGAAGAAACAGGTATGAAGTGGTCTACGCAGTTGTGCGCGCCGGTGGCCGGCAGGAGAAGGTCGAGGTCGGCACGATCGTCGTCCTCGATCGTCAGTCCGCGAAGGTCGGCGACGAGATCAAGTTGCCCGCCGTGCTGTTCGTCGACGGGGACACCGTCACGACCGACGCTGACAAGCTTGCCAAGGTGACCGTCACGGCCGAGGTCGTCGGCGAGGAGCGCGGCCCCAAGATCGTGATCCAGAAGTTCAAGAACAAGACCGGGTACAAGAAGCGCCAGGGGCACCGACAGGACCTCACGCGCGTCAAGGTCACCGGCATCAAGTAAGCACGGAAGAGACTCAGGACATGGCACACAAAAAGGGCGCAAGCTCCACTCGCAACGGTCGTGACTCCAACGCACAGCGCCTCGGCGTGAAGCGCTTCGGCGGCCAGAAGGTTCTCGCCGGCGAGATCATCGTCCGCCAGCGCGGAACCCACTTCCACCCCGGCGTCAACGTCGGACGCGGTGGAGACGACACGCTGTTCGCCCTCGAGGCCGGCGCGGTCGAGTTCGGCGCCAAGGGCGGCCGCAAGGTCGTCAACATCGTGGTCCCGGCGGAGTAGTCCGCCGCACACGCAGTTTTCTCGTGAGGGGGCGGGCTTCGGCCCGCCCCCTCACGTGTTCATCAGTAGGCAACACTCATCAGGCACCAAGAGCCCGAAAAGGGGGAGCGCATGGTCACATTCGTTGACCGAGTGACGCTGCACCTGTCCGCCGGCAAGGGCGGAAACGGGTGCGTGTCGGTGAAGCGCGAGAAGTTCAAGCCGATGGCCGGCCCCGATGGCGGCAACGGCGGTCACGGCGGCGACATCGTGCTGGTCGCAGACCCTCAGGTCACCACCCTGCTGTCGTATCACCACTCGCCGCACCGATCGGCCGGCAACGGCGGATTCGGAATGGGCGATCATCGCTCCGGCGCTGTCGGGGAGACTCTGGAGCTGCCCGTGCCCGTGGGCACCGTGGTCAAGGACGTCTCCGGCGAGACCCTGGTCGACATGATCGAACCCGGTATGCGGTTCGTGGTGGCGCCCGGCGGCATCGGCGGCCTCGGCAACGCGTCCCTGGCCAACCACAAGCGCAAGGCCCCCGGATTCGCCCTGCTCGGTACGCCCGGATGGGAAGGCGACGTCCTTCTCGAGCTGAAGACGGTCGCCGACGTGGCGCTGGTCGGGTACCCGTCCGCGGGCAAGTCGAGCCTCATCGCCGCGATCTCGGCCGCACGGCCCAAGATCGCCGACTACCCCTTCACCACGCTGCACCCCAACCTGGGCGTCGTCCAAGCAGGGGACGTGCGCTACACCGTCGCCGATGTCCCCGGCCTCATCGAGGGTGCCAGTGAGGGCAAGGGCCTGGGCCTGGAGTTCCTCCGCCACGTGGAGCGCTGCACTGCGCTCGTGCACGTTCTGGATTGCGCCACGCTGGAGCCGGGGCGCGATCCGCTGACCGACCTCGACGTGATCCTGGCCGAGCTGGCGGCGTACCCCGTACCGGAGGGGCAACTGCCCCTGCTGGAACGACCGCAGATCGTCGCCCTGAACAAGGTGGACGTTCCCGAAGCCAAAGACCTCGCCGACCTGGTCCGTCCCGAGCTGGAGGCTCGCGGCTACCGCGTCTTCGAGATCTCCACGGTCAGCCACGAGGGCTTGCGTCAGCTCACCTACGCGCTGGGCGACATCGTCGCCGCGCATCGGGTGGAAGAGGCGGCCAAGCCCGTGGTCGAACGGGTCGTCGTCCGCCCGCACGGTTCGGAGCGCGAGTTCACCATCCGGGTCGAGGGTGGCACGTACGGGGACATCTACCGCGTCCTGGGCGCCAAGCCGCTGCGCTGGGTGCAGCAGACGGACTTCCAGAACGAAGAAGCCGTCGGCTACCTGGCAGATCGTCTGGAGAAGCTGGGCGTGGAGGATCAGCTCTTCAAGTCGGGTGCGCAGCCCGGATCGACGGTCGTCATCGGCGAGGACGACGGTGTCGTCTTCGACTGGCAGCCCTCGCTGGGATCCATGGCGGAGCTGGCCACGGCGCCGCGCGGCACGGACCCGCGTCTCGACCTGAATCCGCGGCGCACGACATCCGAGCGGCGCGAGCGCTACTACGAGCGCATGGACGCGAAGTCGGAGGCGCGCGCTGAGCTGGAGACCGAGCGCATCGCCGCGAAAACCAACCCGGTCGGGCGGGACGACGAGGAGCAGGCGTGACGGCCGCCACACGGGCGGAGCTTCGCACCGCGCGCCGCATCGTCGTGAAGGTCGGCTCCTCGTCGATCAGCGGGGAGAACTCCGGAAAGATCCCTCCGATCGTCGACGCGCTGGCCGAGGCGCACGGGCGCGGAACGGAGGTCGTGCTGGTCTCCTCGGGAGCGATCGCGACCGGCATGCCGTACCTCCGCCTCGGGGAGCGTCCCAGCGACCTCGCGACCCAGCAGGCCGCGGCTGCCGTGGGTCAGAACGTCTTGATCTACCGCTATCAGGAGGCGCTGCGTCCGTTCCGGATCGTCGCCGGTCAGGTGCTCCTGACCGCCGGTGACCTGGAGAACCCGACGCCGCGCTCGAACGCGCGTCGTGCGATGGAGCGGCTGCTGGGTCTGCGGATCCTGCCGATCGTGAACGAGAACGACACGGTCGCGACGCATGAGATCCGCTTCGGCGACAACGACCGGCTTGCCGCCCTCGTCGCTCAGCTGATCGGCGCCGATGCGCTGGTGCTGCTGAGCGACATCGAATGCCTGTACACGCGCCCGCCTGACCAGCCCGGTGCGCTGCCCATCTCCTACGTCGCGCACGATGACGACCTGCACGGATACGAGTTCGGATCCGTGGTCGTCAACAGCGTCGGCACCGGGGGAGCGGCGACGAAGGTCTCCGCGGCGAGGCTGGCGGCGGCATCCGGAATCGGCGTGCTCGTCACGAGCGCCGATCTGGTGGATCGCGCCCTGCGCGGCGATGAGATCGGCACCTGGTTCGCGCCGCACCCTGAACCGGTCGTGGGTTCGCTGACCGGGCCCATCCGCCGGCCCGCCGCGCACGCCCTCGATACACTGGGCTGATGACCACCACCGCGACGACCGCGCGCGACCGGATGCTCCTGGCCAAGTCCGCGGCCCGATCCATCGGCCTGCTCGGCGACGCGGAGAAGCGCGATGCGCTCCTGGCCGTGGCCGAGGCCATCGATTCCGCGGCTGCGGACATCGTCGCCGCCAACGGTGAGGACCTGGAGCGCGCACGCGCGAGCGGACTCTCGACCGCGCTGCAGGATCGTCTGCGTCTGGACGAGCCGCGCGTGGCCGCTCTGGCCGCGGCGGTCCGCGACATCGCCGCCCTGCCGGACCCGGTCGGGCGGGTGCTGGAGGAGCGGACGCTCGCCAACGGCGTCGCGCTGACCAAGGTGAGCGTGCCGTTCGGTGTGGTCGGCTCGATCTACGAGGCGCGCCCGAACGTCACGGTCGACATCGCCGCGCTGTCGCTGCGCTCCGGCAATGCCGTGGTGCTGCGGGGCGGCTCGGCAGCGGAGCAGACCAACGCGGCGCTGGTGAGCGCCATGCGCGACGCCCTCGCCGCCCGGGGAATCGATCCCGAGGCGATCCAGACCATCGACGAGTTCGGCCGCGACGGCGCCCGCGAGCTGATGCACGCGCGCGGCATCGTCGACGTGCTCGTGCCGCGGGGCAGCGCGCAGCTGATCGAGACCGTGGTCACCGAATCGACGGTGCCCGTCATTGAGACCGGTGCGGGTGTGGTCCACATCCTGCTGGACGAATCGGCCCCGCTGGAGTGGGCGCGCGAGATCGTCGTGAACGCGAAGGTGCAGCGTCCCAGCGTCTGCAACTCCGTCGAGACCGTCCTGGTGCACCGTGACGCCGCCCGCCGGCTGGTGCCCGCGGTGGTCTCCGCATTGACCGAGCGCGGTGTCACCGTGCACGGCGACTCCGAGGTGGTCGGGCTCTGCGCCGACGTCGTTCCCGCCACCGATGAGGACTGGGCCACCGAGTACCTCAGCCTGGATGTCTCCATGCGCGTCGTCGGCGATCTGGACGAGGCGCTCGCGCACATCCGTCGCTACTCCACCCACCACACCGAGTCGATCATCACGCAGGATGCCGCGAACATGGAGCGCTTCCTCGCCGAAGTCGACTCGGCCGTCGTGATGGCGAACACGTCCACGAGGTTCACCGACGGCGGTGAGTTCGGCTTCGGTGCGGAGGTGGGCATTTCGACGCAGAAGCTGCACGCGCGCGGTCCGATGGGTCTGAACGAATTGACCAGCACCAAGTGGCTGGCGCGGGGCTCCGGGCAAGTCCGCCCGTGACCACATAAACTGATAGCTGCGTCGTCGCTGCGACGCGAAACCCGAACGGAGCACGAATGACCATCGCCTCGCTTCTCGTCCTCGCCGCAGAAGAGGCCGAACATACCGGCAACGTGGCGCTGGAGACCGTCATCTTCGGCATCGTCTCGATCGTCGTGTTCGGTGCGCTGGCGCTGGTCACCCTGTCGTACCGCAACGTCGCCAACCGGCACGCGAACAAGGCCGACGCGTATGCCGCCTCCCACGCGCATGAGGTGCAGAGGGCGGGGCACGGCCACTAGGCCGACTGCATGTCGGTGACGCGCGCCCCGAGGATCGGGGTCATGGGCGGGACGTTCGACCCCATCCACAACGGTCACCTCGTGGCGGCCAGCGAAGTCGCCCAGTCCTTCGGCCTGGACGAAGTCGTGTTCGTGCCCACCGGTCAGCCGTGGCAGAAGCACGACGTGTCTCCCAGCGAGCACCGTTATCTGATGACCGTGATCGCCACGGCATCCAACCCGCAGTTCACCGTCAGCCGCGTGGACATCGACCGGGCCGGACCCACCTTCACGATCGACACTCTGCGCGACCTGAAGACGCAGCGGCCCGACGCGGACCTGTTCTTCATCACTGGAGCAGACGCCTTGGCGCAAATTCTCAGTTGGAGGGACCATGATGAGTTGTGGGACCTCGCCCACTTCGTCGCCGTCTCCCGACCCGGGCACGTATTGAGCACTGCGGGTCTGCCGACAGAAGACGTAAGCCAACTCGAGATCCCCGCCCTGGCCATCTCATCGACGGACTGCCGCGAGCGCGTTGAGCACGGTAATCCCGTCTGGTACCTCGTTCCCGACGGGGTCGTCCAATACATTGCGAAGCATCACCTCTACCGGAGCAAGGAATGAGCACACCCGAGCAGCCGGCGACACCAGCCCTCACCCGCAAGCAGCTGCGTGACCTGCGCAACACGGGAGCGACCCCCGTCGCCTCTGATGCGAGCGCTGACCCCGAATCGGCATCCGACCTCGCAGGCGAGGCGACCGAGCCGGACGATACCGCTGCACCCGTCTCGGCCCCGCTTCCGCGCGCGGCTGTCCCGGCGCCGGTTCGCGACCAACCCGCACCCGACGCCAGCGTCGATCTCGATGCCACCCCGCTGACACGCCGACAGGCGCGTCAGCAGGAGCGCATCCGCACCGCGTCGGTGCCGGTCATCACGCCCGAGATCGCCGCCGCGCATGCGGCATCGGTGGCCGACGCTGCGGCATCCGCCGTCGAGGCCGCCGAGGCGGAGCGCGACGGTGCAGACGAGGTCGCGGACCAGAACGACAGCGAGTCCGCCGACGCGGTGCTGGACTTGGTGGCAGCCGAAGGCGATGCGGACGAGGACGGCGCCGACAAGGCTGTGGTCAGTCCTCAGCTGGGTGCCGGGCTCCTGGCCGGTGCGGCGGTGCAGCCGGATCTGCCTCCCTCGTTCGACCAGCTCATCTCTCGTTCGGTGACCGGTTCCATCGGCACCGGCAACGCGCTGATCCTTTCGCAGACCCCTTCTGCCCCCAACCTCGTCGCACCGGTGACCGCGACCGGCGAGGTGCTGATCACGGGCTCGTTCAACCTGCCCGAGGGTCTCGGTTCGACCGGCCACGCCGACGGGACGGCGGACGGCAAGGACGTCGACGCGGTCCTGGTCGACGGCGAACTGCCCGCACACTCATCGCCGACGCCGATCGCCGCCAGTGCGGCGATCAGCACCGTCAAGAACGACGGCGACATCATCAAGCCCCCGACGCCGGAGAAGGGCGGGCGCCTCATGCTGACGCTCGCAATCACGGCTGGCGTGCTCGCGCTCGCGCTCGTCGGTGTGCTCATCCTTGCGTTTGTGACTGGAGTTTTCTGATGACCGCCACCCCGCAAGCCCGCGACATGCTCCGCGTCGCTGCGCACGCTGCCGATGCCAAGGGCGGTGAGGATCTCGTCGCTCTCGACGTGTCCGGTCCGCTGCCTCTGGTCGACATCTTCCTGCTCGTCACGGGCCGCAGCGAGCGCAACGTGGCAGCGATCGCCGACGAGATCGAGGACAAGCTCCTCGAGGCCGGACACAAGCGGCTCCGTCGCGAAGGCCGCCAGGAATCGCGGTGGATCCTGCTGGACTTCGGGGATCTGGTCGTACATGTCTTCCACGAGGAGGAGCGCCTGTATTACGGGCTCGAGCGTCTGTGGAAAGACTGCCCGGTCGTGCCGATCGAACTGGCCGCCCGGTCAGCGGTCGAGTAGCCCCTCACGCAGGCAGAACTCGTTCCCCTCGGGGTCCTGCAGCTGGTAGTACAGCTCCGGCCACGGTCCCCAGCTCTGCTCGACGAGCCGTACGACGGTCGCGCCCAGCGACCAGGCGGTCGCGCCCAGCGACCAGGCGGTCCTTCTCGGCGTCGAGCTGGGCACGCGTGGGCCGACTCCAGCATCGGTTAGTGGAAGACCCCGGCCCAGAAGTGCGCGAGCGTTCGCGGGTCCGTCCCGTGGAAGGTAATGTTGCCGAGCGTGGCCATTCCGCCCCTTTCGTGCACCACCGTAGACGGATGCACGGACATCGGCCGGTTCGGACCATGCGTATCGGTGTAGTAATCTTTTGGGGTTGCCTCCGATCGGGAGGCGGTTTCCGGGCCTGTGGCGCAGCTGGTAGCGCACCTGCATGGCATGCAGGGGGTCAGGGGTTCGAGTCCCCTCAGGTCCACCAATGTAATGAGTCGCGACATGTGTCTCATCTGAGTCGCGACATGTGTCACAAATGAGAGCCCGGCCATCGGCCGGGCTCTTGTTGTTGGTCGCGCCAGTAGCTGCGGGCGGGGTTGATGTGGTGGGTGCTGAGGATCTCGCCGGTGTCGAGGTGGATGACGGTGACGGTGGTCTCGTCGATGAGCGCGAGGATGCGTTTGCCGCGGTGGTCGGCGCCGATGCCGAGGTGGTGCATGCGGCCGGCTCGGCGCAGGCTCATCTTTCCGTTGTGGTCGACGTGGTCGTAGCGGAGGCGATAGTGCCCCTCGCGCGGTGAGGTGGGGAGGGCTTTCGGTATCGCCCGGTAGGTGTCGCCCGGGGTGGCCCGGTCGTTGCTGCGGTGCGGGCGGTGCTCGTTGTAGTGAGTTCGGAACAGGTCGAGCTGTCGTTGCAGATCGTCAAGGGCGGCCGGGGCGGGGTGCGCGGCGAGCCAGCGTTTCAGGGTCTGATGGAAGCGTTCGATCTTGCCTTGGGTTTGCGGGTGGCCGGGTGAGCCGTTCTTCTGACGGGTGCCCAACAGCGGGAGGAGGTATTCGAACGCGTTCCGGCCGCCGCCGAAGCGGGCGGTGTAGACGCGGCCGTTGTCTGTGAGGGTCGAGGCCGGCACCCCGTGGTCGTCGGTCGCTGCCAGGAACGTGGTGACGACGTCGTCGCCGGTGACCGGCAGGTGGGCGGTGCAGGAGAGCAGGTATCGGGAGTGGTCATCGAGCCAGTTCAGGATCTCCACGTCTGTGCCGTCGGCGAGGCGCCAGTGGGTGAAATCGGACTGCCAGGTCTCGTTCGGCTGCGCGGCCTCGAACCGGATGTAGGAGGATTTCGGTCGTTTCCGCGGCTCCGGGATCACCAGCCCGCCGGCGTGCAGTATCCGTCTGATCGTGGACGTCGATGGTGGGGGGTGTCCCTCACGTTCGAGGTGCCACGCGATCGTCACCGGTCCGGCGTCCAGCCCCCGGGAAGTCAGCTCCTGCCGGAGAGTAATGATCCGGTCTCGAACTTCACCCGACGTGGCCGCCGAGTTCGTCTTCGGTCTCCTCGAGCGCGGCTCGACCATTTCCAATCCGCCCACCCGATACCGGGCAAGGAGCCGCTGCAGATGTCGGCGGGAGATCCCGTGCTCCTCCGCCGCCTGCGTGACGGACAACTGCCCAGCGATGACCTTCAAGACCACGACCCGATGCTTCGACACCCCGCCGACTGTGACCTATGTCGCGACTCATCAGCGACCTATCACCTGTGACACATGTCCTGAACCCAAACACCCTCAGTTCCACCGTGTGATGTCTCGCGACATATGTCTCATATGTCGCGAGACATCTGGCATTTGTGGGGCCAGCGGCCGGGTGGGGTGAGTTGGCCCGCGCGTCGGATGCTGACGCGGTCGTCGGTTTCGACGCGGTCGTAGCGCAGCCGGTATCGGTCGGGCAATCGTCCCTCGGCAGGGAGAGCTTGGGCGGTCGCGCGGTGGACGGCGTCGGGGATGCTCAGGTCGGCGTCACCGAACACGAACCACGACGGGATGTCCCGCCACGCCGGGCGTTCGGTCGCGAGCGGCTCGGACAGTGCCGCCTGCGTCACCGGGCGGTGCGTCGCCGGCGAGGCTGCGGAGGGGGGTTCGCCTGCTTTCGGGAAGGTGTCGATTGTGCGGGGGAGCGGTCGGACGTCGGCCGCTCACCAGGAAGGACCGGAGGGACCGTGCCGATGTGACAGCACCGGGCAATTCTGCCCTCGTCGTCACACATGCGGCTGCCGCGCGGTCTGAGCTTTCGAATGAGGAAAGGAACCGCCATGAGAATCACCGTCATCGGAGGCACCGGTCTGATCGGAAGCCGATTGGTCGACGTGCTCGAACGCGGCGGGCACCAGGTCATCGCGGCGTCCCGAGCGACCGGCGTGAACTCCTTCACCGGCGAAGGCCTCGCAGACGCGCACGAGGGGACGCAGACCGTGATCGACGTCTCGAACTCTTCATACACCGACGAGGCGGCCGCACTTGAGTTCTTCGAGGCATCCACCCTCAACCTGCTCACCTATGGTGCCGCCGCCGGCGTCGCACACCACGTCGCGCTCTCCGTGGTCGGAACCGATCGACTCGCCCGGTCGCACGGCGGATACTTCATCGCCAAGGCCGTGCAGGAGCGCCTGGTCATCGATTCGAGGCGCGCGTACTCCCTCGTGCACGCCACCCAGTTCTTCGAGTTCATCCGGGACATCACAGAAACAGCGCTGCGTGGCGGCGGCGGGTCTCTCGCCGATGTGCTCGTCCAGCCGATGGCCGCGGACGATGTCGCCTCGGCTGTGGCCGACATCGCCGTCGGCGAGCCCGTGGGCGGCATCGTGGAGTTCGCCGGGCCGGAGGTGTTCAGCCTCGCCGATGTGGCCAGGCGTGACCTGCGGTTCCGGCACGATGAGCGTGAACTGCTCGCAGATCCGCTCGGAACCTACTTCGGTGCGCGGGTAGGCCGGTGGGACCTGCTCCCCGACAGGGGCGCGACAATAAGTGCCACGTCACTGCACCAGTGGCAGACCGGTGTCCCGGTGCCACACTGAATCGATTCGATTCTCCGGATCCACGCGGAAAGGGCGGATTGATCGTGCCAGACGACGCGAGCACACAGGACTTGGCAGTGGCGACGGAAGCGTTCCAGCGCTGCAGAGGCCGACTCTTCGGCATCGCCTATCGCATGCTCGGCAGCGTCGCCGATGCCGAAGACATCCTTCAGGACGTGTGGATCCGCTGGCAATCGACCCGCCGTGACGAGGTGCTCGAGCCGGCGGCGTTCCTGTCCACGATCACCACCCGGCTGGCGATCAATTCACTCCAGTCCGCGCATACGCGACGGGAGACCTACATCGGTCCGTGGTTGCCGGAGCCGGTCAACACGGCCGACGATCCGTCGTTGGGCGCCGAGCGGGGCGAAGCGCTGCAGTACGCGATGCTGATCCTGCTCGAGAAGCTGACTCCCACGGAGCGTGCCGCCTATGTGCTCCGTGAAGCATTCGACTATCCCTACGACCGGATCGCCGAGATCGTGCAGACCGCACCCGCCACCGCACGGCAGCTCGTGAGCCGGGCGCGCAAGCACCTGGCCTCGGAGCGGCGAACAGCGGTGGCCACGGGTGAACAGCGCCGCCTGCTGGAGGCGTTCCTCTCCGCCGCGCAGCGGGGGAACGCCGTGGCGCTGGAAGAGCTGTTCGTCGCGGATGTGGTCAGCTACACCGACGGCAACGGGGTCAAACTGGCCGCGCGCATTCCCGTCGTCGGGCAGTCGCGGGTGGCCAAGTTCGTCGCCGCGTTCTCCAGTCATTTCTGGACCGGGAAGACCATCGACTGGGTGGAGGTGAATGGTCAGCCCGCCGTGACCCTGTCCGAGGACGGCGTCGTCACCACGGCGCTGACGCTGACCGTATCCGACCGAGGGATCCATCAGCTGCTCTGGATCATGAGCCCCGACAAGCTTCAGCACGTCACGACGGTGGGCGCATGACATGGTGGCGCAACCCGTCACGGCACGCGGATCCGAAGACGAAGGCCGTCCAGCAGCGGTGGCACGCGGTTGCCGTGAGCGCACTCGCGGCAACGTGCGAACGGCGTGATCCCGAGCAGATCGCGCGGCTGTTCGCCCGCGATGTGGAGCTCGCCGTCGACAGCGGGGGGCTCGTCCCGACACCCGCGGACCGGGTCGAGGGCGACCGGGCCGCAGCCGATCTGCTCCTGGGGATCCTCGCGCAGTACCCACTGCTCACCCTCGACGTGGGTGCCGTGAACGGTGCGCCCGGGATCCTCCTGCGCGAGGGCGGCATCCTGGTCGCGGTGATCAGCGTCGCAACGACGCGCGAGGCGATCTCGCGCATCTGGGTCGTCGTGAACCCGGATAAGCTCGTGCGCTTCGACGTCGCCTGAAGCTGGGTCCGTGCTGGCGCCGGGCCAGTGCGGAACGGCGGAGAATAGAAGAATGATCCCTGCGCTCCACGACATCGCCGCCCGCGAGTACGTTCTGCTGACGACGTTCCGTCGAACCGGCGTCCCGGTGGCAACTCCGGTCTGGATCGTCCGGGACGGGGAGGATGCCCTGATCACCACCGCCGCCACGTCGGGCAAGGTCAAGCGCCTGGCTCATACCGCCCGCGTGGTGCTGACCCCCTGCGACATGCGAGGACGACTCCTGGACGGCGCTGAAGCAGTGGAAGCCACGGCGGTCGTGCGCCACGACGAAGACACTCGCGCGCGGATCGACCGCGCGCTGATGCGCAAGTACGGCGCGAAGTACAAGGCGATCCGGGCCGGGCAGAAGCTGATGCGTTCCAAGAGCGTCTCGGTGACGCTCGTGCTCAACTGATGCGCTGCTGCCTTCCGCGTCGGTAGCCGCGTGATTCGGGCTCTGTCACGCCGGCGACACTGTCCCTGCTCCGGGTTCAGATCCGTTCAGCACTGAGCCTGATGGTCTCTCCGGCCATCCCGAACACGGCGACGAGCGATCCGGCGGGCAGCACTCCCCAGCCGGTCGCCACATCGATCGGATCACCGTCCGCGGTGTACGCGCGCCAGCTGCCGTCGCCGGTCGAACTCAGCCGCGTCTCGGCGGGGACGGAACGCCATTGCGCGGCGGAATCGACGCCGATCGATATCCGCACCACGCCTTCCTCCAGGGGTGGGATGCTCTCGACGGGGCGATACGTCGCCGAGCCGAACTGCACCCACTCCTCGCCCTCGCGCAACAGTATGCGCAGGTCGTTCATGTCGCGCCCGTTCACCGCGGGCAGCTGCACGAACATCGACGCGAGATCGTCGCTGTCTCGCGGATCGACGGGCGTCGATCCCTGGGCATGGGTGACCCACAGATAGCCGGTGCCATCCGGATCCGCCATGGTCAGGGTCGGGTTGCCGTTCCAGAGCAGCGAGTCGGAGCGCTCGTTGACGATGACCCAGCTCCGCTCCGCCCGTTCCGTCCAGGTGGCGCGGAGCGCGTCGTGCGGTGACACCTTCTCGCCGAGGATGGTGGTCTCCAGAAAGGTCCCCTGCGGTTCGGCAAGCTGAAGCACCAGGTAGGTCCGTCCCAAGGCGGAACGGGTCTGCAACGATCGTGACGGCTCGGTCGTGCTCCAGAAGAGGCCGTCGCTGCGCAGCGTGTAGAAATCCGGCGGCACCCATTTTCCGCCGGCGTACGCATCCACGGCGAGCGAGTCCTCCGGCGTGGCTCCCACGCGCACCAGCATCGACCCGGCGTAGGAACCGACCATCGCGTCCAGCTGACCGGTCGTAGGGCGTGCCTCCGGCGGGTCGTGGTCGACGGATGCACCCGGCGGCAGCACAGCGCCATGGATTTCGCTGATCGCGTTGCGCAGGACGGTCTGCGCCAGAGTGCTCAGCATCCCCGAACCGACCTGCCGGCCCGCGGCCGTGATGATCACCGCGACGTCGGAATCCGGAGCAAGCAGGAACGCCGCGTGGTAATCCACCGTGTCGCCGCCTTTGCCCCAGCCGCGTGCACCGACTGCCTCCAGCCCGGGATCGGCCACCGTGTCCCAGCCCAGACCGTACCGGAAGGCCGTCGAGGCGATAGGGTCCAGCGTGCCGGACATGTGGTCCAGACCCATCTGCTGGATCGAAGCGGGGGAGATCACCTGCCGGCCACGCCACGTGCCGTCGCCGAGCAGCACCGCCGCCAGCCGTGCCAGCTCGTGCGGTGTCGAGAACAGGGCGCCGGACGCGTAGAGGTTGAGGTATTCCGGAGGCTGGGCCTCGCCGTCGACGATCACCGGTGCGAACCCGCCGGGCTCCAGCGGATCCGTGGGGTACATCGACGCGGTCATGCCGAGCGGCTCGAACACTCGGGCCTGGACGTATTCGGTGAACGGGATGCCGCTGACCCGTTCGACCAGGAGACCGGCCATGGTGAAGCAGTCGTTGCAGTACACCGCGACCGATCCCGGCATGCTCTTGAGCCGGGAACGAGCGAGCTGCGCGAGCATCTGCTCGGCGTAGTCGGCGAACGGGGCGGACGTGAAGCCGTTGGCGTAATCGGTGCCGGGGAACCCGGCGGAGTGGTTCAGCAGCATACGCACGGTGACCCGTGTGTAGCCCGGGTCCTCCATCCGGAAATCGGTGATGTAGTCCGCGACCGCCGCGTCGAGGTCCACCTTCCCGGCGTCGACCAGCTGCATGACCGCCACCGTCGTGACGATCTTGCTGACCGACCCGATGCCGTACAGCGTCTCGGCGGTCGGCGCTGTGCCGCGCGTGTCGACCGCGCCGAAGGTGGCAGACCAGGCGAGCTCGTCGCCGGCGACCAGCGCCAGGGAAAGGGATGTCCCATCGTGCGCGGCGAGCAGGGCTTCCGCGTCCTGGCTCGCGATGGAGGCGGTCCGCGAGAAGTCCGAGGTCTTCGGGGTCGCTGCGATCGTCACCGCGACCACCGTGATGATGGCGGCGCAGGCCGCGAATGCCGCGTACACGGGCGAGGTCGCCCTCATCATGCACTCCTTCGTGCCGAGGGGGGCGCCATCGAGCGTGCACGCCATGTGGCGACGGAGGTGGCGACCCCAGCACCCGCGTGGGCGTCAGTCTCCCGCATCCGTTCTGCAGAGCGCAAATGCTGGTGCACCGCTGATCGCCCTTCACCACGTCGCGCTTGTACAAACGAATGCTTGTGGTCACACTGGTAGGCATGGAACCGGCAGCCCTCGACAAGGCGTTTCGCGCCCTCGCAGATGAACACCGCCGGGCGATCCTCGCGTTGGTGCGCGACGGTCGGCGGCCGGTCGGGGAGATCGCCGCCGAGCTGGGGCTGTCGCAGCAGACCGTGTCGCATCACCTGAAGGTGCTCAGCCGGGCCGGGCTGGTCGCTGGCACCCGATCCGGCACCCGGCACATGTTCGCCGTGCGTGTGGAGGGCCTCGCGGTCGGCAAGGCGTTCTTCGATGACTTCTGGCCGGAGCGCCTCACACGCCTCAAGCGCGCGGTCGAGAGCAGCGCGGAGGGGCTCGATGGCTGAGCATCGATCCAGCGTCGAGATCGCGGCAGCACCGGAGCGCGTCTTCGAGTATCTGATCACCGCGGATGGGATCACCGCGTGGATGGGCGATTGGGCGCAGGTGGAGCCGACCCCCGGCGGCGAGTTCTCGGTGAACATCGCCGGTTACGGCGCCCGCGGAACCTTCCTGGAGGTGGACAGGCCGCGGCGGGTCATCGTCTCGTGGGGATTCGAGGGCAGCGCGACACTGCCGCCGGGTTCATCCACCGTGTCGTTCGAGCTGACCGCCACCGCCCTGGGCACGCGGGTCGAGGTGGTGCACACCGACTTGCCCGAGGGTGAGGTCGCCGGGCACGTCGACGGGTGGCAGCACTTCGTCGCGCGACTGGCGTTGGTCGCCACCGGCCGGAATCTGCCGGCGGATGACTGGACGCCCTCAGCATGACCACCACCGAGTACGAAGGAAAGCACGGGATGCCGAACCCCACCACACCGCAAGCCATCGTCGATGCCTACCACCGGGCCTGGACCAGCGGCGATGTCGATCGCGCACTGGATCACGTGTCGGATTCGCTGATCTGCGAGCTGTTCACCGTGGAAGGCGATCAGATCACCGATATCCGCCTGTCCTTCGACCGGCTCGGCTACCTGCCGCACGGGGGGTGAGCCGATGCCGACGCAGGTTGACCGGCGTGACCTGTTGAACAGGATCAAGCAGCTGCTGCCCGCCGAGTCCGTGCGCGAGGTCTCCATGTTCGGGGCCGTCGCCGTCATGGTCGAGGACACCATGCTCGTCGCCGTCAACAAAGACGGCAGTCTGCTCGTGCGCATCGACCCCGCGGACGACGCGACGCTGCTTCAGCGATCGGAGGCCACACGGGCGGAGATGGGTGCGGGCAGGTCCATGGGCATCGGCTGGATTCGCGTCGACGGCGCCGCCGCCGCCGACGAGGCGATCCTCAGCCTGTGGGTTCAGCACGCGCGCCGGCGTCCAGCGTGAACCCGTGCCGGCGCAATCGATCGGCGAGCGCCTCTCCCATCGCCACCATCGGCGTCAGAACCCCGGAGCGGTCGGGCAGGTCATCGAGTGCGAGGCTGAGCGCCGACTCACCGAGCATCACACCGGTGCCCCCGTAGCCGGGATCGTACGGCGCCGCCACGCGCGTGCGGACGGGGTCGCCTTCGACGGGGTAGATGTCGATGTCGAGGGCGAAGCGGCCGCGGGCGATCGCCGTCGCCCCGGGGCCGGCCCCCGGCGCGGGCAGAACACGGTCCAGGATCGCCCGGCTCGGCCGAAACGCCACGCCGGCGACGAAACCCGCCGTCCCCAGGCCGATTCCCGCGGCGCGCACGAAGCCGGGCAGCCCGCGTCCTGTGCTCACGACCTCGCGGTACCGCATGAGCTGACCGTAGCTCCAGCCCGTCAGGTGGTTGCTGCGCTGGACGATCTGCTGGTTGTAGGCGCCCATGATGAACGGCGCCTGCCACACCCCGCGCTCTCTGCCCCACACACGCGGGTCACGGCCGGGCAGACGAACGGAGGGACCGGGTGTGAGTGCATACGGATCCCCGACGATGCGGCGGGCCGCGGCATCCGTTCTGACCTCCTTCATCTGCTGGCGCAGCGAGTCGATGGTTCCGCCGCTGATCCCGCCGCGCAGCGATCGCACGCGCAGCGTCGCCGCGATGATCGGCACGCCGCCGGCGGCCGCATGGCCCAGACCGAGGCCGAGATCGGACGGGATCGAGTCGAAGCCGCACGAGTGGACGATCTTCGCTCCGCTCTGCTGGGCGGCGTCGTGATTGTCGCGGATGCTGCGCGCGACGAAGATGCTCTCCCCGGCCAGGTCGGCGTACGACGTGCCGGCCCGTGCGGAGGCGGAGACGACGCGCTCGCCGTAGCGCAGATACGGCCCGACCGTCGTCGCGATCACGGACGTCGAGGCGGCGAGGCGGGTGACACCCGCGTCGTCCGCGGTGTCCACCTCGATCGTCGGCCAGTTCACGCCGAGCTCACGCGTGAGGCTCAGCAGCCGTGCGCTCGATCGTCCCGCGACGGCGATGCGCGCGCCCTCGGGCGCGGATCGGGCCAGATGCTCGGCGGTGAACCGCCCGACGAAGCCCGTGGCGCCGAGCAGGACGATGTCATGTTCGCGGTCGTTCGTGCCCATGGCACGCGAGCCTACGCGCGGCAGACCGCCGCAGGCACCGGCTTGCGTGCGCGCGTCTGACCCCTACGGCGCCCTCGTCATCGTGAACGGAACCGCAGCACCAGTCGCACCATGCTCGGCAGCCCGCGCGAGGTGGCCGGGTGCCCGGTGATGCGCTCCAGGGTCGGGGTGGCGTGTCCCTCGCCCGCGATCCTGTTGCGCACGAGCGCCCAGCGCGGACCGGTGTCGACGAGTTCGCAGCGATTGCGGTCTGCTTCACCGACGACCTGCGCATCCTCGAGGTCGATGGTGCCACCGCGGTGCGCGGTGAATTCGAACCGCCGTGGCTCGCTCACTCCGGCGTACCTGTCGACGACCGCCGCCACGTCCTGGAAGGCGATCCAGAACATGTCACGTTCATGTCCCGAGCGGATGGCGATCGCCGCAGCAGCGGCGTCCACCACCGTTTCCGGGGATCGCGCATCGAACAGGATCGTCCCGTTGCTCTGGAACGTCACCGCGTCGGGGCACCCGGCGTCGGCGAAGCCGGCCAGGATGGCGTCGGTGGACGGGTGGCCGCGCTGGCCTTGGTTGACGTTCCGCATGAGGGCGACGCAGCGCATCCGTCCTCCGGTCAGCCCGTGACGTCGCGGCGCTGCAGCGCCCCGGCACAGGCAGCGATCAGGACAGCGGTCGCAGCCCACAGCGCGGTCAGCCCGACCGGATCGGCGCCGTCGGCGAGCGGGGACTGGTGGTATGCCCACGAGTACGGTGAGAAGGAGCGCAGCCACTCCGCTTCCGGCAGCTGGTTGGCGACCGCGGTCAGGACGTACCCGAGGACCGCGACCCCGGCTCCCGCCCCGATCGCCCACAGTCGTCTGCCGCTGAGGGCGCCTGCCAGGAGCGCCACTGCGCCGCACAGCGCGGTCAGTCCCCACAGCGCGACGGTGGCTCCGACGATGTTCGCCCCATCCAGTCCGAGGGTGGCCGGCGCGTCGAGAAGCGCGACGATCGCGCCGGCCGCTGCGCTGAGCCAGAGGAGGCGCAGCAGCATCGCCAGCGCGGACTGGAGTGCATAGGATCGCCGCGCGATGCCATGGGCGAGATCCAGCTCGAGACGGCCCGATTCCTCCGCACCCGCGACCGCGCCGGCGCCCCACGCGATGGCGGCGATGCTCAGCAGCAGGAATCCGATGAGCCCGTAGAACGTCGATTGGGTGTATCCCGCGCCCGTTCCGATCTGGTCGTATCCGAGCGCGGCGACCAGTTCTGGCGGCAGGCTTTCGATGACCTGCTGCAGCTGGCCATTGCCGCCGATACTCGGAAACAGCGGGAGGTACAGCGCCAGCGCCGCCGCGACGCCTGCGGTCCAGCCCAGCAGCCCGCGCCATGACTCCCGCAGGGTCCGCCGCAGCAGGGCCAGCTCACGCATCGGGTGCTCCCGTGGTGTGCGCTCCGTAGAGGCGCAGGACGGATTCCTCCAGGTCGGGCTCTTCGACGGCGAGATCCGCGATGCGATGGCGGGCCAGCATCCCGACCACGGGATTGATGTCGCCGGCCACCGTGGCGGTCACCCGGACGGACCCATCCGGACCGGAGATGACGTGGACCTCCCCGACCTGGCTGAGCTCGGCCAGTTCCTGCTCGATCCTGGCGGGCTCGGCGTCGACCAGTCCGACCCGGAGGCGGCGCACCGCCGCGAGGCGCAGTGACGCCACATCGCCGCTTGCCACCACCCGCCCGCCGCTGAGGACGGCGACGGCATCCGCGGCTTGCTGAATCTCGCTGAGCACGTGCGAGCTGAGCAGTACCGTCTGGCCGGCGGCACGCGCTTCTCGCAGCATCTGCAGAAACTCGCGCTGGACCAGTGGATCCAGACCGCTGGTCGGCTCGTCCAGGACCAGCAGCTCCGGCCGGTGCATGAAAGCCTGAACGAGCCCGAGCTTCTGCTTGTTGCCCTTCGAGAGGGTGTGCACCGGCCGATTCAGCTCGGCGCCGAGTCGATCGGCGAACTCCTCGATCGCACCGGCAGCGACCGGACCCGACACCTCGGCGTAGAACTCGAGCAGGCGTCTGCCCGTGACGCGTCCCTCGAGCCGGAGGTCTCCAGGGACGAAGCCGATCCGTCGTCGCAGCGCAGGTCCGCCTCGTCGCGGGTCGGAGCCGAGCACGCGGGCGATCCCCGCCGTCGGGCGGATGATGTCCAGCAGCATCCGCAGCGTCGTCGTCTTGCCCGCTCCGTTCGGGCCGATCAGCCCGAACACGCTGCCCGCGGGGATCGTCAGGTCGAGGGACTGCACAGCAGTACGGGTTCCGTACCGTTTGTGCAGGCCCGAGGTCTCGATCGCAGGGGTGGTCCGATCAGCAGTGGGTGTGCGCACGTACAGGATGCTAGACACCGTTCGCGGGCGCGCAAGGGGGGGCGTCGAAGTGATCCCCGGCACGACTCGGCTAGACTGGCGTCACCACCTGGATCGAGGCGCTCGGCCGAGAAACCGGCGTGGTGACGAAAGAACTATTCGGGCCTGTGGCGCAGCTGGTAGCGCACCTGCATGGCATGCAGGGGGTCAGGGGTTCGAGTCCCCTCAGGTCCACCATGTGATGTCTCGCGACATATGTCTCATATGTCGCGAGACATCTGTCATTTGTGGGGCCAGCCACGAGCGACCCGCTGCGCCCGGCGCGCGCGCGGGAGAGGAGTCCGTCGACCGCTTCGCGCTCGGCGCGACGGCCCAAAAGATGCGCCACTGTTCACGACGCGACGGGCGCGTCTGGCGAGAGCCGCCGGGCATCCTCGACGCCCGCCGACGGCCAGGGCGCCGCACGCGTCGCCGGCCCCGAGTCGATCCGCTCTCCTTCGTAGCGGACGGCAGCGACGCTCAACTGGAGCGCAGAGGTGGCCAGTCGAACCGCGATCGGCGTCGGAGTTGAGATGGGCCCGGAGCGCAGCCTTGACCGCAGACGCTCCACGCGGGAACCTGGATGATCCGAGGAGGCCCGATGAGCGACGTGATCCCGTTCCTGTGGTTCGATGACGACGCCGAATCGGCGATCCGGTTCTACACCGCCCTGATCCCCGGGTCCGAGGTCGTGTCCATCGCGACGTACCCGGACGAGGTTCCGGGTATGGGCGGGAAGGTGATGCACGCGCACTTCCGCCTCGCCGGCCGCGATTACTACGCGATGGATGCCGGACCCCAGTTCCCCTTCACCGAGGCGATCTCGCTGTTCCTCTCCTGCGCGGACCAGGAGGAAGTGGACCGGTACTGGTACGCGTTGACCGCCGACGGCGGCCAGGAGCAACCGTGCGCGTGGCTGAAGGATCGATGGGGTGTGTCGTGGCAGATCGTGCCGGACCGGCTGGTCGAACTCATCCGCGACACTGATCCGGACCGGTCGCACCGCGCGGTGCAGGCGATGCTGGGGATGACCAGGATCGACATCGCCGCCCTCGAGGCGGCCGCCGACGGCTCGTGAAGCGCTCGCGCCGCACCGCGGCCATCGGGTGCCTGCTGTGCGCTCTGGTCGCGGCATCCGGCTGTGCCCCCGCCGTGCCGCCGAACGCCGTGCCCACGCGTGCCGCCTCGCCGCAGGCGACCCCCTCGCCGTCTGCGACCGCTGCGCCGTCGACGACCGTCGTGCAGGGTCGATGGCAGCCGGCCGGAGCACCGACCACTCTGGCCACCGGCCTGGTCGCGCCCTGGTCGGTCGTGGCTCTCGATACGGGCGGAGCGCTCGTCTCCGAGCGCGACAGCGGCACCGTGCGGGAGCTGACACCGCGGGGTGGGCTGCGAACGGCAGGAGTCGTGCCCGGTGTGGTCTCGGGCGGGGAGTCCGGGCTTCATGGCCTGGCCGTGTGGGAGGACGAGAGCTCGGGGGAACGCTGGCTCTACGCGTATCACGGTGCGGCGGAGGACAATCGGGTCGTGCGGATGCCGCTGCTCGGCGATCCCGGCGAGCTGGGTCTCGGCGAGGCGCAGACCGTGCTTGCCGGCATCCGACGCACCGGCACGCACAACGGCGGTCGCATCGCCTTCGGGCCGGACGGTCTGCTGTACGTGAGCACCGGTGACGCGCAGGATCCGGATGCCGCGCAGGATCCGGACGCGCTGGGCGGGAAGATCCTGCGGCTGACGCCGGAGGGAGCCCCCGCCCCGGACAACCCCTTCGGCACTGCGGTGTGGACCCTGGGACACCGCAATGTCCAAGGGCTGGCCTGGAGCGCGGACGGCCAGCTGTGGGCCAGCGAGTTCGGTCAGAACGCGTGGGACGAACTGAACCGCATCGTCGCGGGGGCCAACTACGGCTGGCCGGTCGTGGAGGGGGAGGCCGGCGATGCCAGGTTCACCGACCCTGTCGTGGTGTGGACGCCCGGCGACGCCAGTCCCAGCGGTATCGCCGCCGTCGGCGACACGGTGTTCGTCGCGGGTCTGCGCGGCGAACGCCTGTGGGTGGTGAATGCGACGCCGCCCGACGGGGCCGCGCCGCCGACCGTCGGGTTGGCGGGTCAGGGCCGGTTGCGGGATGTCATCGCCGCCCCCGACGGCGGCCTGTGGATCCTCACCAACAACACCGACGGCCGTGGGGCGCCGCGTGCGGACGATGACCTCCTGATCAGCGTGCCGCTCGCCCCCGCGCCGTGAGACAGGCGGCTCGCGGCGACCGATACGGTGAGACCGGCGGGCGTCGTGGTGGCGTCCCGAGAACGGGAGCAAGCGTGACCTCAGTCGCCCGCGGGCAGCGCGTGATCGGCGCCGCGACCCACTACGTCGAGAATCAGCCACCGGTGCGCACGGAGGTGAACGAGTACGCCGCGAACGCTCCGCTCGTGGAGGGTGTCGCCGCATTCGGCGCGGCCTGGGCGGATGAGGCGTTGCGCGAGGCCGGTGCGCTGGTCGGTTCGCCCTCGTTCCAGCGCGATGCCACCCTTGCGAATGTGCACCCGCCGGTAGCGCAGGCCCACGATCGCTGGGGCTTCCGGCTGGACGAAGTGGAGTACGACCCGTCCTACCACCGGGTCATCTCCGAGGCTGTCGCCCGGGGTGCGCACACCTCGGCGTGGTCCGATCCGAAGCAGGGTGCGGACGTGGCGCGCGCGGCGATGTTCATGCTGTTCGCGCAGGTGGAGCCGGGGCACGCCTGCCCGGTGTCGATGACGCACGCCGCGGTGGCATCGATCAAGGAGTCGCCGTGGGTCGCCGACGCGTGGCTTCCGCGCCTGTACTCGCGCGAGTACGAGCCACGGCTGCTGCCCAACGAGGAGAAGACGAGTGCGCTGATCGGCATGGCCATGACCGAGAAGCAGGGCGGGTCGGACGTCCGGGCCGGCACCACGGTCGGCGAGGCGATGGGCGGTCACGCGTACCAGCTGACCGGTCACAAGTGGTTCTGCTCCGCCCCGATGTCGGACGGCTTCCTGGTGCTGGCGAACACGCGGCGGGGCAATGTGGAGGAGGGGCTGAGCTGCCTGTTCGTGCCGCGCCTGCTGCAGCGCGGGATGCGCAACGTCTTCCGGATCCAGCGCCTCAAGGACAAACTCGGCAATCGGTCCAACGCGTCGGCCGAGGTCGAATTCGACGGGACGATCGGGATGGTCCTCGGCGAGCCGGGGCGAGGCGTGCGCACCATCATCGAGATGGTGCAGCGGACCCGGATGGACTGCGTGCTGGGCTCGGCAGCGGGGATGCGCCAGGCCGTCGCGGAGGCGACGTGGCATGCACGGGGCCGGTCCGCGTTCGGCAAGCTCCTGGTGGATCAGGCCGCGATGACCTCGGTGCTCGCCGATCTCGCCCTCGAGTCGGAGGCCGCCATGCTGACAGGGCTGCGCCTGGCGCAGGCGTTCGGCGCGGACGCGTCCGATTCCGACATCGCCTTCCGCCGCCTCGCGACCCCCGTGTCGAAGTACTGGGTCACCAAACGCGGGCCGCACCACGCGTACGAGGCGCTGGAATGCCTGGGCGGCAACGGCTACTCGGAGAGCTTCCCGCTCGCCCGCCGCTACCGGGAACAGCCGGTGATGGCCATCTGGGAGGGCACCGGCAACGTCATCGCACTGGACGTGCTGCGCGCCCTCTCCCGCGATCCGGAGTCGGCCGCGGCGTTCGCCGCCGAGCTCGAGATGACCTCCGGCGGCTCCGCACTTCTGGACGCACACGTCGCTCGCACACTCCGGATGATGGATGAGATCGCCGGCGCGGATCTCGACGAGGCGCAGGCGCAGGCGCGGCGGCTCAGCGAGAACCTCGCTCTCGCGCTGCAAGGGTCCCTCATGCTGCGTCACGCCCCGTCGGTGGCGGCGGAGGCGTTCCTCGCGGCGCGCCTCGGTGAGGACCGCACGGCGCAGTACGGCGGCCTTCCGCGCGGGACGGATGCCGCCGCCATCGTGGCACGGCACTGAGCCCCCTGCTCCGGCGCCGCCCAGGGACCACGCCTAGGCTGACGGGGTGAACTCGGCTCGCAGCACCCTCGTCGCCGGCGTGCTCAGCGCGCTGCTCGTCCTGGGTCTCGCGCCGCCGTCCCACGGCACGGATCGACCGGCGACGGAACCCTCGCCGAGTGCGGCGGAACACGGAACGGTCCGGGTGATCGCCGGGTCGGACCAGGTCGCGCGGGCGCGTGAGCTGGTGGCGGCGATGACCACACGTGAGCGGGCGGCGAGCGTCGTGATGGGCCACATCCCCAGCACGGACGCGACCGCCCTGGCCGACTACATGGCGCGCACCGGCATCGGCGGGTTCATCCTGATGGGCGCCAACATCCCCGCGTCCGAGACCGAGCTGCGACAGCTGACTGCCGCCCTGACAACGGATGCCGCGCTGCCGCCGCTGATCGCCGTCGATCAGGAGGGCGGCGATGTCTCCCGCCTGCCCTGGGACGGTTTCGGGTCCGCGGTCACCCTGAAGGACCAGCCGGCAGAAGCCGCCGGCGGGGCGTTCGCCGCCCGCAGCGCACTCCTGCAACGCGCCGGGATCGGGGTGAACTTCGGAATCGTCGCCGACGTCACCGACGACCGGTCCATGTTCATCTTCCGCCGCGCCCTCGGCACGACCCCGGAAGAGTCCGCCGCGCGGGTGGATGCCGCCGTGGCCGGCTCGAGCGGACAGGCCATGTCCACCCTCAAGCACTTCCCCGGACACGGCGCCGCGCCGGGCGATTCGCACTCCGGCATCCCCACCTCGGGACGCACCAAGGACGAGTGGACCGCAACGGACGGCGTGCCCTTCCGGACCGGGATCGACGCCGGCGCGGACATCCTGATGTTCGGCCACCTCTCCTATCCCGCGATCGATGCCGCACCGGCCACGCTGTCGGCCGAGTGGCACCGCATCGCCCGCGAGGAGCTCGGGTTCACCGGCCTCGCTATCACGGACGACCTGGGGATGCTGCAGGCGTCCGGGCTCGACGGATACCAGGACCCCGTCGCCAATGCCGTGGCCGCGCTGGCGGCGGGAAACGACATGGTCCTGTCGGTGATGTTCTCCTCCGTGGAGACGGCACCGCGAATCGTCGAGGGAATCGCTGCCGCCGCGGACAGCGGCATCCTGTCTCCGGACCGCCTCGAAGAGGCGGCACTGCGCGTGACCACGGCAAGACTCCAGGTCGCCGCCGCCGGACGCGGGCTGGTGCCCTGCGGAGAGTGCGCCCCGGTGGAGTGAGCCAGCGGGTCGGACACACCCGAGGTCGTGTTCCTACGCGGGCTCGATCAGCGCGGGGGAGTCGTTGCGGACGTTGCCCACCGCGGCGGGCACGACGTGATCGTCCAGGGTGGCCGCGACCGCCGGCGCGGCGTCGATCGCGGCGTCCAGCACATCACCGACGTTCTCGACGGTGGGATCCAGCCACGCATCCGCGTGATCGGGATCCAGCAACAGCGGCATCCGATCGTGGATGGATCCCAGGCGGCCGATGGAGTCACGGGTCAGGATCGTGAAGCTCAGCAGCCAGCGGGCAGGATCATCCTCGGGCAGTTGCGGGTTCCGCCACCACTCGTACAGGCCCGCCAGGAACAGCGGTGACCCGTCGGCGGGGTGGATGTAGTGCGGGACCTTCGCGTCGCCGACCGGCTTCCATTCGTAATAGCCGGATGCCGGAACGATTGCGCGACGCTTCTCCAGCGCGCTGCGGAACATCGGCTTGTCCTCGAGCTCCTCGGACCGCGCGTTGAAGGCCCGCGCACCCACCGATGGGTCCTTCGCCCACGACGGCACCAGACCCCAGCGGGCGGCCTCGAGCCGGCGGGTGGGCGGCTCGGTCTTGGACGAGTCCAGCACGATCGCCACCTGGGCCGTGGGTGCGATGTTGTACGACGGCGCGGGCAGGTTCTCGCCTTCGAGATCGACCCGCAGCACGCTGACGAGGTCGGAAGCGACGTCGGCCACCACGAAACGTCCGCACATGCCTGCGAGCTTACGTGCGCCCGTCGACACGAGCGCGCGGATCAGCGTTCCAGGACGCCGACCTCTTCGAGTCGCTCGACGAGTCCGGCTCCGTCTGATCCCGTGACCCACGGCACCGACGCCGCGGTGTGGTCGTCGACCGCGGTGCGGCCACCGGCCAGCACCGCCTCGGCGGGGGACAGTCGTCGGATGGCCACCGCCCTGACCTTGCCGGGGCTCTCGATGGCGAAGGTCGTGTAGATCTCGTCGTCGTGCTGGCCGTCATCGCCGATCAGCAGCCACTTCATGTCCGGGAACTCCTCGGCCAGGCGGCGCAGGTTGGACAGCTTGTGCGCCTTGCCGCTTCGGAACCATCGGTCATGCGTCGGGCCCCAGTCCGTCAGCAGCACGGCCCCGGAGGGAAAGAGGTGCCGCCTGAGGAACCGGATGAGCGTGGGCGCCACGTTCCAGGCGCCCGTGGACAGGTAGATCACCGGCGTGCCGGGTGCGTCGCGGACCAGCCGCTCCATGAGGACGGCCATCCCGGGCACGGGCTGGCGGGCATGTTCGTTCACGACGAAGGAGTTCCACGCCGCCAGGAGTGGGCGCGGCAGGGCGGTGACCATGACGGTGTCGTCCACGTCGGACACGATCCCGAGGCGCACATCGGCGCCGACGACGAAGACGCGGGTCTCCACGGGTTCGCCACCCTCGACCGACATCGTCAGTGTCTGCCAGCCGGGCGCCAGGTGAGCCGGGATGACCGTGTCGATCACACCGCCCCGATCGGCGACCACCTCGTGCACCGCATCGGCGACGGTGATCTGCACCTGTGCGTACCCCACCGGGACGGCGGCGAAGCTGCGCCAGCCGCGCACGCTCTCGTACTCGACCGACGCCGACGACGGCGCCGGCCGGACGATCATCACGCGGCCGAGTACCCGGACCCAGTCGGGTCCGCCGTATCCGGGGAACGGGGTGACCGTCGGCGTGAGGCCGCGGGCACGGGCCCGGCGCTCCCGCCAGGAGTGGAAGCGGTACTCGAGCCTGGCGAGCCACAGCACTTTCGGGCGCTCGGGCGTCGTCGAGGAAGGGGGCATCCCTTCAGTCTTTCACGTCATCCGCGGTGCCCATCGTCCCGGGGGACACGTCGGGCTCCCCGTCATCGTCGGAGAGGTGCCTGAGCTCGACCCGCTCGATGAGCTTCTTGGCGACGAAGACCAGGAGGACGAACGCGACGATGATCGCGACGAAGATGTAGCCCGCGAAGTGCAGTCGATCGGCCAGCTCGCGGTAGCTTCCGGCGGCCAGAGCGGCGACGGACACATAAAGTCCCGCCCAGATCACACAGGCGGGGAGGGTCCATGCCAGGAAACGGCGGTACGAGAACCCGCTCATCCCGACCGTCAGCGGCACCAGCGAGTGCAGCACGGGCAGGAACCGGGATACGAAGATGGCGGGTCCGCCGCGTCTGCGCAGATATCTCTCCGAGCGTCTCCAGTTGTCCTCACCGATGCGCCGGCCCAGCCGCGAGTGACGGATCTTCGGACCGAGGAAGCGGCCGAGCCCGAATCCGATGCTCTCGCCGATCAGCGCGCCGATCACGACCGCCACGCCCAGCAGCACCCCCTCGAGCGGCGATGCCACCGCGGTGCCCGCGATGATCACGACGGTGTCACCCGGGACGACCAGCCCGACCAGCACGCTGGTCTCGAGCATGATCGCCAGCCCGGCCAGCACCGTCCGCAGCAGCGGGTCGACGCTCTGGACGGTGTCGAGCAGCCAGGTGAGGAACTCGTTCACACCTGAAGCCTAGAGCGGCCCCGCGGCCCTCTAGCCTGGGAGGATGCCGGAGCCCCTGATCGCCGTCCCTCTGAGCGGGTGGCAGGACCCGGCGTCCGTCCACGCATTCATCGTCGGCTGCTCCTCTGATTCCTTCTGGCTGGACGCAGGACCATCGGCCGAGAGCGGCTGGAGCTGGGTGGGCGACGGTGTCGTGGAGGATCATCCCGACCGCGTGCGCGCCGTCGCGCTGGCCGGCGCCCGGCCGCGGGACGGGTGGGATGCCGGCCGCTTCCGCGGCGGGTGGATCGGGTGGCTCGGATACGAGGACGCGGCTGCTCGTGCGGGAGCGCCGGTGAGTGAGGCCGGTCCCGATGCGCCCACCGAGCGGTGGCTCCGGGTGGAGCGCTTCGTGGCCTTCGATCATGCCCGTCGCCGCGCCTGGGCGGTGGCGCCCGCCGAAGCGGTCGAAGCGTTCGCGGCGGCTGTGACTGCTCCCCACCCGGGCATCGGTGCGCCGGTGCCGCTGCGGGTGCAGGCGACGGGCCGGCATGAGCCGGACGCGTACGCGGCGCTGATCGAACGCTGCCGGGACGCCATCCGCGAAGGCGATGCCTACCAGCTGTGCTTGACGACGCGGTTCACCGTGGATGCCGAGGTCGATGCGGTGGCCACGTACGCCCGGTTGCGACGGATGACGCCGGCGCACCACGGCGGGCTCGTCCGCTCGGGAGAGTTCGCGCTCGCCAGCGCGAGCCCCGAGCGTTTCCTGGAGGTCGAGGACGGCGTCGTGCGCACCCGGCCGATCAAGGGAACCCGGCCGCGCGGCTCCGATCCGATCGAGGACGCCGCCCTGGCCGAGGAGCTGCGGACCAGCCAGAAGGAACGGGCCGAGAACGTCATGATCGTGGACCTGATGCGCAACGACCTGTCGCGTGTCTGCGAACCCGGCTCAGTGGGCGTCGAGGGTCTTCTCGAGGTGGAGTCGTATCCGGCGGTGCACCAGCTGGTGAGCACCGTGTCCGGGACGCTGACACCGGACGTCACCGTCGGCGACCTGCTCGATGCGACCTTCCCCGCCGGGAGCATGACCGGAGCTCCGAAGCTGTCCGCGATGACGATCCTGCACGAGCTGGAACGTGGCCCACGTGGCGTGTTCGCCGGCTGCTTCGGATGGATCGGCAGCGACGGTGCGCTGGATCTGGCGATGGTGATCCGCTCCATCGTCGTGCACCCGGGCGGAGCGTACGTGGGAGCAGGCGGAGGGATCACATGGCGGTCCGAGGCCGCCGCGGAGGTCGCCGAGGTCGGCGTCAAGGCCCGGGGCCCACTGGCCGCGATCGGCGCGGATCTGCCTCCCGGCTGGTGACGAGGCGCGGTCCGGTAGCCTAGAAGGCGCGCTCTGCGCGTCCAGCACACCCCCACGATTGGCATCTTTCCGTGAGTCAGACCCTTCCGCCCGACACCGCCGCGCCCTCCGAGGGCGGGTACGATGCCTACGCCATCCAGCAGAAGTGGCAGGCGCGGTGGCGCGAGGCCGACCCGTTCCGTGCGGGCGGCGCCGAGGATCGACGGCCGCGGAAGTACGTGCTGGGCATGTTCCCCTACCCCTCGGGTGACCTGCACATGGGTCACGCCGAGAGCTATGCGTACGTCGACGTGGTGGCGCGTTTCTGGCGCCACCGCGGCTACAACGTGCTCAACCCGATCGGCTGGGACTCCTTCGGGCTGCCCGCCGAGAACGCGGCGATCCAGCGCGGTGCCGACCCGCGCGAGTGGACGTACGCGAACATCGAACAGCACAAGAAGAGCTTCCGCGAGTACGGCTCGTCATACGACTGGAGCCGGATCCTGCACACCAGCGACCCGGACTACTACCGCTGGAACCAGTGGCTGTTCCAGCGCCTGTACGAGCGCGGTCTGGCCTACCGCAAGGAGAGCCCGGTCAACTGGTGCCCGAACGATCAGACCGTGCTGGCCAATGAGCAGGTCGTGGACGGCCGCTGCGAGCGCTGCGGCACCGAAGTGGTCAAGAAGAAGCTCACCCAGTGGTACTTCCGGATCACCGAGTACGCCGACCGCCTCCTGGACGACCTGAACCAGCTCGAAGGCTTCTGGCCCCAGAAGGTGCTGCGCATGCAGCGCAACTGGATCGGACGATCCATCGGGGCCGACATCGACTTCGAGATCGAAGGACACCCCGAGAAGGTCACCGTCTTCTCCACGCGCCCGGACACGCTGTACGGCGCGACCTTCTTCGTCGTGGCCCCCGACTCCGACCTGGCCTCGACCCTGGCGGCGGGGGCGTCGAGCGAGGTGCAGCTCCGATTCCAGGACTACCTGACCAGCGTCGGCCGCACCTCCGAGATCGAGCGCCAGAGCACGGATCGTCCCAAGACCGGCGTCTTCCTGGAGCGGTACGCCATCAACCCGATCAACGGCGAGCGACTGCCGATCTGGGCTGCCGACTACGTGCTGGCCGACTACGGGCACGGCGCCGTCATGGCCGTGCCCGCCCACGACCAGCGCGACCTCGACTTCGCGCGCGCCTTCGATCTGCCGGTGCGGGTGGTCGTGGACACGACCGCGCCGGTGACCGGCGCGATCGCCGTGATCGAGCTGGACGAGCACGGCGATCCCATCGATCCCGGCCCGAGCGCGGCATCCGTCCCCGACCTGGACCCGGCAACGACCGGCGTCGCGCTGACCGGCGAGGGCCGGATGATCAACTCCGGACCGCTCGACGGGCTCTCCAAGCGAAACGCCATCGCGCGCATCACCGAGCAGCTCACCGCTGCCGGCACGGGCCGCACGTCGAAGTCCTATCGACTGCGGGATTGGCTCATCTCACGCCAGCGTTTCTGGGGCACCCCGATCCCCATGATCCACACCGAGGACGGCCGCACCGTTCCGGTGCCCGACGAGCAGCTGCCGCTGACCCTGCCCGACGCCAAGGAACTCGACCTGGCGCCGAGGGGAACGTCGCCGCTGGGTGCCGCGAAGGAGTGGATGGCCACGACCGACCCCGAGACCGGCGCACCGGCCACGCGCGATCCGGACACGATGGACACCTTCGTGGACAGCTCGTGGTATTTCCTGCGCTTCCTCTCACCGGGTGACCCGACCGAGGCGTTCTCGCCGAAAGAGGCCGCCAAGTGGGCGCCCGTCGATTCGTACATCGGCGGCGTCGAGCACGCGATCCTGCATCTGCTGTACGCGCGCTTCATCACCAAGGTCCTCTTCGACATGGGTCTGGTGGACTTCACCGAACCGTTCTCGACCCTGATCAACCAGGGAATGGTCCTGCTCGGCGGCTCCAAGATGTCCAAGAGCAAGGGCAACCTGGTCGAGTTCTCCGCGAGCATGGTCGACCCCGGCGCGGATGCCGTGCGCGTCGCGGTCGCCTTCGCCGGTCCGGTCGAGGACGACATCAACTGGGAGGACGTCTCGACCACCGGCGCGCAGAAGTTCCTGGCGCGGGCCTGGCGCGTGGCCCAGGACGTGGCCAGCAGCCCGGACGTGGTCTGGGCCGAGGGCGACCAGGCGCTGCGACGCGTCACCCACCGCCTGCTCGCCGACGCTCCCGGGCTGGTCGAGCACACCAAGTTCAACGTGGTGGTCGCGCGGCTGATGGAACTGGTCAACGCCACCCGCAAGGTGATCGACAGCGGGGCCGGCCCGGCCGATCCCGCCGTCCGCGAGGCGGCCGAGACGACCGCAATGGTCCTGGACCTGTTCGCCCCGCACACTGCGGAGGAGATGTGGGAGATGCTGGGCTACCAGCCGTTCGTCGGTCTGGTGCCCTGGCGCCAGCCCGATGCGACGCTGCTGGTGGAGGACACGGTCACCACCGTCATCCAGATCGACGGCAAGGTCCGCGCGACCATCGAGGTCTCCGCCCGGATCGATCCGGACGAGCTGGAAGCGCTGGCACGCGCCGATGCCCGCGTGCAGCGCGCGCTGAACGGCCGGGAGATCACCCGCGCCGTGGTGCGTCCGCCGAAGGTGGTCAGTTTCAGCACCAGCTGATGCCGTTGTGGTGCCCGGAGCGCGTGGGTTATCCTCCAGATTCCGGAACCGATCGAGCCGGTTCCTCGCTGGGGCGGGAAAATGGCATCCGAACACCGTCATGCAGCCGACCCGATCACCTTCGCGGGTGGCGTGCTGGACCGCTACCGCCACGTGTGCGCGTTCATGGACGGGCAGGCCGACGATGCTGTTCTGGATCCGTTCATCGCCCAGGGGATCGATCACGGCGACCGCCTGCTCTACGTCGTGGATCCCGCGGCATCCGCAGCGCCGGTGACGCACATCCGGCACCTGGGATACGACGCGGGACGGCTTCTCGAAGAGCATCGCTGTGAAGTGCGGACCTGGTCGGAGACCTACCTGCAGGGCGGCAGCTTCGATCAGGGACGGATGCTGGATCAACTGGACCGGATGCTCGGAGCCGGCGACTCGCCCCGCACCCGCATGCTGTGCGACATGGGGTGGGCGGTGGACCGCCCGGGGATCGCGGAGAGCCTGATCCGGTTCGAGGCACGCGCGAACTTCATCCACGCCCGCCATGAGCACGTCGTGATCTGCTCCTACGATGCGACGAGGTTCGACGGCTCGTTCGTGATCGACATCCTGCGCACCCATCCGATGGTCCTGATCGGCGGGATCCTGCAGGAGAACCCGTTCTTCGTCCCGCCGTCCGAGTTCCTGCGGGAGCGCAGTGCGACCTCGGATGCCTGACGGGGCCATCCCGGTGATGGACGCATCGTCGAGGCCCGCCAAGGCGGCTGATCTCGCGCTGTCCGCAGCCGATTCGCGACGATGGATGCGCGACCTGGGCGCGCTGCTCGCGCTGCCGGCCATGTGGGTGGACCATGAACCCGCGGAGATCGCGACCGGCCTGCTGAGCGTGCTGGCCGGTGTCCTGCAGCTCGAGGGCGCGTACGCGCGCTTCCAGGACCTGCCCTCCGGCAGCGTTCCGCTGGAATGCTGGCGGCCCTCCGGATCCACCCCGCCCCCGGAATTTCGAATCCTCCTGGACACGGGGGCGCCGGGGGCCGGGACGACGACCACGCCGGTGCGTGCCGACGGGCGGCGCACCGTCCGCGTCACGAGCGTGCCACTGGCACTCCCCTGGGAGAGCGGGCTGGTGCTCGTCTCCTCCGAGCGGGAGGACTTTCCGACCGCCATGGAGACGCATCTGCTGCGCATCGCGGTCAGTCAAGCCGCGATCGCCATCCACACCGCGCGCCGCATCGGGCGCGAGCACGCCGCGCGCGTCGCCGCGGAGGCTGCTCTGCGCCGACAGCACGAGCTGGTGCGCGCCCTGG
Source organism: Microbacterium sp. zg-B185 (assembly GCF_030246885.1). Lineage (NCBI taxonomy): Bacteria > Bacillati > Actinomycetota > Actinomycetes > Micrococcales > Microbacteriaceae > Microbacterium > Microbacterium sp. zg-B185. Next base: position 1,590,131 of record NZ_CP126739.1, read on the forward strand.
CCGAAGATGTCGGTCCGTCGTTCGCGGCGCTGACGCGCCGGATGCAGGAGGCCGCGCAGCTGCAGAACGATGTCGATTCGCTGCTGGCGGCGCTCGGTGCCGATACCGGCCTGCCATCGGTGCGGGAAGCGGTGCCGCCGGCGCCGGCGGGCGGCACGTCCCGCGACGGCGTCCGCTCGGCCGTGCCCTCCTTGACCCGTCGCGAGACCGAGGTGTTGGGACTGCTGGCCCAGGGCCTGAGCAACAAGGAGATCGCCGGGATGATGTGGCTCAGCGACCGCACCGTCGAACGGCACGTCACCAGCCTGTACCGCAAGATCGGCGTGGCCCGTCGCAGCGAAGCGACCGCCTTCGCATTCCGACACGGCCTGGCCTGATCGGCGGCAGCGGGTCGGCGGTTGAGGGTTTGCCGACACGGGGGTGCGCACTCGGCGGGACAGTTGAGGATTCCCGCGGACGCCGTCGGCGGCGGTGCCGCGGGAGCATTCGACGTGCGGCACAACGCGGCCGCGTTCGCAGAGGAGATCACCATGACCATGACCGAAGACCGGGCCGAACAACGCAGCGACGACACCGCGCTTCGTCCGTTCACCGTGCAGTTCGCGCAGGAGGACCTGGATGACCTGCGCACGCGGGTGCGTGAGACCCGCTGGCCGGAGCGGGAGACCGTCGACGACGCCTCGCAGGGGGTCCAGCTCCAGGTCGTCCAGCAGCTCGCACAGCGCTGGGCCGACGATTACGACTGGCGGGCCGTCGAATCACGGCTCAACGAGCTGCCGCAGTTCGTCACGCGGATCGATGGGCTCGACATCCATTTCATCCACGTCCGGTCGGCGCACGAAGGCGCCCTGCCGATGATCGTCACGCACGGATGGCCGGGCTCGGTGATCGAGCAGCTGAAGATCATCGGCCCCCTGACCGATCCCACCGCGCATGGCGCGAGCGCCGAGGACGCGTTCCACCTCGTCATCCCGTCCCTTCCCGGACACGGATTCTCCGCCGCACCGGACGCGACCGGCTGGGACCCGATCCGCATCGCCAAGGCCTGGGTGCAGCTCATGCGCCGGCTCGGATACGAGCGCTACGTCGCACAGGGCGGGGACTGGGGCAACGCCGTGACCGAGCAGATGGCGCTGCTGACCCCGCCGGGACTCATCGGCATCCACACCAACATGCCGGCCACGGTCCCGGACGCGATTCAAGCGGCACTGAGCGCCGGCGAGCCGGCGCCCGAGGACCTCTCGCCGGAGGAGCGCGGCGCGTGGGACCAATTGGCGTTCTTCTACGCCCACGGGCTGGCCTACGCCCAGGAGATGGGAAACCGACCGCAGACGCTCTACGGGCTCGCCGACTCGCCCGTCGGCTTGGCCGCCTGGATGCTCGATCACGACTCCCGCAGCTATGACCTGATCGCGCGGGTGTTCGCGGGCGGCAGCGAAGGGCTCACTGCGCAGGACATCCTCGACAACGTGACGCTGTACTGGCTGACCAACACGGCGGTGTCTTCGGCGCGTCTGTACTGGGAGAGCAAGCTCCCGTTCTTCGCGCCCAAGGGAGTCACGCTGCCGGTCGCGGTGAGCGTCTTCCCCGACGAGATCTACGCGGCGCCGCGCAGTTGGAGCGCGCAGGCGTACCCGAACCTGATCCACTTCAACCGCCTGGATCGCGGCGGCCACTTCGCGGCCTGGGAGCAGCCCGACCTGTTCTCGCGGGAGATGCGCGCCGCTTTCCGGTCGTTGCGGTGAGCCCCGGGGACAGTGACATCATGACCGACGCAGTCCGATCCGCCGTGTCCCCCAGCGACGGCGCGTTCGCTCCGCTGTCCCAGATCGACGCCGGCGAGCTGAGCGTGGGCCTGGTCGATCTGGGGCCGGCGGACGGTCCCGCGGTCCTGCTGCTGCACGGGTGGCCGTACGACGCCACCGAGCGCGGGCGTCGCGGGTACGAGCAGTACCGCGGCGAGTTCGCGCGGCTGATCTGGAAGACCGCCTCGCCGCGGTGGAACTTCGACGAGCAGACCTTCGATCGGACTGCGGCGCTGTTCGCCGGCGCCTACGAGCACCGCTTCATCGGCGGGGGAGTCGGCCACAACCTCCCGCAAGAAGCACCGCATGCGTTCGCCGACGCCGTCCTCGACGTGGCCGGGACGCGTCGGCCGGAGCAGGCGGAGGAGGCGAGCGTCGATGTCGCGGCGAGTCTGCACTGAGGATGCGGAGGGACCGGTCGACACCCCCGCCCGCGGCGGGCTGGTCCGCTCGATCGCGCACCGGCTTGCCGGGGACCGGGAGCTCCTCCCGGACGAGCGACGGCTGCCGTCCTTCGACCGGGCGACCGGCTGGCTGCAGTCCGATCCGCTCACTCCGGTGGCGCTTCGCGGTCGCGTCGTCCTGGTCGATTTCTGGACCTACACCTGCGTGAACTGGCTGCGGACGCTGCCGTACCTGTCGGCGTGGCATGCCAAATACGCCGACGCGGGATTGAGCATCATCGGCGTGCACACACCCGAGTTCGGCTTCGAGCACTCCCTCCGCAACGTCAGGATGCAGGCGCAGGACCTCGGCGTCCGCTACCCGGTTGCCATCGACAACGACTACGGCGTGTGGGACGAGTTCGCCAACCACTACTGGCCGGCGCTGTACATCGCGGACGCGGCGGGACGGATCCGGTTCCACCACTACGGCGAAGGCGAGTACGAGCGGACCGAAATGGTCATCCAACGGCTTCTCGTCGACGCGGGCAGCCCCCGGGTGGACCGGGAGCTGGTGCTGGTCGACCCGGTGGGGGTGGAGGTCGCCGCCGACTGGCGGTCCCTGCAATCCCCGGAGAGCTACCTCGGATACGCCCAGAGTGCCGGGTTCGCCTCGGAGGACCCGGCGGCCTTTGACCGTCGGCACGCCTACAGCGGCGCCGCGCGGCTGCCGCTGAACGGGTGGGACCTCACCGGCGAATGGACGGTGACCAGCCAGGCGGTCGTGGCGGACCGCTCCGGCGGTCGGATCTCGTTCGCGTTCCACGCCAGAGATGTCAATCTCGTGATGGGGCCGGCGCGCGCGGGCGAGAGCATCCCGTTCCGGATCCTGCTGGACGGGGAAGCGGTCGGCGACGGCCGTGGCACCGATGCGGCGGCCGACGGGACCGGGGTGGTGCTGGATCAGAAGACGTACCAGCTCGTCCGGCAGCCCGAGCCGATCGTCGACCGTCTGTTCGAGATCGAGTTCGGCTCACCCGGAGTGGAGGCGTACTGCTTCACGTTCGGCTGAGCCGCGCCCCGAGCACGCGCTCTCCGCCCGTCTCCTCCCCAGACGGAGGCGAGCGGTGAGCGTCCACGGGATCGCACGGGCCGCGCATCGGTGAGGGTCGACGCGGTTACTTTCGCCGTGTGTCGACTGCCGAGGGATCCCGCACGGCGAGGCCTCGCGTGCGACTCGGGCTGGGGGCTGCCATCGTGGTGGTGCTGCTGGCACTGAGCGTCACCGTGGGCATCGGCATCCTGCGTGGTGCCGCCGCACCGGTCGAGACGGTGACCGTCGCGGAGGCAGGGCGGGTGGATGCCGCGACGCCGGAATCCGTGTACGTCCACGTCTCCGGCGCCGTGTCCGCGCCGGGCCTGTACGTCCTGCACGCGGGGGCTCGGGTGATGGATGCCGTCTCGGCCGCGGGAGGCTTCGCCGCCGGAGCCGACGAGATGGCCGTCAACCTGGCCCGTCCGATCAGCGACGGCGAGCAGCTGCACGTGCCGACCGCCGGGGACACAGCCGGGGCCGCGCCGGGCGGCGCGCCGGTGAGTCCGCCCGGGGACGGCCGAGTCAACCTGAACACCGCTTCTGAGGCCGAGCTGGACACCCTGCCGCGGATCGGACCGGCGCTCGCGGCGCGCATCATCGAGTGGCGCGATGCGAATGGGCGCTTCACCAGCGTCGAGGATCTGCTGGCCGTGCCCGGCATCGGCGACAAGATGCTCGAGGCCCTCCGCGATCTGGTCACGGTGTGACGTGAGCCGCGGCACGGCCACGGTGGCGGACGGCGCCGTCGTGGTTCCCGCGCGGCGGCAGGCGCAGCTGCGGCTGGTGCCGGTCGCCGGCGCCGTGTGGGCAGCGGCGCTGATCTCGACGCTCCTCCCGGCGGCTGCGGCGCCGGTCGCGCTGGCGCTGTGGGGCGCGTGCCTGGCGGCGCTGTGCGGGTTGCTGGCGGCTGCTCGGCGCGAGCACCGCACACCTCGAGTGCGCCGGCGACGGATGCGGGCGGCGGTGGTCCTGGCACTGCTGCTGGCTGCCTCGGCGGCGGTGGGCTCCCATGTGGCGTTGGCCCAGCCGGCGCGCGCGGAGGTGGAGCGGTTCGCACTGGGCGGGGGGAGGGCGGTGGTCTTCGACGCGACGGTGGCCGGCAAGGTGGAGACGCGTGCGAGCGGGGAATGGGAGTTCGATGCGGTGGCGACACATGTCAGCACCGGGGCGGTGGCGGACGCCGTCCGCATCGACGTCACGGTCCGTGTGCAGCCGTCCCGGGTGGACCGTGCGCCGCTGCTGGATGTCGGCTCGGCCGTCGAGGTGAGCGGGACGGCACGCCCTGGGGCTTCGGGTGCCCGCGCTGTGCTGGCCGTGAACGCCTCACGCGGCGTGCGGGTGCTGTCTGCGCCTCAGGGGGTGCTCGCCGTGGCGGGCGAGCTGCGGCGAGGCCTGGTCCGCGCGGCCGGGGGGCTGCCCGCGCCCGGGGCGGAGCTGATCCCGGGGCTGGCGGTCGGGGACACCTCCGCCGTGTCCGCCGAGCTGGACGCGGCGATGAAGCGATCCTCCCTCTCGCACCTGACCGCGGTGTCCGGATCCAACTGCGCGATCGTCGTGGGTCTCGCCTTCGGAGCCGTCGCGGCCGTCGGGGGGTCGCGCCGCGCCCGGGTCACTGTCGCATCGGCGGCCCTGTTCGGGTTCGTCCTGCTGGTCACGGCCGAGCCGAGCGTGGTGCGGGCTGCGGCAATGGCAGGCATCGCGATGCTGGGCGTGCTCCTGGGCCGCACCGGCATGGGGATGGGCGTGCTTTCGCTCGCCGTCACTGTGCTGCTCGTCGGGGATCCGTGGCTTTCGGGATCGCTCGGGTTCGCGTTGTCCACCGTCGCCACCGCCTCGCTGCTGCTGTTCGCGCGGCCCCTCGCGGCCGGCCTGGAGCGATGGATGCCGCGCCCGCTGGCGCTCGCGCTGTCGGTGCCGCTGGCAGCGCAGCTGGCCTGCGGTCCGCTGCTGCTGGGGGTCACGCCGAGCGTTCCGCTCTACGGGGTGCTGGCGAATCTGCTCGCTGCGCCGGCGGCGCCGATCGCGACGGTCCTCGGACTGACCGCGTGCGTCGCCGCGCCGCTGCCGTGGCTGCAGTCCGGCCTGACGGCCCTCGCCTGGCTTCCGGCATCCTGGATCGCCGGCGCAGCCACCACGTTCAGTGCGCTTCCGGGCGACCAGATCCCGTGGCTGTCGGGCTGGCCGGGCGTGCTCTGCCTGGCCGTGGTCGGCAGCGCCGTCGCGATCGCGATCGCGCTGCCGCCGACCGGGTCGACCCGGCAGCGCCGGGTCCGGCTCGTCGCGGTGTTCCTGCTCGCCGCCGTCACCGGTGTCTCGGCCGGAGGTGCCGCCCTGAGCTCCGTGGCGGGGCGGTGGACGCTCCCGTCTTCGTGGAGCATCCTGGCGTGCGACGTGGGTCAGGGCGATGCGGTGCTGCTGCGCTCGGGCCAGGCCGTGGCGCTGGTCGATGCCGGCCCGGAGCCGGCTCGCCTGGAGGCATGCCTGGCACGTGCCGGAGTTCAGCGCATCGACCTGCTCCTGCTCACCCACTTCGACCTGGACCATGTCGGGGGCGTCGCCGCTGTCGCGGACCGCGTCGGAACCGCCCTGCACGGACCTGCGGGATCGCCCGAAGCCTCGGCGGTGCTCTCGCTCCTCGAGGAGGGCGGCGCGCGGATGGTCTCCGCCCGGGCGGGACTGACCGGGAGCCTCGGCGATGCGCGCTGGCGGGTGCTCTGGCCGCCACCGCGCAGTCGCGCATTCGAGGCGGGCAACGATGCCAGCGTGGTGCTGGACGTGCGCGGCGGCGGCATGCCGGCCGCGCTGTTCCTCGGCGACCTGTCGGCCTCCCCGCAGCGGGCGCTCGCCGCCTCGGCCGTGCTCGATCCGCCGTACGACCTCGTGAAGGTCGCCCACCACGGGAGCGCCGATCAGGATCCCGACCTGTACGCCGGGGCGCAGCCTGCGCTCGCCCTGATCACGGTGGGCGAGAACAGGTACGGCCATCCGCGCGCCGAGGTGCTGGACGCGCTGAGCCTGCTCGGGGCGCGCATCGCACGTACGGACCGGGCGGGGGCGATCGCGGTGTGGCGGGACGGACAGGCTCTGCGGGTGTGGCGCGAGCGCGGAAGCGACGTCGGGCCGGCTGGGTAGGCTGGGAGCATGGCGACCAGCACCCGACGGACCCCGGCCGGGCGCGCCCGGACGAGCATCCCGCAGGTGTCCTGGCGCACCCCGCAGCCGGCACCGGTCGTGCTGGTGTCCGGTCCCGAGGAGATCTGCGCGGAACGGGCCATCGCGGGGATCCGCGAGTATCTTCGCGCCGAGGATCCCAGCCTCGAGGTCACCGATCTGCGCGCGGATGACTATCAGGCGGGCACCCTGCTGGCGGTCACCTCGCCATCGCTGTTCGGCGAGCCGCGCCTGGTGCGCATCACCGGGGTCGAGAAGTGCTCGGACGCGTTCCTCGCCGAGGCGGTCAGCTACCTGGCTGTGCCGCAGGACGGCGCGACCGTCGTGCTGCGGCACACCGGAGCCTCGGTGCGCGGCAAGAAGCTCCTGGACGCCGTCCGGGCCGGCCAGGGCGGCGGGATCGAGATCGCCTGTCCGGCCGTCAAACGCGATTCCGACCGGTTCGACTTCGCAGCCGGCGAGTTCGCCGCGGCGCGCAAGCGCATCGCCCCGGGGGCGCTGCGCACGCTCGTCTCGGCGTTCGCAGACGATCTGACCGAGCTCGCGGCAGCGTGCCAGCAACTCATCTCGGATGTGCCGGGAGATGTCACCGCGGACGTCGTCGAACGTTATTACGGCGGGCGGGTGGAGACCTCGGCGTTCGTGGTCGCCGACACCGCCATCGCCGGACGCTACGGCGATGCGCTGGTATCGCTGCGCCACGCGCTGGCGTCGGGCGCCGATCCGGTACCGCTGGTGGCCGCCATCGCCTCCAAGCTGCGCACGATGGCCCGGGTCGCCGGCAACCGGGAACCCGCATCCGCTCTCGCGGCCCGCCTGGGGCTGAAGGATTGGCAGGTCGATCGCGCCCGCCGCGATCTGACCGGCTGGTCGGACGCGTCGCTGGGGATGGCGATCCAGGCCGCGGCCCGCGCCGACGCCGAGGTCAAGGGCGGCTCACGAGACAGCATCTTCGCGCTGGAGCGGCTGATCACCGTCATCGCCACTCGCGCACCCTACGGTAGTTCCTGAGCACGCGGACAAAGCCGAAAGCCCGCCCCCAGGGGGACGGGCTTGTCGTGAAAGGTGAGCTCAGAGAGCTGCGACCTGCTTCGCGATGGCCGACTTGCGGTTGGCAGCCTGGTTCGCGTGGATGACACCCTTGCTGGCTGCCTTGTCGAGCTTCTTGGTCGCCTTCGCGAGCGCCTTCTCGGCGGCGGCCTTGTCGCCTGCGGCGATGGCCTCACGGGTGCGACGCACCTGCGTGCGCAGCTCGCTCTTCACGGCCTTGTTGCGCTCGTGTGCTTTGTCGTTGGTCTTGTTGCGCTTGATCTGCGACTTGATGTTTGCCACGTTTGACGACGGTCTTTCGTTCGGAGGAATCGATCTGAAGTGTCGAGTGACAGAAGAGGGCTGTCGCACGACGGACGTGAGGGAATCAACCCACACGCAAGCCGATCACCGAGTCTATCAGGTCCGTTCGACCGTCGTGATCGCCAGACCCAGGACGGCGTTGAACACGCCCGGGCGCATGGCACTGACCAGATGGCTCGTGCGCGGCACCACGATCAGCTCGGCGTGCGGGGCGATCCGCTGGAACAGCCGCTCATTGAGTCGAAGCTGATCGTACTGGCCGTTGACGAACCAGAGGGGCACGGTGATCCGCTCCAGCGCTGCGAGCAGATCCAGCACCGACAGACTGCGCAGCGCGGTGTCCTGCATGTCGAACGCGTAGCCGCCGGCGCCGAAGTCGGCCCGGGTCTCCGGCGGAAGGGTCCGCTCCAGCATCCGGTTCGTCAGCCACATCCCGCGGTCGGGGAGGGAGTCGAAGCCGCGCGCGAGCAGGCGGTAGGTGCGCAGACCGACTCCGCGCGGGATGGACGTGCAGGAGGCGGCGACGAACCCGGCGACCGGCGGCGGGTCGTTCCGACCCACGTATTCGATGCACAGGAGGCCGCCCATGGAATGCCCCACGAGCAGCACCGGCCCGCGTGCGGCAGCCTCCCTCACCGCCGCATCGATCGTGGCGAAAGCGGATTCGATCGTGAAATCCTCGGCCATGCGGGTGCCATGGCCGGGCAGATCGATCGCGACCGCTGGATTGCCGCGTTCCTGGAGAGCGGCCACCTGCGCGCGCCACATGGTCGCGGACGTCCGGATGCCGTGCACGAGCACGACCTGGACGACCATCCGCCCAGGATATTGCCGACGAACATGCGCTCGGCGCACTCCTGCCGGAGGGTTAAGGGGCGGGGGAGCGATGGGGGCGCGTTCGGCCCGTAGAATGGCCCCCATATGTCACCGCGCGCCCTAAACACGCTCGAGCCGTCCGCGACCCCTCCTGAGCTGATCCGAAACTTCTGCATCATCGCTCACATCGATCACGGCAAATCGACCCTTGCCGACCGCATGCTGCAGATGACGGGTGTCGTCTCCGACCGTGACATGCGTGCGCAGTACCTCGACCGCATGGACATCGAGCGTGAGCGCGGCATCACGATCAAGAGCCAGGCGGTGCGGATGCCGTGGCAGCTGGACGGGGTCACGCACGCTCTGAACATGATCGACACCCCCGGCCACGTGGACTTCACCTACGAGGTGAGTCGTTCGCTGGCGGCGTGCGAGGGCGCGATCCTGCTGGTGGACGCGGCTCAGGGCATCGAGGCGCAGACGCTGGCGAACCTCTACCTCGCCCTGGAGAACGATCTGCAGATCATCCCGGTGCTGAACAAGATCGACCTGCCCGCCGCGGATCCCGAGAAGTACGCCAGAGAGCTCGCCAGCCTGATCGGCGGCAAGCCCGAGGACGTGCTGCGCGTCAGCGGCAAGACCGGCGTGGGCGTGGAAGAGCTGCTCGACCAGGTCATCCGGCAGATCCCCGCCCCGCAGGGGGATCCGACTGCGCCCACTCGCGCCATGATCTTCGACTCGGTCTACGACTCCTACCGTGGCGTGATCACCTACGTGCGCATGATCGACGGGTCGCTCAGTCCCCGCGAGCGCATCCAGATGATGTCCACGCGCGCGGTCCACGAGCTGCTCGAGATCGGCGTCTCCTCGCCCGAGCCCACCCCCACACGCGGTCTCGGCGTGGGGGAGGTCGGATACCTGATCACCGGCGTGAAGGACGTCCGTCAGTCCAAGGTGGGTGACACCGTGACCAGCGCGGCCAAGCCGTCGAAGGACGCGCTGCCCGGCTACACCGATCCCAAGCCGATGGTCTTCTCCGGCCTGTACCCGATCGACGGCAGCGACTACCCCGTGCTGCGTGAGGCGCTGGACAAGCTGAAGCTCTCGGACGCCTCCCTCAACTACGAGCCGGAGACCTCGGTGGCGCTGGGGTTCGGATTCCGCTGCGGGTTCCTCGGGCTGCTGCATCTGGAGATCGTCACCGAGCGCCTGGAGCGCGAGTTCGGACTGGATCTGATCTCGACAGCGCCGTCGGTGACCTACGAGGTGACCACCGACGACGGCAAGACATACACCGTCACCAACCCCAGCGAGTTCCCCTCGGGCACCAAGATCGCCAGCGTCACCGAGCCGATGGTCAAGGCCGCGATCCTCGCGCCGAAGGACTACGTCGGCACGATCATGGAGCTGTGCCAGTCACGGCGGGGCACCCTCCTGGGCATGGAGTACCTCGGTGAGGATCGCGTCGAGATCCGTTACACCATCCCGCTCGGCGAGATCGTCTTCGACTTCTTCGACCACCTCAAATCCAAGACGGCCGGTTACGCCTCGCTGGACTACGAACCGAGCGGGCACCAGGAGGCCGACCTCGTCAAGGTCGACATCCTGCTCCAGGGCGAGCCCGTCGATGCGTTCAGTGCCATCGTGCACCGGGACAAGGCCTACGCGTACGGCGTGCTGATGACGGAGCGGCTGAAGAAGCTGATCCCGCGTCAGCAGTTCGAGGTTCCCATCCAAGCCGCGATCGGCGCCCGCATCATCGCCCGCGAGTCGATCCGCGCGATGCGCAAGGACGTCCTGGCCAAATGCTACGGCGGCGACATCACCCGCAAGCGCAAGCTCCTCGAGAAGCAGAAGGAGGGCAAGAAGCGCATGAAGATGGTCGGACGCGTCGAGGTCCCCCAGGAGGCGTTCATCGCCGCGCTGTCGGGGGACACCGAGACCAAAGACAAGAAGTAGTTGCTGAACGCGTCCGATGACGCCTTCAGGAACCCGAACTAGGCTGGAATCCATGCGCCGCGGGACCTTCAGAGATGAGACGGTCGACTATGCCGCCGTGGGAGCGACGCAGGCCGCAGACCTGATGCACTATCCGCCCGAGCGGAGCCTGCCCGCAGAGGAATCCTGGCGGATCGGCAGCGGCCAGGCGCGGTTCGAGAGCGCGAGCGACGCGCTCCTGTCCTGGGGTGCGCAGCGGGGCGCGGGACTCGAGCTGAGCGACGTGCGACCCGCCGCGGGGCCGATGTACTCCGGGGTCAGTTTCGATTCGGAAGGCAATCCGCTCGCCCCCAGCAAGCTCGAAGCGGATCAGCGCTTCGACTCGGACGGTACGCCGTACGTCGGGCCGGGCACCACCGTCCGTGTCGACGGTCGTGTCCGCGGCATGAGCGTCGGCGGGGAGCTGCGCGTCATCTTCGCGATCGAGGAGCCTCGGCGGGTCGGTTTCGCATTGGGGACCGTCGGCGGATCGGTCGTGAGCGGCGAGGAATCGTTCATGGTGCAGTGGTACGACAACGATGAGGTGTGGTTCACCGTGCGCGCGTTCGACGCGCCCTCCGCGCTGCTCTACCGCGTCTTCCCCCGTCTGGTCCGCCGCCGCCGCCGCGAGCTGTTCACGCGCTACCTCCGCGCGATCTCGCCCCTGTACACCACGCCCTGATGGGATCGGCGCTCCCGCTCGGTGAGCCCGTGCCGCGGGACGGGTCCGTTCCGGCGACCATCGATCCCGCTGCGCAGTTCGGCGTCTATCTGCACGTGCCGTTCTGCCGCGTGCGGTGCGGATACTGCGACTTCAACACCTACACCGCGGATGAGCTGCGCGGGGCGCGCCAGGACCAGTACGCCGACACTCTGCTGCAGGAGGTGCAGCTGGCCGGTCGGGTGCTGTCCCAGATCGGTCCGCCCCGCCCCGCCGCCACCGTGTTCTTCGGCGGGGGCACGCCGACGCTGCTCCCACCGGGTGACCTGGTGCGCATGCTCGAGGGTGTCCGCTCGACGTTCGGCATCGCGCCGGATGCCGAGATCACCGTCGAGGCCAACCCGGACACGGTGACCGGCGCGACCGCGTCGATGCTCGCCGCGGTCGGGGTGACCCGGCTGTCGATCGGGATGCAGTCCGCGGTCCCGCACGTTCTCGCGGCGCTGGATCGCACCCACGTACCCGGGAACGTCCGCACCGCGGTCGAGGCCGCGCGGAATGCGGGACTGGACGTGAGCCTGGACCTGATCTACGGAGCGCCGGGCGAGTCGCTGGCGGACTGGCGGGCTTCGCTCGAGGCGGCCGCGGCGCTGCAGCCGGATCACATCTCGGCCTACGCGCTCATCGTGGAGGAGGGGACCAAGCTCGCGCGCCAGATCCGCCGCGGCGAGGTCGTCACACCCGATGACGACCTCCAGGCGGACATGTACGAGCTTGCAGACGACCTGCTCGAAAGCGCCGGCTACCAGTGGTACGAAGTGTCCAACTGGACCCGCGATGCGGCGCACCGCTCCCGGCACAACATGGCCTACTGGCAGGGTGCGGACTGGTGGGGTTTCGGTCCCGGTGCCCACAGCCACCTGGCCGGCGTGCGCTTCTGGAATGTGAAGCATCCCGCCGCGTACGCCCAGCGCCTGGCGGCGGGCGAGTCGCCCGCCGCGGCGCGCGAGCGACCGGATGCCGCAGCACGGGCGCTGGAGAGCGTGCTGCTGCGCACGCGCGTGCGGGAGGGACTGCCCATCTCCGAACTGCTCGGCGAGGGCCGCCACGCGGTCGCCGCCCTCATCGCCGACGGTCTGATCGACGGTTCCGCGGCCGTGCACGGTCGCATCGTGCTGACCCGTCGGGGCCGGCTGCTGGCGGACGCCGTGGTGCGCGCCCTCACCGACTGAGGAGCATCCCGCTCGCCGCGTCTGCGATCCGGTAGAATTGGCACTCAGATCGTAGGAGTGCCAATTCGAGCGCGTGGGGAGGCGAGATGGTCACCGACAGAGGACTGCAGGTGCTGCGGGCGATCGTTCAGGACTTCGTCGACACGCGCGAGCCGGTCGGCAGCAAGGCCATCGTGGAACGCCACGCGTTCGGCGTGTCCGCAGCGACGATCCGCAACGACATGGCCCTGCTGGAGGACGAGGAGCTGATCGCAGCCCCGCACACCTCCTCTGGTCGCGTCCCCACCGACAAGGGCTATCGCGTCTTCGTCGATCATCTCGCCGAAGTGCGGCCCCTGTCGCCGGCCCAGCGCAGCGCGATCTCGGCGTTCCTCGATGGCCCCGGCGACCTCGACGACGTGCTGGCGCGGACGGTGCGTGCGCTGACTCAGCTGACCGGTCAGGTCGCCATCGTGCAGTACCCGTCCTTCGCGCGCGCCACGATCTCGCACGTCGAGCTGGTGCAGCTCGGCGGCGGGCGCATCCTGGTGATCGTGGTGACCGACACCGGCCGGGTCTCGCAGCGGCTCGCGTTGGTCCGAGACGAGTTCGACGACGAGGATCTGGCTCGGGTGCGCGCCGAGGTCGCCTCCCTCGTGGTCGGCCTGCCTGTGCGTGAGGGCGTCCAGCGCGTGCAGGAGCGCCTGGCACAGGATGACCCGTCGCCGACGCCACCGGACGTGGCGACCGCGGCGATCGTGCGGGTCCTCGCCGAAGAGCTCGAGGAATTCCGCCACGACCGGCTCGTCATGGCCGGCGCAGCCAATCTCGCGCGCAGCGAGGCGGACTTCCGAGGGAGCATCTATCCGCTGCTCGAGGCGATCGAGGAGCAGGTGACCCTCATGAAGCTGATGAGCGAGATGGTGGCGGACGATCACGGTCTGGCGGCCAGCATCGGTCGGGAGAACGAGCCGTTCGGGCTGGCCGAGGCATCGGTCGTGGCGAGCGAATACGACGCCACCGGCGCTCGGGCCAGGGTCGGCCTGCTCGGCCCCACGCGGATGGACTATCCGACGAATTTCGCGGCGGTACGAGCCGTCGCGCGCTATCTCACCCGGATGCTCGACGAAGACGAGAGTGCCCGCTGACGCGGCATCCGGAACCAGATGATCCCGCGCGACGCGCGGACAGGAAGGCGATTTGTGGTCGACCACTACGAGGTCCTCGGAGTTGCGCGCGACGCGACCCCGGACGAGATCAAGAAGGCGTACCGGCGTCTTGCGCGGGAGCTTCATCCCGACGTCAATCCCGGAGATGACGCTTCCGAGCGATTCAAGCTCGTGACCCACGCGTACGACGTGCTGAGCGACCCCGATCAGCGGGCGCGCTACGACGTCGGCGGGAACGATTCGCCCTTCGGCGGCGGCGCGCAGGGCTTCGGCGGCTTCGGCGACATCTTCGAGACCTTCTTCGGGTCCGGGGGAGGCCAGCGCGCCGGACGGCCGCGGTCCCGTCGTGAGCGCGGGCAGGACGCGCTGGTCCGGGTGACCCTGGACCTGAAGGACGTCGTGTTCGGCGTGCATCGGGACATCGACGTGGACACCGCGGTGCTGTGCGACACGTGCCACGGATCGTGCACCCAGCCCGGAACGTCCCCCGTCACGTGCGACATCTGCCACGGGTCCGGCCACGTGCAGCGCACCGTGCGCAGCCTGCTCGGAAACGTCGTGACCAGCCAGCCGTGCGGCGTCTGCCAGGGTTACGGCACGACGATCCCCTACCCGTGCGCCACCTGCCAGGGCCAGGGCCGCGTCCGCGCCCGACGCACCGTCTCGCTCGACATCCCCGCCGGCGTGGAGACGGGTCTGCGGCTGCAGCTTCCCGGGTCCGGCGAGGTCGGCCCCGCCGGCGGTCCCAACGGCGATCTCTACATCGAGGTCACCGTCTCGCCGGATGAGGAGTTCAGCCGTGACGGGGACGACCTGCTCGCGACGCTGGAGGTGTCGATGCCCGATGCGATCCTGGGCACCACCACGACCATCGAGTCCCTCGACGGACCTGTCGACCTGGAGATCCGGCCGGGGGTTCAGGGCGGCGACGTGCTGACCATCAAGGGTCGCGGCATCACCCCGCTGCGGGGCACGCAGCGCGGCGACCTGCGCGTGGGCGTTCACGTGGTCACGCCCACCCGGCTGGATGCCAAGGAGCGCGCCCTGGTCGAAGAGTTCGCCAAGCGGACCAAGTCGCCGCCGCCGCGACTGGCCGAATTCCACCAGGGACTGTTCGCGAAGCTGCGCGACCGCTTCCGGAACGGATGACCGGTGGCGCTGCACTTCCTGCTGCCGGAGGCCGTCCAGCGCAGCGCGGTGGAGGCGCAGCCCGGTGACACGGTTCTGCTGACCGGCGCCGAGGCGCATCACGCGGCGGCGGTCCGCCGAGTCCGGGTCGGTGAGGGCGTCACCGTCGGCGATGGCCGAGGTACGTGGCTGTCGGGGGAGTGCGAATCTGTGTCGCCTCGAGAGGTGGTGGTGCGGATCACGGCGCGCGCCGACATCCCCGCTCCCGTCCCGCGCATCGTGCTCGCGCAGGCGCTGGCCAAGGGGGATCGCGATGAGCTTGCGGTCCAGGCGGCGACCGAACTCGGAGTCGACGAGATCCTCCCGTGGCAGGCCGCCCGGAGCGTTTCCCGGTGGGACGCGGCGAAGGCGGACAAGGGCCGCACTCGCTGGGCGGCGATCGTGCGCGAAGCCGCCAAGCAGGCGCACCGGGCGTGGGTTCCGGACGTCGCACCGCTGGCGACGGCCGCCGAGCTGGCAGCGCGCGCCGCGGCATCCCACGTCATCGTCCTCGAGCCCTCCGCCGACCTGCGCCTGAGCGCTCTGAGCCTGAGCCCCGGAACGCGCGAGGTGATCCTCGTCGTCGGACCAGAAGGCGGCATCGCTCCGGAAGAGCTGCTGCTCCTGCAGCGCGCCGGGGCGACCGCGGCCCGACTGGGGGACACCGTGCTGCGCACCTCGACCGCCGGTCCCGCGGCCCTGGCCGTCCTCAACGCCGCACTGGGACGCTGGTGAGCGCCCGCCGCGGCAGGTGCCCCGCCGGTAGACTGGCCGGATGAGCGAACCGTCGATCTTCACCCGCATCCTGAACGGCGAGATCCCCTCGGAGATCATCGCCGAGACGGAGAACGCGTTCGCGATCCGCGACATCGCGCCCCGTGCGCCCGTGCACCTGCTGGTGATCCCCAAGTCCGACGAATACCGGAACGTCGTGGAGCTGGCGGCGGGCGATCCCGACCTGCTCGCCGAGCTGGTCGGGCTGGCCAACTCGGTGGCCGCCGAGCACGCGGATGGCGATTTCCGACTCGTCTTCAACACCGGCCCCCGCTCCGGTCAGACCGTCTTCCACGTCCACGGGCACGTCCTGGCCGGGGACCTGACCGAATCGGGTCTCGGTGGCTGACGCCGACGCCACGGTGGAACGTCTGTACGCGGACGGGGTCGCGATGGTGCAGCTCCTGGGACCCCAGGACCGGCTGCTGCGCGTCGTCGAGCGCGAGCACCCCGAGGTGGATGTGCACGTCCGAGGCAACGAGATCACCCTGACCGGGGATGCCGCGGCCGTCGCCGCTGCGCGCGGCCTCGTCGAAGAGCTGCTGGCGATGACCAAAGCCGGTCACTCGCTCGGTCCGACCGATGTGTCCTCCTCCAACCGCATCCTCCAATCCGAAGGCTCCCCGCGCCCTTCCGAAGTGCTCGGCGAAGCGATCCTCTCGTCGCGGGGGCGGACCATCCGGCCCAAGACCCTCGGACAGAAGGCGTACGTCGACGCCATCGAGGAGAGCACGATCGTCTTCGGGATCGGCCCGGCCGGCACCGGAAAGACCTATCTGGCCATGGCCAAGGCGGTGCAGGCGCTGCAGCGCAAGGAGGTCAGCCGGATCATCCTGACCCGCCCCGCGGTCGAAGCCGGCGAGCGGCTCGGCTTCCTGCCCGGCACGCTGAACGACAAGATCGACCCCTACCTGCGGCCGCTGTACGACGCGCTGAACGAGATGATGGATCCCGAGCTGGTGCCCAAGCTGATGGCGAGCGGAACCATCGAAGTCGCACCGCTGGCGTACATGCGCGGCCGGACGCTGAACGATTCGTTCGTGGTCCTGGACGAGGCGCAGAACACCACGCCGGAGCAGATGAAGATGTTCCTGACCCGGCTGGGCTTCGGTACCCGCATGGTCGTGACCGGCGACATCACGCAGATCGATCTCCCGCAGGGCGCGTCCGGTCTGCGACTGGTCACCCGCGTGCTCAGTGAGATCGAGGACATCCACTTCGCGTACCTCACCAGCGAGGATGTGGTGCGCCACAATCTGGTGGGGCGGATCGTCGACGCGTACACCGAGTACGACGAACGCCGACTCGCCACCCGTCGCGAGCGCGACGAGGCCGCCGAGTTCGCCAACCGCGCCGAACGGCGCACCAGCGCGCGACCGGCCGGTCCGCGCGACCACCTTCCGAAGCGGGGCAGATCGTGACGATCGAGATCGGCAACGAATCCGGATTCGCGGTCGATGAGACCGTGCTGCTTCGTCTCATGGAGCACAACCTCGCCGAGCTCCACGTGAGCGCGGATGCCGATGTGGCCATCCTCCTCGTGGACGAGGGCGCGATGGAGGCGCTGCACGTCCAATGGATGGACGAGCCCGGCCCGACCGACGTGCTGAGCTTCCCGATGGACGAGCTGCGCCCAGGGACCGAGGAGATGCCGACCCCGGCGGGGCTCCTGGGCGACATCGTGCTGTGCCCTCAGGTCGCCGAGACGCAGGCGGTCGCGGCCAAGCACTCCACGATGGATGAGCTGATCCTGCTGACCACCCACGGCCTGCTTCACCTGCTCGGGTTCGATCATGCCGAGCCGGAGGACAAACGCGAGATGTTCGGTGTGCAGAACGACCTGATCATGAGCTTCCACGTCGCCGAGCGACGACGGCGCGCATGACCGCAGCACTTCTCCTGCTCGCCGCGATCCTGCTGATCGCGTTCGGCGCTCTGATGGTCGCGATCGATGCGGCCATGAGTGTCACCTCCCGAGCCGATCTGGCCGAGCTGGGCGAGGGCGGCCGCAACGCCGCCGCGCTGCGGAAGATCGCGATCGATCCGGACGCCCACGCCAACGCGGTGGTCTTCATCCGAATCCTGGCCGAGACCGGCGCCGCCGTGCTGGTCACGGTGGCATTCACCATCCTGTTCGAGAACATCTGGTGGGCGATGCTGGCGGCCGTGGTCATCATGACCGGTGTCTCTTTCGTGGTGGTGGGCGCCAGCCCGCGCACCGTCGGGCGCCAGCACGCCAAGGGCCTGCTGCGCGGCGCCGCGCCGGTCATCCGCGGCGTGCGCATCCTCCTCGGCCCGCTCGCGCACGGACTGGTCGCCCTCGGCAATCGCGTCACCCCTGGCGTCGCGCGCGGCTCGTCCTTCGCGTCCGAAGAGCAGCTGCTCAGCATCATCGACGAAGCGGCCGAGAACGAGCTGATCGAGGAGGACGACCGCGAGCTCATCCACTCGGTCTTCGATTTCACCGACACGTTCGTGCGGGCCGTGATGGTGCCCCGCACCGACATGGTGACCGTCGATGCGGCCGCCTCGACGCGGGAGGCGATGACGACCTTCCTGGAGAAGGGCGTCTCGCGCATCCCGATCGTCGATGACGATGCCGACGACGTGGTGGGCGTCCTGTACTTGAAGGATCTCGTGCAATTCGGCTTCCGGGATGAGACCGGCTGGCGGGACGCGCCGATCAGCCGCATCGCGCGTCCGGCCGTCTTCGTCCCGGAGTCGATGAAGGCGGAGACTCTCCTGCAGCAGATGAAGCGCGAAGCGGTGCACGTCTGCCTGGTCGTGGACGAGTACGGCGGCGTGTCCGGTCTGGTCACCCTCGAGGATCTGATCGAGGAGCTCGTCGGAGACATCTCAGATGAGTACGACCCCCGTGCCGATGAGGTCGTGGAACTCGAGCCCGGAAAGTACCGCGTCAGCGCGCGCCTCGGACTGGACCAGGTCGGCGACCTGTTCGGGCTGGAGCTCGAGGATGAGGACGTCGACTCCGTGGGCGGCCTCCTCGGCAAGGCGCTCGGGCAGGTGCCCCAGCCCGGCGTGACGGCCGAGTACGGCGGACTGATTCTGACCGGCGGCGCGTCGCGCGGCCGGGGCCGCGGCCTGGCGTCGGTGTTCGTGGAACGGAGCGCACCGTCGCGCGCCGCCGAAGAAGTCAACGGCGGGCGCCCACCGCGCACCGGCGAGATCGGCGTCGCCAAGAGCGGCGCCAAGAGAGGCGAATGATGCCCAGCGAGCCCGCAGAGTCCTCGGCCGAGCCGGGGTCGGCGCGAACCTCCGAATTCAGGTCGGGGCCGGACTTCCGATCGGGCTTCGTCACCTTCGTCGGACGTCCGAACGTCGGCAAGTCGACCCTGACCAACGCCCTGGTCGGCGAGAAGGTGGCGATCACCAGCGACAAGCCGCAGACGACCCGGCGCGCGATCCGCGGCATCCTGAACCGGCCGGACGGTCAACTCGTGATCGTGGACACGCCCGGCATCCACCGTCCGCGCACCCTGCTGGGTGAGCGGCTGAACCATCTGGTGGAACAGGTCCTGGGCGACGTGGACGTCATCGGCTTCTGCGTGCCCGCCACTGAGAAGGTCGGGCCCGGAGATCGCCGCATCGCGGAATCGCTGGACGGCTACCGCCGCGCGAAGAAGGTCGCGATCGTGACGAAGACGGATGCCGCCAGCCGGGAGCAGATCACCGAGCGCCTGCTCGAGGTCGACGCCCTGCGCGATGACTGGGATGCCGTGATCCCGCTGTCGGCGCTGACCAACGAGCAGCTGGATGTGCTCACGCGCGAGCTGCTCTCGCTGATGCCGACCGGTCCCGCGCTGTACCCGGAGGGAGTCGTCACCGACGAGTCCACCGACGACCGGATCGCGGAGATCATCCGGGAGGCCGCGCTGGAGGGCGTCCGCGACGAGCTTCCGCACTCGATCGCGGTCGTCGTGCAGGACATCGCCAAGCGCGAGGACTCCGACCTGACGGACATCTTCGCCGACATCGTGGTGGAGCGCGACAGTCAGAAGGCGATCATCATCGGGCACAAGGGCTCACGGCTGGCCAGCGTCGGCGCGCGGTCGCGGGCGGGCATCGAGCCGCTCATCGGCTCACGGGTGTACCTGTCGCTGCACGTGCGGGTGGCCAAGGAGTGGCAGCGCGACCCCAAGCAGCTGGGGCGCCTCGGCTTCTGATCCACCGCGGCAGCGCCGGCGGTGTCAGCCCTGCACCGGCCGCAGCGCGGAGCGCACGACGATGACCTCCTCGCCGTACACCGCGTCCGCGACAGCCTGCCGCGTCCCATCGTCCCAGACGACGTCGATCCACAGCCTGCTGTCCGCGACCGACGCGGACAGCAGGTCGCTGCCCAGCAGACCCGGCAGCTCATCCTGGATCGCCTGCAGTTCGGTGGCGATTCCCCTGCCCGGCTCGGCCCCGGTCGGATCCGGACTGGTCATCGGGTCGTAGAGAGCCAGGATTACCGGCGGCTGCGTCACGGTGAACGACTCGCCGTCGTACGTCCCCTGCACCGCGTAGGCGCCCCACCTGGTGTCGCCGGCGGTCTCGTAACCCTCGACGTCCTCCCACGTCCAGCCCGTGACCGGCAGGCCGGCGCACTGCGGCGGATACGATTCCGCGATCGGTCCCAGGCACAGTCTCACCCTCCCGTCCGCGTCGATGACGGTGCCCTGACCGATGACGTCCCCGTCGGGCAGCTCTGGAGACGCGAAAGCTCCCGACCCGGCGGGAGACGAGTCGGACGGTGTCGGGGTGGCGCAGGCCGCCAGCGCGCATATGAGCGCGCCGGCCGTGACGGCGAGGGCGAGACGACGAATGCGGGTCATGTCTTCACAGTGTCGGCATGACCCGCATCGTCTCACCTGATCAGAGCGAGGCCTGGAACGTCGCCAGGATCTCGGGGAGCGCGGACTGCTTCTCGTAATCGGACGCGAGCTGGACGATCACCACCACGTGGTTGCTCGCCTCGTCCAGCGTCGAGATCACCACGGCCGTCGTCGAGCCGCACTGGAACTCGCTGTAGACACCCGCGTACCAGCCGTCGTCGTACGACTGCGCCGCCGAGACCGAGGTGCAGCTGCCCTGGAAGGTCGCCGACATCGTGTCGAGCATGGTCTGCGCGGACTGGCCGGTGCCCTGAGAGGCGACCAGCTGCATGCCCGGTGCGGTGTAGCCGGACCAGAACGCCGCCAGGTCGGGCGCCGCCGACAACGAATTCCACTGCGTGCCGTCCTCGGCCGAGAAGCCCTCGCCGTCGATCTGCGACCAGTCACTCGGCACCGAGACGCTCAGGACGCGCGAGTCGTCGGTCACGGTGGTGAACCCGCCGGTGTCGGCCGCCGTGCCGCCGAAGACGTTCGAGGCGGTGACCGTCACCTCCTTGCCGTTGACCTGGCCGTCCAGCAGCTGGTCGGTGGCGGGGCGGTAGATCTGCAGGTCGATCGTCGCGTCCGAGCCCTGCGTGCGCAACACCTGGCAGTAGTCGGCGAGGGTGCCGTCCACGCCGACGCTCACGCCGGCGAGCTTGTACACCAGGTCGCCGGGCTCGACGCCGGCGCGGTCGGCCGGGCCGCCGGCATCCACCGACGACACCCAGATGCCGGCGATCGAGCCGTCCTCGCTGACCCAGCCCTTGGCGTTGATGCCGAGCGAGTCGACCGCCTCACCGGCCGCGAGCGACTCGATGGCCGCCTGCGCCTCATCGCGGTGGATGGCGAAGTTGTAGTCCAGGCTGTCGTCGCCGGCGTAGTTGACGCCGACCAGGCGCCCCTCCTCATCGACGAGCGGGCCGCCCGAGTTGCCGCCGCGGATCCGCGCGTCGTGCTCGATGACGTGGTCGAGGGACGCCCACTGCGTGTCGAGCGGGAAGTCCTGCTTGGACACGATGCCGCGGGTCAGCGTGTACTCCTCGGCGACGCCCAACGGGTAGCCGGCCGAGTAGACGTCGAGGCCCGTCTCGATGTCGCCGTCGTGCCAGTCGAGGTGCGGGTAGTCGCCGCCGGTGAGCTGCAGCACGGCGAGGTCCAGACACTCCGAGGCGCCGAGCACCTTGGCACGCACCTCCTTCTTCTCGTCTCCGCCGATGTAGACGTTGAGTGTCCCGGCGCCGGTCACGACGTGGTTGTTGGTCATGACGAGGCCGTCCGCGCTGACGATGAACCCGGACCCGATCCAGCGGCCCTCGGCCGGATCCAGCGTGCCGGGGTCGATGAAGGTGCCCTGGCCCTTGATGTAGACGGTCGCGGACTGCAGGTCATCGAAGCCCACGGCGGGGGACTTCTCGGGGTCGGCGGCGGCGGGAGTCGCCATGCACGCGGAGAGCGCGAGGCCGCCGGCGGCGACCAGCGCGACCGCAGTCGCGACGCGTCTCTCGGTGTTGGAATGGAACATGGACACGGTTGCCTCCTGGCATAGGTAGGGAAGGAAGTCACCGGCCGGACCGGGAGGCGCGGCTGTTCGAGCCGTGCGCCGGGCGGCGGCATTTGATGACTCAGAGCCCGCTTCCGGAGGCTCTGATACATGCCCCTTCGCAACCTGCTCTCGCGGCGGTGTATCGTTGAGGAATGCGCTTCGGCCGGCTCCTTCTTAGCCGCCGCGACGAGTCCTCGATCTAGGGCCCTCCTCGTCGCGGAGCTTGGTGTTGGCCCCCCTCATCTGACGAGAGAGCAAGCGACGACATGGACAACAACCAGAAGCCTTCCGGCATGCCGATCCACAAGTACCGGCCCTACCACGAGCAGATCGCGGTGCACCTGCCCGACCGCACGTGGCCTGGCGCCCGCATCACGACCGCACCGCGCTGGTGCGCGGTCGACCTGCGCGACGGCAACCAGGCGCTCATCGACCCGATGAGCCCCGAGCGCAAGCGGATCATGTTCGATCTTCTGGTGAGCATGGGATACAAGGAGATCGAAGTCGGGTTCCCGTCTGCCAGCCAGACCGACTTCGACTTCGTCCGCCACCTCATCGAAGAGGACGTCATTCCCGATGACGTCACGATCCAGGTGCTGACGCAGGCGCGCGAACACCTGATCGAGCGCACCTACGAGTCGATCGCCGGCGCGAAGCAGGCGATCGTGCACCTCTACAACTCCACCAGCGTTCTGCAGCGCGACGTCGTGTTCCGCACCGACAAGCAGGGTGTCATCGACATCGCGCTGGAGGGCGCGCGCCTGTGTCGGCAGTTCGAGCAGCGCATCCCCGAGACCACGGTGTACTACGAGTACTCGCCCGAGAGCTACACCGGCACCGAGCTCGAATTCGCCGTCGACGTCTGCAACCAGGTCATCGAGATCTTCGAGCCGACGCCTGAGCGGAAGGTCATCGTTAATCTGCCGGCGACCGTCGAGATGGCGACGCCGAACGTGTACGCCGACTCCATCGAGTGGATGAGCCGTCACCTCGCACATCGCGAGAATGTGATCCTCTCCCTGCACCCGCACAACGACCGCGGCACGGCCATCGCCGCCGCCGAGCTGGGCTACATGGCCGGCGCCGACCGCATCGAAGGGTGCCTGTTCGGCAACGGCGAGCGCACCGGCAACGTCGATCTGGTCGCCCTGGGCATCAACATGCTGACGCAGGGCATCGATCCGCAGATCGACTTCAGCGACATCGACCAGGTCAAGCGCACCGCCGAGTACTGCAACCAGCTGCCCGTGCACGAGCGCAGCCCCTGGGCCGGCGACCTGGTCTTCACCGCCTTCAGCGGCTCCCACCAGGACGCGATCAAGAAGGGATTCGAAGCGATGGCCGCACAGGCCGTCGCAGAAGGGGTCTCGGTCGACGAGCTGGAATGGGCCGTTCCGTACCTGCCGATCGACCCGAAGGACCTGGGGCGCTCGTACGAGGCCGTCATCCGGGTGAACTCACAGTCCGGCAAGGGCGGCGTGGCGTATCTGCTCAAGAGCGACCACGCTCTGGACCTGCCGCGCAGACTGCAGATCGAGTTCTCCGGCGTCGTGCAGGCCAAGACGGACGCCGACGGCGGAGAAGTCACCAGCGATCAGATCTGGCGCATCTTCACCGACGAGTACCTGCCGTCCGCCGTGGCCGAAGATCGTTGGGGACGGTTCGAACTGCACTCCACGCGCACGCAGAGCGATCTGGCCGGCGACGTCACCCTGGAGGTCTCGCTGCGCGACGGCGAGGACCGCGTCGAAGCCTCGGGCCACGGAAACGGGCCGATCGCGGCGTTCCTGGAGATCCTGCGCGAACGCGGCTTCGACGTCTCGCTGTACGACTACGTCGAGCACACGCTCAGCGCGGGCGGAGACGCGCAGGCCGCGGCCTACGTCGAGCTGCAGGTCGAAGGCGAGCGCCTCTGGGGCGTCGGCATCGACGGCGACATCTCCACGGCATCGCTGAAGGCGATCGTGTCCTGCGTGAATCGCGCGATCCGCACCCGCGAAGCCTCGGCGCAGCTGGCGAGCGTCTAGCGTCGCAGCCGGCGCGCGTCGGCCGATCAGGCGGAACGGCGACGCTTGATGATCGGCATGGCACCGGTCTCGGAGGCGACTTTGCGGCGGTAGAGCATGCGCTGCTCGGGCAGCGACAGGTCGAACACCACGGCCAGCAACCGGATCACGGCGGTCAGGGACACCCCGGCGGTGGCGGCGATCGCCAGCGGCACCCCGAGGGCCTCCAGACCCGCCAGCAGGAAGCATCCGGTGGCTGCGGCGACGGCGTACAGCGAGCCGACGTGCATGATCGCCACCGGAATCCCCATGAACACGTCACGGAGGATTCCGCCGCCGACGGCGGAGCACACGCCGACGAAGACGGCGGGCACCAGCGGCAGTCCCATCGCCAGGGCCTTGCTGGTCCCGAACGCGCCGAACAGGCCGATCACCACGGCATCCATCCCGACGATGATCCCGTTGAGCTTGCTCAGCGGACCGGCCAGCAGCATTCCAAACAGCGCGGCCGCGATCGCGGTGAGCAGGTACCAGTTGCTCTGCAGCGTGGTCGGCGGCTCGTTCAGCAGCAGGTCGCGGATCAGCCCGCCGCCCATGCCGACTACGATGCCGATGATCGCCACACCCAGCAGATCCAGGCGCTGCTGACCCCGGAATCCCGAGGCGAACAGGGCGCCCTGGATCCCACCGAGCCCCACCGCCAGGAGGTCGGCCCACAGCGGGATCGTGAACACCTGCTCTTTCATGCCTCCATTCTGGGATGATCCCCGCAACAGCCCACACGCCCCGCCGTCAGACCGCGGCTCGGCGCACCGCGGGCAGGGCGGTGGCGACCATAATTGGGGGGTGCCCACCTTCCGCGACGAGGTCGTGATCCTGCGCACCCACAAGCTGGGTGAAGCGGATCGCATCCTGACCATGCTCAGCCGCCGGCACGGCAAGCTCCGTGCCGTGGCCAAGGGGGTGCGACGCACCTCCTCGCGGTTCGGCGCCCGTCTGGAGCCGTTCATGGTGGCCGACGTGCTGCTGTATGAAGGCCGATCGCTGGACATCGTGCAGCAGGCGGAATCCCTCGGCTCGTACGGTGCCGAGATCGCGGTGCATTACGACCGGTACACGTCCGCGAACGCGATGGTGGAAGCGGCCGACCGGCTCAACGAGGCGGAAGCCACTGCGCAGCAGTACCTCCTGCTCGTCGGGGGCCTCCGCGCGCTCGCGCGCGGCGAGCACGTTCCCCGCAGCATCCTGGACTCCTATCTGCTGCGCGCCATGGCGCTCTCCGGATGGGCGCCCGGCCTCGCCGACTGCGCGCGATGCGGCGCAGCCGGCCCGCACGACACCTTCGTCGCGCAGCTCGGCGGGATGGTGTGCCGCGACTGCGCGCCCGTCGGCGCCGCCCGCGTGGATCTGCCCACCGCCGCTCTGCTGGTGGCGCTGATGGAGGGGGAGTGGGCCGTGGTGGACGCGGCATCCGCCCCCACCCGCGGATCGGCGTCCGGTCTGATCGCGGCGTACGCGCAGTGGCACCTGGAGCGCGGCATCCGGTCGCTGCAGCACGTCGAGGCTGCCACGTGAGCCCGAAGCCGTTCACCCATCGCGACGCCGTCCCCTACAAGAGCGTCGACTGGACCGGACTGTATCCGCCGACGTTCCCGCAGGGAAAGGTTCCCGCGCACGTCGCGATCGTCATGGACGGCAACGGCCGGTGGGCGAACCGCCGAGGTCAGACCCGCATCGAAGGGCACCGCGCGGGCGAGGCGGCGCTGCTGGATGTCGTCGCCGGAGCCATTCAGGCCGGGGTGCGACACCTCAGCGTGTACGCCTTCTCGACCGAGAACTGGAGCCGCTCGCCGGAGGAGGTCCGGTTCCTGATGGGATTCAACCGCGATGTCCTGCACCGGCGCAGGGATCAGCTGAACGAATGGGGCGTGCGGGTGCGCTGGTCGGGGCGCAAACCCCGGCTGTGGGGATCGGTCATCAAGGAACTGCAGTACGCCGAGCGCCTCACCGCGGGCAACGACGTGCTGACCCTCACGATGTGCGTCAACTACGGCGGCCGGGTGGAGATCGTCGACGCGATGCGTTCGATCGGGGAGGACATCGCCGCGGGGCGCCTGCGTCCCTCGGCGGTCACCGAGAAGCTCGTCCAGAAGCGGCTCTACCAGCCCGACATGCCCGACGTGGACCTGTTCGTGCGCTCCAGCGGAGAGCAGCGGACCTCGAACTTCCTGCTCTGGGAGTCCGCCTACGCCGAGTTCGTCTTCCTGGACACACTGTGGCCGGATTTCACCCGCACGGAGCTGTGGAACGCGATCGGTCTGTACGTGAATCGTGATCGCCGTTTCGGCGGAGCCGTGGACACCCCGGAGATCCCCGCGCTCTGAGCAGCGGTCACTGCCACAATTCGGCTTCGGTCCGCGTGTACTCGCGCTGGAGCCAGTCGCCGAACCGGGGAAGCGCGAGGCAGCTCGCGTCGTCATGACACCCGATCACCACCGAGTCCCCGGCCGCGTAGGCGCGGAACGCGGCGATCTTGCTCTCCAGAAGCGGACCGGCCAGGTTCGGCGGGTACTCCACCGTCTGGTACCCCACCGCGTACCTGACCAGGCTCTCCGGCAAACCGGCCGCCTGCCACGCCGCCCGACCCAGGATGCCGGTGATGGCATGGTCGGCGTGATCGCCCTTGGCCCATCGCTGCGCACTTCCGGGAACATGCGTGTGGAGCGTGGTCGGCGCGAACTGTCCGACCAGTTCGCGCAGCGAGTCGACGATCTGACCCCAGCTGAGCTGGTACGCGCCGCCGACGCTGGGGATCGTCAGGATCTTGTCGGCGGCGAGTTTGGCGAGGCTGAGCTCGCCGGTGGCGGGGTAGCCCTGTCCGTAGAGGTTTCCGTCCGGCAGGTGGAAGAAGACGATGGACAGGCGCGGGTCGTCCGCGGGCTGCCACACGGTCGTCTGCGCACCGGTGGACAGCGTCACCGACTGGGCAGCCCACGGGGTGCTCGCGCCGCGCATGACGTCGTAGGCGCGCATGAGGCCGGCTTCCCTGCCGTTCGAGTAGTCGGCTCCGCGGCCGGCATCACCCGAGGTCAGGAACACCGTCCGCACGCAGTTTCCCGCCGCGATGTCGGCGCCGATCACGGTCTGGAGGAAGAGCAGGTCGTCATCGGGGTGAGCCCACACCGACATCGTCGTCGCGGTGCAGGGTGGTGGCGTCGGCACCGCGGTGGGCGGCGCGGTCTCGTCGGGGGAAGGGTCGGGGGAAGGGGAAGAGGAAGGGGAAGAGGAAGGGGAAGAGGGAGGAGGCGGGGGCGCCGCGGCGGCGGTCTGCTCGGGTTCGATTCCGTCGAACCCCGGGACCGCGCCGGTGGTGCAGCCGCCGAGTGCGAGGACGCCGATGACGGCAGCTGCGACCGCGAACGTGCGGATGGACCGCACCCGCAGGGCGACCGTGCGTGTGAACCGGGCCATGGCCACCGTTCCCGAAGCTGCTGTGTGTGCGCATCCCCTCGGGGACGTCTTCGATCATCCCACACGGTTCGTCGGGCCCGGTGTGTGCGGCGCACCGGGGGTGCAGCTCATCCGGCGGGGAACAGCTCAGCATCCGTCGCCAGGTAGCTGCGCTGCAGCCACGCGCCGAAACGGGGCATGGCCAGGCACGCGGCATCCGTCGCGCACGTCACGACGGAGTCCTGCGCGGCGTAGACCCGGAACGCGTCGATCTTGCGGATCAGCGTGTCGCCGGTGACGTTGATCGTGAACGACTCGGAGGGGTAGCCCACGGCGTAGCGGACCTCGCCGGCGGGAAACCCCGCGCGCTGCCATGCCGCGCGGGCGTATATCCCGGTCGCGCCGTGATCGGGGTGGTCTCCCGCGGCGTGCATGGCCGCATCCGCAGGCACATGCGTGAGGAGGTGCGCCGGGTGATAGGCCAGGACCAGCTCTGCGAGCGAGGCGACGAGCGTCTCGGAGGACAGCGGCGGAGCGCCGTAGATCGGGGCGAGCACCGGCAGCACGCCGCTGAGCAGCTTCGGCAGGCTGGCGTAGCCGGTGGAGGCGAACCCGTCGCCGCTGACGTTGCCGTCCGGCAGGCGAAGGAAGGCCACCGTGATGTCGGGGTCATCCTCCGGCGACCACTGGCTCAGCACCGCGCCGGACAGGAGGGTGACGGGGCGCTCCGCCCAGAACCCCTGCTGTCCGCGCATCGTGTTGTACGCGCGCAGGATGCCCAGCTCGCGCCCCTTCGAGTAGTCCGTGCCTCGGCCCGCGTCGGATGCGGTGAGGAAGACGGAGCGGATGCAGTCTCCGCCGGCGATCGCATCCTGGAGGGTGGGATTGCCGAAGATGAGGTCGTCGTCATAGTGCGCCCAGATGGACATCGTGACGGCAGTGGCGCACGCGGTGTCCGCGGGCGAGACCGGCACGGGCGGGGCAGGTGGGGCGGGCGGCGCCGGAGGGGGAGTCGGGGTGGGCGTCACCGACGGAGTCGGCGTCGCGGATGGGCTGGGCGTGAGCGATGGGGTCGGCGATGCGCCGCCGAGCAGCTGTCCCACCTGACCGCTGGCCACGGCCGCGCCGGCAAGACCGAACAGGCCGACGGCGAGTATGCCGATCGACCATCCTAACGTCGCCCCCAAGCGACGTGATCGTCGCGCTGCACTATCAGCGCGACGGGTTCCCCTGACCCGCACGATGCCTCACCGAGTTCTCCGCGCACTCCCCGGGTGGACACGTGCGCCGGGGTCATCATTGCACAAAGTCACACAACTCCCGTTCCGTGGTGCACGATGTCGGGAATTCCCGTTCGACCGGCGTGGTTGCAGGCAAAATGACGGATGCCATAAAGATCGACGTGTGGAGTGACATCGCCTGCCCCTGGTGCTACATCGGGAAGCGAAATCTGGAGAAAGGGCTGGAGCAGGCATCCGGTGACGCGGATGCTCCCGACGTGCAGGTCGAGTTCCACTCGTTCGAGCTCTCGCCGGACACCCCGGTCGATTTCGAGGGCGGCGAAGAGGAGTATCTCTGCCGCCACAAGGGGATCTCGCCGGAGCAGGCTCGCGAGATGCTCGCGCGGGTCACCGGTGTCGCAGAAGACGCCGGACTGGCATACCGCTTCGATCTGCTCAAGCACACCAACACCGTCAAAGCCCACGAGCTGCTGCATTTCGCCAAGGAGCAGGGACGGCAGCACGAGGTGGCCGAGCGGCTGATGTCCGCCTACTTCACCGAGGGACGCCACCTCGGTCGCGACGACGAGCTGGTCTCGCTGGCCACCGACGTCGGACTGGACGCGGACGCAGCGCGTGAGGCGCTGCAGAGCGGACGCTATCTGCCCGCCGTGCGGGCCGACCAGGCGCGGGCGAGCGCGTACGGCATCAACGGCGTGCCGTTCTTCGTCATCGACGGAAAGTACGGCGTCTCCGGAGCTCAGCCCGCAGAGGCATTCGCGCAGATCGTCCGTCAGGTCTGGGACGAACGCCGGGAACCCGTCCAGGCCTGAGCCGGCTCAGCGGGCTCAGCGGGGAAGGTTGGACTCGATCAGCTCGACGATCGCCGGGTCGTCGGGCTTGACCTTCGGCCGGAACCGGTGGATGTCGCCGCCGGGGGTGACCAGGAACTTCTCGAAGTTCCACAGGATCGGGCCTTTGGCGCCCTCGGCGTCGTCCGCCTTCTTCAGCGCCTTGTAGAGCGGGGCTGCCTTGCCGCCGTTGACCTTCACCTTGTCCAGGATGGGGAAGGAGACGCCCCAGGTGGTCGCACAGTACTCGAGGATCTCCTCCATCGAGCCCGGCTCCTGTCCCATGAACTGGTTGCAGGGGAAGCCGAGTACGGTGAACCCGCGGTCCCCGTACGTCCGTTGCAGCTCCTCGAGCTGCTCGTACTGCGGGGCCAATCCGCACTTGGATGCCACGTTCACGATGAGCACCACCTGATCGCCGTAGTCAGCAAGAGTGGCCGTACCGCCATCGGCGGTGTCGAACGGGATGCTGCGCAGATCGGTCTTGGTCGCCTCTGTCATATCCACAGGCTAGCGCGCAGGCCGGTACCCAGCCTCGTTCTGGGAGAATGGACGCTGTGACCACTGCCATCGCTCCCGCATCCGCCCTGCGCATCGGGCCTATCGCGCTGGACGCGCCGGTCGTACTGGCGCCGATGGCCGGCATCACGAACACCGCTTTCCGTCGCCTCTGTCGTGAGTACGGCGCCGGACTGTACGTCTCCGAGATGATCACCTCCCGTGCACTGGTCGAGCGGAACGCCACGACCATGCGCCTGATCACGCACCACGAATCCGAGACGCCGCGGTCCATCCAGCTGTACGGCGTGGACCCCGCCACCGTCGAAGCGGCCGTGCGCGTGCTCGTCTCAGAAGACCGGGCCGACCACATCGACCTGAACTTCGGGTGTCCCGTCCCAAAAGTCACTCGCAAGGGCGGCGGTGCGGCGCTGCCGTGGAAACTCGAGCTCTTCACAGAGATCGTCTCGCGTGCGGCGCGCGCAGCGGGCGAGATCCCCCTGACGATCAAGATGCGCAAGGGCATCGACTCCGACCACCTCACCTTCTTGGATGCCGGCCGGATCGCCGAGGACGCGGGGGTGGCGGCCATCGCGCTGCACGCCCGCACCGCCTCGGAGTTCTACTCCGGAGAGGCGGACTGGAGTGCCATCGCCGCGCTCAAGCAGGCGGTGACCAGCGTGCCGGTTCTGGGCAACGGCGATATCTGGGCGGCGGAGGACGCGGTCCGCATGATGGCCGAGACCGGCTGCGACGGCGTGGTCGTCGGGCGCGGATGCCTGGGTCGCCCGTGGCTGTTCGGCGACCTGGCCCGTGCGCTCGGCGCTCCGGGGATCGCCGCCGGCGATCCGGTGGATGCGACACTCGGGTTCGTCGCGCGCGCCTTCCGCCGGCACGCGGAACTGCTGGTGGAGTTCTTCGAGGACGAGGGACGCGGATGCCGCGACATCCGCAAGCATGTCGCCTGGTATTTCAAGGGCTACCCGGTCGGGGGCGACACCCGTGCGGCACTGGCGACGGCGTCCACGCTGGAGGAGATCGACGCTCTCCTCGCGACGCTCGATCTGGAAGCGCCCTACCCGGGCGCTCCGGCAGAAGGCCAGCGCGGTCGCTCCGGCACCCCGAAACGGCCGGCGCTCCCGGACGGCTGGCTGGATTCGCGAGTCCTCGGGGTCGAGGCATCCTGCACCCTGGCCGAAGCGGAACTGGACACCAGTGGCGGCTGATGGTGCGCTGCGGCTGTCCACCGAGCGCCCCTCAGGCTATGACGACGCGGACGCCGCGCGCTTCTACACCGAGCACCACCGCTCTCGCCGCGACGACTTCGCGCGTGACCGGGCGCGCGTGCTGCATTCGGCCGCACTTCGCCGGCTGGCGGCCAAGACCCAGGTGCTCAGCCCGGCCAGCCCCGCGGATTTCGCCCGCAACCGGCTCACCCACTCGCTCGAGGTCGCCCAGGTGGGCCGGGAGCTGGCCACCGCGCTGCAGCTCTCGCCCGATGTCGTCGACACCGCCTGCCTCAGTCACGACCTCGGCCATCCGCCGTTCGGCCACAACGGCGAACGCGCCCTCAACGACTGGGCTGCAGACTGCGGCGGGTTCGAGGGCAACGCGCAGACGCTGCGCATCCTGACCCGGCTGGAGCCGAAGGTGATCGACCAGGCGGGGCGCAGCCACGGTCTGAACCTGACCCGGGCGAGCCTGGACGCCACCTGCAAGTATCCCTGGACGTCCGAGCACCCGCTGCCCGATCCCGGCGGCAGGCTGAAGTTCGGGGTGTATCCGGACGACGAGGACGTCTTCCGCTGGCTCCGCGCCGACGCCCCCGGGCGTGTGCGCTGCATCGAGGCTGAGGTCATGGACCTCTCCGATGACATCGCCTATTCGGTGCACGACTTCGAGGACGCGATCGTCAACGGCTATCTGGACCCGGCGTTCCTGTCCGCCGGTTCCGAGCACGCCGCGCTGCTGTCTGCGATCCAGTCCTGGGTCGGCTTCGACTTCGCGCGCGACGAGCTCGAAGACGCCCTGTACCGGCTGATGCGCCTGCCCGAGTGGATCGCCTCCTTCGACGGGACGCGGGCGTCCCACGCGCGACTGAAGAACCTCACGTCCGATCTGATCGGCCGATTCGCGCGGGCCGCGACGACGGCGACCCGCGAGGCCCACGCCACCTCTGTGCTGACGCGCTATCGTGCTCACGTCGTCGTGCCGCGGGTGGTGGAGGCCGAGATGGCCGTCCTCAAGGGCATCATCGGGGCGGTGGTCGTATCGATCGAAGGACGCAAGAGCGTGTACAAGGAGCAGCGCCGGGTGCTCAAACGGCTGGCGACGGCGCTCTGGGAGCGACCGGAGGAGCTGGACGCCGTGTACGCCGAGGACTTCCGTGATGCGCAGACCGATGCCGCGCGCCGCCGCGTGGTCGTCGACCAGGTCGCCAGCCTGACCGACCAGCATGCGATCGCATGGCACGGCCGCCTCGTCGGCGAGGTGGACGCCGCATCGCTGGGGGTGTGGGCCCCCCGGGCGTCGCGCCCCGGTCGCGGGGTCGAGAGCTGATGGCCGGGCGGATCCTGCAGGCGGACGTCGACGAGGTCAAGGCGCGGACCAACATCGCGGACATCATCGGCGAACGGGTCGCGCTCAAGCCGGCCGGGATCGGCTCGCTGAAAGGTCTGTGCCCCTTCCACGACGAACGCAGCCCCAGCTTCAACGTGCGCGCCCAGGCGGGCTTCTACCATTGCTTCGGCTGCAACGAGTCCGGTGATGTGTACTCGTTCCTGCGCGCGATGGATCATGTCTCGTTCACCGAAGCGGTGGAACGACTGGCCGGTCGCATCGGCTACACGCTGCGCTACGAGGACGGCGGAGCGGTGCCGGAGACCACCGGTCGCGCGCGGCTGTATGCGGCGAACGCAGCAGCCGCGGAGTACTTCCGAACCCAGTTGTCCACGGCCGAGGCCGACACCGCGCGGCGGTTCCTCGGGGAACGCGGCTTCGACGCGGGAGCAGCGGCCCACTTCGGCGTGGGATACGCCCCGAAAGGGTGGTCCAACCTGCGGGACGCCCTGCACAAGCTCGGGTTCAGCGACGACGAGCTCAGCGCGGCCGGCCTGGTCTCCCAGGGCCAGCGCGGCGTGTACGACCGCTTCCGCGGCCGCGCGGTCTGGCCGATCCGCGACGTGACCAGTCAGGTGATCGGGTTCGGAGCGCGCAAGCTCTACGACGACGACCAGGGACCGAAGTACCTGAACACCCCGGAGTCGCCGATCTACCGCAAATCGCACGTGCTCTACGGTCTGGATCTGGCCAAACGGGACATCTCCCGCGACCACCGCGTCGTCGTCGTGGAGGGTTACACCGACGTGATGGCCTGCCACCTGGCCGGCGTCACCACGGCCATCGCCAGCTGCGGCACCTCCTTCGGCACCGACCACATCACTGTCCTGCGCCGGGTGATGGGGGATGACTCCGCCTCCGGCGAGGTGGTCTTCACATTCGATCCGGACGCCGCAGGGCAGAAGGCCGCGATGCGCGCGTTCGGCGAGGAGAAGCGCTTCGCCGCGCAGACCTACGTCGCAGTCGCGCCCGGTGGCCTGGATCCGTGCGATCTGCGGCTGCAGCGCGGCGACGGAGCGGTGCGGGCACTGATGGACAACAAGGTCCCGATGTTCGAATTCGTCATCGACCAACGACTGGCCGGCTTCGACCTGTCCACCGTGGAAGGGCGTGCCGGCGGCCTGCGCGCCGCGGCTCCGATCGTCGCCGAGATCCGGGACCCGTCCCTTCGTCCCGGCTATGTGCGCGTCCTGGCCCGACGCCTGGGACTGGAGCTGGCTGAGGTGCGCGCCGCGGTGGAGCGGGCCGCACGCGGCGCGTCCCAGCGACCGGGGGAGGGCGCCCCGGCTGCGCCCGCGCGGCAGGAGCCGGGGGAGCCGGAGCCTGCGGTTCGCGTCACGATCGCCTCGCTTCCGCGCAGCGCGGAGGTCGCGCTCGAACGGGACGCCCTCATGGGCATCCTCCAGTTCGGACACCGCCTGGACGCGAGCCTGCTCGATCGCTCCCTCTCACTGCCCTTCCGGCATCCTGCCCTGGAAGCGGTCCGCCAGGCCGTCGCCGCCGCGCCGGACATGAGCCGGCCCGGATGGGCTGCGGATGCCGTGTCCGCCGTGCGCGAGCCCTATCGCTCGCTCGCGGCGGAGCTGCTGACCGCGGACTTCCCCGCGCTCTCGGATGAGGCCGCGACCGTATCGGCCGGGTCGCTGGCACGAAGGCTGGTGGGCCGAGCCGTGGATCGGCAGAAGACGGAGCTGCTGGGTGCCATCCAGCGCGTCGCTCCAGACTCGCAGGAGGGTCGCGTGATCCGGATGCGGCTGCGCGAACTGGATGCCGAGCGCCAGTTGTACGCGTCCGACCAGTAGCACCGTGCAGACAGCGCGGACGGCGTCGCTGGCGCGGAGCCGGGCCGCACGGCAGGATGAACACATGCCACGCCCTCGAGACGCCGACGTCGCGATCCGCACCAATGACCTCTCGATCGCACGGGCGGCGCGCGGGGGGCCCGATCTGCGCGTCATCGACGGTGTCTCGTTCGAGGTCGCCCACGGTGCGACGCTGGCGGTGATGGGCCCGACCGGATCCGGGAAGTCGAGTCTGCTCGCCGTGCTCGCGGGTGCCGACGAGCCGGGACTGGGGGTGGTCGGAGGAAGTGCGCATGTCGAGGGGATCGCCGTGCGGCGACCGGGACGAGCACACCGGACGCTGACCTACCTGACCGGCTACCTGCCGCAGACGGCGGGAGCGCGGCTGCCCGCCCGCATGACGGTCGCCGAAGTGATCGGCGAGCCGATCACCAGCCGGGACCGTCGCGTGAATCAGCGGGCACTGGCTGTGCGGGTGGCGACCCTTCTGGACGAGCTGATGCTCCCGCTCGGCGCGGCGGCGAAATACCCGTACGAGCTGAGCGCAGGGATGCGCCAGCGGGTCGTCTTCGCCCGCGCGCTGGTGCTGCAGCCTCGCACCCTGATCGCGGACGAGCCGTTCTCCAACATGGATGTGGAAGTTCGCCGCGCGGCCAGGGACGCGATTCTGCGGCGTCGGCAGGCCTACGGCATGTCCGCGATCATCGTCACCAACGAAGCCGACGTGGCCCGCGAGCTCGCCGCCGAGGTGCTCGTTCTGCGCGGCGGTCACGCGATCGCGTACGGGCGCGGCGCGGATGATCTGCTCTGGACTCCGAGCGGCGGCGCCGACCGCCGACTCGTCGTGTCATGACGTTCAGAGGATGCTCAACCTTTTGCTAAGCTGATCGAGTTGCCCGCTCCGGTGGGCGTCTTCCTCGGTAGCTCAATTGGCAGAGCAATCGGCTGTTAACCGATAGGTTCTTGGTTCGAGTCCAAGCCGGGGAGCGAGGATCCCGCGTCATCTAACGCGGACCTCACCTGCGACCCGGGCTTCCACCCCGGGTCGCTTCTTTTTCCCGAGGCGCTCCCTCAGGCGTCGATGTCATCGACGCCCGGCGTCCAGGACGCGCCCGGACGGCCCCAGCCCCGCTTGCGGGCGATCTTCTGCACGGTCTTCCAATCGCTGTCGTCCAGCCGGTCGACGTACAGGATGCCGTCGAGGTGGTCGAACTCGTGCTGCATGATGCGGGCCCGCCACCCGTCCACGCGGATCTCGACCGGAGCCCCGTCCAGGTCCAGACCGGTGACCAGAACCCGCTCGGAGCGACGGAGCGGGAACCGCTCGCCCGGGAACGAGAGGCAGCCTTCGGACTCCTCCTCGGGGTCCGGTTGCCCCGGCTCGGGCGGAGTCATCCACAGTTCGGGATTGATGAGCACGCCCCGCCAGGGTGCGCCGGTGTCGTCCTGGTAGCTGTAGGTGTAGATCCGCAACGGCACGCCCACCTGCGGGGCGGCAAGCCCCACCCCGGGGGCGGCATCCATCGTCTCGAACATGTCGGCGACGAGCTGCTTCACCTCGTCGGTGATCTCGCCCACCGCGTCAGCGGGGGCATGGAGTACGGGGTCACCCATGATGCGAATCGGCAGAACGGCCACGCCTTAAGCCTATCGAGCGGCCTTGGCGGTTAGTGTCGAGGGGTGCTGTGGCTGCCCCTGTCGCTCGAAGACGTGACCCAGAACGTGGTCGGCGTCTTCCGCGATCCTGCCATCCTCTTCGGCATTCCCCTTGCGCTGCTGGGCGCGGTCTTCATGTCCTTCGGCGCGCAGTATCAGCACCGCGGTGTGGCGAAGGTGGAGCGCCTGACCGGTTCTTCCGGCAGCCGGGGCTTGACCGGACGGCAGCTGCTGAGCCTGCTGAAACGGCCCTCGTGGGTGGCCGGCACCGTGATGCTGGCTCTTGCCATCCTGTGTCAGCTGGGCGCGCTGGCCCTGGCGCCCTTGATCGTCGTACAGCCTCTCGGCGCTCTTGCGCTGGTGATCACCACGCTGCTGAACTCGCGCGTGAGCGGGCACAAGCCGACGAAGAAGTCGATCCGTGCCATCGTCGCCTGCGTCGGCGGCATCCTCATCTTCGTCACGATCGCCGCGTTCGTGGCCACCGAGCAGAAGGTGACTGATCAGCAGCTGGTCACGATCCTCCTGCTGCTGCTGGTGGTCATCGTCGCGTTCAGCATCCTGTGGATCTGGTTGCGCAAGCGCGCGCAGGCGCTGTTCTACATCGTCGCGTCCGGCGTGATCTACGGGTTCGTCGCGACGCTGGCCAAGGTCGTGATCAAGCGGGTGCAGGCGGGCAACTTCGAGTGGCTCACGCTGCTGTGTCTGATCTCACTGCTGGCGGCGGTCGCTGTCGGCGCGTACTTCGTGCAGACCGCGTATTCGGCCGGTCCGCCCGACCTGGTCATCGCCGGGCTCACCGTGATCGACCCGATGGTCGCCGTTCTGATCGGGCTGATCATCCTGCAGGAGGCGGCCACCGCACCCTGGCCCGCCTTGGTCGGCTTCGGGCTGGCCGGAGCGGTCGCCGTGTACGGGGTGATCTCGCTCGCGCGCAATCATCCGCAGGTGCTCAGCGACAGCCAGGAGCTGCCGATCGAACGCGGCAGCGCGACCGGCGGACGCGACGCGCCCCCGAGCACCGGATCCGTCCGGTTGACGGAGGCGGTCTCCAAGGTGTGGCCGGAGCCGCCGGTGCACGACGACGACGACGATCACCGCCCGGCGCGCTGAGGCCGCGAACGTGTGACGCGTGTCCGTGCGACCGAGGTTCGCTAGGCTCGGTGCTCGAGGGGCGGTGGCCAAGCTGGTCAAGGCAGCGGGCTCATAACCCGACGATCGTGGGTTCAAGTCCCACCCGCCCCACCACGAGCCGCGGAAATCCGCGGCATGAGCGTTCACAGTTGTGGAATGCGGCTCACTGTCGGGAATGCAGCCGTTTCCGGCCATTCTTGCCATTCGGTGCGGCGAAGTGCGCATTCTGCCCGGTCGCCGGACTTTGTATAACGGCCGCCTGCATAACCCGCAGCGCGTGGCCGCTGCCACAATATCGGCGCCGTGCATATAGCATTCACCTCGTTGACTTTCACAGGGGAAAATCATGGGGACCCGTTGCCAAAAGTTCGCCTCGAAGAGACGCGCCGTGTCGGCGTGGGCTGAGGTGGTCCTGTGACGGTGCCGCCGCGCGCGTCTGCTCCGGGAAAGGTGCACAGACGCCTGCCGATGTGGGCCTGGGTGCTGATCGGGTTCCTGATCACGGGGAGCCTCAGTGCAGTTGTGCTCGGCCCCCAGAACAAGGAGCCCGCCGCCGCAGCGAGGGCCATCCCGGCCGCGACGCCGACCCCGACCCCCACGTCGGTTGCCGCGCCGGAGCCGGATGAGACGCTGGTCGCATTCGCGGGGGATGCCGCCACGGTCTCGGACAGGTCTGCGACGGCGGACAGGACCGCGCTGGCCGTCCTGGCAACGCTCGAGGTGAAGGGACGCGCGGCGCGGACCGGGTATGACCGGGATCAGTTCGGACAGCGCTGGCTGGATGTCGACCGAAACGGCTGCGACACCCGCAACGACACCCTTGCTCGGGACCTGACCGCCGTGGTGAAGTCCGGAGTCTGCAAGGTCATGAGCGGTGTCCTCGCGGACCCGCTCACGGGGACCAGCATCAGCTTCGTCCGCGGCCAAGGGACCTCCGAACTGGTGCAGATCGACCATGTCGTGGCGCTCTCGGACGCATGGCAGAAGGGAGCCCAGCAGCTGACTGCCGACCAGCGCGCAACGTTCGCGAACGATCCGCTGAATCTGCTTGCCGTGGACGGCAAGTCCAACGCGCAGAAGGCCGACGGGGACGCGGCGACCTGGTTGCCGAAGAACAAGGCGTTCCGCTGCGCATACGTCGCCCGGCAGGTATCGGTGAAGGCGACGTACAGGCTGTGGGTGACCCAAGCCGAACACGATGCCATCGCCCGCGTCCTCGCGGGGTGCCCAGAGGAACCCGCAGCGACCTCGGCGTACGCCGCTCCCGCTCCCGCGCCTGCACCCGCGCCCGCCGAGCCCGCACCGGCGCCCGTGCAGCCAGCGCCCGTGGAGCCGGCCCCCGCCCCACCGGTGAGCGTCTACTACGAGAACTGCACCGCGGTGCGCGCCGCCGGTGCCGCACCCATCCGAGCCGGCGAACCGGGCTACTCGAGCAAGCTCGACCGAGACGGCGACGGCATCGGCTGCGAGTGAGAATCAGACCCCGGATGTCAGTCTGGTGGCCGTGGTGCAGGTTCGGGATTTCGTGGGGTAAGCTAGACAAGTTGCCCCGCGAGACCGGCTGAAAGGCCTAAACGCAGGGCGGACCTGACTTCTCGTGAGTCGCGGTCGATGATTGTGCTTCCGGCGGAAACGTTGGATTGTGCGGATTTGACAGGCGGGTCGCGGGGAATAAGATAGAGAAGTTGCCCTGATGGGGATGCCGAGAGGCTGACCTGCGGGAGCATCCGATCCTTGAGAACTCAACAGCGTGCACTTGTCAAATGCCAAAAAACCTCGCGGTCAGCTTTGCTGGCCGGTGAGATTCTTTTGAGATTAAACGGATTTGTCAGTAATGACATCCGATCGTCAGTTCAAACTCGCTCGGTCGAACCTATTCCGGTTCGTTCGCAGCAAAATTCTTTTACGGAGAGTTTGATCCTGGCTCAGGATGAACGCTGGCGGCGTGCTTAACACATGCAAGTCGAACGGTGAAGGAGAGCTTGCTCTCTGGATCAGTGGCGAACGGGTGAGTAACACGTGAGCAATCTGCCCCTGACTCTGGGATAAGCGCTGGAAACGGCGTCTAATACCGGATACGAGCTGCGAAGGCATCTTCAGCAGCTGGAAAGAACTTCGGTCAGGGATGAGCTCGCGGCCTATCAGCTAGTTGGTGAGGTAATGGCTCACCAAGGCGTCGACGGGTAGCCGGCCTGAGAGGGTGACCGGCCACACTGGGACTGAGACACGGCCCAGACTCCTACGGGAGGCAGCAGTGGGGAATATTGCACAATGGGCGCAAGCCTGATGCAGCAACGCCGCGTGAGGGACGACGGCCTTCGGGTTGTAAACCTCTTTTAGCAGGGAAGAAGCGAAAGTGACGGTACCTGCAGAAAAAGCACCGGCTAACTACGTGCCAGCAGCCGCGGTAATACGTAGGGTGCAAGCGTTATCCGGAATTATTGGGCGTAAAGAGCTCGTAGGCGGTTTGTCGCGTCTGCTGTGAAACCCCGAGGCTCAACCTCGGGCCTGCAGTGGGTACGGGCAGACTAGAGTGCGGTAGGGGAGATTGGAATTCCTGGTGTAGCGGTGGAATGCGCAGATATCAGGAGGAACACCGATGGCGAAGGCAGATCTCTGGGCCGTAACTGACGCTGAGGAGCGAAAGGGTGGGGAGCAAACAGGCTTAGATACCCTGGTAGTCCACCCCGTAAACGTTGGGAACTAGTTGTGGGGTCCATTCCACGGATTCCGTGACGCAGCTAACGCATTAAGTTCCCCGCCTGGGGAGTACGGCCGCAAGGCTAAAACTCAAAGGAATTGACGGGGACCCGCACAAGCGGCGGAGCATGCGGATTAATTCGATGCAACGCGAAGAACCTTACCAAGGCTTGACATATACGAGAACGGGCCAGAAATGGTCAACTCTTTGGACACTCGTAAACAGGTGGTGCATGGTTGTCGTCAGCTCGTGTCGTGAGATGTTGGGTTAAGTCCCGCAACGAGCGCAACCCTCGTTCTATGTTGCCAGCACGTAATGGTGGGAACTCATGGGATACTGCCGGGGTCAACTCGGAGGAAGGTGGGGATGACGTCAAATCATCATGCCCCTTATGTCTTGGGCTTCACGCATGCTACAATGGCCGGTACAAAGGGCTGCAATACCGTAAGGTGGAGCGAATCCCAAAAAGCCGGTCCCAGTTCGGATTGAGGTCTGCAACTCGACCTCATGAAGTCGGAGTCGCTAGTAATCGCAGATCAGCAACGCTGCGGTGAATACGTTCCCGGGTCTTGTACACACCGCCCGTCAAGTCATGAAAGTCGGTAACACCTGAAGCCGGTGGCCCAACCCTTGTGGAGGGAGCCGTCGAAGGTGGGATTGGTAATTAGGACTAAGTCGTAACAAGGTAGCCGTACCGGAAGGTGCGGCTGGATCACCTCCTTTCTAAGGAGCATCTGGCACTCTTCGGGGTGTCCAGGCGCCGGATTCGGGACGTATGTTCTCGACCGGTAGCTCATGGGTGGAACATTTGATGAGGTGCGAAGGAAGGTGTTTTTCACTCAGTACGCTGCTTGCAGCCGGAACGGTGGGGGATGGTGGAGATCGCACATGCACGCTGTTGGGTCCTGAGGGACCGGATGTGCTCGGATTTTTTCGGGCCAGACGATTACTCAGGACCTTTTCTGGTTTGCCGGTTTCGGTGAGCGGGGGAGGGTACCGCCCGTACTTTGAGAACTACACAGTGGACGCGAGCATCTTTGAGATGGCTTTCGTGATGGATGTGCCGGCTTGCTGGTGTGTGTGTTGCGTAGGTCGTTTCATCAAGATGATCTTTTAAAGATCATTAGTCAATTTCAAACCGGATTTAGGTCCGGGCCGAAGAGACGAACTCATGTGATTTTCAAGTCTTTAAGAGCAAACGGTGAATGCCTTGGCATCTGGAGCCGAAGAAGGACGTAGCAATCTGCGATAAGCCTCGGGGAGTGGATAAGCACACTTTGATCCGAGGATGTCCGAATGGGGAAACCCCGCTGGGCGGCGTGCCGACCTAGTGACTCCCGCCTGAATATATAGGGCGGGTAGAGGGAACGTGGGGAAGTGAAACATCTCAGTACCCACAGGAAGAGAAAGCAACCGCGATTCCGTTAGTAGTGGCGAGCGAAACCGGAACAGGCTAAACCGAGTACGCGTGATATCCGGCAGGAGTTGCGTATTCGGGGTTGTGGGACTTTTCGGGCTGCTCTGCCGAGCAGCCGGCGTTACAAGAAGGTATAGACGAACGGCATTGAAAGGCCGGTCATAGAGGGTGTGAACCCCGTAGTCGAAATGCCTCCCTTGGCGCGAAGAGTATCCCAAGTAGCACGGGGCCCGAGAAATCCCGTGTGAATCTGTCAGGACCACCTGATAAGCCTAAATACTCCCAGATGAC
The DNA here is from genome assembly GCF_030246885.1 of Microbacterium sp. zg-B185. Lineage (NCBI taxonomy): Bacteria > Bacillati > Actinomycetota > Actinomycetes > Micrococcales > Microbacteriaceae > Microbacterium > Microbacterium sp. zg-B185. Next base: position 1,631,779 of record NZ_CP126739.1, read on the forward strand.
CGATAGCGGACAAGTACCGTGAGGGAAAGGTGAAAAGTACCCCGGGAGGGGAGTGAAATAGTACCTGAAACCGTTTGCTTACAAACCGTTGGAGCCTCCTTAGTAGGGGTGACAGCGTGCCTTTTGAAGAATGAGCCTGCGAGTTAGCGATATGTGGCGAGGTTAACCCGAGTGGGGTAGCCGTAGCGAAAGCGAGTCTGAATAGGGCGATTCAGTCGCATGTCCTAGACCCGAAGCGAAGTGATCTATCCATGGCCAGGTTGAAGCGACGGTAAGACGTCGTGGAGGACCGAACCCACTTAGGTTGAAAACTGAGGGGATGAGCTGTGGATAGGGGTGAAAGGCCAATCAAACTTCGTGATAGCTGGTTCTCTCCGAAATGCATTTAGGTGCAGCGTTGCGTGTTTCTTGCCGGAGGTAGAGCTACTGGATGGCCGATGGGCCCTACAAGGTTACTGACGTCAGCCAAACTCCGAATGCCGGTAAGTGAGAGCGCAGCAGTGAGACTGTGGGGGATAAGCTTCATAGTCGAGAGGGAAACAACCCAGACCACCATCTAAGGTCCCAAAGCGCGTGCTAAGTGGGAAAGGATGTGGAGTTGCTTTGACAACCAGGAGGTTGGCTTAGAAGCAGCCACCCTTGAAAGAGTGCGTAATAGCTCACTGGTCAAGTGATTCCGCGCCGACAATGTAACGGGGCTCAAGCACGCCACCGAAGCTGTGGCATTGATATTATTGGTAGGCCTTCGTGGTCCAGCCGTATTGATGGGTAGGAGAGCGTCGTGTGGCCAGCGAAGCGGCGGTGTGAACCAGCCGTGGAGGCTACACGAGTGAGAATGCAGGCATGAGTAGCGAAAGACGTGTGAGAAACACGTCCTCCGAAAGACCAAGGGTTCCAGGGTCAAGCTAATCTTCCCTGGGTAAGTCGGGACCTAAGGCGAGGCCGACAGGCGTAGTCGATGGACAACGGGTTGATATTCCCGTACCGGCGAAGAACCGCCCAAACCAATCCAGTAATGCTAAGTGTCTGAATCCCAGTGACCGATCCCTTCGGGGTGAGGCGTTGGGCCTAGCACACGACCCTATGCTGAGGCGGTTAGCGTATTAACAGGTGTGACGCAGGAAGGTAGCCCAAGCCAGGCGATGGTAGTCCTGGTGCAAGTGCGTAGGCCGAGTGATAGGCAAATCCGTCACTCATTAAGGCTGAGACACGATGCGGATAAAAAGTGGGTGATCCTATGCTGCCAAGAAAAGCATCGACGCGAGGTTCAAGCCGCCCGTACCCCAAACCGACTCAGGTGGTCAGGTAGAGAATACCAAGGAGATCGAGAGAATCGTGGTTAAGGAACTCGGCAAAATGCCCCCGTAACTTCGGGAGAAGGGGGGCCTTCGACGTATTAGGACTTGCTCCGAAAGCGTTTGGAGGCCGCAGAGACTAGTGGGTAGCGACTGTTTACTAAAAACACAGGTCCGTGCCAAGTCGCAAGACGATGTATACGGACTGACGCCTGCCCGGTGCTGGAAGGTTAAGAGGACCGGTTAGCCGCAAGGCGAAGCTGAGAATTTAAGCCCCAGTAAACGGCGGTGGTAACTATAACCATCCTAAGGTAGCGAAATTCCTTGTCGGGTAAGTTCCGACCTGCACGAATGGCGTAACGACTTCCCAACTGTCTCAACCGCGAACTCGGCGAAATTGCATTACGAGTAAAGATGCTCGTTACGCGCAGCAGGACGGAAAGACCCCGTGACCTTTACTATAGTTTGGTATTGGTGTTCGGTGTGGCTTGTGTAGGATAGGTGGGAGACTTTGAAGCGTGGACGCTAGTTCATGTGGAGTCATTGTTGAAATACCACTCTGGTCACTCTGGATATCTAACTTAGAACCGTAATCCGGTTCAGGGACAGTGCCTGATGGGTAGTTTAACTGGGGCGGTTGCCTCCTAAAGAGTAACGGAGGCGCCCAAAGGTTCCCTCAACCTGGTTGGCAATCAGGTGGCGAGTGTAAGTGCACAAGGGAGCTTGACTGTGAGACTGACAGGTCGAGCAGGGACGAAAGTCGGGACTAGTGATCCGGCAGTGGCTTGTGGAAGCGCTGTCGCTCAACGGATAAAAGGTACCTCGGGGATAACAGGCTGATCTTGCCCAAGAGTCCATATCGACGGCATGGTTTGGCACCTCGATGTCGGCTCGTCGCATCCTGGGGCTGGAGTAGGTCCCAAGGGTTGGGCTGTTCGCCCATTAAAGCGGTACGCGAGCTGGGTTTAGAACGTCGTGAGACAGTTCGGTCCCTATCCGCTGCGCGCGCAGGAAATTTGAGAGGATCTGACCCTAGTACGAGAGGACCGGGTTGGACGAACCTCTGGTGTGTCAGTTGTTCCGCCAGGAGCACCGCTGATTAGCTACGTTCGGGATGGATAACCGCTGAAAGCATCTAAGCGGGAAGCCGGCCTCAAGATGAGATTTCCATGCCTTCGGGCGAGAGGCTCCCAGCCAGATTACTGGGTTGATAGGCCGGATGTGTAAGCGTGGCAACACGTGCAGCTGACCGGTACTAATAAGCCGATGACTTGATAATCACCGTTCCAGGTGCTTGCGTCCACTGAGTGGTTCTCGATGTACGGTCGAGAACCGCATGAGCTGCGTCCACGCAGCGACCGCTACATTCGTGTAGCAATTCATGCTTTTGAACGATTGAAACATCAATAGTGTTTCGGCGGCCATAGCGTGAGGGAAACGCCCGGTTACATTCCGAACCCGGAAGCTAAGCCTCACAGCGCCGATGGTACTGCAGGGGGGACCCTGTGGGAGAGTAGGACACCGCCGGACTTCTTTCGTGAAATGGCCACCCATCGCTGGGTGGCCATTTCTCGTTAACGCACCGACCCGACGCAGAGCGTGCACCGCCTGCGGGACGGCCGGTGCACGCGGCTCCTACATCGCGGCGCCGATATAGGAGTACTTCACGAACACCTCCGCAGCAAGGTCGGCCTCTTCCAGCACGCCCTGTACTGCGGTGAGCATGTACTTGGAGTCCCAGCCCATGTAGAGGAAGTGGGACTCGTCCAGCGCGTCCCAGTGGCCGTTCCACGCCTGCGCTGTGTAGATCGGCCCACCGCGCCGTGCGCTGAAGGCCACGACGTCTGCGCGTGCATCCGCCCACAGCCGTTTGAACACGCGGTTGAAGAGGTATTTGACGTCGTGCACCTCCCAGTGCTCGCCGCGGTACTCCACGTATTCGAACTCGCGCTGCCAGCCGCGGGGCCAACCGCGCCGACGCTGTGCGTCGAGGATGGGAGTCAGTCCATCGTCGTCGATGCCGACGATCGGGGGGTGCGCCCAGACGGCGAGGATCGCGTCGGTGAGCTCCACCGTCCGTGCGGCGATCGCCGCAGTGCCCCATACCGGGACGTCGGCGATCTCGCGGGTCGTGGCGATGGCGCTCCGTGCGTAGGCGGGCCGCTTGGCGGGGAAGGACTGGTCGGCGATCCGCTCCGCGATGGGGTCCTCGACGAGAGCGAGGTTGCCCAGCGTGCCGGCCAGCGCGCGGTGGCTGTTCTGCTCGTCCTCGCTGTAGTCCGCCCACGTGCGGGTGCCGTCCCCACTCCAGCCGTCGCCGGGGGCGAGCGGCAGGACGTGGTCGACCGCAAGATCGGCAAGGCTCTCGACGTCCGCCAGACGCGCCAAAACGTAGGCGGGATGCGGAAGGTCGCTGTACTTCAGAGCCACCCGCACCCGTTCGTCCGACGGTGTGATCCGGCTGAACGCGTTCTCCAGCGTGCGCTGGCCCTGCTCGCGCGCGCGGCACAGCCGCGCCACCAGTCGGTCGGTGCTGACGCCCACGATGCTTCGTCGCAGCAGGAGCGATTGGATGTCGTCGAGGGTCGCGACCATCGCTGCCTTGTCCAGCTCGCCACGCGCATAGTCACGGTAGGCGCGCATCACGAGCGGGTACATGCCGCGCCCGAACGTGTTGAGCTGGCCCAGGATCTTGGCGATGTCGGGGTCGGGCGCGTGAGCCGGACCGAGCAGGATGCGATAGATCTCCGAGTACTGCTTCCACTCGGCGGCGTGCACGCGCAGGCTGTCGAGCTCGAGCCGCGGGAACTCCTGCCGGAACGCGTCATAGACCCCACGTTCCCCGGGCAGGGTCACCTCGCGTCCGGTTCGCATGACCAGGAAGTGGCGCCAGAAGCTTCCGATCGACTCACCGGTGTTCTGCTCGATGGGGACCCAGAAGGAGTCTTCGATCTCGCTCTGCTCGAGGTGGGAGAGCCCCATCAAGACGTAGTTGTGGATCAGCTCGTGATCGCGCAGCGGTTCGCCGGTGGAGTTGAGGCTTTCGAAGATCTGCTGGGCATTGGCACCCGCGCCGAGCGTGATCGCCACGTGCTCGAGCTTCTGCAGGCCGCCCCAGATCCGCGGGGCTTCCTCCGCGCTGATCTGGCTGCGGAAGAAGGCGTAATTGTCGTCGAAGCGGGATTCCCGCTGTTCGTCGTCGGGGGAACGGCGGTCCAGAACGACGCTCTCGAACACGTCCGCCCACGCACGATGCGGTCGCAGCTTGGTCCGTGTCGGGTCGGACGCGCGGACGAGGACTCTTTCCAGGTCGCCGGCCAGATCGGGCCGATCGGACTTGACGGTGTGGTGCAGCGCCGCGACCAGAAGCATGAGGGTGGTGATGCGCTGCTGCCCGTCGATCAGCACCAGCTCCGCGGATCCCGCATCGATGCTGAGGGAGGAGAGCACCGATCCGATGAAGTGCATGTGCCGGTCGTCCGAGTCGGCGACGGCGCGGATGTCGGCGAGAAGCTGTTCGCAGGCGCCGATGTCCCACCGGTACTGGCGCTGGTAGACCGGGACGACGATGGTCGCCTCCGAACCGGACAGCCACGCGATGGTGTTGACTGCGGTCGCATCGATATTCGTGGCAGTGGCCATGGTTTCGCTTCGCCCCTCGGAACGCTGTGTGTACGGCGTGCGAACCCTCGCTGAGACGGACAACGCCGCCGTCGAGCCTAGTTGATCCGTCCTCCGACCCGCCTGGAAGCGCCGGGGGATCGCGGTCCCGGCTGCGTTCGGGGAGCCCTCGGGACCCCGATGTAGGCTTGCCTAAGTCGGGCCTGTTAAAACGTGCTGGCCCCCTACGAAAGGCATGATCCTCATCATGGGTTACATCAAATCCGCCGCTCTGGAAGAGACCGGCTATGTCGTCCTCGATCGCTACAACCAGGAGTTGGATCCCAAGGAGTGGCTCGATCTCGAGTACAACGACTGGAAGTCTTCCGGGGACACCCGCTTCGCGCCGCTGGCCAGCTTCGCCGGCGACATCGAGTGCAACGGATTCTGGAATCACAAGCCGCCGCGCACGGACAAGGACGGCGTGTGGATCCCCTCGCAGGTCGAGAAGGCCCCGAACCTGACCCGCCGCGCTCAGGAGCCCGGTGCGAACGTCGGGCGGTGCCGTGTCATCGAGCTGCAGCCGAACACCTACGCGGATTGCCTCTACAACCTGCACCAGGATGACAACAACCGTCTGAACCCGGACGGTACCGGCTGGGTCGTGCGGGGATTCTTCAACCTCACCGATGACAAGGACAGCTACTTCGTCCTGCGCGAGAACCGCACCGATCCCAGTGTCGAGCACCGCATCGCGCTCCCGGCCGGCGCCCAGCTGATCGTCGACACGCAGCGTCTGTGGCACGCAGCGACCCACACGGGCGACGAGGCGCGATACTGCCTGATCACGTCCTGGACGTCCGGCCCCGAGCTGGACGCGTACATCGAGAAGTACCACGGCCAGGCGCGCGTCCCGAACGTCGAGGTGCCTCAGGACGTGCTGGACGCCGGACAGGCCGAGCAGGCCCGCCGGCTGGCCGCCCGCGCCGCGTACTATGCGGCCAAGGGACAGGCCGAAGTGACTGCGATGAGCGAGGCCTGATCGCCGGACCTGCAGCGGCCGTGGCCCCGACCGATCGGTCGGGGCCACGGCCTTCTCGATCGGTGCGGTCACCACATCGCGAATCGCTGAATGACAGTCTTGTCATTCGCGCTGGCGGTAGGCGATAATGGCAAGCACAACCGCACAGCCACGAACGCTCCGGATCAGGTCGTAGGGGAAGACGCACCTGACGAAACGGAGAGATCATGGCGACGACCAAGGCGCGTGGAGTGATCTTCATTCACTCCGCGCCACGTGCATTGTGCCCCCACCTCGAGTGGGCTGTCGGTCGCGCCCTCGGCCATCCGGTCAGCTTCGACTGGGCGGAACAGCCTGTGCTCTCGGGCAGCCGCCGCGCGGAGTTCTACTGGGAGGGGCCGGCCGGAACCGGTGCCGCCCTGGCAACGGCGATCCGGGGATGGGAGCATCTGCGGTTCGAGGTGAGCGAGGATCCCACCCCGCGCAGCGACGGCGGCAGGTGGCTGCACACTCCCGGCCTCGGCATCCACTACGCGCAGACCGACACTGCCGGCAATGTGGTGGTCGGCGAGGACCGCATCCGCTACGCCATGGAGCTGGCCGCCGGCGACCCCGTTGAGCTGCACCAGGAGCTGCAGGTCGCCCTCGGTGCGGCGTGGGACGCGGAGCTGGAGCCGTTCCGCCACGCGAGCGATGACGCATCCGTGGTCTGGCTGCACAAGGTGAGCTAGACCCGAAGAGGCTTCAGGCGGATCGAGGCGCCACTACCGGCAGTCGGAGGCCGACAATCCCGGATGCCGAGACCGCGAATCGCCGCCTGAAACGACAGACGCCCCCGCGTCGTTCGCGGGGGCGTCTGTCGTGCGGCGGATCAGACCGATGCGAAAGCCACGACGGCGTTGTGCCCGCCGAAGCCGAACGAATTGCTGATGGCCAGCTGGGGACCGTCACCGAGCGGGATCGGCGAGCCGGAGACGCGCAGCGGGATGTCGGGGTCCTGCGTGGTCAGGTTGATCGTCGGGGGGGCTTGCCCGTCGCGAAGCGCCAGGATCGTGAAGATCGCCTCCAGCGCACCCGTTCCACCGAGCAGGTGGCCGGTCGAGGCCTTGGTCGCCGACACCGGGATCTCGTGCACCCGATCGCCGAAGACGCTCAGCAGCGCCCGGTACTCCGCGATGTCGCCGGTCGGGGTCGAGGTGGCGTGCGCGTTGATGTGCGTGACGTCGTCCACCGACGCACCGGCCGCCTCGAGCGCGAGGCGGACCGCCCGGGATGCCCCCAGACCCTCCGGCTCCGGCGCGGTGATGTGGTACGAGTCGGCGGTGATGCCGCCGCCCGCCACGACGGCGTAGATCTTCGCCCCGCGCGCTCGTGCGTGCTCCTCGGTCTCCAGGACGACGGCGGCGGCACCTTCGCCCATGACGAAGCCGTCACGGTCGACGCTGTACGGGCGTGAGGCGTGCCCAGGATCGTCGTTGCGCCGGGACAGCGCCTGCATGGACGCGAAGGAGGCAACGGTGATCGGGTGGATCGCGGACTCCGTGCCTCCTGCGATCACGATGTCGGCCAGACCGAGCCGCAGATGCTCGAGAGCATTGACGATCGACTCCGTGCTCGACGCGCAGGCCGACGCGACGGTGCGTGCATACGCTCGGGCGTTCAGATGCATCGACACCGCCGCCGCCGCCGCATTCGGCATCAGCATCGGGACGGTCATCGGCATCACGCGCCGAGGGCCCTTCTCGCGCAGAGTGTCCCACGCATCCAGCAGTGTCCAGACGCCGCCGATGCCGGTGGCGAAGTCGACTCCGAACCGTTCCGGTTCGACATCCGGACTGCCGGCGTCCGCCCAGGCCTCACGTGCCGCGACGAGCGCGAACTGCGCGGCGGGATCCAGGCGCTTGGCTTCTGGGCGTTCGAGCACCGTCTCGGGACGAACCAGCGCCTCTGCGGCGAAGGTCACGGGCAGCTCGTACTGAGACACCCATTCGTAGTCGAGGGTGCGCGCACCCGAGGCGCCGCTCATCAGGGCGGACCAGCTCTCCGGAGCGGTCCCTCCGATCGGAGACGACGCTCCGATCCCGGTGACGACGATGCGTGACGTGGTCATGTAGGTGAGTCCTTGTTCCTTGCAGTCAGGGCCGACAGCCCACGGCTGATGTGCCGGTGGGGGCACGCGGCCCCCACCGGTTGCGCTCACGCCTGGTTCGACGTGATGAAGGTGACGGCGTCGCCGACGGTCTTGAGGTTCTTTACCTCGTCGTCGGGGATCGTGACGCCGAACTTCTCCTCGGCATTGACGACGATCGTCATCATCGAGATCGAGTCGATGTCGAGGTCATCCGTGAAGGACTTCTCGAGGGCTACCTCGTCTGTCGAGATCCCCGTCTCGTCGGTGATGAGCTCGGCGAGTCCGGCGAGGACTTCGTCGTTGCTGAATGCCATTGTTTCTCCTGTTCTTCGGCGGTGCCCCGTCGGGGCCTGTTCAGTCTAGGGTCGGGTCCCGTCTGCCTCAGGGCAGGACGACGACCTGCGCGCCGAAGACGAGTCCGGCACCGAACCCGATCTGCAGAACGAGACCCCCGCTCAGTTCGGGGTGCTCTTCGAGCAGGCGGTGCGTGGCGAGGGGGATGGAGGCGGCCGAGGTGTTGCCGGTCGTCTCGATGTCGCGACCGATGACGACGCCTTCGGGCAGCTTGAGCTGCTTGGCGAACTCGTCGATGATGCGCATGTTGGCCTGGTGGGGCACGAACGCAGCCAGATCGGATGCTTCGACCCCGGCCGCGGCGAGAGCCTGACGCGCGACCTTCACCATGTCCCACACGGCCCAGCGGAAGACCGCAGGACCCTCTTGGCGGAGGGTCGGCCACGGTGCTTGGCCGTAGCGGAACTCGTTGAGCGTGTGGTTCATTCCGACCGCATCGGCGCGCGAGCCGTCCGAGCCCCACACGGTGGGGCCGATGCCCGGGGTCTCACTGGGCCCGATCACGACGGCGCCGGCGCCGTCGCCGAGCAGGAAGGAGATGCTGCGATCGGCCGGGTCGACGATGTCGCTCAGCTTCTCGGCGCCGACCACGACCACGTAGTTCGCCGCGCCGCCGCGGATCAGCGCGTCGGCCTGGGTGACGCCGTACGCGAATCCCGCACAGGCGGCATTGATGTCGTAGGCGGCGGCCGGGTTCGCTCCGATCCGGTCGGCCACGATCGCCGAGACGGAGGGAGTCTGCTTCGGGTTGCTGACCGTGGCGACGATGACCGCGTCGATCTGCTGCGGATCCACGCCGGAGCGGGCGACGGCTTCGGCCGCGGCATCCGTCGCCAGCTCGATGGCGGTCGTCTCGGGCACGGCGCGGGTGCGCGTGATGATGCCGGTGCGCTGACGGATCCACTCATCGCTGGAATCGATCGGCCCGATCAGGTCGTCGTTGGGCACCGAGAGCTCCCCGCGGGCGGCGCCGTAGGAGTAGATGCGCGTGTGCGCCGGCCCGGTCGGCTGGGTGAGCGTGCGTGTCATGCGGAGTCTCCGGTCATGCGTCGGTGCCGTTCATGCTGCGACGCTGCGGAGCAGCGCCTGTGCGGCGGAAAGGTCGTCGGGCGTCTTGACGGCGACACCCGGCACGCCTCGCAGCGCACGCTTGGCCAGGCCGATGAGGGTTCCGGCTGGGGAGAGCTCCACGATTCCGGTGACATCGTCGGCGGCGAAGGCCGCCATGCACAGATCCCACCGCACCGGCGAGGCGACCTGGTCGACCAGCAGGTCGACGAACTCTGCGCCGGAGCCGATGCTCGCCCCGTCCCGGTTCGACCAGATCCTCCGGTCAGGGTCCGCGGGGGTGATCGCGCCGGCGGCCTGACGGAGTGCGTCCACGGCGGGGGCCATATAGCGGGTGTGGAAGGCGCCCGCGACCTGCAGCGGAATGACCCGGGTCCCGGCCGGCGGGTCGGCGGCCAGAGCCTGCAGGGCGGGCAGTGACCCCGCGGCGACGAGCTGGCCGGCGCCGTTGTAGTTCGCGGGAGTCAGGTCCAGCTCGTCCAGCCGCGCGACGATGGCATCCTGGTCGCCGCCGATGATCGCGCTCATTCCGGTCTGCTCGGCCGAGGCGGCCTCGGCCATCGCCCGTCCGCGGATCCCCACGAGGCGCAGCGCATCCTCTTCGCTCAACACCCCGGCGGCCGCCGCGGCGGCGAACTCGCCCACGGAGTGACCGGCGACGCCCGCGAAGCCGTCGCGGTCTGCCACCGCGCCCCACGACAGCAGGCTGGCGGCGACGATGAGAGGCTGCGCGACCTGGGTGTCGCGGATGCGCTCAGCGTCCCACTCCGTCCCGGCGGCGGTCAGATCCACCCCGGCCCACTCGGAGTACTCGGCCAGACGATCGGCAGCGCCGTCGAGCTGAAGCCACGGTGTGAGGAACCCCGGTGTCTGGGAGCCCTGCCCGGGAAAGGCGGCGATGATCACTGTTCCATCCTGCCAAGTATCGAACAGACGCCTCTGGCGATCTCGTCACAAGAATCGACGCGACCTTTGTGAGTGGCGTACAGCCTCATCCGGTTACTCGTCGGAGAGAGGGGACGCGTCGGCGGGTGGTGTCCGTTCCGATCGAGCCCAGGATGAGGGCCGTCTGCAGGATGAGCGCCTCGCGCGGCCCGGTCGCGTCCCAGCCGATGACATCCGATACGCGCTTGAGACGGTAGCGGACCGTGTTGGGGTGGACGAACAGCTCGCGGGCGGTGGCTTCCAGCGAACGCCCGTTGTCCAGGTAGCTCCACAACGTGGTGACCAGGTCGGCGCTGTGCGCCTGCAGCGGGCGGTAGATGCGCTCGACCAGCGTCTGCTTGGCCAGCGGGTCGCCGGCCAGCGCCCGCTCCGGCAGCAGGTCATCCGCCTCGACCGGGCGGGGCGCATTGCGCCACGCCCGCGCGACTGCGAAACCGGCGAGTGCGGCCCGTGCGCTCTGGCTCGCATCGACGAGGGCGGGCACCGCCGGCCCGAGGACCAGGTATCCCGGCCCGAAGCCGGGCTCGAGCCGCTTGGCGATCTCGGGGAAGGGCAATTCGGGTTCGTCCTCCGGGCGCCCGGGCAGCTCGGCGCGGCCCAGGACCAGCACGAGGCGCGATCCCTGCACGCCGATGAGCACGTCGACTCCGAGCTTGCGCGCGGTCCGGCGCAGCTGGTCGACGTCGAACTGCGGGGGAGTGGTGCCCACCAGCACCGCAACCTCCCCATGGCCGTGCCAGCCCAGTGCGGCGATGCGGCTCGGCAGCTCCTCGTCCGCCTCGCCGGTCAGGATCGAATCGACGACCAGCGCCTCCAGGCGCGCATCCCACAGCCCTCGAGCCTCTGCAGCGCGGGCGTAGACGTCTGCCGCGGCGAACGCCACCTCACGCGAGTACAGGAGGATGCCTTCGCGAAGGTCGTTGCCCTTGCCCGCGACACGCTGCTCGGTGACCTCGACGGTGACGCGGATGAGCTGCAGAGTCTGGGTGAGGCTCACACTGCGCAGCAGTTCGCGGGGGGCGGCAGCGAAGATGTCCGCGGCGATCCAGGGTGTCGAGTCCGGGTCGTCGTACCACTGGATGAATGACGAGATGCCCGCCTGCGCGACCAGCCCGACGGCCGATCGGCGCGCCGGCGGCATCTCCGCGTACCAGGGGAGGGTCTCCTCCAGCCGCCGGTTCGTCGCCGTCGCCAGATCGCCCGAGATGCGACGCAGCCATGCGAGCGTCTCGGTCTTGTCCATCTGTGCCGGACGAGATGCCATCCCTGGGTCAGCTCTCGCCGCCCGCGTTGCCGCTGGTGCCGGCGGTCACGTCGTGCAGCCGGTACTTCTCGATCGCCTGGGCGGCGAGCGACGCGTCGACCGCGCCGTCCTGCGCCAGCGACTGCAGGGTCCGCACCACCACGGACGGTCCGTCGATCTTGAAGAACCGGCGAGCCGCCGCACGCGTGTCCGAGAACCCGAAACCGTCGGCGCCGAGCGTTGCGAACCGGTGCTGAACCCACGGACGGATCTGGTCCTGCACGGCGTGCATGTAGTCGCTCACGGCGACGACGGGACCGGGCGTGTCGCGCAGCTTCTCGGTGATGTACGCGGTGCGCGGCTCCTCTTGCGGGTGCAGGAAGTTGTGCTCGTCGGCGGCCAGGCCGTCCCGGCGCAACTCGGTCCACGAGGTGACGGACCAGACGTCGGCGATCACGCCCCAGTCGTTCTTGAGCAACTGCTGCGCCTCCAGGGCCCACGGGACTCCGACGCCGGACGCCAGAAGCTGCGCGCGCGGGCCGTCACCCTCGCCCACGGAGATTCGGTGGATGCCGCGGACGATGCCGTCCACGTCCACATCCGCCGGCTCGGCGGGCTGCAGAAGCGGCTCGTTGTAGACGGTCAGGTAGTACATCACGTTCGGGTCGGGGTGTGCGCCGCCGTACATGCGGTCCAGGCCCGCGCGGACGATATGGGCGATCTCGTAGCCGTAGGCGGGGTCGTACGACACGGTCGCCGGGTTCGTCGAGGCGAGCAGGTGCGAGTGACCGTCGGCGTGCTGCAGCCCCTCACCGGTCAGCGTGGTCCGACCGGCCGTCGCGCCGATGACGAAGCCGCGTGCCATCTGGTCGCCGGCAGCCCACTGGGCGTCGCCGGTGCGCTGGAATCCGAACATCGAATAGAAGATGTAAACCGGGATCAGGGGTTCGCCGTGAGTGGAGTAGGAGGTGCCCACTCCCGTGAACGCGGCAACCGCACCGGCCTCGTTGATGCCGACGTGCAGGATCTGCCCCTGCGGGCTCTCCTTGTACGCGAGCAGCAGCTCACGGTCGACGGAGGTGTAGTTCTGCCCGTTCGGGTTGTAGATCTTCGCCGTCGGGAAGAAGGCATCCATGCCGAACGTGCGCGCCTCGTCGGGAATGATCGGCACGATGCGGTGGCCGAAGTCCTTGGCCCGCAGCAGGTCCTTCAGCAGGCGGACGAACGCCATGGTCGTGGCGATCTCCTGGGTGCCGGAGCCCTTCTTCGGCTGTGCGTACGCGGAATCGCCGGGAAGCGTCAGCCCGACATGGGTCGAACGGCGCTCGGGCACGAAGCCGCCCAGCGCGCGCCGACGCTCCATGAGGTACTGGATCGTCTCGTCCTGCTGACCGGGGTTGTAGTACGGCGGCAGATACGGGTTCTCCTCGAGCTGAGCATCCGAGATCGGGATGTGCATGCCGTCGCGGAAGTGCTTCAGATCGTCGAGTGTCATCTTCTTCATCTGGTGCGTCGCGTTGCGCCCTTCGAAGTGGGGCCCGAGCCCATAGCCCTTGATCGTCTTGGCGATGATCACGGTGGGCTGCCCCTTGTGCTCAACGGCAGCCTTGTACGCCGCGTACACCTTGCGGTAGTCGTGACCGCCGCGCTTGAGTCCCCAGACCTGGTCGTCGGTGTAGTCCTTGACCAGCGCGAGCGCCCGCTCATCCCGGCCGAAGAAGTTCTCGCGCACGTACGCGCCGTTCTCGCTCTTGAAGGTCTGGTAATCGCCGTCCGGGGTGATGTTCATCAGGTTCAGCAGCGCGCCATCGGTGTCGCGGGCCAGGAGATCGTCCCATTCGCGGCCCCACACGACCTTGATGACATTCCACCCGGCGCCGCGGAAGAAGCTCTCCAGCTCCTGGATGATCTTTCCGTTGCCGCGCACCGGGCCGTCCAGGCGCTGCAGGTTGGCGTTGATGACGAAGGTCAGATTGTCCAGGCCCTCGTTCGCGGCGACCTGCAGCTGCCCGCGGCTTTCGACCTCGTCCATTTCGCCGTCGCCGAGGAACGCCCAGACGTGGGATTCCCCGACGTCTTTGATGCCCCGGTTCGTGAGGTACTTGTTCGTCATCGCCTGGTAGATCGCGTTGATGGGGCCCAGGCCCATCGACACGGTCGGGAATTGCCAGAACTCCGGCATGAGCCGGGGGTGAGGATAGGACGGGATGCCGTTGGGGGCCGCCGACTTCTCCTGGCGGAAGCCGTCCAGCTGCGCCTCGGTGAGGCGTCCCTCCAGGAATGCGCGCGCGTAGGTGCCCGGGGACGCGTGGCCCTGAACGAAGATCTGATCGCCACCGGAGGGATGGTCGGCGCCGCGGAAGAAGTGGTTGAAGCCCACCTCGTAGAGCGCGGCCGAAGACGCGTACGTCGAGATGTGTCCGCCGACGCCGATCCCCGGTCGCTGGGCGCGGTGGACCGTGACCGCGGCGTTCCAGCGGATCCAGGCCCGGTAGCGACGCTCGATCTCCTCGTCACCGGGGAAGTCGGGCTCGTTCTCGGGAGCGATCGTATTGATGTAGTCCGTGGTGGGGACCATCGGCACACCCAGATGCAGATCCTTCGAGCGCTTCAGCAGGCTGAGCATGATCTCGCGCGCCCGGCCGTGGCCTTTCGCGGCGACGAGCTGCTCGAGCGACTCCTGCCATTCGGCGGTCTCGTCGGGATCGCTGTCGAGGGCGCCTTGGGAGTAGGGATCCTGGTCGTGAACAGTCACGGAAGACCTTTCGTCGTCTGGCAGATCGTGCCAGGTAATCGCAGGTGATGCGGCGCAGGCTTTGTTCAGCAGACACAAACGCACCGACTGTCAGCCTAGCGAGTCCTGTGTGGGCGCAGGCGTCCTGGTCGCCACGTTCTAGACTTGCCGCGAGGGCCTTTAGCTCAGCTGGTAGAGCGCCACGTTTACACCGTGGATGTCGTCGGTTCGATCCCGGCAGGGCCCACCCAGAAAACACTGGGGACGCGAGCTGTGCCCCGCTCTCAGGAAACCGGACGCGGCCCCCCAGCGGCCCCCGCGAATGGTGAGTTGCGTTCGCAGTGCGTTCATCCTCCGGTCGTCCGCGGAGCGATCAAGACAGGCCACTCACCGTCACTGCGCAACGTCGCACGCACGGCACTCGTTGCTGCGAATGCATCAGAGTGCATCCTCAGTTCCACTACCGGGGAGTCGTATGTCCGCGAGTCGGACGTTCGGGCGTCCGTTTGACGCACCCGACTGCGACAATCCATGCGGGCGGGTCTTTCGGACACCTTTCAACGACAGCCGCAAGCGCACGCGTGTCGCGGCGACAATCAGACATAGCTGTCGCAGTGACCGACCGGTGATCGGGTACGTGCGAGCGCGACGGACCGTAGATCTCGAGCTGCGCGCCGAGCGCCATCGCCTCCATGGTCGACTCGATGGGCAGGCCGTACAGCTCGCCCGCCCAGCCCTCGAGCACCTGGGAGCTCGTCATCGCGCAGGTCGCGGCCCCAGCTCGATGAGCGCGGCGGTGTGACGGGCGATGCGGGTGATCTGGGCAGTGGTCTTGTCCAGAGTGGCGGATGCGTCGATGCCCAGCACCCGCCGCCTGATGCCCGTGAGGTCCTGGAGCGCGGCGAAACCCGCGAGCATCCCCGCATGCGTCGACCCGGTGACAGTGCACACGATGGTCGTGTCGAACGTGATGCCGAGCGCCTTCTCCTACTCGGCGAGCTCGAAGGCCCAGTTCGCGAACCCCAGCCCGCCGAGCGGGTGCTCGGACGCGCCGGTGGGTATCGGGTAAGGCGTGCCGCCGGATGCCTCGACCTCTGCGAGCGCGGACTTCGACGAGTCGCGACGCCGATGTCGAACCCCGCGTCATCCAGCCGGGAGTCGGCGCCCATCATGCGGGAGAGGAGGATGTTGCCGACCCTGTCGTTGCTCGGGTCGTCCCACGGCACCCACTTCTCCTGCACGAGACGCGCCTTCGGGCCCAGGGTGTGCCGCGACCGCCGGACCCGGCGCGTGTGGTTGGACTGGTACCCGCCGATCGAGACGAGGGTGTCGGCGCCCGATGCGAGCACATCGGGGACGATGTACCCGAGCTTGCGCACCTTGTTTCCGCCGTACGCGAGACCACTCGAGACGTCATCGCGCTTGGCCTAGACCTGCGCGCCCTCAGGTGCTGGGTAGTTCGTTTCAGGTGCTGGAGCGGACTCGGTCCGAACGTGAGCGGGTAGCGGGGAACTCGGCAAGCTTCATAGCACGTCGTCCTCGGGTCGGCGGTCGGTGTTCCCAGTCTCCGCCATGCCTACTCCACTCTGCGTGAGAAGGCGGGTCTGTATGGCTTCCGCGGCGTGTCTCCCGACACTTCTGCCTTCTCGCGAGAGCAGTCGGGGAGATTCTGCTGCCAGTTAGGAACCATCCGTGCGATCACGGACACTACAGGGTATGAGCGATGCTGATGCGGAGTTGTGGGTGCGGGTGCGCGCGGGCGATGAATCCGCGCTCGGTGCCCTCTTCGATCGACACGAGGCCCGACTGTTCCGCCACGCTTGCCGTCTGCTCACCACGCGAGAAGACGCGAAGGATGCCGTCACCATCGCCTTCTTCGAGCTGTGGCGCAAACGCGCCTCCGTGCGCTTGGTCGATGGGTCGCCGCTGCCGTGGCTGCTGAACACCGTGTCGCATTCGGCGCGCAACCTCGAGCGGTCCGGTCGTCGCTACCGGGCACTGATCGCCCACTCGCCGATCGGCGATCACGCAGCGGCACCACGCGCTTCCGATGAGAGCGGCGTTCTGGCCGCGTTGAAGAGGCTCCCGGCACGGGAGCAGAGCGTCATCGTCCTCACTGTGCTGGAGGGATATCCGGAGCGGGCGACCGCGGAAACCCTCGGCATCCCCGTGGGGACGGTCAAATCACGACTCGCGCGGGCGAAGGCGAAGCTGCGCGACGAGATGAAGGCGATGGAGGCATCATGGGCATGAACGACGACGGTCTCTCCCCGCGGGAGCACGCGGAGATGCGGGACCTGGTCCTCGCCGGCACCCAGCGAATCAAGCCTGCGGGTGCACACCGCAATCAGTTCGTCGCAGCCACGCTCGCGCTGGTGCTGGTCGGCGCCGTGACGGGCGCCGCGATCACGACCGCGGCGATCTTCGGAACCGACACGACCGCGACCACGCCGACTCCTTCGCCGACGGTGACGGTGACGGTGACCCCGACGCCTACCGCAACTCCGACGCCGACGGCTACGCCGCCGCCGGTGCCCGCCGAGGCCGGCACAGCGTTCGGCGGCGATTGCGCCAACTCTCTAAGACCCGAGGAGGTCGCAGCCGCCATCGGCGTAGACATGGTCCTCCACGAGCCTGCGTGGCGATCCGGAGCGGAGGGCCTATTGGGAGGGCTGGTCTGCACCTGGACCGACCCGAATGGATACGCGAGCCCGACGGTCCGGCTGATCTCTTATCCCGCGTCACTCGTGCCCGTTGACATCCAAGCGGCGCCGGCCCTCTGCGGGGGCGAGGAAAACAACTGCACGATCAGCGGCGCTTCGGGGGACACCTGGCTGTACATGAGCATCAGCCCTGCAGTCGAAGAGACCGTCGGCCGAGATCTGTGGGAGACCGCTGTGTCACGCGCCGGCAAGTTCGCCGCACCGCGATCGGAACCCCGCACGGCCGATTGGTGGCCGACGACATCGTGCGAGCAGCTCGAGCAAAATGTGGATCTGCTCGCGGTGACCGGGTGGCAGTCGATCAGTTACACCCCGCTGCATGACGCCAACTCGCGGACGCCTTGGTCTCTGCCGGAGCGAGTGGGTGGAGTCAGCTGGTGCCAGTTCACAGGAAACCCGCCTGGGAGTGGGCTCCACGGGGTCGGCATCTCGATTCGGGTCATCCCGGGTGGCGGGAAGTACTTCTCGCAGATCGCCGCGTCCGAGGGCGCGACGACCGTCGAGGTGGAGGGAGCGGTCGAGGCTGCCGAGGTCCGCGACGACGACCTGTGGGAAGGGCATTACGCGAAAACGGTCGCCACCGACGGCGTCAACCTTGTCATCGTGGGAATCAGCATGCTCGACGACAGTACGGCCGGCTCGCCGATCGCCGCCGCCGTGCTCGCTGCGATGTAACCGGTCGAGGCGGGGGCAGCACTCCTCCCATCTAGACTCGTCCCTCGTGGTCACCCGTCTCTCGCATCACTTCCTCCGCACCCTGCGCGAAGACCCGCCTGACGCCGAGGTCGCCTCGCACCGATGGCTCGTGCGTGCCGGCTACATCCGCCGCCAGGCCCCAGGCGTCTTCGCGTGGCTGCCGCTCAGTCTGGGTGGGCGCGACCGAGTACCTGGGCGTCCATTCGCGGAAGTCGCCGCCCTCGACGACGAAGTCGCGAATGAGTTCGTCGGTCTTGGCGTTCAGGGCGAATCTCCCGCACATCCCGCTTTTCTCCTTGCCATCACGCGGTTTTGTGCGGATCGAGTTGTCGCGTTGGTCGACCGGCAACCGGGCCACTACTTCGTCAGATCACAATCTGTCACGCCAGGGTCCGAACTCGCGTTGTACGTCGGCAAACGATTGAACCTCGTCCTGTAGGCGAAGCGCTATCCACTCTCCGTCGCGCAGCCACTTCTGCAGGTTCGCGTCGGTGTCCCACCCTTGGAACGGGTTGGCGTGTTCCTCGAAGAACGCTTGCCAGCCGGCTAGATCCTCGCCGAGTTCCTGACTCAGTCCGTACGTGGCCGGCGTCGTCGTGTAACCGACGTCCCACGTGGGCGTTGAGTCCTCCCAGAGCGGGTAGTCGCGGGAGTATTCCGGGAACAACCGGATCACCCGTCGGTGCGGCGGAATCTGCTCCATGAACTGCACGATACCCACGCCGGCGGATGCATGACCGGCGCGAGCGGTGAGCGTCGTTCTGAGGGACCGCCCTTCGGACGCACCTGTCTGCGTGGTCTCCGTACATGCCCCCATTGCGTCACGAAGTCGACATGCGTCCTGCTGAGGCCGTCGCCAACTTGCTCGACCCGCGGGGAGACAGGGTCGCATCGGTGATCCCACCCGGCTACGAATCGTATGTTCGCATTCTCAACCCGATTGAACTCAGAGACGGGTCCACCATCTCCTGGACCGAGACCGTGAGCAGAAACGGGTTCAAGCCTCACGCCTGGATGCAGTGGCCCGAATTCGAAGCCAGCAACCAAATTGCGTTCTGGAAGGAACCCGAAATGGGAAACCCGGCAGTCAGTCTCGTTCAGCACCTCATCGAGGCACTGCAACCGGATCGGAGCACGCACTACTTCGCCTCATGGGCCGGGTACGCCACGGAGATACAAGAACCAACCGTCGAGTTCTCCCCGTATCACCGTGAAATGGTGCTCTACACAGGCAACCTGGTCGATGAGGACCACGCTCCGCTCCTGCCGACCACGGCGACTGGCCGCGTGCCGATGTACTGGTGGCCCTCGGATCTTCGCTGGCTCGTCGGACACGACATCTACGCGCGAAGCCTCTTCGTCGGCTGCTCCGAGAGTACAGCGCAGAGAATCCTCGCAGATCAGAACCTCGACGCATACGCAGTGATGGCCTCAGACAAGGTCCTCAACGAAGAGTTCGGACGCGACCGCAGCAACGGCTGCGAATCACCGCCTGTCGCACGAGCGGATCGGCAATTGCACCTCCGTGGTTACGCCGTTGACCCTCGGGAGGACGGGATCTGCGCTCTCCAGAGAATCCAGGGTCCCGCCTGCAGGGCATCCTGAGTTGCGCCTCTACGGCTACGCGGGCACAGTCCCCCGCGCTGTCCACGCTGACCCCGTGACTTCGAACGGGGCGGGCGGCATCTCGGACCGAAGCGTGTGTTGCAATCGCAGCCGTCCCGCGTCGTCAAGCGACGCGATGTACGCCCCGACCGGACCCACGCCGCGCTCGTAGGGTTGCCACCAGTCTTCGAAGGTCGGATGAAGCACGCGCACCGTCAACACGGTCTCGGCGATCTCACGGAGCCCGGCCGCAGCCAGGTAGCGGCCGAGCTGTCCCCGTCGAGTACCCGGGCGCTCGGATTCGGACGGCGCGTCCGGATCGACCGTGCTGAGCACCTCCCAGAATTGACTAAGCGGACTGGTACCCCCGGCGTGGTCCCATACGCACGCTGCAACCACGCCGCCGGGGCGGACCACCCGCGCCACTTCCCGAAGGTCGTGCACCGGGTCGCTCATGAAGTGGACCACCAGTTGCGCCAACGCGACGTCGAACTCGGCATCTTCGAAGGGAAGATCGCCCGCAGCCGCCATCTCGATCCGTGCTCCCGGAAAGCGCTCCCGCGCCGCCGCTGAGTACGAGACTGAGGGCTCGACTCCGGTGACGGCCGCCGCTCCCAGTCGAGCGACGAGCTCAGCTGTCAGCGCCCCGGGCCCGCACCCCACATCGAGCACGCGCTGACCCTGCTGGACACCCGCAAAATCCGAAAATGGGGAGCTCAACAGCTCGGAATAGCGACCCATGAAGCGGTCGTAATCGACCGCTGCGCCCTCGAATCCCATGCGCACACCGTACGTCCCCCGACCCATCGGTGGAAGGGACCGCCCGATCAGTGCAGGCAGCGGAAGCATCCTCCCAAGATCGGTACGCGCGAATAGTGCGGCGCGCCACGAATCCACGCCGACCAGCACCACCCATCCGTGCCCTTCGGGAGCGGGTTGGCCGACCGCATTCATCCACGATTCGCCGACCAAACGATCATGCACCGGCGCCGACCTTGTTTGATGGCAGGGAGTTCACGTCCGTCGCTGACCTCTCGAGGCCGCACGCAGGAGGATCGTCAATTGCGGATCAAACTGATCGGGTGCCGCGGAGGATTCTCACGGTCCCGGTTACTCGTTCGCCCGTGAGTCCGTGTTTTTTCGCGCCGGTACGGTTGCTTTGTCTAAATAGCGATCGTTTCTGACGACTGACCGCTCATCGACCTGGGGCCGCCGCAGATGGAGCTGGAATGCCCTTTCGGTCGGGACCTACGGCTGGCTCTGCTCTAGTTCTGCACAGGTAGGCTGCGCATGACCGGCAGAGCGGGTACGTGCGCTGATTCAGCAACGGTCCTCATCCTCGGACTCGTCATGCAATCGCTCACGCATCGCGACGCTTGAGCGTCACGATCGCCACGCTGAACAGCACGACGACCCAGACCACGAGGCCGAGAGCCCCCTGCCACGGTTCGAGGACCCAGAGACCCTCGGCTCGGTTGAGCGGTGAGCCCGGTGCAACGAACTCGGCGTAACCCGGGTGGCTGGTGAGGGCTCGGCCCAGGTTGAACGGGAGCAGCGCGACGAGGTTGTGCAACCAGACCTGCGACGCGGCACCACCGGCCACGAGGCCGAGCCCGAGCGGTACGACGAACACGAGTCCGAGTGCCGTGGCGATGCCGCTCGCGATGTTGCGCAGGAACGCGCCGATCGCGAAGGCCATGAGCCCGACCATCACGAGGTAGCCGATGCTGCCGATCATGGCACGCCAGTAGTGCGGGTCGTCGAAGCGGATGTCGATGCCGTTCCCGGCGAGCAGCGGGATGGAGATCGGGATCGTGACGGCCACCGCCATTGCACCGATAAGGAAGGTGACGACGGCGAACACCAACGCTTTGGCAAGCAACGCGGGAACCCGACGCGGTACAGCCGTGAGGGTGGACCTGATCATCCCGCTGCTGTATTCGCCGGCAATCACCAGAACGCCCAACACGCCCACGATAAGAACGTTGATATCGGTGCTGAGATTGATGACACTCACGCCGGCGTACTGCTGGCCTGTCTGTGCGACCTCTCCGTCGAACCAGGCGAAACTCATCGAGGAGGACATCTGAGCTCCCACACCGACGGTGATCGCGACGATGGCGGCGTAAATCCACCAGGTCGATCGGATGCTGCGGAGCTTGATCCACTCGGAGTGGATGATCCCTCCGATGCTGAGGTTCTGCCCTGTGGCCGCGAAGACCGGAGTGGTGGTCGCGCTCATCGGGTGCCCTCCGAAGGGGTCTGGGGGGTCGTGTACTCGACCTCATCGCGAGTGAGTTCCATGTACGCCTCTTCGAGAGACCTCGTCACGGGCGTGAGCTCGTAGACGATGACGCCCGCTCCGGCCGCGATCTCCGCGATGCGCGCCGCGGCGACCCGGGTGACCGAGAGGAGGTCCGTCTCGGCGCTGGTGACGCCGGCGCCCTGCGCGGCGAGCAGCGCGCCGAGACGGTCGGCATCGCTCGCACGCACCAGCACGGAGTCCCTCGACGCCTTCGCGAGGATCTCGCTGACGGGTGCATCAGCGAGCACCCTTCCGCGCCCGAGCACGATCAGATGCTCCGCGGTCTGCGCCATCTCGCTCATCAGGTGCGACGAGAGCAAGACCGTCCTCCCTTCCGTGGCGAGGGTGCGGACGAGTCGGCGCACCCAAATGACGCCCTCGGGGTCGAGCCCGTTGACCGGTTCGTCGAGGATAAGCGTGGCGGGGTCGCCGAGCAGTGCGGTGGCGAGCCCGAGGCGCTGTCCCATTCCGAGCGAGAAGCCGCGTACGCGCTTCCGCGCCACCGAGTCGAGACCGGCGAGGCGGATGACCTCGCCGACGCGCTTCGTTCCGATGCGGTGCGTCGCCGCCATGGCGAGCAGATGGTCGCGGGCGGTGCGCCCTGGGTGCACGGCCCGCGCGTCGAGGAGCACTCCCACCTCGTGCAGCGGCGACCGGTGGTCTTCGTAGGGCCGCCCGTTGATCGTTACCGTGCCGGAGGTGGGGCGATCGAGCCCGACGATCATGCGCATCGTCGTCGACTTGCCCGCCCCGTTCGGGCCGAGGAAACCGGTTACTCGTCCCGGAGCGACCGAGAAGTCGATGCCGTCGACGGCGGTCTTCGGTCCGTAGCGCTTGGTCAGGGACTGAGCGTGAATCACAAGATTCCATTCTCTGCGGTGCCGCAGGTCGTAATGCCGAGCGAGAAGCTAGCTCAGCTAGTGGACACTATGTGGCGGGGACAGTGTCAAGAGGGACACCCCCGTGCCGATCGCGACTTCGTCCATTACGTTCCGGCTTCATCGTGGCAAGCGTCACGATCCATGCCGCTGCCTGTTCGCGGCTCTTCGGCGCGGGGTAGTGCCGCATGACTTCGGGATCACCGGGCGCCAAGCCGCCCCTGAGCGTCGCGCCATTGCACAGCCCTGGTTGTACTGCCTGCTGTGGAAAGCGGTCGGGCGGTATCGGCGGTGGCGTGGAAGAAGTCGCTTGTGTTGCGGTCCGCATGCGTTCCTCGCATGATTTCTGAACCGCCAGATTTCGTGCCGCCGTGCGGGACGGTCTGCCGGGACCGCTTGAGTTCGAACAGCCACCTATGAGAACACGCCGTGGCCAGTCATCGGCAGGAGGGGCGGGCCAGGGGCCGTTCGCCTGTGCGCCTGTGCGCCGGGCAAGATGACACGAAGGACGTATGACATGCCGGAAGAACGCACCACTCTGATCGACAGCCTGCGGATCAATGCTCGCGAGCTCGGGAACGCGAACGGGATCCTGTACTACGACACCCCGCAATCGTCCACGTACCGGGGTTATGGGGACCTTGATCTCCGCGCTCGTGCGATTGCCGACGCTCTCGTGAAGCGCGGCTACCGCGTGGGTCAAACCGTCACGATCGGCCTGACCAGCGGGCTCGACTGGGCGGATGCCGCATGGGGTGTGCTTTACGCCGGTCTCGCATTCGTTCCCGCACCGGTCGCCGGATTCGGCACCGGATCAGAGCTCGGGCAGCGGATCGGCGATATCGCCCGCGCGGCCGGGGCATCGGTCTTCCTCAGCGACGGCGGCGTCATCGATCGCCTCGGCGACGGAGACGACAGCCTCGGGGTGCCCGCCGTGCTGCTCGCTGATCTGCTCGCCGACGGCGACCCGGAACAGTGGACGCCACCCGCGATCAACGCGGACTCGATCGCGTATCTGGTATTCACCTCGGGGTCCACTGGCGACCCGAAGGGCGTCATCTCCACCCATGGCACGGTGAGCGGCTTCGCCGACGCGGTGGCCGAACTCTGGGGGCTCGACCGTGAGGGGACGCTTGTCGGGTGGGCACCGATGCACCACATCATGGGGCTCTTGGCGCAGGTCATCATCCCTGGGGCGAACGGCACGAAAGCGGTGGTCACCTCGATCGAGCAGTTCCAGCGCCGGCCCGTCGTCTGGCTGCAGATGATCAGCCGACATCAAGGCACAGCGACGGCCGCGGGGAACTTCGCCTTCGCCCTCGTCACGCAGATGGTCACTGACCAGCAGCTCGCCGAACTTGATCTGTCCAGCCTCAAAGTGATGTTCACGGGCAGCGAGCCGGTACGCGCGGACACCGTGCGAGCATTCCTCGACCGGTTCGCGCCCGCCGGCATCCGCGGCGACATGATCGCACCGACCATGGGGATGACCGAGGCCACCGCCTACGCCGGGAAATACCCCGGAGAGGCAATGGTCGTGCGCCGCTTCGACCGCGCCGCTATCGAGTCGGGAGAACTCATCCCCGCCGAGGGTCCGGGAAGCGTCGAGGCGGTGTCCTGCGGACGCCCCATCAAGGACACGACCGTTGTCATCGTCGATCCCCATACGCTGATGCCCGTACCCGACGGGACCATAGGCGAGATCTGGGTCGCGTCGCCGATGGTGTCACCCGGGTATTTCCGCCGCCCGGATGCGACGGCCGAGACGTTCGGACAGCAGCTCCCCGGCTCGGAGGAGGCGTTCATGCGCACAGGGGACCTTGCCGCGATCCTCGACGGCGAGCTGTTCGTCACGGGTCGTCTCAAAGAGGTGATCAACGTGCGCGGCCGTAACCTCTATCCGCAAGACATCGAGGCCGCGGCGCGCCTGGTCTCACCCGCCGTCGGGTTCGGCGCCGCCTTCGAACTCGACGGTCATCCCTCAGCCGTGGGAACCGTGCTCGAGTACAACGAAGAGACGCTTGCCCAGTCGGGCCACTCGATCGACAAGCTCGCCGGCCGGGTGCGCGACGCGCTGGTCAAGAACATCTCCCTTCCGTCTTTGGGGGTCGCGTTCGTCACGGAAGGTTCACTGCCGCGGACCTCAACCGGAAAGGTACGGCGCGCACTGACACGCACAATGCTCGAGAACGGCGACCTGTCGACGGCTCACTCGTCGGGCTTTCGTCAACACCCAGGCAACGGGCCTACCGAGTAGGGCATCTCCTGACCGCTGTCGCGCGTCGGCGAGCCCCGTGGAGTGCTGTGGTCCGTCCCGTCGGCGCTCGTGGACGGCGACCGGCTGACTGTTGTCAACCCATGGCGGAAATCGGCGCGAGAGCGTGGAATGGTGCCATGACTGAGGACAAAGCGAATACACAGGGCACGCCAGGGGACGACGAAGAGGCGGACACCGCGTCAGGTGGCGCACCGGAAAAGCCGGACACGACCGACGAGAAGGGCCGCCCGCTGGACAACCCGTCCGGCTGATCCCGAGCCGAGGTCGGCGGCCCGATCCGATTCCGTATCGCGGTACGCGGAATGAAGCATCCCTCGCCGTCGTTGCCCATGTGGCCCCTGTGAGCGGTCGCCGAATCCATGCGCCACCGCCGGGCCGCAGCGCAATCGGAGCAGGCCAGATGACAGACGTCCTTTCCCCTCACCACGATGCCATCGTGCTGGACAACGCCGCCTGGCACGCGTTGTCCGGTCCGCACGCGCGCTTCGCCGAGGGAAACGGCCTGGTGCGCCGCTACCGGTCCGATGTCGCGCCGTTCGTCGCGGTGCGGACATGGGATGACCCGGGGATCTGGGACGCGCTGATCGGCCTGGTCGGACACGGCGCGGAGATCGGGGTGTCCGGCGCCCTGCCCGACTTCCCCGATGGCTGGGTGGAAGTGGGTCGCGGTGAGGGAGTGCAGCTGGTCGAGACCGCTGCACTCCGCCCGGTTCCAGACCCGGAAGCCGTGCTGCTCGGCGAGGACGACGTTGCGGAGATGCTCGCCCTCGTCGGACGCAATCAGCCCGGCCCCTTCCTGCCGCGCACCCACGAGCTGGGGCGATACATCGGCTTCCGGCGCGAAGGCCGGCTGGTGGCGATGGCGGGCGAGCGCCTGCAGCCGGATGGCTGGACCGAGATCAGCGCGGTCTCCACCGACGACGCGTACCGCCGGCAGGGACTCGCCTCACGGCTCGTGCTGGATGCCGCGTTCCACATCCGGCAGCGCGGCGACCGCGCACTCATGCACGCCGCCGCGACTAACGTCGGAGCGATCGCGGCGTACGAGCGTCTGGGATTCGCGCTGCGCTCGCGCACGACCTTCGCCGTGGTGCGCGTTCCCTGACGACACGCTCGGATGGGCGTCCCACGAAGCCCGCGGGGTAGGTTGGAGAGGTGAATGCAAGCCCCGCGGATCAGCGCCGCCTTCTGGAAGTCGCCGAACTCGACACCCGTATCCGCCAGGTCGATGCCGTGCGCCGGAACCCGCCGCAGGCGACCCGCGTTCAGGAGTTGATCGCCCGTCGCCAGGAGTTGGCTCAGGAGCTGGCCACGCGCCTGGGCGTGCGGGACGACCTGCGCGCCGATCTGGCTCGGATCGAGTCCGACGTCGCCGTGGTCGACGCGCGCCGCGCTCGCGACGCCGACCGGCTCGCCTCGACGAGCAACATGAAGGAGGCGCAGGGCCTGGAGAGCGAACTGGGCTCCCTGGCTCGTCGCAAGGGAGACCTCGAGGATGCCCAGCTCGAGCTGATGGAACGCCTGGAGATGGCCGACGCCGCCGTCGCGACGCAGGAAGCGCTGATCGCCGAGACCAACGCCGAAGGCGCGACTTTGAGCGCCGAGGCCAAACGGGTCGTCGCAGAGTCGAGCGCCGCGTTCGATGCGGCCACCCGTGATCGGGCCGCCGTCGCCGGGAGCATTGCGGCAGACCTCCTCGCGTTGTACGAGCGCACGGCGGTGCGCAGCTCCGGCGCCGCTCTGCTGCGCCGCGGCACCTGCGAGGGCTGCCGCATGGTCCTGGCCGGCACCGACCTGCAGGCACTGCGTCAGGCACCGGAGGACGCGGTCGTGACCTGTCCGGAATGCGGGTGCATCCTGGTGCGAACGGAGGAGTCCGGTCTGTGACGCGTCGATTGATCGTCGAGGCTGACGGCGGTTCGCGCGGCAACCCCGGCATCGCCGCCGGCGGAGCGGTCGTGCTCGATGAGGCCACCGGTGCGGTGCTCAGCGAGGTCGGCGTCTACGTCGGAATCGCCAGCAACAACGTCGCCGAATACCGCGGACTGATCGCCGGTCTGGAAAGCGCGCTCGAGCACGATCCGGACGCGGCGGTGCACGTCCGGCTGGACTCCAAGCTGGTCGTCGAGCAGATGACGGGCCGGTGGAAGATCGGGCATCCCGATATGCGCACCCTGGCCGCCAGCGCCCAGCGCCTGCTGCAGGGACGGGATGTGTCGTTCGAATGGGTTCCCCGGCTCTCGAACAAGCGGGCGGATGCCGCGGCGAACGAGTCGATGGATCGCCGGGAGAGCTTCCGTCGGGACTTCGACGGTGCGCAGGCCTGATCGATCGACCTGGATCGTCCTGGGCAGATCGGGCACCGACTGCACCGTCGCCTTCCTGGACGCCGCAGGCGTCGAACAGGGACGCGGCACGGTCGCCGCGGACGCGCTGCCGGGGTGGGTGGCGGAGCGCGAAGCGGGCGAACCGGTCCGCTGGGTGTGGAATGACACCCCCGGCTGGTACGCAGGGCTGCTGACGGGGGGAACACGGGTCGCGCGCTGTCACGACCTGCGCCTGTGCCATGCCATCCTGCGCGACTCCGCACTCGTACGCGCGGACGCGGATCTCCGCGGCCATCCCGACTGGGACGCGCCCGCGAACACCGACTCCGCCGCCGCGCCGGCCCTGTTCGAGCTGGGTACTGCACCGGATGCCGCGCCCGCGCTGCCGGAGTCCCTCGACGAGGCGCTGCAGGAGTTCGCCCGGCAGCGCGCCGCCGTGGACGGCGCGAGCGATCCCGGGCGGCTCCGTCTGCTGACGGCTGCCGAGTCCGCCGGTGCCCTCGTCGCGGTGGAACTGCGCGCCGCGGGGCTGCCGTGGGATCCGCAGGCGCACGACCGGATCCTCGCGGAGGTGCTCGGAGCGCGTCCCGCCGCCGGCCGGACACCGGCGAAGCTGGAGGATGCCGGGAGGCGGGTCCGCGAAGCCCTCGGGGACCCCGCCGCGAACCTGGACTCGCAGCCCAAGCTGCTGCGATCGCTGCACCGCGCCGGCATCCTGGTCGAATCCACCAGCCGGTGGGAGCTGGCGCAGTACCGGCATCCGGTCATCGAACCGCTGCTGGAGTACAAGAAGCTCTCGCGTCTGCTGTCGGCGAATGGATGGGCGTGGCTGGACGAGTGGGTCCACGACGGACGGTTCCGGCCGGTGTACGTTCCCGGCGGCGTCGTGACCGGACGGTGGGCGTCGTCGGGGGGTGGCGCTCTGCAGCTGCCGCGGCAGCTGCGCGGCGCGGTGCGTGCCGACCCGGGGTGGCGTCTGGTGATCGCCGACGTCGCTCAGCTCGAACCACGGGTGCTGGCCGCGATGGCCGGTGATCGCGCACTCGCAGATGCGGCGCGCGGGAAGGATCTGTACGCGGGAATCGTGGATGCCGGAGCGGTCCCCACGCGCGCGGAGGCGAAGATCGCGATGCTCGGCGCGATGTACGGCGCGACCACAGGCGACAGCGGTCGTCTCGTGCCGCGGCTGCGCCGCACGTTCCCCCGGGCGATGGCGCTCGTGGACGCCGCCGCGCGCGAGGGGGAGAACGGCGGTGTGGTCAGCACCTGGCTGGGACGCAGCTGTCCGGAACCGTCAGCGGGCTGGCACGCGGCGCAGTCGTTGGCGAGCGACGTCGACGCGTCCGGCGGGGACGAGACGCGCGCACGTCGCTGGGCACGCGATCGTGGCCGGTTCACGCGGAACTTCGTGGTGCAGGGAACGGCAGCGGAATGGGCGCTGGCGTGGATGGCGGACGTGCGCGGCCGGCTCGCCGCCCTCGACGCCGTCCCGGAGTCGGATGCCGCGCCCCGTTCCGGACGGGTGTTCGCGACGCGTCCGCATCTGGCGTTCTTCCTGCACGACGAGGTCGTGGTGCACGCCCCGAGGGAGCACGCGGACGCGGCGGCGCGGGCGATCAGCGAGGCGGCAGAATCCGCGGGGCGGCTTCTGTTCGGCGATTTTCCGATCGATTTCCCCCTGGACCTGCGCATCGCCGAGACGGCACACGGCGAGTGAGCCCCGGCGATGTACCCCGCGGCGGGCGCACACAGCGACGCGGGCTAGACTCGGCTCCGCGAATGGGTCGGCTGGACGGTCGCGTCGCTGCGGTTCGCCGCAGCGCCGAGGAACGTCCGGGCTCCACAGGGCAGGGCGGTGGGTAACACCCACCCGGAGTGATCCGCGAGACAGTGCCACAGAGAACAGACCGCCACGGCTTCGGCCGCGGTAAGGGTGAAACGGTGGTGTAAGAGACCACCGGGGTCGTGGTGACACGACCCGCAAGGTAAACCTCGCCCGGAGCAAGGCCAGACAGAGGATGTTGACGCGGCTCGCCGAGTCCTCGGGTAGGCCGCAGGAGCGGCACGGCAACGTGTCGCCGAGAGAGATGACCGTCCACGGGGCTTCGGCTCCCGGACAGAACCCGGCGTACAGGCCGGCCCATTCGCCCTCTCGCAGACGTCAGGACGGCGGGCTGGACAGCGTGATCAGCCCAGCGCCAGCGCAGCAGCCCCGACGATCCCCGCGTTGTTGCGGTGCACCGCGGGAACGATCGGGGTGTTCAGCTTCAGCAGCGGCAGGAACGAGTCCGCGTGCTTGGAGACGCCGCCACCGACGATGAACAGGTCGGGGGTGAACAGGAACTCCACGTGCTCGTAGTACCACTGCAGCCGTTGCGCCCACTGCTCCCAGCTGAGGTCTTCGCGCTCCATCGCCGAGTAGGCGGCGTACGCCTCGGCATCCTTGCTGTGCTTGGCCCGCTGCAGGTGGCCGAGTTCGGAGTTCGGGATCAGCACGCCGTTGTAGATCATGGCCGAGCCGATGCCCGTGCCGAGGGTCGTCAGGATGGTCAGACCCTTCGCGTCGCGTGCGGCGCCGAAGCGCATCTCTGCGACGCCCGCGACGTCGGCGTCGTTGGCGAAGTGGATCTCGCGGCCGAGGCCGTCTTCGAAGAAGGTCTCCGCCTCGAAGCCGATCCACTCCTTGGACACGTTCGCCGCCGAGAGGGTGCGCCCCGACTTCACGATCGCGGGAAAGGCCACGCCGAGCGGGATGGCGTCATCGAGCACGTCCAGCTGTGCGAGCACCTGGCGGACCGCGCCGAGCACGTCCTCGGGCTCCGCGCCGCTCGGCGTGGCGACCTTGATGCGGTCGCTGACCAGCGTTCCCGCATTCAGATCGACGATCGCCGCTTTGATGCCCGTTCCGCCGATGTCCACGCCCACTGCGCGCGCCATGTCCGATGCCATGGGGCCAGCCTATCCAGGACCGCACCCGCGGTCAGTAGGATCGAGCAGGCGGCTCCCCATGACTCGGGGGCTGCGAGAGGAGCGGGAAGTGTCCAGCGACGACAAGCGGTACTGGTACAACCTCACGACCGGCGAGGTGGAGCACGGCTACGTGTCCCCGTCCGTCAACCGTGCGGGCCCCTTCGACACCGCCGAGGAAGCCGCGAGAGCGCCGGAGATCATCCGGGAACGTTCGCGGGCCTGGGCTGAAGAGGAGCAGCGCGAGGACGAATCCCGGACCGCGCCCACGGCGGACGCCCCCTTCGACAACATGCTCGAGAACGACCAGAAATAACCCTGGCCACAACCGCCGGGCATCGAAGGGAATTGGATGGACAAGCAGCGTGACTTCGTTCTGCGGACGATTGAAGAGCGGGGCGTCAAATTCGTCCGGCTCTGGTTCACCGACGTCATCGGGACCCTCAAGTCGGTGGCGATCGCGCCGGCCGAGGTAGAAGGAGCGTTCAGCGAAGGGCTCGGATTCGACGGTTCCGCGATCGAGGGTCTGACCCGGTCGTACGAGTCGGACCTCCTGGCCCATCCCGATCCGACCACCTTCCAGATCCTGCCGTGGCGGGGCGAGATAGATCCGACCGCGCGGATGTTCTGCGACATCACCACGCCGGACGGGCAGCCGGCCGTCGCCGACCCGCGGCACGTCCTGAAACGCTCGCTGGCAAAAGCCGCTGATGCGGGGTTCACGTTCTACACGCACCCCGAGATCGAGTTCTACCTGCTCAAGTCGTCCTCCTTCGGACCGGACGGCCCGGAGCCGGTGGACTCCGCCGGCTACTTCGACAACGTCCCCGGCGGGACCGCCCACGATTTCCGTCGACGCTCGGTGCGGATGCTCGAGGACCTGGGCATCTCGGTCGAGTACAGCCACCACGAGGGCGGACCCGGGCAGAACGAGATCGATCTGCGGTACGCGGACGCGCTGGCCACCGCGGACAACATCATGACGTTCCGCACGGTCGTCAAGGAGGTGGCGATCGAGCAGGGCGTCTACGCGACGTTCATGCCCAAGCCGCTCGGGGGAAAGCCGGGCAGTGGGATGCACACCCACATGTCTCTGTTCGAGGGCGATGTGAACGCCTTCTACGAGGAGGGCGCCACCTACCAGCTCTCCAGAACGGGCCGGCAGTTCATCGCGGGGCTGCTGCGCCACGCCGGCGAGATCTCCGCCGTCACGAACCAGTTCGTCAACTCCTACAAGCGGCTCTGGGGCGGGGACGAGGCGCCCAGCTTCATCACGTGGGGCCACAACAACAGGTCCGCGTTGGTCCGTGTCCCGATGTACAAGCCGAACAAGGGCCAGTCCTCGCGCGTGGAGTACCGGGCTCTGGATTCGGCCGCCAACCCGTACCTGGCATACGCGCTCATGCTCGCCGCCGGTCTCAAGGGCATCGAGGAAGGCTACGAGCTGCCTCCCGAGGCCGAAGACAACGTCTGGTCGCTCACCGACGCGGAGCGGCGCGCGCTGGGATACGCGCCGCTGCCGGCGAGCCTGGATCATGCTTTGGAGTACATGGAGGAATCGGAATTGGTCGCCGAGACACTCGGCGAACAGGTGTTCAACTACGTCCTGCTCAACAAGCGCAAGGAGTGGCAGGAGTATCGCTCGCAGGTGACGCACTACGAGCTGAAGAACAACCTCGAGATGCTCTGAGCCTGCCGCGAGACGATGTCCACGAGCGAACGGTCGCAGTCACTCACCCACCTGGCCCGGCTCGGTTTCAGCCGGCTGGGCGAGGCGGAGGCCCAGCTCGTCGAGCTCGAGGAGCTGCTCGGACTCGGACGGGATGTCCTCACCGCGTCGGCTGTGCATGCCGCCGATCCCGATGCGGCCGTATCGGGACTGACGCAGATCGCGCGGCGGGACGCCGGCTGCGTGCGGACACTGCACGCCGACCTCGGCGGGCGGCGGGCGCTGTGGGCGCTGCTGGGAGCATCGACCGGCTTCGCCGACTTCTATCTGCGGCATCCAGAGGAGCTCGCCCACCTGGTCGGGGCGGGCTCGACGCTGCCGTCGGCCGAGGGCATGCGGACGGCTCTGCTGGAGTCCGTGGGTGCGCAGGACGGCTTCGCCGCGGACGGGAGCGACGCGTCGTGGGTCGCGCTCCGGGTCCGCTATCGCCAACTGCTGGCCGACATCGCCGCGTTCGACCTGCTGAGCGCGTCCCCGGTGGACGAGGTGGGCATCGTCGCGGCACGACTGGCGGATGCCGCCGCCGCGGCGCTGGAGGCGTCGCTGTGCGTGGCACGCACCCGCGTCGCCGGCGGGGGAGCGGGCACGGGTGCGTTCTCCCGCGATCAGGTCGCGGGCACCTGTCTGGCCATCATCGGGATGGGTAAGGCAGGAGCGCGAGAGTTGAACTACGTCAGTGACGTGGATGTGATCTTCGTCGCCGGCGGGGACGACGCGCTCATCGCCGAGGTCGGAGAGAGTCGCATCGTGGACATCGCGACGCGGCTCGCAGTACAGACGATGCGCGGCATCTCGGGAGTGGAGATCGAACCGCCGCTGTGGGAAGTGGACGCCAACCTCCGCCCAGAGGGCAAACAGGGGGCGCTGGTGCGCACCCTCGATTCGCACTTGTCCTACTACGATCGCTGGGCCAAGAGCTGGGAGTTCCAAGCGCTGCTGAAGGCGCGACCCCTGGCCGGCGACCCCGAACTCGGCGCCGCATACGTTGCAGCAGTGCAGCCGAAGATCTGGACCAGCGCGGCGCGCGAGAATTTCGTGGACAGCGTCCAGCGCATGCGCGAACGCGTCACCGACAACATCCCGGCCGCAGAGGTCCCGTTCCAGATCAAGCTGGGCCCCGGGGGTATCCGGGACATCGAGTTCACCGTTCAGCTGCTCCAGCTCGTGCACGGACTCTCCGATGATCGGATCCGCCAGCGCGGCACGCTGGACGCACTGGACGCACTGGTCGAACAGGGCTACATCGGCCGCGCGGAGGCGGCGACGTTCTCGAACGACTACCGGGTGCTCCGCCTGCTCGAGCATCGGGTTCAGCTGCGCAATCTGCGGCGCACGCACCTGATGCCGTCGCGTCCCGAGGATCTCAGAGTGCTGGCCCGCTCGTCCGGCATCGCGGACTCCGGCGAAAAGATCTGGCAGACCTGGGAGACGATCAAGCGCGAGGTGCGCGACATCCACGTGCGCCTGTTCTACCGCCCCCTGCTGACGGCGGTCGCATCGCTTCCCGAGCAGGAGCGGACGCTGTCGCTTGCGCAGGCCCACGATCGGCTGGCGGCCATCGGCTTCACCGATCCGGTGGGCGCCCTGCGACACATCGCCGCGCTGACCAGCGGGCTCAGCCGCGGCGCGACCATCCAGCGGCACCTGATGCCGGTCATGATCCGCTGGTTCGCCGACGGAGTCGACCCCGACTACGGGCTGATCGCCTTCCGGCGGATCAGCGAGCGGCTCGGCGGCAGCCCCTGGTTCCTGCGCATGCTGCGGGACTCCTCCGGCGCTGCCGAGCGGCTCACGCGCGTCCTGTCCAGCTCCCGCTACGTCGGGGAGCTGATGGAGTGGATCCCCGAGTCCGCGGCCTGGCTCGATGACCCCGAGCTGCTTCAGCCTCGATCCGGCGTCGCTCTGCAGCAGGAGGCGCGTGCGATCCAGGCACGGCACGCCACGATCGCGGACGCCGCGCGCGCGATCCGGGCGCTGCGTCGCCGTGAACTGCTGCGCATCGCGATGTCCGCGATTCTGGGGACCTCGACGATCGAGGAGATCGCCACCGCGTTGACCACGGTGACCGAGGTGACGATCCAGGCGACGCTGCGCGCGGTACGCCGCGAGATCGTGCCCCCGGAGGACGCTGCGCTGGATTTCTCGGTCATCGCGATGGGCCGCTTCGGCGGCAGCGAACTGGGGTTCGGCTCGGATGCCGACGTGATGTACGTGTACCGGCCGAACGGTGTGGATCCGCAGCGCGCGCACGAGCTGTCGATCCAGCTCGTCTCCGGCCTGCGGACGCACTCGGAGGATCAGCGGGTGCCGCTGGATCTGGACGCGGACCTGCGTCCCGAGGGACGCAACGGACCGGTCGCCCGGTCTCTGGAGGCGTACACCGAGTACTACCGCCGCTGGTCCCTGTCCTGGGAGGCGCAGGCGCTGCTGCGGGCCAGGGGCGTCGCAGGCAGCGCGAAGCTGATCAGCGCTTTCACCGACCTGGCCGATGACGTGCGCTACCCGGCATCCGTCGACCCGCAGGCGCTGCGGGAGATCAAGAGGATCAAAGCCCGTGTCGAGAAGGAACGGCTGCCCCAGGGCGTGGACCCGGCGCGCCATCTCAAGCTCGGACCCGGCTCGCTCAGCGATGTGGAATGGCTGGTGCAGCTGCTGCAGATGGAGCACGCGCACCGCATTCCCGCGATGAGGACGACGTCCACCATCGCCGCGCTGCGAGCGGCCCAAGGCGCCGGCATCGTTCCCGAGGCATCCGCCGACCGCCTCGCCGAGGCGTGGCGGCTGGCCAGCAGACTGCGGTCGGCGAACACCCTGCTGTCCGGCCAGACCAGCGATGTCCTTCCCACGGGTCGTAAGAAACTGGACGGCATCGGCCGGCTCCTGGGCTACCCGCCGCGCTCGGCCACTCAGGTCGAGGAGGACTACCTCGGCGCGACCCGTCGTGCTCGCCGCGTCTTCGAGCACCTGTTCTACGGCTGAGATCCGCCGCGCCGTATACGCGCCGGCGCCCGCCGCGAAACGCGAGAGACCCTCGGCTCTGGGGGCCAAGGGTCTCTCTTCCCAACCGACCGGGAACACACGAACCCGAATCGTCCGTGTTCACATCGTCGTCGGCGGGGGTTGCATTCTCAACCTAGACTGCGTCCACCGCCGTGTCTGTCCCCCTTATGGGGGACAGATATGCTTGCCGCCGCATGGGCCGTGGCTGCCGATCGATCAGAGCGACGGCGGGATGCGGTCAGCGCTGCCCCGATTCGACCGCCTCGGGAGCCCGGCCTCGGCTCAGGTAGATCGTGAAGATCAGGGCGACCACCGCTGTCGCGCACAGCAGCAGCAGCCCGACGGTGTAGCTGTGCGTCTCGGCGTCGTACGTGGCGCCCATCACCAGCGGGGGGAAGAAGCCCCCGAAGCCTCCGGCGGCGCCGACGATCCCCGTCACCGAGCCCACACTCCGGGCGGGTGCGCGTTGTGCCACCCAGGCGAAGACCGCTCCGGTGCCCAGCCCGAGCGAGATCGCCATGGCTATGAAGGACGCTCCGGCCAGAAGTTCCGGAGGTGGCTTGAGCGAGATCACCACGGCCATCACCGCGGCGCCGGCGAGCGAGATGCCGGTGATCAGAGCCGGACCGAACC
The DNA here is from genome assembly GCF_030246885.1 of Microbacterium sp. zg-B185. NCBI lineage: Bacteria > Bacillati > Actinomycetota > Actinomycetes > Micrococcales > Microbacteriaceae > Microbacterium > Microbacterium sp. zg-B185. The sequence continues at coordinate 1,667,311 of NZ_CP126739.1, forward strand.
GATCCGAGAGCCAGCCGCCCACGGGGCGCGCGATGACCGCGGCGATGGCGAAGCCGGCGGTGCGTGCCCCGGCCCCGGTCAGATCGAAGCCGTACACCTCCCGCAGATACGTCGGCAGGTACGTGGAGAAGGCGACGAACCCGCCGAAGGTCACGGCGTACAGGAACGCCATCTGCCACGTCACGGTCAGACGCGCGGCGTCCTCGAGTTTCGGCAGGACCCGGTCGCGATTGGGTCGCCACGCGGGAGAGTCGCGCATCCCCAGCCAGACGATGACGGCGACCACCAGCAGACCGGCGGCGATGATCAGATGGGCCCAGACGTACCCCACCGATGTCACCAGGCGGGGCGTGAAGAACGCCGAGAGCGCGGTACCGCCCATCCCGGCACCGAACAGGCCGGTCGCGAAGCCGCGCTTGCCGGGCTCGTACCAGGCGTTGACGAAGGGGATGCCGACGGCGAAGGTCGTTCCGGCGATCCCGAGGATGAAGCCGAAGAGCAGCAGCAGGGGGTATGAGCCGGCCTCGCCGGCCCACATCACCAGGAGGACCGGGATCGCCGACACCGCAGTCAGGATGGTGAACATGATCCGCCCGCCGAAACGGTCGGTCAGTGCGCCGGTGAGGATGCGGCCCGCGGAACCGACCAGAACGGGCGTGGCGATCGCCATGGACAGCTGCGTGGGGGACAGATCCAGGTCCTCGGCATAGCTGACTCCGATCGGCCCGATGATGTTCCACGCCCAGAATGTGACGGTGAAGGACAGCAGCGCCAGAGCGAGATTCACCCCACGACCGGGCAGTGCGCCGGTCGTGACCCGCTCGGAGCTGTGGGTGGTCACCGGCGTGCCCGCCGGGCCGTGGGATCAGGGGCACGGTCCGGTGTGCCCACCGGCGCCCAGCCGCGCCGCGTGGCGCCGCCCGTCGTGGGGCGGTGATCGCGGCTGCGATAGACGATGTAGGGCCGGAACAGGTACTGCACAGGTGCCGTGAAGGCGTGCACGAGCCGGGTGAAAGGCCACAGGATGAACAGCGCCATGCCGCATACCGTGTGCAGGTGGAACGAGAAGGGGGCCTGTGTCATCGTTGCGATGTCGGGCTGGAGGATGAACAGCGACCGGAACCACGGGGCGACGGTTTCACGGTAGTTCTGGTCTGGAGACGGATCCACGGCGCTGATGATCGTCGTGGCCAGACCCGTGACGATCGCCGCGACCAGGACGACGTACATCGTCTTGTCGTTCTTGGTCGTCGCCATGAACACCGGGCCGGTGGCGCGACGACGGAAGATCAGGATGCCGATGCCCACGAGCGTGGCGAACCCGGCGATGCCGCCCAGACCCAGCGCGACGGCGTGGTAGCTGTCCTCGGTCACGCCGATCGCGTCGGTCCAGGACTGCGGGATCACCAGTCCCATGAAATGTCCGATGAGCACCACCAGGATGCCGAAGTGGAACAGCGGTGACCCGATCCGCAGGAGTCGCGACTCGTACAGCTGGGAGGACCGGGTGGTCCATCCGAACTGGTCATAGCGATATCGCCAGATCAGCCCGCCCACCAGCAGCGCGATCGTCAGGTACGGCAGCACCGCCCACAGGAAGACGTCCATCAGCGTCCGCCCTCCGATCCGGCCAGCGGCAGCAGGCGCGGGTCATACGCGTCCAGCCCCACGGACTCGGCCGGCGGTCCGGCGGCGGCCATGGCCATCGCCTGCTGCCGATCGTGCGGTGAGCGCCCGGGAAGGGTCTGGCAGATGCCGGCCAGCACGCCGGCATAGGGTGACTCCCGCTCGGCGAGCGCGATCCGGATCAACTCGAGGCTGGCGCGGTACTCCTGAAGCAGGGCGGCGCCGGCGTCGGGCGCGTGCCGGGCGAACTCGAGAACGAGAGGCAGATGGTCCGGCAGTTCGCCGGTGGTCGCCAGCTCCAGCCCGTGCTCCCGGTACCGCTGTTTCAGCTCCGCGAGCACCTGGCCGCGGCGGCGGGTGTCGCCATCGGTCCAGTACGACAGGTACAGCGCGTGACGCTTGGACATGTCGAACACGTCCACGTAGGTCTGCTGCACCGTTTCGGCCGGCGTGGTCTCCCACCACTCCAGCAGCGGCGCGAAGTGCGTGCCGGCTGCCGGCGCCGTCTCGGAGACGGCCCGACGGATCACCCCACGCATCCCGAGCACCTCTGCGGTGGGGTAACTGAGCGTCACCGAGGCGGCCTGATAGATCACGGCGCGGTTCATCCGCCCTCCGCCTTCCGCTCCGCCGTCCCGCCGCGGGGCGGGAACAGGCCGTTGGGGGCCCCGTTGCCGTCCCAGTTGAGAAGGTTCACCCGACCCCGCATCGTCTCATCGCCGGCTCGTGAATCGGAGCTCTGGCGGTCCTGCAGCGCCTGGAAGGTCTCCACCGCGACCGGCGTCGGCGTTCCGCTGGCTTCTCCGAACGGCGCCGACGCGTTCGCGTACGGACCGCCGTCGAAATCGAGCGAGCAGCCGAGCTCTTCCAGATCGTGCGCCTGCTCGTAGTGAGCCGTCGGGATGACGTACCGGTCCTCGTACTTCGCGATCGCCAGCAGCCGGTACATCGCGTAGAGGGTCTCGCCGTCGATGCCGACCGACGCCGGGATGGACTCGTCCCGTTCCCGACCCAGCGTGATGTCGCGCAGGTACGCGCGCATCGCCGCGAGGCGGCGCAGAACCGTGGTGATGATCGTCGCATCCCCTGCCGTGAACAGCTCCGCCAGATACTCCACCGGGATGCGCAGCGCCTCGATCGCGCCGAAGAGCGTGCCGGCCGCCTCCGCATCGTGCCCCTGGTCGCGCAGCAGGTCGACGATGGGCGACAGCGGCGGGATGTACCAGACCATCGGCATCGTGCGGTACTCCGGGTGCAGCGGCAGTGCCACGCGGTAGGTCTTGGCCAGTGCGTACACCGGTGAGCGGCGCGCGGCATCCAGCCAGTCCTCCGGGATGTCCTGCTCCTGGGCGGCCCGGATCACGGCCGGATCATTCGGATCGAGCATCAGCTCGAGCTGTGCCTCGTACAGATCCCGCTCGTTCGGGGTCGAGGCGGCGGCGGTCACGCCGTCCGCGTCGTAGAGGAACAGTCCGAGGTAGCGCAGTCGTCCGACGCACGTCTCCGAGCAGATGGTGGGCAGCCCCACCTCCAGGCGCGGGTAGCAGAGCGTGCACTTCTCCGCCTTGCCGGTCTTGTGGTTGAAGTACATCTTCTTGTACGGGCAGCCGGTGATGCACTGACGCCAGCCGCGGCAGCGGTCCTGGTCGACCAGGACGATGCCGTCTTCGGCCCGCTTGTAGATCGCGCCGGAGGGGCAGGATGCCATGCACGACGGATTCAGGCAGTGCTCGCAGATGCGCGGCAGGTAGAACATGAAGGTCTGCTCGAACTGGAACTTGATCGCGTCCTCGGACTCGCGTCGCACCTTCTCCACCATCGGATCGAGGTGTCCCAGCTCGCTGACCCCGCCCAGGTTGTCGTCCCAGTTGGCTGACCAGGTGATCTTGGTGTCCTCACCGGTGATCAGCGACTTCGGCCGCGCGACCGGGAAATCATCCCCGAGCGGGGCGTCGATCAGCGTGCGGTAGTCGTACGTCCACGGCTCGTAGTAGTCCTTCAGCTCCGGCTGCACCGGCGAGGAGAAGATCGACAGCAGGCGTCGGACGCGGCCGCCGGTGCGCAGCTTGAGCCGCCCGCGCCGGTTCACCGTCCAGCCCCCGCGCCACTTCTCCTGATCCTCGTATCGCCGCGGATACCCCTGCCCGGGTCGGGTCTCGACGTTGTTGAACCAGACGTACTCGGTGCCGGCGCGGTTCGTCCACGCCTGTTTGCAGGTCACCGAGCAGGTGTGGCACCCGATGCACTTGTCCAGATTCATCACCATGCCCATCTGAGCCATCACGCGCATCAGTAGGTCACCTCCTGGGAACGACGGCGGATGGTGGCGACCATGTCGCGCTGGTTGCCGGTGGGGCCGAGATAGTTGAACGCGTAGGAGAGCTGCCCGTAGCCGCCGATCAGATGGGTGGGTTTGACCAGGAGTCGGGTGGGGGAGTTGTGGATGCCTCCGCGCCGCCCGGTCGCCTCGGATTTCGGGACGTCGATCGTGCGTTCCTGGGCGTGGTGGACGTAGACCACGCCCTCCGGCATCCGATGCGAGACGATCGCGCGGCCGACGAAGACGCCGTTCGAGTTGACGCACTCGACCCAGTCGTTGTCGCTGACCCCGATGGCACCGGCATCCGCGGGCGCCATCCACACCGTGGGGCCGCCGCGGGAGAGCGAGAGCATGAGGAGGTTGTCCTGGTATTCGGAGTGGATCGACCACTTGTTGTGCGGGGTGAGGTACCGCACCACCACCTGCTGGCGGCCGTCGGGACCGAGCTTGGCTTCGCCGAAGAGCCGGTGCATGTCCAACGGGGGCCGGTAGATGGGCAGCGCCTCGCCCAGGTCGCGCATCCAGTCGTGATCGAGGTAGAAGTGCATGCGGCCGGTCAGGGTGTGGAAGGGCTTCAGCCGTTCGATGTTGATGGTGAACGGGGCGTACCGGCGCCCGCCGGTCTCGGACCCGGACCATTCCGGCGACGTGACCACCGGTACGGGTGCCGCCTGCGTCATGGCGAAGGTGATGTGCTTCTCCGCCGACCCTTCGGCGAGGTCGACGAGCGGCCTTCCGACCCGCTTCTCCAACGTCGCGAACCCCTGCACTGCCAGGTTTCCGTTGGTCGTGCCGGAGAAGGCGAGGATCGCCTCGGCCATCTTCGCGTCGGTGTCGATCGCCGGTCGACCGTCCCCTGCGCCGCCCAGCTTCACCCCGTTGCCGTTCGCCAGGCGCGCCACCTCCGCGGTCACGTCGTACGTGACGTTCTTCGTGGCGAAGCCGAGCCGGTCGGCGAGGGGTCCGACGGTGGCGAGCTTGTCGGCGATCGCGGTGTAGTCCCGCTCCACCACGGCCAGCGCGGGCAGGGTCTTGCCCGGTACGGGGGCGACGTCGCCGCGCGCCCAGTCCCGCACCACGCCGCCGGGCTGGCTGACCTCGCCGGGGGTGTCGTGCTGCATGGGCACCGAGACGATGTCCCTGCGCACGCCGAGGTGGACGCGCGCCATCTCGGAGAACTGGCGGGCGATGGCCGAGAACATGTCGAAGTCGCTGCGCGATTCCCACGGCGGATCGATGGCGGGCGTGAAGGCGTGCACGAACGGATGCATGTCCGTGGAGGACAGATCGTGCTTCTCGTACCAGGTCGCCGCAGGGAAGACCACGTCCGAGAGCAGGGTGGTGGAGGTCATCCGAAAGTCCGCGGACACCAGCAGATCGAGCTTGCCCTGCGGAATCTCATCGCGCCACGCGATCTCCGTCGGCCGAGCGGATCCCTCGTCCGAGGCCATCAGGTTGCTCTGGGTTCCCAGCAGATGCGTGAGGAAGTACTCGTTGCCCTTGGCTGAGGAGCCCATCAGGTTGGAACGCCACAGCATCAGCAGTCGCGGCCACGACCGCGGCGCGTCGATGTCCGAGATGGCCGTCTGCAGTGTTCCGTCGACGAGGCGGGATGTGACGTAGGAGGTTTCGTCCTTCGCCTCCCCGGCCTGCACCGCCGCCGCCGCGTCATCGGCAAGGTCCAGCGGGTTCGCGTCCCACTGCGGATAGAACGGCATCCACCCCAGCCGTGCCGCCTGCGCGATGGTGTCCGCGGTGTGCATGCCGGTGAGGTTCCCCTCCGCCAGCGGCGAGGCCAGTGCGTCGGCGCTGTACCCGTCGAAACGCCATTGATCGGTGTGCATGTACCAGTAGGCGGTGCCGATCATGGTCCGCGGCGGACGTGCCCAATCCAGCGCGTTCGCCAGGGAGAGCCATCCGGTGATGGGGCGGCACTTCTCCTGCCCCACATAGTGCGCCCATCCGCCGCCGTTGCGGCCCATCGCCCCAGTGAGGATCAGCAGCGCCAGGATCGCCCGGTAGGTGGCATCCCCGTGGAACCATTGGCAGATCCCGGCGCCCATGATGATCATCGAGCGGCCGTGCGAATCGATCGAATTCGTGGCCAGTTCGCGGGCGATGCGCGTGCATGCCTCGGCCGGCACGCCGGTGATGTCCTCCTGCCAGGCCGGGGTGTACGGGGTGGCGGCGTCCTCGTAGCCGGTGGGCCATTCGCCGGGCAGCCCGTCCCGGTGCACGCCGTACTGGGCGAGCATCAAGTCCAGCACGGTGGTCACCAGGATGCCGTTCACCCGCGTCGCCGGGACCCCGCGGCGCAGCACCGCTCCGGAGCCGTCCGGCGCGTCGAACCGGGGGAAGAGCACTTCGACCGCCTCCTCCGCCCCTGGCAGGTCGCGCACCGACATCGCCGGATCGACGCCCTCGAGATCCAGGTTCCAGCGCCCGACGCCGGATTCGGCGTGCCGGAAGCCGAGGGAGCCGTTCGGCACCCGTGCCGCACCGGACGCGGCATCCAGCACGACGGTCTTCCACGCGTCCTCGGGGTCGGTGCGGCCGAGATCCGCGGCGGTGAGGAACTTGCCGGGCACGAGTGAACCGTCCGCGTGCGGGACCAGGGTGATCAGGTGCGGCAGGTCTGTGTACGTGCGGGCGAAATCGGCGAAGAAGGGTGCGCGCCGTCGCACGTAGTGCTCCGTCAGGATGACGTGACCCATCGCCATCGCCAGCGCGGCATCGGTGCCGGCCTGGCAGGGCAGCCATTCATCGGCGAACTTGGTGTTGTCGGCGTAGTCCGGGGACACCGTCACGACCTTCGTTCCGCGATAGCGGACCTCGGCCATCCAGTGCGCGTCCGGGGTGCGGGTCACCGGAACGTTCGAACCCCACATCATCAGGTAGGTGGCATCCCACCAGTCCCCGGATTCGGGCACGTCGGTCTGGTCGCCGAACACCTGGGGGCTCGCGACCGGAAGGTCGGCGTACCAGTCGTAGAAGGACGTCATCACGCCGCCGAGCAACTGGGTGAACCGCGTGCCGATGCAGTGCGACACCATCGACATCCCGGGGATGGGCGAGAAGCCGGCGACCCGGTCGGGTCCGTACTCCTTGATCGTGTGCACGTAGCCGGCGGCGACGAGCTCGACGGCCTCCGCCCACGTCGCTCGCACCAGTCCCCCCTTGCCGCGAGCCTGCTGATAGCGGCGGCGGATGTCCGGATCGGTGGTGATCCGCCCGAAAGCCAGGACGGGGTCGCCGGTCTCCGCCTTCGCCTTGCGGTACTCCTCCAGGAGCACGCCGCGGACGTAGGGGTAGCGCACCCGGGTGGGGGAGTAGGTGTACCACGAGAACGCGGCGCCGCGCGGGCAGCCGCGGGGCTCGTACTCGGGTCGGTCCGGTCCCACACTGGGATAGTCGGTCTGCTGCGCCTCCCACGTGATGATGCCGTCCTTGACGTACACCTTCCACGAGCAGGATCCGGTGCAGTTGACGCCGTGCGTGGAGCGGACGACCTTGTCGTGGCTCCACCGATCGCGGTAGAAGGAATCGCCCTCACGGCCGCCCTGCAGGAACTCCGCCCGATGATCGGAGGTCTGCTCCCGTCTGGTGAAGAACCGTGCGACGCTCAGTAGCGCATCGGAAGCCGGACCGTCAACACCGATCGCGGGCGTCATGCCCGAAAGCTACTCGGGCCGGGTGACCCCTGCTAAGGGCTTAGGTCCCGCATCGCAATCGCGGAGATCAAGCATCGGCTGTTGCTAATTGAGCATGATGATTGTAATGTAATCGCAGTCGACAGCAGGGACTGTCCGGTCCCGACTCAACGAGGAGACGGTTGTGACAGCACCATCCCTCCTCCCCACGAGGTCCTGCTTCAGGGATGACCGGATCCTCTTCCCCTGACGCAGGCGAGTGTCCGTAGAACCGCAGTCCCGGCGTCTCGCCCGCCCGCCCCATACCTCCATCACACGAAAGCATGGGAGATCGCATGTCATCTCGGCCCGTAGTCATCGTCGTCGCTCCGACCGGGGGCATGCAGATGCCGCGTCCCGGCGTGGAGGTGCCGCTCACCGCTGACGAGATCAGCGCCGAGGCGCGCCGCTGCCGCGACGCGGGCGCGGCACTCGTGCACGTCCACGCGCGCGACAAGAACGGCAAGAACACGATCAAGCCGGAGGCGTTCAACCGGATCATCAAGCAGATCCGGGATCAAACCGACATCCTCGTGCAGACCACGAACGGATCCGGTGTGACGCAGGATCCGAAGACGGGCGAGTGGCGCTGGCCGAACGACGACGATCGCCTCGGGCTTTTGAACCTGGACGAAGCGCCCGACGTCTACGGAATCGCCGCGGGATCTGCTGACTTCTGGCACCCCGACGGCGGTTACTTCGACGAGGTCCCCTACATGAACTCGCCGCGCTACCTGAAGGAGACCATCCAAGAGGTCTACGGCAAGGGATCGACGCTCGAGTACGAGGTGACCGGTCTGCACGTCATGGACCGGTTGGCCCTCTACGCGGAGCAGGGGTTCCTGGACCGGAATGCGTCGAACCTGTGGTTCACGTTCGGCGGCGGGCTGTGCTTCAGCCCGGCAGATCCGGAGAGGCTCGTCCACGCTCAGTCGTACATGAAGCGGCTCTTCCCGAATGCGAAGTGGGGCGTGCTCGGTGCGGGGCTGCACCAGTACACCTGGCCGGCACTCGCTCTCGCTCTGGACTGCGACGTCATCCGCGTCGGGATGGAGGACAGCCTCTACCTGCCAGACGGCTCTCTCGCACGGACGAATCACGACATCGTCGAGGCCGTCGCCAAGATCGTCGAGGTCTTCGGACGCCGCCCCGCGACGCCGGCCGAGGCTCGCACGATTCTCGGCCTCGATGTCGTTCCGCAGTAACAGTTCGCAGTAAAGGGCAACAACCAACGAAAGGTAACGACTGTGCGCAGATTTGTTGCATTGACAGCGGGCGCGGGAGTGGCGATGTTGGCACTCTCGGCCTGTGCTTCCGGTGGAGCTTCGGGTGCAGACCCGTCGGGAGATCCAGGGCTGACTCCCGTGCGGTTGGGCTCGACGACGATTTCCGTGACCGCGTGCCTCCAGCTCGGGATCGAACGCGGCACCTTCGAGGAGCACGGACTCGACGTCGAGTACCAGGCCAGTCAGTCCGGCGCTGCCATCATGCCGGCGGTCGCGGCCGGCCAGACGGAGTTCGGCGTCTCCGGCCCTCCCACGGTGCTTCTCGCGGCCGCGCAGGGGATCGACGTCGTCGCGGTGACGGGCATCAACTCGTCCCCGACCGAAGGACCCGACGCAGCGGCCGTGGTCGTGAGCGCCGACTCCGACATCCAGAGCTCCGCTGACCTTCCCGGGCACTCCGTCGCGGTCACGACGCTCAACGGAAGCGGTGCGCTCAACATCCGCGACTCCGTGAAGAAGGCGGGAGGAGACGCCGAAGAGGTCTCCTTTGTCGAGATCGGCCTGCCCGACATGGGCGCACAGCTCGAGGCGGGGACCGTCGACGCGGTGTGGACTCTCGAGCCGTTCCTGGGACTGCTCGTGGAGCAAGGCAACCGCGTCGTCTCCTACCCGTCGGTCGAGGCCATCCCCGGGCAACCCGCACTCGTGACCTTCGCCGCACGCAAGTACGCCGAAGCGAACCCCGAGGTGGTCAAGGGTTTCCAGGAGGCCGTGTTCGAGTCGGTCGCCTATTGTGAAGAGAATCCGGACGACTACAAGGACGCGATCGTGCGTTACGTGGAGATGCCGGCGGATGTGGTGGCGGCCATCCAACCCGAGATCTGGACCCCGGAGATCGATGGTGACCTTCTTCAGCAGATCGCCGACCAGATGCTCACCTATGGCGTGATCGACTCCGAACTCGACGCCGGCGACCTCTTCGTCAGCACGAAGTAGCGGCTTGTGACCAGTCCGGCCATGGCCTCGGTGCGAACGGGACGAGCACGGCTCCGCCTCCTGGGGGATTCGCGGGTCCTCCTCGGTGGGGTTGGTGTGCTCGCACTGATCGCGCTGGCGGAGATCCTGCCCAGGGTCGGACTGGTCAACCCGCGCTTCCTGCCGCCGTTCTCCGAGATAATGCCGGCCCTCGTCCAGAGGCTGCAGACGCCGGTCTTCTGGCAAGCGCTCGCCGACACGCTCATCACGTGGGGGGCGGGGGTGTCCATCGCCCTGGTCGCCGGGGTCGTGCTCGGCATGATCATCGGCTCGGTAGCAGTGCTTCGGGAAGCCACCGCATCCACCATCGAGTTCCTGCGACCGATCCCGTCGGTGGCGTTGATCCCGCTGGCCGTCATCGTATTCGGCCCCGGACGCGCGTCGACCGTGTTCCTGATCATCTTCTCGTCGTTTTGGATGGTGATCATCCAGGTGCTTGCGGGCGTTCAAGACGTGGACCCGGTCGCGCGCGACACCGCCCGGAGTTACCGGTTCCGGCTGTTGACCGTCGGCCTGCGGGTCGTCTGGCCGACGACCCTGCCTTACGCCCTCACCGGGTTCAGACTGGCGGCGACGGTCGCTCTTCTGCTGACGATCACAGGAGAGTTGATCATCGGGTCTCCCGGCCTCGGCAGTCTGCTCTCCCTCGCGCAGCAGTCCGGCCAAGTGGCCGGGATGTATGCCCTGGCCATCGTGTGCAGCCTTCTCGCTCTGCTGGTCAACCTCGGGATCCGGCTCCTGGAGCGCCGGGTGCTGCATTGGCATCCCTCCGTGCGACTGGAGCAGGCACTGTGAGCATCCGGGACTCCGTCGATACGCCGGATTCCGTCGCACGTCGGCGACCGATCCCCGGGTCCTCGTGGCTCAGGCGCGTGTTGATGGTCTTCGGCCTGCCGACAGTGCTCGTCATCGTCTGGTGGCTTACGTCCGAACGCGCGGACAGCATCTACTTCCCGCCCCTGAGCGAGATCTTCGGGCTGTTCGGCAAGACCTGGTTCGAGTCGGACCGGATCACCCACGATGTCGTGCCGTCCATCGTCAGGCTGCTCATCGCCTACGGGCTCGCGCTCCTCATCGGCATCGCCTTGGGCATCGCCATCGGACTGTCCCGATCGCTTCGATCCATCACCGAACCGGTACTTGAGTTCTTCCGCGCAGTCCCCCCGCCGGTGCTCATCCCGGTCCTCATGCTCTTCCTCGGCATCGGCACGCCCATGAAGATCTGGGTCATCGTCTTCGGCACGGTCTGGCCCATCCTCCTCAACACGATCGAGGGCGTCCGCGCGTTCGATGAGGTGCTGCGGGACACCGTGAAGAGTTATCGCCTGGGCCCGCGACGGCGTCTCGCCATCACCCTCAGGGGCGCCTCGCCGCAGATCGTGACGGGTGCCCGCCAGGGGCTCGCGATCGCCGTGATCCTCATGGTGCTTTCGGAGATGTTCGCCGCGAACGAGGGACTCGGCTACACAGTCGTGTTCTTCCAGCGTTCGTTCGCGATTCCCGAGATGTGGAGCGGAATCATTGTGCTCGGCCTTCTCGGCGTGACCCTGTCCCTGATATTCCGACTGATCGAGCGGTGGCTGCTGTTCTGGTACCACGGCCAGCGTCAGTCACAACGCGGAGGAAACTGATGCCCGACCAACCCGTCCGTCGCGAAAGCGGATCGGAGATGCTCCGAGTCGAGCACCTTCAGAAGACCTATCGCTCTGCACAAGGAGAGACCGAGGCGATCCGCGACCTCACCTTCGAGGTGCGGGCCGGCGAGATGGTGTGCATCGTGGGTCCGTCAGGCGCCGGTAAGACCACACTGATGCGCTGCATCTCCGGTCTCCTGCCCGCCAGTGCCGGTCAGGTCACACTGGAGGGCCGACGGGTGTCCGGCCCGCCGGAGGGAATCGCCGTGGTGTTCCAGGAGTACGCGCGGTCGTTGTTCCCGTGGCTCACGGTCCGTGAGAACGTCGAGCTTCCCCTCAAGGAGATGAAGCTGAAGAAGCCGGAGCGTCACCGTCGCGTGCAGGAATCGTTGGATGCCGTCAGCCTCGCCGACGTCCCCGACGCGTACCCCTGGCAGCTCTCCGGCGGCATGCAGCAGCGCGTCGCCATCGCTCGCGCTGTCGCGTGCGAGCCCCACATCCTGCTGATGGACGAACCGTTCGCTGCCGTTGACGCCCAGACCCGCGCCGATCTCGAAGACCTGGTTCGTCAGCTCTGGCATCGGCTGGGAATCACACTGTTGTTCGTCACGCACGACATCGACGAGTCGATCTACCTCGGACAGCGCGTTCTGGTGTTGTCCGCCCGTCCCACAGTGATCCTCGAAGACGTCCAGATCGATCTGCCGGACGAGCGCGATCAGATCGTGACGCGCAGTGCGCCGGAATTCGCCCGTCTTCGTGCCCACATCTACGACCTCGTCCGGAAGGCGAAGAAGGGATACCGCCCCGAGTCCGCGGTCACCGCGCAGGCCGACACCGTGAAGGAGCTCCCGTGAAGATCGGCCGATGGGAGGGTGCTGAGGGGGGCGCCGAAGGTTTCATCCACGACGGCCGTGCGATCGAGTTCCTCGACGGATGGTCTGTCGCCGATGCCCTCGGCTCCGGGCTGCCGGACCTGCGGTCCCGTTTCGGTGCGGCGACAGCCGCCGACGCGGGCGTCCAGCTTGCGGAGGTCCGCCTGCTCGCGCCGCTGCGTCCGGCCACCGTCCGCGACTTCGTCACGTTCGAAGAGCATGTCGAGGGCATCACCGCCGGGGTCCAGGGGGCGAGCGACGTTCCCGCGGAGTGGTACCAGGCGCCGACCTTCTACTTCACGAACCCGCACACGATTCTCGGCGACGGTGAGATGCTCTCGCCCCCGGTCTCCGAGCGGCTGGACTTCGAGCTCGAGGTCGCGGTCGTCGTCGGGGGGCAGGTAGGAGGTGCGAGCAACCTGACTCCCGAGGCGGCGGCGGGTCGCATCTTCGGGTGCACCATCTTGAACGACTGGTCGGCGCGCGACCTTCAGGCCCGCGAGATGAAGGTGCACCTCGGGCCGGCGAAGGGCAAGGACTTCGGCACCTCCTTGGGCCCGTGGATCGTCACGGCGGATGAGGTCGAAGGCTATCTCGACGCTGAGGGCTTTCTCGAGCTCCGAGCCGAGACCTTCGTGAACGGCGAGCTCATCGGCACAGACCTCCTGTCGAACATGGGGTGGACGTTCCGTGAACTCGTCGCGTACGCGTCCCGCAACTCGGTCGTGGTGCCCGGCGACGTGCTGGGCTCGGGGACGGTCGGAAACGGCGGCTGCCTGGGCGAGCTGTGGGGACGAAACGGCGGCCCGACACCCCCGCCGCTTCGAGAGGGCGACGAGGTTTGTCTCGTCGTCGAGGGCCTCGGTAAGATCGTGAACCGGGTAGGCCCGGCCGTCGCTGCGCCGCCCGTCGCGGCAGCCCGCCCGGGGGACCGCCGGCGGGCGCGGGGAGGATTGCAGAGGTGAGCATGAGCGATACTCGGGAGCCGGGCGAGCCCAAGTTGCGCACGGTGACATCTCGGGCTGCGGTCGCCGCCCTGTACGTCCAGGACCTGATTGCCCAACGTGAACTCGGCCCCGGCGCTTTCGTGGCGAGCAAGTCCGACCTGCAGAGCGCCACGGGGGTCGCGCGCTCGACGGTGGGCGAGGCGCTGAAGATCCTCCAGGAACGCAGGATCGTCACAGTGAAGCCGGGTCCGCGCGGGGGTGTCTTCGTGGCCGACCCTGAGGCGAATTACACGGTCAAGCGCCTGTTCCTCGTGAGCGGCAAGACCGCGGACGCGATGGCGGTGCGTGATCAGCTCGAGCCGATGGTCATCCGGGAGGCGGTGCTGTGGCGCACCGCCACTGACGTGTCCGAGCTGCGCGAACTCATCCGTCTGACCCGCGAGCGCGTGGACGACCAGATGCAGACCCTCGCGTTGATCTGGCGGCTGCACCGCAGGATCGGCGAGATCACCCCGAATGCCTTCTTGCGTGCCACCTACGTCGACCTCATCGACTACCTCCGCGAGCACACTGCGCCCGCGCAGAGTCCTCCCGTCGCCTCGCGGGAGGACCTCGAAGCGCGGCGCGTGAAGGCTCACGAAGCGCTGGTGGATGTCATCGAGCGGGGAGACCCCGATGCCATCGACGCCGCGATGGCGGTGCACGACGCGTTCGAGCGGTCGCCGCGCGATCGACCCGGCTCCTGATCGACCCGGCTCCTGATCGACCAGGCTCCTGATGGAGTAGCGCACGAGGTCGCTCCCTGTCTTTGACATGATCGCTCCCGTGACGTTCCGTGCGGCGCGCGCGCGGACGGCCCGTCGGCAATGTCTTGCCGGCGTTTTACCGCGACGACTGTCGGCTGACCAGTCCCGCGAGAGCGACGAAGAGCCCCCCGAGCGCGGCTCGGAGGGCTCTTCGTGACGGGGCGGGATCAGACCCCGTAGTACAGCTCGGCTTTAGGATCTGAGATTCGGAGGGTGTTCCACAGGATCGTACTCCCTTGCGAACTCAGGGAAGTGCGATGCTGAGCATGGGGTGGGTCGCCGCTGCGGCTGTCCGAGGACCTGTCCGTTTTGCCGATTCTTGTCCGCCCTACGGGTCTTCCTGGGGGTCTACGGGAGGTGCCGCCTACCTGTTTGATATGAGCGCCGACCGCCCTCGCCTCTGGACTGCCCAGGAGCTTGCCGACTATACGGGCATCCCCATCAGGACGCTCGCTGACTGGCGGACGGAGCGCGCGCGCAGCCGAGGTCTCGGATTGCCGTTCGTCGCAATCTCGGCGCACAACGTCCGCTACCGCGATGAGGATATCGAGGCGTTCATCGCAGGGCGGATCGTGGCTCCGATGGATAGGGCGGCCGACTGATGGCGCGGCCGAAGCGCGCGCTCGGCGAACTCGGCAAGGTGACCTACACCGTTGAGGGGAGCGGTCTCGTCATCGCGCGAGGACGCGTCCACGACGGCAACGGGCGCGAGCGTCGTCCGAGCGGCAGCGGAGCGACCGAAGCCGAGGCGCTGGCCGCATTGCAGGAAGCGGCCGATGTTGCCGTCGGTCGAGTCCTGGCACGACGCACGCAGCTCATGACCGTCTCGGAGTTGGCGACGGCGTGGCTGAAGACGGCGTATCACGACGACGACCCGCGAGTGCTGCGCCAACGCCGCGAGCAGACCGTCGATGGCTACGCATCGGTGGTCCGAGCGCATGTCACCCCGCGCGCCGGAGCCATCCGTATCGCCGACATCACCGCTGATCGCGCCGACGGGCTGCTCATGGACATCGCACGGGAGAAGTCGGTGACGACCGCGAACAAGGTTCGTAACGTGATGTCGCTCATGTTCGATTGGGCGATCCAGCAGGGACATTTCTCGGCTGCCGGGTCGATCCAGCAGACACGGTACGGAGCGGTCGTCGTGGCGAACCCCATCCGTGCGACCCGGCGAGCGGATGAGCCGAACACGGTGTACTTCGAACTCGACGCGTTGCAGGTCAAGTACATCCTCCACCTCATCCGCGACGTGTGGCCGGAGCGACACCGGGCGCGGTATCCGGTGGGCCGGCGGCCCAATTACAAGCTGCTCGCCGACTACATCCTCATCACGCTCGGCACTTCCGAGAGAACCGCGGAGCCGATTGCGATCCGGTTCCAGGACGTGCGGTTCGAGGCGGTGGAGCAGCCGGATGGAAGCCTCACGATGGAGGCGCTCGTCTGGGTCGGGGGGACGATGGTTCGCACGAAGTCCCGCGGCCTGTTCCGCCAGGACTCGCCCAAGTCGGAGCGGCAGAAGCGTTGGGTTCGCGTTCCGAAGTTCGCCGCCAAGGTGCTGAGCGAGCTCGTGGCCAGCCATGTTCCCGATGCCGAACGGAATCCCGACGACTTGCTGTTCACGACCGAGCGCGGCCGGCCGCGCGACCCCAGCGCAGTCGGCGAGCTGCTACGGATGTTCCGCCGCGAGTTCAAGCCGGAGCTCTTGGCAATCGGGGTCGACGCCGAGCACCTCACCTTCCGCAGCCTCCGCAAGGCCGTCGCCGCGGCGGTATCGAACACGGCCGGCGTCGAGGTCGCACGCGATCTGCTCGGGCACAGCGACGCGGCGATCACCGAAGGCCACTACGCGAAGCGCCCCGACCTCATTGTCGAAATCGCCGCCGACGCGCTCGATGAGGTGTTCGCGGGCATTAACGCATGAAAGGCCGGGAAGAGGGAGAACTGACAACGCATGATTGTGAGCAACTACGAGCCGCTGCTGCGCACGTTCGTCGACGACAACGCTGCGGCGCTCACCGCCTGGGGTGTCGATGTGGACGACTTCACGACACACCTGTATCGACGCACGACGGCGACATTCGTCGAGCGCCCCGCCGGAATCACACTCGCTTCGCGGCTGCTCGGCCACGCGAACGAGCAGATCACGCGCGCGAGCTGCGGCGTCTGCGCCGTCGAAGTCGACCCGATCACGATCGACATCCTCGACGAAGTTCTCGGATCCTGACAGGCAGGGAAGGTGCAACATGCGAACAGGGCGACCGCCGCTCGAACTCGGCACACACGGCACAATCACCACCCGCTCCGTCGGCAATGGGCGCACATGCGCCATCGCGCGACTGCGGCTGTGGGATGGAGAACTCCACCGAGTCACAGCCACCGCAGACACCGCGACGGACGCCCGCGCACGGCTGGAACTCCGAATCGCGGAGCGACTCCGGCTGTCGGAGATCGATGCCTGGCGTTATCTCACTCCCGACGACCCCTTCGACGAACTCGCCTACGTGTGGCTCGGCGACCTCGCGTGGCTCTCCGATGTGAGCGAGGCTACGTACGCGCGGTGTGAACGCGTGGTTCGAACGCTGCTCACGCCGGCGTTCGGCGATTTGACGATCGGCGAGATTACCGCGGACCGGATCGAACATCACTTGGCTGCTCAGCGGGCCGCATCAGAGGAGGCCGCCGCCTCCTCGCGCGACGCGATCCAGTTGCTTCTCGACTTTGCGGTCGGCGAGGGCGTGATCCTCTCGAACCCGATGGAGGTTGCGGCGGCAGATCGAAAGCCTGGGCGTCTCGGCGATGTGAGCGTCTACAGGGAGCTTGTTCGTGGGCGCATAGAACTGCGCCGCGACGAGCGTCGGCGCGATATGGGACATGACCGCTGACGGAGCTCGTCGCGGAAGGAGCGGCTTCTTCGATACGGGCGCGCGCCGACCTCGGCGATGAAGCGCCAGCCGCTCCTTTAGCGCAACACGAGATTTGAACCGGCATCAAGGGGTCGCAGGTTCAAATCCTGTCATCCCGACTGGATAGTCCCGGGAACCTAAGGGTTCCCGGGACTTCTTAGTTGGTGAGATGTGACCACGTCACCGAAAACCTACCGAATTGACGTCGCCGCGAGTGTCGTGCGCCGATTCGCCTCGATCGTTGCGGTTCCGCGGCGGTTGACCCCGGCTGGCCGGGCGGCGCTCTGCGCACCTCTTGGATATGGACGCCGAGAACAGCCTGTCGCTCGAGCAATGGGGGCTCGAGAAGCTCTTCAACATCACCGAGCTCGCGGACTATCTCCGTGTTCCGGTGTCGACCATCTACGAGTGGCGGACGAAGGGGCGTGCGCCTCGTGCGCACCACTACGGCAAGCACCTCACCTTCGCCGCTTCCGATGTGAAGGCGTGGGTCGACGCGCAGAAGGAACCCGAGCCGCTGCCACCGACGCAACGGCGGTGATCCGATGAGCCGGGAGCGTCTCGCGGTCGGCACTTTCGGCGAGATCGGGTTTCTGCCTGCGCCTGGCGGTCGGGTCATCGCACGTGCGCGCTATCGGGATTGGGATGGAAGGACGCGTCAGGTTCAGGCCACGGCGGCTTCCGAGGCTCTGGCCGAGCGGGCGTTGAAAGTGAAGTTCTCGACTCGCAGCCTCTTCCAGCCGGCGACATCGTCACTCACTCCCGACAGTCTCCTCTCTGATCTCGTTGTGTACTGGCTGGACGACCTCGACCTCGAGGGCAGACTCGCGCCGCGCACACGGCAGCTTTACGAGCGAAACATGCGCACCCTCGTGCTGCCCGCGCTTGGGAATCTGACCTTGCGCGAGATCGGCGTCGCACGGTGCGATCACTTCCTCAAGCAACTGGCACGGCAGAGCTACAGCCGCGCGAAGCACGCCCGGGTGGTTCTTCGCCTCGCGCTCAGTCTCGCGGTGCGACACGAGGTCTTGCTGCGCAATCCGATGGATCACGTCTCGCGCATGCACCGGCCGTCCAGCACACCTGATGCATTGACGCCTGTCGAAGTCACGGCGATTCGCGCGGCGATCGCCGTGTGGGAGACGGGTCGCGCAGTCTCCGGCCCCAAGCCCGACGGCCAGTTGGGTGCCATCGTCGAGGTCATGCTCGGCACCTCCGCGCGGATCGGCGAGGTGCTCGCAATCCGTCGCCGCGATGTTGACATCACGAGTTCGATGCCGTCTATTCGCATCGCGGGCACGATCATCAGCAACAAGGGCGAACCCACCCAGCGGCAGGACCATCCGAAGACGGCGCAGTCGCGGCGGACCGTTGCCATTCCGTCGTTTACCGCCGAGGCAGTCCGACGGAGGCTGGCAAGACTCGAGGACGCATCGCTCGACGGCTTGCTGTTCAGCAGCCGAGAAGGAACTGCTCTTTCGACGAACAATGTGCGCCGGCAACTGCGCCGTGTCATGGAGATCGCCGACATGACCGGCGTGACCCCACATGCCTTCCGTCGCGCCGTGGCAACAGCGATCAACGAGCAGGCGGGGGTCGAGCTGGCCGCGGAGCTGCTGGGGCACACCGACCCGAAGATCACCATTCAGCACTACATCCGACGCAACGAGATGGTGAACCCGGCGACGGCCGAGATGCTGGAGCGCGCGTTCCCGAAGGGTCAGCCTGAGTGAGAAGGAGGCTTGAGGTCACGGCGATTGCTCCGTCACGACCCACCTCGCACGAGCTTTTTCATTCGCGCGGCGAACCCGCGAGCGAAATCGTGCGCAGGCAGGCGTTGGGTGGGGGAGGCGCACCTTCATGCCATGAGCGATCGTGAGCGCGCTGACGCCGTCCTGGAGCACGTGGCTGTGCTCGCGTTCCTGTACTACCCCGGCATCGAGGTGGATGATCCGAGCTACAGCCTCGTCGAGGACATCGAGTGGTGCCTCGCGCGGCTCGGCGATGTGTCCGACCTCGAGCGGGAACGGATGCGCGCGCTGTTCGCGGGAGCCATCACCGACCCCACCGCCACGCGCGAGGAGTTGTTCACCGCGCTCGCTGAGCTCGACGGTGTTCTCGCAGTGGACCACCATGAGTGACGCGCAGCCGAGCCATGACGAGCGGGCAGCGCGCCTGGCCGCACAGCGGAAGGCATGGAACGACGCGCACCCGACCTACTACGCCGAGTACCGTGAGCGGAATCGCGAGGACATCCGCCGGAAGAACCGCGAGCGGGAGCGCGATCGTGCTCAGCGCGAACGGGAGGAGAAGGCGCGCCGCCAGAAAGGGATCGATCGCGCAAGAGCGTGGGCTGCCGAGCACCCGGAGGAGCGTCAGCAAGCGCGCGAGCGCTACAAGCAGAAGCACCCGGAGACTCACAAGCAGGCTCAGCGCGACTACTACCACCGCAACCGCGATGCGATCGCTGAGCGCCGGCGGGCACGTGAGGCTGCTGACCCGGAGAAGGCGAACGAGGTGCGACGCCGCGCGGTCGACCGTGGCCGAGCTGCCGGCCGCGACGCGGCATGGTCGCCAACTCCTGACCAACGCGCGACGTATCGTGAGCGGGAGAATGAAGCGAGGCGCCTGCAGCGTCGCCGCGCGCGTGCTGGGTTGCCCGAGAATCGGCTTCACCGGGTTCTAGCGCCGGAGCGACGTCACAACGATGCAGCGGCCGACGCCTTCTTCGCGCAGAAGCGGAGCGGTGAGGACATCGCGCGAGTCAGAGATCAGGACGAGCCGACTCCTCCGGATCTGGTGCACGCGTTGCAGGAGCGTTCGGAGAACCGACGTGTCGTGCGCGAGATCCTTGCGATCGCCGAGGAGTACTTCGCCGCTCATGAGGTCGCGTTGCGGGCGAGGGTCGCCGAGGTATCCCGCGCGCGTTTCCGGGGTGGGATGCTGCCTCTCGACGTGTACACGGAGCCACGCCGTCACGCTCTCGAGTTCGCGAGCCGGGGCTACCTCCGTGCCTATGCCGCTTCGCCCTCGTCATCGATGACCGTGTTTCGCTGGCTCACGACTGATCTGAAGAAGCGGGAACCCGACATCAAGCTTTGATCGATCCCTGAGCGGGCGCTGGTCACGGAATTGTTGACGATCGCCCGAAAGGGTGGCGGCCAACGATCCTCTACATTGATGGCGCCGATGTTCCGAGCCGCGCAAAGCGAGGGTTTCAGCACCGACCGCGGTCGATTCACCGCCGGTACATTCCCGGGGCCGACACCGGAACTGCGGGCCGGTGGTCAGCAGGGATCTCGTGGACTCCGTCCGAGAGACGATCATCGCCTCAACTCAGATACCGGGAACATGGGTCAGGCTTTATCGGTGCGTGGGGCGCTGGTCGCGAAGCCGCTGGGAGGGGTCTATCCGATGAAGGCCGCTGAGCGCAGATCGGGAAGCTTGAGAGCTCAGGGCGTGTGGCGCAGCATCTCGGACGATTGGGCCGTAACGGAGCCCCGTCCGCAGGGTCGGACATCGCCGACGTAATCGAACCCGTCCATGGCCGACCCGAACATGTCGCCTCTGATCGCGATCTTTCCCCCCTCGGCATTCTGAGTCAGATCTTAGGGCGACGGCCGTTACAAATGGTGGGGTGTCGTTCGACCCCATCGCCCTACCTCGTAGACCAGGTGCAGCGACTCGGTGCCGGGCAAGCGCAGGCCCACCTGGCAAACTCTGGCAACTTTTTCCGTTTGATGTGCCGAAACATAATCTGATGAGAGTTGCCGCGCAGCCGCGGCCGTGCACCCAGCCGTTGTCCGGCAGTCAATTCAAGGAGGAATGAAGTGCGCAAATCAACTCGCGTCGCACTGGCCGTGCTTGGCGCGGCCACAGTAGTCGGCGTTGTCACCGCATGCACGTCGCAGCAGAGCCAGGCTCCCGCGCCGGAGGGGACCTCCCTCGACGGCACGGGGAAGACTCTGCAGGTGTACATCAGCGCCAACCCGCAGTATCCCGAGGAACAGCAGGCCTGGTTCGATGAGATGACCGAGCGCTTCAAAGAGGAGACCGGAGCGGAAGTCACGTTCGAGACCTTCGCGAACGCTGCGGACCAGCTCACGCGTCTGCAGACGTCGGTGATCTCATCCCAGGGCCCAGACATCTACGGTCTCACCACGACCTTCACGCCGACCGCGTTCGCCACAGGCGCTTTCCTGGAACTCGGCGACGCCGAGTGGAGCGCGCTTGGAGGCCGGGATAAATTCGCGCCGGCATCTTTGGGCCTTTCCGGGCCAGATGACGAGAACCAGATCGGCATTCCCTTCGTCACGCGTCCGTATCTCCTCGCTTACAACACTGAACTTCTTGCCGCAGCCGGCATCGAGGAGCCGGCGACGAGCTGGGATGAGCTAACGGAACAAGCTAAGGAACTGACGACCGGGGACCAATACGGCCTCGCGGTGGCGTACAAGGACAACCTCGACCCGTGGAAGTTCATCTGGGCGATGGCCAACCAGGCAGGCAACACCTTGATCGATGGGGACGAAGCCACCCTTGATGCGCCGGAGGTTGCTGACGCCTACGAGACCTACTTCGGATGGGTCGCTGGAGACGGCGTTGTGGACCCCGCTTCTGTCGGCTGGGCGAACGCTCAAGCGGTCGCTGCCTTCTCCGAGGGCAAGGCTGCCTACCTTCCTCTTACGACGATGGCGACGATTCCTGCGTTCGACGCGTCCGCCGTGGCCGGGAAATACGCCTACACGCTGATGCCGACGATCCCGCCAGGGTTCGACGAACGTCCCAGCGGCGGAACCGAGGCCGCCAGCATCCTCTCGGGCACCAATCTCGCGATCGCGGACTACAGTCCCAACAAGGACCTCGCCCTCGCGTTCGTGAAGATGATCACCGACGAAGACGTCCAGGCGTCCTACGCGGAGACCTTCAGCCAGATCCCGAACAACGCGGCCGCCGCGGAGGCGTTCGGTGCGGACGACCCGCTCATTGCGCCGTCCCTGGAGGCGCAACAGATGTCGGTGCCGACGCCATTCAATGGTGCGTGGGCCGATGTGCAGCTTGCGCTCACGGATGTCGTCGTCCAGAGCATCCCGGAGCTGAGCGCCGGAGAGGTTCCCTCGTCGGCGCTCGAACAGCGACTCGCCACGGCGCAGCAGGCCGCACAAGACGCGGTCGATCGCGCCGCGGCACAGAAGTAAGCGAAAGCAGGAACCAGAGTGGTCACCGAGACCTCGACGACGACGCGACCGGACGTGGTCGCGGCGAAGGTCCGCCGGCCAACCGGCAGGCGGAGGCGCGATCGGCCTCTCTGGTTCCTGCTACCCGGCGGTGTGATGATGATTGCGGTCGTCGTCATCCCGTTCCTCCTGGCGATCTACATATCCTTCACGGACCTCGACCAATACACGCTGAGGCAGTGGCTGGAAGCGCCGTTCGTGGGACTGCAGAACTACGTCGACGCCATAACGCAGACTGCGCTGCTGCGGTCCATCTGGATCACCGTGTCGTTCTCGCTCATCACCATGGTGCTGACGGTTCCGATCGGGGTGCTCGCCGCGCTGGTCACGCAGAACGCTTACCGAGGACGCGCGGTGATCCGGTCGCTCTTCCTTGTGCCGTACGTGCTGCCACTGTTCGTAGTGGCGAGTGTGTGGCGCACGATGCTCCAACCCGACGGTGCCGTCAACAGCATCATCGGCCTGCTCGGCGGCGATGGTGTGCTGTGGCTGAATGGACCGGCCTCGTACTGGGCGCTCATCCTCGTGCAGACGTGGAACGGCTGGCCGTTCGTGTACCTGCTCGCGCTCGCCGGCCTTCAGGCGATCAGCATCGAGGAGTACGAAGCAGCGACGCTCGATGGAGCGACGTGGTCGCAGAAACTGCGTTACGTAGTGCTGCCGCAGCTGAAAGGGCCGGTCGCGCTCGCGGCGCTCCTCGGGATCCTCAACCACATAAACAACTTCAGTCTCGCGTACGTGCTCTTCGGTGCTCCGGCGCCGGCCGACGTCAACGTTCTGCCTGTTCTGACCTACGTGACCAGCTTCCAGAGTTTCCGGTTCGGGCTGAGCGCCGCGATGGCTGTTATCTCCCTCATCCTCATTCTGATTCCGCTGCTCATTTACCTGCGGGTCGCTCGGCTCGATGTCCACGACGAAGGAGGCCGTCGATGACCATCACGACTAGCCAGGCCCGCCCGCGAGCGACGGCTCGCCGAGACGCGTCGAAGGATGTGACGCGTCTCTTGCCACGACCGTTGCTCGTGGCCGCCACGGTCTTCCTTCTCGGCATCGTGTTGATTCCGATGGCCTACATCGTTCTGGCCTCCATGAACACCGATGCCGGCGTCGCCAGTGGCGAGATCTGGCCAAGCTCCTTCTCTCTCGAGAGCTACGTCAAGATCTGGACCACTGTCGACCTCGCATCCGCTCTTCTGAACAGCACAATCGTGGCGGTGAGCGTCGCTATAGCATCTGCGTTCCTGGGTGTCGGCACGGCGTATGTCCTGGTTCGCTACGCGTTCACCGGTCGCTTCGTGGTCCTGCGAAGCCTGTTTGCTTTCCAAAGCATCCCTGGGACGCTCATGGTGCTGCCGGTGTTTGTCGTGTTCTCGTCTGTGGGAATGTATCTGGGCGTGATGGTTGTGGGCACCCTATGGGGGCTCTTTATCGCTTATCTGAGCTTCGCGCTGCCTTTCTCCACTTGGATCATGGTCACCTATCTGCGGGGGCTCCCCGTCGAACTCGAAGAAGCAGCTCGCATCGACGGGGCTAGTCACCTTCAGGTGCTCGTGCGTATCGTGATCCCGCTGAGTTGGCCCGCTATCGTCGTCGCCGGCATCTTCGCCTTCCTCCACAGTTGGAACGACGTGATCTTCGCTTCGGTGCTCACCTCGCCTGAGACTCGCACGGTCGCCATCGCGTTGCAGAACTTCGCTGCCTCGCAGGAGGGCGGCCCACTCCCACTGCTGAGTCAGCTGATGGCCGTCTCGCTCATTTCCGCGGCGCCAGTCGTCATCCTCTACTTGGTTTTTCAGAGGTATCTCGTCGGTGGCCTCACTGCGGGTGCGGTCAAGTAGCCAAGGGAGCCGGGCCCGTCGATTCCCTTACCAGGAGGCGTGTGGGGATCGCGGTCACAGGATGGCCATCGACAGCGTGCCCAGCGAGAAGTGCGAGCAGTTTCGCCGTCGCGATACGGCCGGCCTGCGCGGCGTCCCCGGAGATGGTCGTGAGCGGTGGGGTGCAGAACGACGCTCCGAAGATGTCGTCGCAGCCGACGACGCTCATCCGGCCCGGTACGGCCACGCCGCGTTGCTCGAGGCGCTGGAGTATCCCGATCGCGAGAAGGTCGTTGAATGCGACGCATGCGGTCGCGCTCGTCATCATTAGGGCATCCGCCGCCAATGCTCCGAACTCCAGCTGCGGGGGATACGGTCCCAGAGAATGGACGGTCATCTCCCGTTCACGCGCCAACGACTCCAGTTCCCGCCAGCGCCAGGAGTTCTGCCACGATCCCGTCGGACCCGCGACGAATGCGATGTTCCGATGACTCAGGCTTCGAAGGTGATCGAGCGCCTGCTGCAGACCGATTCGCGTGTCGAGCAGGGCACCGGGGACTTCGTCTGAGACGCGGTTGATGGCGGTGAGCGGTATTTTGGCCGCGAGCGCCAGAAGAGTCTCGCTGTCCAGGCGAGTCGCGGTCAGGATGATGCCGTCCACCATCGGCAGCAGGCGGTTCAGCAGATCGCGTTCTGTGCCCGCCGCCTCGCCCGTATCGATCAGCATCTGCAGGAAACCCGCCGCCTGCAGGTGCCCCTGCGTTCCACGGATGATGTCGAAGTAGAACGGGTTGGTGACGTCAGGAACCATGAGGGCGATGACGCCCTTGCGCTGCTTCAGATCCGAACGCCGTGACACATAACCCAACTCCTCGGCCGCTTGTATCACCTTTGCGCGTGTGGCCTCCGCGATGCGATCCGGGCGGGTCAGAGCGCGCGAGACCGTGGATGTCGCGACACCGGCACGTGCTGCCACCTCGCGGATCGTCACCGACATGGACGTCCTCCTCAGAGTGGCAACGGATGGCAACAACTGCGCACTGATTTGCCACGCGGTTAGCATACCCATGCGGCAGCGACGCTCAACGTGGGGTCCTGCGATTTGGCGGTAAGGGAGCGAATGAACAACTTCAGCGTTCGAGCACTGGAAATCCACAATGCCAGGATGTGGCGTTGGGCGGCCATCGAAGAGGCTCTGGCGCACATGCAGTCGACGGGGATGAATGCGCTCGTGCTTCACCAAAACGATCTGATCGATGCCCTCGTCTTCCCGTCGACCTACATCTCTTCCGAGACCTTCTACTCGCGGTGGCCCGTGCTTCGCTCCCGACTTCTGGCCAACCGCCTCTACATGAATCAGGTCATCGCGCGAGCGGACGAGATCGGTGCCGGCGTGTTTCTCGAGGTCAAGGAGCTCTCCTTTCCCGAGCAGCTCATCGAGTTGAAACCGGATCTCCTAGGGCCGGACGGGGCGGTGTGTCCGACGCACCCTTTCTGGACCGAGTACCTCGGAGCCAAGACACGCGACCTGTTCGAACTGCTTCCCGGAATCGAGGGAATCGTCGTCAGTCTCGCGACCCGAGAGAGCAAGGCCTCCATCGCGACGGGAAGTTGCGAATGCGAGCGGTGTCTCGCAACGGATCCGCAGGTGTGGTACGAAATCATGATCCGCGCCATGCATGGACCGATGGCGATGCTCGGCAAGACCCTCGTGGTGCGAGATTTCGCGTACTCAGCCGGACAGCAGGGCGTCCTCGTTCCGGCGGCAAAGGCGGTCTCGAACGATATCGTGATGGCTCTGAAGAACGTGCCACACGACTTCTGGCCGACCTTCCCGGACAACCCTCTCATCGGGCACACGGACGGTCTACGGCAATGGATCGAGTACGACGTCTTCGGCCAGTACGTCGGTCTGGGCATCGTGCCCTGCGATCTGCTCGACGACATCAGGTCACGCCTGGAGTACAGCGCACGTCACGGTGCAGAGGGCGTCATACTCCGCACGGACTGGGAACTGATCGATGACACGAGTGTCTTCAACAGCCTCAACGAAGTCAACGCGATAGCCGCATCGCTACTCGCGGCGGATCCGAGCCTGCCTGATCTGACGATCCACGAGACGTGGGTTACCCGCGGCATCCGGACGTCATTGCTGCCGGAATCAAGCCAGCCCGGGCGCGACGTCGTCGCCGACCCTCAGCGCCTCATCGCCGTCATGGCCGACACGTGGCCCGTCCTGCGCGAGATCGTCTTCACACGAGACCATGTCTTTCAGTTCAGCAGCAAGGTGCCGGGCAGCCTGGACGACATGCTCTTCGTGGCCCACGGGTACCACGGGCGTGAACAGTGGGATCCCGGCTCCTCGGCGACGGTCGCGATCACATCAGCCAACCTCGCAGCGATCGTCGAGGAGAAGGACCGTGCCTTCGCCGGAGCCAGCGGTTTGCGGGCGCGCGTCGAGCCCTCGATCATGGTCGACCCGGATGCCGGTCAGCGGTTGGTTGAGACCTTCGACCTTCTCGTTCTCTATGCCGATCTCTTCCGGCGGGCTATCGTGGCGGCTTTCGCCGTCGCTGTCGCTCTTGATGACGGTGGGTCGGCAAGCGGCGACAAAGCCCGAGTAGCGCTCGACGAACTTTCGGAACTTGCTGACACCCTCCCGGAGCGGCTCCCCGTGGCTGGCACCACCTTCTACATTCGCGGGCTCTTGAACCCCGACACCGTCGCAGGGTTCGCCGCCGACCTCCGATGCCGTCTCAAGGGGAACTGACACAGATGCTCACCCCGATCAGCTCATCAACTCGGGAACTGCTCTCGCTCGACGGGCTTTGGCAATTTGCATTGAGCGATGAGAACGTCCCGCGCCCCTGGTCTGATCTCCTGGACACCCCACTCGAGGCGCCCGTGCCCGCCAGCTACAACGATGTGTTCGCGGATCAACGGATACACGACCACGTGGGCTGGGTGTGGTACCAAAGGTCCGTTCGTGTGCCCCGTGGGTGGCACGGAGGACGAATCGTACTGCGCGTGGGCGCGGCGACGCACGAAGGCGTGGTCTACGTCGACGACGCGCTCGTAGCGCATCACGTGGGCGGATACACGCCGTTCGAGGCGGACATCACCAGCGTTGCGCGACCCGGGCAGGAGGCCAGAATCACCATCGGGGTCAACAACGAACTAACGAACGAGACAATCCCGCCCGGGACGGTCGAGACGAACGAACTCGGCCGGCGCACACAAAAATACCGGCATGACTTCTACAACTACGCCGGTCTGCCACGCTCCATCCACATCTACAGCACTCCCGCCGCGTTCATCGAGGACATCACCGTACGCACCGACTTCGACGGTCGCGACGGACGTGTCGACTACGAGGTCGCGGTTCATGGCGGGGGCCGGGTCCTCGTGACCCTTCGCGATGCCTCCGGCATCGTGGTGGCCGAGGCCGACGAGGCGGAGGGCTCGCTTCGAGTGACAAACGCGGCGGCGTGGCAGCCCGGACGCGCCTATCTGTACTCGCTCCGCGTGCAGCTGCACGACGACGACAGCGACAGCCTCGGCGACGAGTACACGCTGAGCGTGGGCATCCGCTCCGTTCGCATCGACGGCTCGAAATTTCTCATCAACGGCGAGCCGTTCTACTTCCGCGGGTTCGGCAAGCACGAGGACAGCGCGATCCGCGGGCGGGGTTACGACGCGGCTTTCCTCGTCCATGACTTCGCTCTCATGAAGTGGGTAGGAGCGAACTCTTTCCGCACCTCCCACTATCCGTACGCGGAGGAATACCTCGATTACGCAGACCGCCACGGCATCGTCGTGATCGACGAGACGCCGGCGGTGGGCCTCAACCTCGGAATCGGCGGGGGAGTCCACGGTCGTGCCGACCGAAACGCCTTCTCGGAGACCATGTTCAACGACCGCACCAGGGACGCGCACGCTCAATCGATCCGCGAACTCATCGCGCGTGACAAGAACCACCCCAGCGTCGTCATGTGGTCAATCGCGAATGAACCCGAGTCCGTCGAATCCGGTGCGCGCGACTACTTCCTTCCGCTTGTGAACATGACCCGTGAGCTCGACCCGACGCGCCCTGTGACGTACGCGAACGAGTACCGGGGTACCTTCACGAATGACGGACTCGCCGATCTGTTCGACGTGCTGTGCCTCAATCGCTACTACGGCTGGTACGCGGATCCGGGCGATCTGGAGCTGGCCGAAGTCCGACTCGAGACAGAGCTGCGCGGGTGGGCGCAGACCTTCGGCCGGCCTATCATCATCACCGAGTACGGCGCTGACACCATGGCGGGTCTCCACTCCGTGCTGACCCAGCCCTGGAGCGAAGAGTTCCAGACCCAGCTGATCGACGTCTACCATCGCGTCTTCGACCGGATCGAGGAAGTTGTCGGTGAGCACGTTTGGAACTTCGCTGACTTCCAGACGTCCGCGGGCGTAACGAGGGTCGACGGTAACCGGAAGGGCGTGTTCACCCGCGACCGGAGGCCAAAGCTCGTCGCCCATCAGCTCAGGAAGCGATGGATTGCCGCGAACGAAAGCGAGGACGAGAGATGAGCCGCTCGGCCCAGAGGCGCACGACAACCGGGTACGGAGCGGTGCATCAATGAGCCTTGCTGTGTCTTCGCGACTATTTCCCGCCGAGCCTCGCGTACGCGACCTCACGAGGGGCATCTACGCGCTCACGGCCGCCCTGCCGATCATCTCGCCGCACGGGCACGTCAGTCCGACGCTGTTCATCGAAAATCGTGCCTTCCCCGACCCGGTGGCGATGTTCATCCGCGACGATCACTACGTGACGCGCCTGATGCACGCGGACGGGGTGAGCCTGGACGCGTTCGGATTCGACGATCCGAACGCTGGAGCTGATCCCCGCGATCTGTGGCGCATGTTCTGCCAGCGCTGGCACGTCTTCGCCGGAACGGCGAGCGGGTACTGGCTTCGCTCCACCTTGACGGACGTGCTGGGTATCGATCGCCCGATCTCCCGGGAGACGGCCGACCTCCTATTCGATGAGATATCCCATGCCCTGAGCGAACCGGAGATGCGCCCGCTGGCTCTTCTCGAACGGTTCCGCATCGACGTGCTTGCCACCACCGATGACCCGCTGGATTCACTTGCCGAGCACTGCCGACTCGCTGAGGACTCGACGATAACCACTGTCATAAGACCGACTTTCCGGCCGGACGCCTACATCGATCCCGCGCATCCGCACTGGCGAACGCGCGTCGCCGCCCTGCTGGAGGAAGCGGGCGAATCGGGCTTCGACGGCTATCTTCGCGCTCTCGCCGCTCAGCGCGTGAGATTCGTCAATGCGGGTGCGACTTCCGCCGACTTCGGAGTCGTTTCCCCTGATACGACCCCGCTCTCCGCTACCGAGGCGGCGTCGCTGTTCGAACGCGCGCGAAACGGCGACGCGAGCGCGGCAGACGCGACGTCATTCCTCGCGCACATGCTCTTCGAAAGCGCTCGCATGTCCGCGGTAGACGGGCTCGTTATGACCATTCATGCCGGCGTACTGCGAAATCACCATGCGCCCTCCTTCGCAGCGTACGGATCCGACCGCGGTCACGATATCCCCGCGCCGACCACCTTCGCGCAGGGGTTGCGACCCTTGCTCGACGAGTTCGGAACCGCACCCGGTTTTCAGCTCATCCTATTCACCGTGGATGAGACGACCTACTCCCGGGAGATTGCGCCGCTCGCCGGCTTCTACCCGAGTGTGTACATCGGCGCGCCGTGGTGGTTCCTCGACGCACCCGAGAGCGCTCAGCGCTTTCGAGCCGCGACCGTCGAGACCGCCGGGTTCTATCGCGGGTCGGGGTTCGTCGACGACACCCGCGCGTTCCTGTCCATACCGGCTCGCCATGACATGGCGCGCCGGGTGGATGCAGGATTCCTGGCTCGAATGGTCGCCGATGAGCGACTCTCGCTCGACGAAGCTGAGGCCATCGCCGTGGATCTCACCGATGCCATCCCCCGAAGAGCATTCAAACTGTGATCCTGCACACCGCCGAGCGGGGCCGCGTACAGGATGTCCCGCTGCTCACGGCCGCCACCGCGGCCGAACTCATCGGGCATCCTGTGGAGCGCCCGCCGGTACGAATCGTCCACATCGGTCTGGGCGCGTTTCACCGCGCGCATCAGCTCTGGTACACCGCGGCGGTGGATGACGAGAATCAATGGGGCGTCCTGGCTTTCACCGGGCGCTCGCCGGACGCAGCGCGCACTCTCGCCGCACAGGATGGTCTGTTCACCCTCGTCGAGCGATCCGAGGAGAAAGACACCCCGGCAATCATCCCCAACCTCGTGGGAGCGTGCGACGGGAACGACCTCGACGCGCTCGCGACGGCGGTCTCGTCCCCGGAGGTGGTGATCGTCACGTTGACGATCACCGAGTCGGGGTACCGGCTCGACCCCCACGGGGATCTCGACGACACCGACGAGCAGACCCGGCGAGACCTCGACGCGTGGACCCGGGGGAGCGATCGAGGGTTCGTTCCGCCTCTTGCGACACCTCTCGCCCGCCTCGCCTACGCGCTGGACCGACGTCGGCTCGATTCGGGGGCGCCCATCGCGATCGTTCCCTGTGACAACCTGCCGGACAACGGCCGCACCGTTCGTGCGGCGATGATCGCGCTCACTTCGGGCATCGCCCCGGAACTCGCGGCGTGGCTTGCACGCTCGGTCTCCTTCGTGTCGACGGTGGTGGATCGCATCACGCCGGCCACCACTGCGGAGGATATCGAGCTTCTGGAACGCTCCGTCGGATACCGCGACCGGTCGATGGTGGTGACCGAGCCATTCTCGGAATGGATCCTCAGCGGGTCCTTCCCCGCGGGCCGCCCCTGGTGGGAGCGCGCCGGGGCGCGCATCGTCGAGGATGTGGGCCCCTACGAGAGACGCAAACTGTGGTTCCTCAACGGCGCACACACGCTGCTCGCGACGACAGCGCGACAGCGAGGCCACACGACCGTGGCAGACGCCATGGCGGATCCCATCGTGCGGCACTGGGTGGATGCATATTGGGACCAGGCGAGCGAGGGTTTGCGCGAGGACGACATCGATCTCCGCCACTACAGACACGACCTCCTGCAGCGATTCGGGAACAGCCGGATCGTCCACCGCCTGGACCAGATCGCGACGGGCACGCTCGCCAAGCTGAGGATCCGAGCCGTTCCCGTGGTTCGGATCCTCTCGGCCGCGGGACCCCCGCCGGACAGCATCTTGCTGGCGATCTCCGGCTGGATCGCCGGTGTCCTCAGCGGCCGGGTGGACGCCGATCCGGAATCCGACGCGATCGCGAGCGCCGCGTCTTCTCGCGAGCCCGCTGCCGCGCTGCTGCGCCTGCTTGACCCGCATCTCGCTGACGATCCCGCGAACGCCGCCGTCATCGCCAGGCAGGTCGCCGCGTGCCTCGCCGGCCATGACCCTAACCCCGCTTCATTGAAGGAGCAGACATGAGAATCGACAAAGCCGAAGTCATCGTCACGAGCCCCGACCGCAACTTCGTGACCCTCAAGCTCACGACGGTCGATGGTTTGACCGGTCTGGGCGACGCGACGCTCAACGGGCGCGAGCTCGCGGTCGTCGCCTATCTCAAGGAGCACGTCGTCCCCCTCCTGTTCGGCGCGGATGCCTCGCGGATCGAGGACACTTGGCAGTTGCTCTACCGCTCCGCATACTGGCGGCGCGGCCCGGTCACGATGGCGGCGATCGCGTCGGTCGACATGGCGCTGTGGGATATCAAGGGCAAAGCGGCCGGGATGCCGGTGTACCAGCTCTTGGGGGGCGCTTCACGCAACGGCTTGATGGCGTATGGCCACGCGTCCGGGAAGGAGCTGCCCGAGCTGTTCGACTCGATCCGTGCGCACCAAGAAGAGGGCTTCAAGGCCATTCGCGTGCAGACGGGTGTGCCGACGCTCAAGGCGATCTACGGCATCGCCGCTCAGGGAGCCGATGTCGGCGACGCAACGGTGCGGTACGACCACGAGCCGGCTCGCCGCGGTACCAAACCCGTCGAGGAGGACTGGGACACCCGGGCATACCTGAATCACCTACCTGGCGTCTTCGAGCAGGTACGCAACGAGTTCGGTCCAGACCTGCCCCTGCTGCATGACGGGCATCACCGGATGACCCCCATCCAGGCCGCTCGCCTCGGTAAAGATCTCGAGCCCTATGACCTCTTCTGGCTCGAGGACTGCACGCCGGCCGAGAATCAGGAGTCGCTTCGACTCGTCCGGCAGCACACCACCACCCCGCTCGCGATCGGGGAGATATTCAACACGATCTGGGATTTCAAGGACATCATCCGCGATCAGCTCATCGACTACGTCCGTGGCGCGGTCACGCACATGGGTGGCATCAGTCCGCTGAAGAAGACGCTCGACTACGCAGCCATGTACCAGATCAAGTCAGGCATGCACGGACCCACCGACATCTCGCCCGTCGGCATGGCAGCTGCCATGCACTTGGGGCTGTCGATCCACAACTTCGGCATCCAGGAGTACATGCGCCACGGCGCGCGGACCGACCAGGTCTTCCAACAGTCGTTCACCTGGACTGACGGGTACCTGCACCCCGGTGATGCACCCGGCCTGGGCGTCGAGCTCGACGTGGACGAATCGGGCAAGTATCCCTACGCGCAGGCCTACCTGCCCTACAACCGCCTGCTCGACGGCACGGTGCACGACTGGTGACCGATCTGCAGCCGAAGACTCCGATCATAGTCATGGGCGTCTCCGGGAGCGGAAAGTCCACTGTCGGCCGACTCCTGGCCGACAGGATGGGGCGGTTCTTCTACGATGCGGACGACCTGCACTCGGCTGATGCCGTGGAACGGATGACGCGAGGCGAATCGCTGACCGATGACGATCGATGGCCGTGGCTCGACCGAGTGGCAGACCAGATCGCGGGGAGCTGTCGCCGTGGCTCGCCACCCGTCGTCGCCTGCTCCGCGCTGCGACGTGCCTATCGCGAGCGACTGCAGGCGAGATCACCAGCTTCGATCTTCTTCGTGCACCTCTCTGGCGGGGCGGAGGTTCTGGCACGTCGGATGGCGACGAGGGCTGAACACTTCATGCCGACGTCCTTGCTGACGAGCCAGCTGGACACGCTTGAACCCCTCGAGGACGACGAGCACGGCGCAAGCGTTTTAGTCACTGATCCACCGGAACATGTAGTGACCAACATCCTCCGGAAGCTCGGTGCCGGCGAATTTCCTCCTGGCCGCCCGTAAGTGCCGACAGCAACTGATCGCGCGGACAGCCCGCAGCGCCGCTCATATCCTCGTTGCGGCGACGTTCTTTTCGAGCGGCTTCGTGGCAATCGCTTCACCGTCCGGGGAAGGACCGCGACCCCCACACGATCTTCAATGATGATGTCTCGTGAACGGACGACCACACGGCCGATCGCGACGGGATCGTCAGCCGAAAACGGTCGCCTTCTATGCGGCCCGGGGGCACCTCACCCGCGACACTCGGGCGAGAACGTCGGGATAGTGTTGCGAGCGCCGCACGGGCGGGAAGGTCAGCCGATCCGCGGGCAAACGATCGAGAAGGAACGCATCGCATCGGATACGACATGCGTATGTACTACCGAGGTGTCGAGTTCTCCCAGGATTGCGACACACCGGACTCAATCGGTGTCGAGTACTTCGGGGCGGCTGGTCGCCCGCTCAATGGCCCTGGCGTCGCGACTTGGTGAGCGTGGGTCTAACCCTATGAGCACCAACCCGACTGCTCCATCGCGCGCGCGGAAGCGGTTGTGCGCGGGGCGCGGCAGCGGTCTCCATCCGTGAACGACGGGCTCTCGATCCTGTAGTGAGCCTGCGCCAGATCAACCTCGCCATGAACATCGCCGGTGGGCCGGTCGTCCGCCCGTCTACCGCACGACGACAACGCCAAGAGAGATCAAGTAACGGTCGGGCTCGTCACGGCGGGCGCGGCTGGAACTGGTGCGGCTCGCAGACGTGAATCATACTGCGCTCTAAGGCAGCCGGTGTTGCGCCACGCGACCGGACGCCGGCATTTACGCCCAGCCCGCGGTGGCGTCGCTGAAATGATCACTGTGCGGGGCCGAGTTGCGCTAATCGTCGGCGTCAAGGGGTGGGTATGAGCGTGTGTCCGCTGTCACGAGTTCCTCGAACGCCGCCTTGCGGCGGCGGTCGATCGTCACCTGAAAGATGTCCGGACGTGAATAGTGCCCAACCGGATCGAAGAAGTGGTTGGCGATATCGATGAAGCCAAGATCGATGTCGGCATACACGATTCCTTCCTGATCCGGCGGGAGCGTGTCGCTCAACAGCGTCGTGTCGGGACCGAAGATCCGGGCGTAACCGCCACCCCGGAATGGCGGGGCTTCGCCGCCCGCCTCTGAGCTGAATACCGCGACGCCCTTCTCAGTGACGATCTGCGAGGACATCAGGACGAACTCGCTCGCCTCCATGGCATTCGACTGATTTAGCGCGATCGTGCCCTCTGCGCTGAGCATCGCCCCACCAAAGTAGTTGAGCGGCGGCCATGATGCGATGCGGATCTGCTCGTCTTGAGCGATCAGTGCGAACTTGGACAGCGGCTGCATGTTCTCCGCGCAGTTCAAGGCTCCGATCCTTCCCACGCTCGTCTGCACCACCTGCAAGTCGCTCCCGTCGCCTTGACCGAAGAGTATGCGCTCCACGTGGGTCGGCTTGAGCTTTCGCCGGTGCAAGACGATCGCTCCGTGTTCATCGACGACGCATTGAGACATGTATAGGGTGCTCGCGCCACGTTCTGCGAACCCGAAACCTACGATGATTCCCAGATCCCGCGCCGCAGCCCGAATTCGCAGCATCTCCGGTCCGTCGACGGCCAGTGCTTCTGCCCGGTATCGGGCGACGTAGGGAAGCTCTTCGAAGGCGTTCGTGCTCAGAAGGAAGACGGGATAGCCGGGCAGCCATAGTTCAGGAAAAGCGACCAGGCGGGCGCCCTGTGACTCGGCTTCGGCCATCAGCGCGATCGTCTTGTCGGTCGTAGCGGTGAGATCCATCCATTCCGGCTCCGCCTGCACGGCAGCGACTCGTGTGCTCATTGTCTTCCTTCATGTCGGTTGATCGTGACCACACCCTATGGGGGCTCGTTTTGACCCATCGAGGCATTCAGTGCACCCAATCCGGGCGATTCCTGCAATTCCCGAGGAGGCGCCTCCCGGCTCCGCCGATAGACACTTGGCGTCGTCGCGATGGCGCGGCGAAAGGCGCGCACGAATGTGCTAGTTTCCGCGAAGCCGCATGCAGCCGAAATGTCGACGATTGAAATGTCCGTGCCGCGAAGCAAGCCACAGGCGCGGCGAATTCTCATCGCGCGGATGAACGCTGCCGGAGTGGTTCCTCTCGTCGTAAAGGCCGAGTGAACCGTCCGAACAGAGACGCTGTGAACGGTGGCGAGGAAACCCACCGACAGGTCGGGATTGGGAAGTTCCCGAATGACTGTGCGCCGCAAGTCAGCGAAGAGCGCGACCGACCGCGCGCTGTCACCGTCACCTCCTTGGCCCGCGATCGTGCGGGCAATGGAGATCGCGAGCTGACCGAGCGTGTCCGCCACGAGAGTGCGAACCGTCCCATCTTCTGACGGGAGGCTATAGCGAAGTCCGACCTGAAGGTACTCGCGCATCAGAGCCCACTGAGGAACTCGGTGATCGATAGGCGTTGTCATCGCAGAGGACAGGCCGCGTTCCGACAATGCCAAGTGGTCGCGCTGAATCTGCACCAGCACCGAGTCGATCGCTTCTGGGAACGCCAATTCGTATGGCTGCCTCGTGTCATACATCGTCGCCTCGCCAGCCGCAACGGCTACCGACCGGCCGTGCTGCTGCGCGGACGACGTGCCGGCTAAATTGAACTGGAGCAGGATCCCGGAGTCGGCCGATCCGTCAATGAGGGGTGCCGTTCTCGAGAGTCGATGGGGTGATGATCGCGCGCGGACCAGCGCGAAGGCACCGCTCAGGTCCTCTCTCGCGAGAGATCCACGAAAGTCTCCGCCGAGCGCGTCCGCACGAAGCGACACAACAGCACGCTTCGATGCCTCCTCCCACTCGTCGGGCGAATTGGCCGTCAGCTCCAGCATGAGGCCATTATGTGGGACCAGTTCCTGGAGCGGTTCAATACTGATCGAACGTCGTCGGTCGATGGCCTAGCCGCTTCAGGCGCGCCACCCGCAACCCTTGTTGCCGGGTGCGCCCGCAGGGGCGTCCTCCTGCGCGTCGCCGTCAGTGCCCGGGCTGCCGAAGCTGAG
This sequence comes from Microbacterium sp. zg-B185, assembly GCF_030246885.1. Taxonomy (NCBI): domain Bacteria; kingdom Bacillati; phylum Actinomycetota; class Actinomycetes; order Micrococcales; family Microbacteriaceae; genus Microbacterium; species Microbacterium sp. zg-B185. Next base: position 1,703,710 of record NZ_CP126739.1, read on the forward strand.
GTCGGTGCCCACATCTTGAAGTAGCGGTCCATGGCTTCACGCCTTGCGACCGCCTCCGGGGGTGGCGCAGAGCTTCTCGACCACGTTCATGGCTCGCAGGGTCTCCATCGCGTCGCCGCGGTACGTCGGCATACTTGGCGGGTCACCATGGGCGGCAAGCAGCTCGGCAAGCTCGGGGGAAACATTTGTCTTTAGGAGTACAGCCCGAGCGCTGCCAGCACTTCGGCCAGCTCTTGCGACTGCTTCCGCATCTTTGCCTGCTCATCCTGCGCCGTGGACGAGCCGAACGAAGCATCACCTACGCGGCGATCACGATCGCCGTCGCCATGACAATCAATGTTGATGCGGTCTATCGGCCCCTCGATGCACTCCTCGATGGCTCGAATGTTGCGACACTCATCGGGGATTGCGCGCTGATGATCGGGATCTTTTTTCTTGGCCGGGGGATCATGAAAGCGGGGGAGTATCAGCCCAGCCCTGTCCGCGTTGCGCTCGGCCCCACAACCCTCCTTGTTGCTCTGGGTGGCGTCGTGGTCGCCTTCTTACTCATCGACCGTGGCGATACGACAACCAACTTCATGATCGATCTCGGAGCGCAACCTGCGGCCGCTGCATATTCGATGATCCAGTTCAGCTACTACGGGATCGTCGTTGGGACCATGGCAGTTCTCGCGAGTCGCCAGTATGGGCTCAGTACTGGTGTCCAGCGTTTGCCAGCCGGCTCTCTCGTCGTCGGCGCGCTCCTCGGAGTCGTCTTCTGTGTCGTGGTCCTCGTCATGGACGTCGCGCACCTTGTCGGGCGAGTCGACGTGATGGGTGCTGTCTCGATCGCGTATAGCCCGCTCTACCTCCTGACCTTCCTCTTCCTCTGCGTCGGACTCGCTGGGCAGCCGACAGTGCGCTACCTGAGCGCGCGCCGGAGGGCGGCGCGAACACGCACGCTCATCAACGAACTGTCGCCCGCATGGCGAGCGGCGACGATCGTCCGGCCGGGATTGAGCCAATCGGATGCCGCACCCGTGCGTACGGAGGATCTCGAGGCGCAGTTGCATCGGAAAGTCGTCGAGATTCGCGACGCGATGATCGACCCGCGAGTGTCGTTCTCTCTGAGCGCGAACGATCGACTCGTTCTCGAGAGTGCAGAGCGGCATCTCCTCGGGGCCGACGGAGCTGGACTTGACGCGTCGGGGGAGCACGCCTCCCGGCACGAGTCGCAGCAAGGTGCGGCGTGAGAGGCCCGATCGCGCTGGCAGGCGCGGTGGCTGTCGTGACATCTTCGGCATTGGGCCTTGGACTGGTGATCGGGCGCCGACTGACCGCCCCTCCGAGCTCGCGCAGATTCGATCTGCCCATCCGTGGCGTCGAACAGGATGGCGACCGGCAAGCGATCGTGCTCGACCGAACCGACCAAACTGAGTCCTCGGGTGTGTTTACCCTGTTGTTCCTAGGCGGCGGCTGGCTACAACTATCTGATGAGGTTCTTGATCGCGGACCTGGGCGCGTCGCACGCGTTGTCACGGGGACCGCACCGGGCTTTAGCCCGTCAATACACGGGCGCGCGTCGTGGAGCGGAATCTGCTTCATGACGCCAGCCGATGCAGGTCTCACCGCTCACGACGTGGGCATCCCCACTCCGTCTGGCGTCGCACCGGCGTGGCGCGTCGATGGCAACGGTGAGCACCCGGCGACCTGGGCAATCCATATCCACGGGCTCGGCAGCCCGCGAGCGGGAACGCTGCGCGGAGTGCAGGTCACCTCCGAGCAGGGCTACACGTCGCTCGTCGCCACCTACCGGAATGACGGCGAAGGCCCGAGGAACGGAAGTGGTCGGTCAACGCTCGGCGCCGCTGAAGTGGACGACGTCGACGCTGCGATCCAGTACGCCATCGATCAGGGCGCGCGTCAGCTCGTTCTCTTCGGCTGGTCGATGGGAGCGCAGGTCGCACTCCAGCTCGCTGCACGGCCGCGTTACGGGCGGCTGATAGCCGGGCTCGTGCTTGAGTCGCCCGTTCTCGACTGGGTCGCGACGATCAAGGCGAACTGCGCTCGTGCCGGGCTGCCGGCCGCGGCGGGGCTCCTTGCGCTCCCGTGGCTCACATCGCCCCTGCTTGCTCGTGCAATCGGTCTGCCTGGCAGCATCCCTCTCCGGGATCTCGACTGGATCCAACGGGCATATGAGCTCGTCGTCCCAACTCTGATCCTCCACGGAGAGAACGACGACTCGGCGCCGCCTGCCGTCTCTCGCCAGCTTGCAGCGCTGCGTGCAGATCTCGTTCAGCTCGAACTCTTCGACGCGGATCACACGATGACGTGGAACTCCGATCATGAGCGCTGGCGATCCACTGTCGCCGCCTGGCTATCCCACCGATCCTGAGCCCCATCGCGCGAACGGAGTTCGGATGCCTCTGAGCCGTGAAGTCCTGAGCCCCAGATCTCCAGATATCCGCCGTCGGCCAGGGCAATCTGATGGCCCGGATTCCCCGTGATTCCGGGGTATCGGCCTCGCCGAGGCGTGAGCGAAGCGGGAACAGCGGTAGTTCACACTTCCTTCACGCTCAGGCCAGGTGCGGTGCCCTTGAGACGGAGGCCATGGCTCTCGTCCCGCGGAATTGCGGGCAGTCGTCGTAGCCAATGCGCTGGATTTACCGTGGGATTCTCGCCCACCGTCGGTATTCCGGGGAGTCTCAGAGCGGGTCGAGCTGTATAGGGTCAGGGTTCGAGTCGCCGCTATCGCGGAACGAAGCAAGCCACGCACGTGCATCGTGCGCGGAGGTCAGGGCTGTACCGCTAACTATCCAGTTTGCGCCATGAGCTCGAGCGGCTCGGCCCCTTTCGTGGTCCACGCTTCCATCGATGCCGCGTAGGGGATAGTCAACGAGCTCATCGAGCAACCGGAGCCTCTCCTCAAGAAAGCCCGTCCCGGCATTTCCGGGCTCGACGGTCATTACGAGAACTGCCAGGTCGCTGGCGAGATCGGCCGGCAAGGCGCTGCCGGGGGATACTGCGACGCCCGCCCGCACCCCGGATGCCGTGATCCGATCGACCGACTCGCGCCAATGTGGACTCTCTACGTGCACGACAACGAGTTCGGCGAATGCCGTCCAGGCATAGAGCTCGGGCCTTGGGTCTGCAAGCATCAAATGAGCTTCAGAGCGGATTCCTGTTGCCTCGCCAATCTCGCGGGCGAGCTCGGCGGCGAATCCGCCTGCCGGACCGATGGTTCCGTCGGAACGATCCCAGTGCCACACGTCGAGGCCGGCGGCGACGAGCCGATCCGCTTCGCTGCGGACGCGTTCGTGGGGAACCGACCATAGCGATCCGCCGATCCTGAGACTCATGCGCTCCCCCCCGGGCGGGGCGACGCTGCCGCGAGTGCCTCGATGGCAAGTGTGTGGTCGGTCACGAGCCCTGTGATCAGCCCGGCACGGGCAACGGCGGCAACAGCTACCGCTTTCCGAGCGCCGGCAGCGACGGCGAGGACGCGGGGGATCGCACGTAGCTGAGCGGAAGACACGGCGATTGTCCGGTCGACGAAATCGTCTGCGATCTCGGCGCCGTCCGCGGCCAGCAGCGTCGCCGACACTTCCGCTACTACCCCTCTTGCAACGAGGTCTTCTCGCTCGCCCTGCGGTAGGAACTCGTAGAGCTGCGAGTCCGGCGGGTTCCAAGAGCCGACCGATACGAGCGCGGTCGTCACATCTGCGAACATCGCGAACGCCCGCGCGATATCCGGCTGCTGGCGGAGCGAGCGCGCGGTCTCGGCGGTCTCGACGACGAGCGGGGCGAAGATCGGATGTGCCGACCCGCCGGAGTTCTGGGCGATGAGGCGTACGAGCTCGACGGGCGACTGACCGACATCAGATCCGGCGGCGCCGGTCAGTTGGACGATCGACATTCGTGGAAGGCGGGGCAGCGACGTCGTCAGCGCGCTCAGCGTGCGCCCCCACGCCATGCCAAGCACTTCGCCGTCGCGGAGGGTCGAGCTGAGGAATTCTGCGGCGGCCGCGGCGACTCGCTTGCGCACCTGTTCCGTGTCGCCGTTGGCATGTACGACGATAACTTCAGCAAGCCCGAGGTGCTGCGCGAGTTGCTGGGAGAGGTCCCAGTCGACGGCTCCGTCGTCATTGAGGGATATCGTGACCAGCCCTTGCGCGCGGGCGAGTTCGAGCATTCTCGCGACCTTGAAACGCGAGATTTGGAACTCCGCGGCGATCTGGATCTTGCTCTGATCCTCGAGGTAAAAGCGGCGTGCTACGGCGAGCAACTTGCTGCGCTCTTCCACCGTCAGCTCGTCGGATTGGTTCGACCGTGCACGCGCCAACAGGGGGCTTCCGTTCTTGAGAGGTTGCGGTTTCGTCTTCATGACTCTACTATCGCACATATGGGCAGCGCTGCCGCTCATCTGAGCGAATGAAATCCCACAGATATGCCGGGGACCGGCTGCAAGGAGGCAGAGGACGATGCGTCGACGTATACCGAATGAGGTGGGCATCGCGGCTGTGCTGGTGCTGGTCGTGATCGCGTTCGGCTTCCTGTCACCGAATTTCCGCACGCTGGAGAACGCGCAGGTCCTTCTCCTCAACGGCGCGGTGATCGCATTCCTGGCACTCGGGCAGACGTTCGTGCTGCTCACAGGTGGCATTGACCTTTCCACTGGCTCGAACGTCGCGCTGACCGGCATGATCGCCGCCCTTTCCATGCAAGCGGGTCTGCCCTGGTGGGCGGCTGTGCTTATCGCCATCGCAACCGGCTTGTTCGTCGGTTCGATCAACGGCGCGTTGATCTACTACCTGAAACTTCCGCCCTTCATCGTGACCTTCGCGACCTTCGGCGTCGCCGCGAGCATCCCGCTCATCCTCACCGGCGGCGGCTCCGTGAACGTCGCAGACCCGTTCTTCGCCATCATCGGTCGAGGTGCGCTTTGGGGCATCCCGATGCCGGTCATCCTCGCTACTGTGGCCGCGATCATCTTCGGCTTCGTGCTGCGGTTCACCGCCACCGGCGTACACATCTACGCAGTCGGGGGCAACGCCGAGACGAGCCGCCTGGCGGGCGTCAACAGCGGCCGCGTCATCCTCCTCGCCTACGCACTCAGTGGACTGTGCGCGGCGATGGGCGGCCTGATCGTGACGAGCCGGCTCATGGTCGGATACCCCAGCGCCGGATCCGGCAACGAACTCTTCTACTCCATCGCTGCCGCCGTCGTCGGCGGTGTGAGCCTGTTCGGCGGCATCGGATCCATCAGCGGCGCACTGCTCGGGGCGCTCCTCATTGCGACCGTCTCCAACGGCATGAACGTCGTCGGCGTGCAGAGCTACTGGCAGCCGCTCGTCATCGGCCTGATCATCCTCGGCGGCGTCATCATCGACACCCATCGACGTCAGCTCTCTTTCGCCGCCCTCCTGGGCCGGTTCCGGCGTTCGCCGGGTCAGGAGTCGAATCGCGGCAGCGGGACGACCGGGACGGGGCTCGCAGCTCCCTCGGCCGGATCGACGGTACCCGCAGGCGGATCAGCCGGACCCGCACCGTCCACCCATTGACCAGACCCGGCGAGAAGGGCCGACTCGCCACGGATACCACCAGGCTCACCATGTCACCACCGAAAGAACGTCACCACTGCAACTAAGGAGCAATCATGCGACGACGCATCACACTGACAGCCGCGGCAGCGGGGATCCTCCTCCTGCTCACCGGCTGTTCCGGCGCCATCGACACCGGCACGGGCACAGCGCCCACAGCATCAGATGGGTCGATTCCTCGACCTGCCGCGTGCGACGAGGACACCCCCTATATCGCTGTCGCCCTTCCCAACCTGACCAATCCCTACTACATCGCGATGAAGCAGGGCTTCGAGGAGCAGGGCGAAGAGCAGGGGTTCGAGGTTGAGGTTCAGGTCGCGAACGACGACGACGCTGCGCAGCTGTCCCAGGTGCAGTCGATGCTGCAGAAGAACCCGTGCGCCCTTGCGCTGAACGCTGTGAAGTCGGAGCCGGCCGCGGCGATCGTCAAGGCCGCGAACGACGCGGGCGTTCCGGTATTCACGGTCAACGTGATCGTCTCGCCGGAGTCTCTTGAGGCGCAAGGCGCTTCGATCGTTCAGTACCTCGGCGCAGACAACGCCGCCGGTGGCACGCAGATGGCCGAGCAGGTGCTGACCGACCTGGGTGCTGACGCGACACTCAACGTCGGTTTCGTCACCGAACCCGACGAGGTTCCGACGGTCCTGCGCGATGAGGGCTTCGAAGCCGGCATCGCCTCCAACCCGAACGCGAAGGTCGTCGCAAAGGTCGACGGCAACGTGAAGCCCGATGACAGCCTGGCCGCGACGACGGAGATGCTCAGCGGCAACCCTGACATCAACGTCATCTTCGCCAGCACCGGCCCGGGTACGTACGGCGCCCTGCAAGGTCTTGGGGGGCATCCCGATGTGCAGCTGTATGGCTTCTGCGCCTCGGAAGAGCCGCTCACCGGTCAGTACATGGGCTGTGTCGCTCAGGAACCGGAATCGTACGGTCAGCAGGTCATCGACCAGATCCGCGGTTGGGTCGACGGTGACACCCCTGAGCCCGAGATCCTGCTCCCGCTGAAGATGTTCGTCTCCGGCGAGACCCCCGCACCGGGCGAGGTCGGCTGACATGACGGCGATGGATGCGGCCACCGGTGCCGCGATGGACGGAGCGGCCGGTTCGGGCCTCGAGGTCCGGGATGTCGCCATGAGCTACTCGGGCGTGACGGTGCTGAAAGGCGTGTCCATCGCCGTCAGACCCGGTGAGGTGATCGGCCTGGTCGGCCATAACGGCGCAGGCAAATCCACCCTCATGCGTGTCATCTCCGGAGCGATCAAACCGGTCTCCGGAGCGGTCCTTCTCGATGGGGAGCCGAAGACCCTCGGCTCCCCGATCGATGCCCTGGATGCCGGCATCGCGACGGTGTACCAGGAACTCTCGCTCCTACCGAACCTCACCGTCTCGCAGAACGCGTTCCTCGGACATGAACGGACCCGCGCCGGCCTTCTCAGCAAGGACCAGATGCGCGAGCGGACCCGGGCGCTGACGACCGAGTTCGGTCTCGACGTCGATCCCGATGCCAAGGTCGGCAGCTATCCGGTCGCCACCCGGCAGTTGCTGGAGATCGCGATCGCGACGCACCGGAACGCACGCTTTCTGCTACTCGATGAGCCGACCACAAGCCTGGAGGGCGCTCAAGTCGACCGGTTCCTTGAGATCGTGAAGTCGCTTTCGTCTCGCGGCATCGGCATCATCCTCGTTGACCACAAGCTCGAGGAGCTGTATGCCGTGGCCTCGCGGGTCGTGGCGCTCGTCGACGGAGAGGTCCGGATCAATGCCAACGTGAGTGAAGTCTCGCGGCAGGACGTCATCACGGCGATCGCCGGGGAGGACGCCCTTGAGCTCATCGGACGTCAGGCGCGTGTCCCTCAGGAGGCGGTCGAGTCCACTCGCCCGGTGACTGTGGCCATTGAAGGGCTCCGCACCGGCGCCCTCTCCGACGTGACGCTGCGTGCTCACGAGGGGCGGGTGCTCGGAATCTACGGACTCGTCGGATCGGGGCGGACCGAGCTGCTTCGAACGCTCGTCGGCCTCGACCCGATCAGAGGCGGAAACGTCACGCTGTTCGATAAGCCGTTCGCCCCGCGCGGACCGCACGAAGCGAGGAAGGCGGGCGTGGTGTATGTCACCGAAGAGCGCAAGGTCGACGGCATCATCCCGCAACTCGACTCGTCCATCAACGCTCTCCTGCCTGTGCTGCGCCGCGCCTATCGGTGGGGGAGGCTCGACCGCTCGCGGCTCAAAGGCATCGCTGCGGAGTACATGGACCAGCTCAAAGTCAAAGGCGATCGCAACGGGCCCATCGAGAGGCTCTCCGGCGGCAATCAGCAGAAGGTCCTGCTCGCCCGAGCGCTGGCCCAGAACCCGAAGGTGCTGCTCCTGGACGAGCCCACCAAAGGCGTTGACCTTGGGGTGAAGGCCGACATCCATCACATGGTTCGCCGCCTTGCCCACGAGAACGGACTGACAGTCATCGTGGTCTCAAGCGAGGAGGAGGAGATCTGCGAGGTCTCCGATGACGTCCTCGTGATGAGCAATGGAACCGCCGACGGCACCCTCCTCAACCCCGCCTCCCTGACTCCGGCCTCGCTCCGCCACGCGGCGTGGGACGCCGCGTAACCGAAAGGACTCAATCATGTCCACGAATTCGACCATTCTCGATGCCGCCCGGCTCATCGTGCGCAACGAAGGCGCCGCAGTACTCGCCGTCGCGGACCAGATCGATGACACGTTCATCGAGGTCGTCGACCTGCTGCAGGACTGCAGCGGCAAGGTCTTCGTCACCGGTTCGGGTACCTCTGGTGCTATCGCGCGGCGCATGGCTCACTTGCTCGCCGTCTGCGGGACACCGTCCGTGTTCATCAATCCCATGGACGCCCTCCACGGCACGATGGGCGCCCTCGCCCCCGGCGATGTACTCATCTCGATCTCCCGGGGCGGCGAGTCGAGCGAGATCAATGACTTCTCCACCCGGGCACAGCGTCGCTCCGTCAAGGTGGTCGCGATCACGGCGGCGCCTTCGTCCAGCCTCGGCCGCCTGGCGGACCTGACGGTCACGCTGACCACCGAAGGCGACGGCGACCCGGGCGGGGTGATCGCGATGGGAAGCACACTCGTGACCGCTGCGTGGGGGGATGCCCTCGCCAACATCCTGATGCGCCGCCGCGGGTACGGGTGGGACCAGGTTCTGGAGACGCACCCGGCGGGGGCAGTCGGGCTGATCACTGACCTTCCCGATCCACTGGATCGCATCGACGCTCCCACGTCGGCCTGATTCCGCGCAGGATGAGCAGATGAGCTTCGTTGCCGGCGTGGACAGTTCCACGCAGTCCTGCACGGTCGAGCTTCGCGACGCCGACAGCGGCGAGCTTCGCGGAACGGGCCGCGCGCCGCATCCTGTCACGTTCCCCCCCGTGAGCGAACAGCACCCCGACGACTGGTGGAGCGCGTTCGAGAGCGCACTCGGCCGTGCCGTCGAAGATGCCGGGGTGTCGGCACGGGAGATCATGGCCATCAGCGTCGCGGCGCAGTGCCACGGACTCGTTCTGCTCGGCAGCAACGGACGGCCGTTGCGCCGCGCGAAGCTCTGGAACGATACCGAGTCAGCGCCGCAGGCGAAGCAGATGCTCGAAGAGCTGGGCAGCAGCGGGTGGGCTGATGCCATCGGTTCCGTGCCGACGGCGGCGTTCACGATCACCAAGTTGGCCTGGGTCGCGGACAACGAGCCGTACTTGCTCGACATGGTGAGCAAGATCCTCGTGCCGCACGATTACCTCACGTACCGTCTTGCCGGCCGCGCGGTCACGGACCGATCTGATGCATCGGGTACGGGATACTACGCGGCCCATCAGGGGCGGTGGCGTGTGGATCTGCTTGACGAATTCGTCGCCCGTGGCCTCGACTGGGCGGCCTTGCTCCCCGAGGTTCTCGGACCGGACGAGCTCGCAGGCCGGATCCTTCCGGAAATCGCGGCGTCGCTGGGCCTGCGTTCCGACGTCATCGTCGGTCCTGGAGCCGGCGATCAGCACGCCGGGGCCCTCGGGGTGGGAGTGCGTGAAGGAGATGTTGTCTACAGTCTCGGCACCTCCGGCGTGGTCTTCACGGAATCGTCCTCGCCGGTGTTCGACCATCGCGGCGACGTCGACGGCGTGGCCGACGCTGCGGGCGGGTACCTGCCGCTCGCCTGCACGCTCAACTCGACCAAAGTGACCGATTCCGTCGCCAGGTGGCTCGGGGTATCACTCGACGACCTTGCCGCACTCGCGCTCGAGGCGCCAGACAGTGACGACCGACCGGCGTTCCTGGCGTACCTCGATGGCGAGCGGACACCGAACCGCCCGGACGCCACCGGTGTGCTGGGCGGATTGACGACCGCGACAACCCGCGGAGATATCGCGCGCGCATCATTCGAAGGCGTTCTGTTCGGGATCGTCAGCGGGCACGACGCGATCCGGTCGGCAGGCGCGCCCGCCGACGGCTCTGTGACGGTCGTCGGCGGGGGAGCGAAATCGCTCGCCTACCGACAGTTCCTCGCCGACATCCTGCAGACCCCAGTGCTCACGAAGGACCTCTCGGAGGCGACCGCCCGCGGCGCCTGCGTCCAGGCGGCCGCCGTGCTCGCTGCGGGTGACGTCACCGAGGTGCGCGACGCGTGGGCGCCCGCCACCACCACCTCAACCCCACCACGTGAAGACCGATACGCAATTGCGCGCGCGCGATACCGCGCACTTGTCGACGGACCGGGCCTTCCAAGGGAACAGCCGGACCGCCCCCACCGCCTGCCGGAAGGAACCGCGTGAAGCTCTACGCCGACAGCGCCGACATCGACGCTGTGACTGCCCTCCTGAAGGATCGCATCATCACCGGCGTGACCACGAACCCCACCATCCTTCACAAGGACGGGCATCGGCCATGCGATATCGCGGAGCTGCATAAGCGGTTCACGGACGCCGGCGCTGAGGAGATCTTCTTCCAGGCGACCGGTGCAACCCGAGCGCAGATACACGCAAATGCGGTGAAGATTCGTGAGCTCGGGGAGCGCGTCATCGTGAAAATCCCGGCGACAGCGACAGGCTTTCGTGTTGCGGCAGAATGCGCCCGTGCTGGTACCCCGGTTCTGATGACTGCGGTGTACACGATCGCACAGGCGGTGGCGGCTGCGTCAATCGGCGCCCGCTACATCGCCCCCTACTTCGGAAGGCTCAGCGACTCTGGCCTCGACGCACTCGACCTCGTGGGCAGCATGCACCGTGCGATAGCAGAGTCCGGCACGAATGTGCTCGTCGCGAGCGTCCGCACCCCCGCAGTCGCCGCCGACCTTGCTCTCGTCGGGATCAGGCACATCACTGCTCACCCATCCGTCCTCGAGGCAATGCTCGTCGACCCGGCCAGCGACGCCGCGGCCGTCGAATTCGAAGCCGCAGCCGCTCGATAGCCATGCTCAGTGGCGCGCGTGGACTCCGGGTCGGAGTGATCGGGACAGGACCGATCGCGCAGCTGTTCGCCGACGCGGTGCGTGAAGTAGATGGCGTACACCTTTCCGTCGTCTATTCCAGAGACTCAGAACGCGGAGCGTTCGCGGCGGACCGGCTGGGTGCGTCGGGGTCAGTGACCAGCCTCGCGGCGCTCCTCGAGTCGGATGTCGTGGACGCGGTGTACATCGCATCGCCGAACGCCGTCCACGCAGACCAAGTACGCAACGCCATCGACGCCGGCAAACACGTGCTCGTCGAAAAGCCCGCAGTCGACACCGCGGCACGATGGCGGCAATTTGTCGAGCTTGCTGCAGAACGCAACGTCGTGCTACTCGAGGCGATGCGGACCGCCTACGATCCGGGGACGGCGCTTCTCAAAGAACTCCTCCCGCAGGTCGGACCGATTCGTCAGGTGACTCTTCGGCACATCTCACGATCAGCCCGCTACGACCTCGTCCTCGCCGGAGACCAGGTGAATATCTTCGATCCGGAGATGGGCGGCGGCGCACTGCGTGATCTCGGCGTGTACTGCGTGCACGCCATGACAAGCCTGTTCGGGATGCCCCGGCGGATCAGCGGAACATCGGTCATCGTCCGCTCAGGCGCTGACGGAGCCGGGGTCGCGCTGGCGACATACGACGGGTTTGTAGTGTCGCTCGAATACTCGAAGATCACGACGTCGCGCGTGCCGAGTCAGATCAGCGGCGAGGCGGGCACGCTCTCCATCGACCACATCGCAAGCCCGCGGCTGATCGAGTTTGAGCGCCACGATGATGAGGTCGCTCGGCATGTGGTGTCCGCGCCGCAGCACACCTTGGTTGGCGAGGTCGAGAGGTTTGTCAGACTCGTGACGGACGGCGCCGACGCCACTCTCGATCAGCAGTCCACCGACATCTGTCTTGGCGTGATGGAAGCGATCGAATGGTCTGCACAGGCCGGGCGCACATTCACCATCACGTGAGGCATTTTCGCCGCCGCACCGGTCGCGCGGGGTGCGATGTTGCCGGGGAAGATCGTGGTGATCTCGACACTCGTGCCGTGCAGCCGAGCGTCAAGGCCCCGCTGAGTTGCTTGACCGCACCCTTGCTGGTTCCGTATAGCGTCTGTCCTGCGATGGGGATCAGAGCGGACAGGCGTGACATATTGCTCGACGCCGCGATCGGCCGGGGCTCAGGGATGCCAGGAACGTCCTGCACATGTTCACGGACCCCAGAAGTTCACGTTCATGATCCGCTCGGTGGTCATGCCCCGGTTTCCCGGAACGATTGGTTGAGAGGATGTGGCTGCTTCTTAAAGGACAAGTGGTCGTATGCCAAGACCGTATCCGTCCGAGTTCCGTGAACGTGCGCTCGAGTTGGTGAGGTCGGGACGCACCGTCGTCGACGTTGCCGCGGCACTCGGGATCGCGCAGTCCTGTCTCTACCGCTGGAAACAGCAAGATCTTGTGGACCGCGACGTGAGACCGCCGTCCCGGCGCGCGCCGTCGGCTGAGCTGGTTTCCGCGAATAGGCGTATCCGTGAGTTGGAAGAGGAGAACAAGATCCTCCGGAAGGCGGCCGCCGCCGTGGAGCAGGTGGTGCCCCCAAAAGACCGGTTCCGTCTCGTGGGCGAGCTCCACGCTGACGGAGTCCGCATCCGGAAGGCCTGCCTCGCGTTGGGCGTTTCCACATCGGGATACTACGAGTGGAAATCGCGAGCCCCGTCGACGAGATCGATCCGGCACGCGTGGCTGACCGACCTGATCGGCCAGATCCACGAGGCGTCCTACGGCACCTACGGCCGGATGCGGGTACGCGCAGAGTTGCAGCGGTCACACGAGGTCACCGTCGGTCAGAACACCGTCGGGCTGTTGATGCGGCGATCCGGGCTGGCTGGGCTGCCTTTGCGACGACGGTCCAAGCGTGTCCCCAATCAGGTCACTGTCACCGACCGGGTCCGTCGCCGTTTCCACGCAGATGGGCCCGACCGGCTCTGGGTGACCGACATATCGACCTTCTGGATGTCGCCAGCGATCACGTAGTTGATCGTCCAGAGTCCGGTAGCGCGGCTCTTCGTACCAACCTTCGCATACCCCCGCTCGACGAGCTTCTGGAGAGCGTCGGGTCCGACTGACCACCTTCCGTCGGCTCCGTTCGATCGCATGGGCAACACTGTGTCAAGTCCCGACACGCTCGGGGCCGTCGATCTGTGCTGATCCAAAGGGAGTGGTGAACCGATCCGGGCGATTGTGCGGCGCACGGGGTCCACATAGATCGGATAAAAGAGTGCAGGTCGATCTGAACGAGCAGAACCCGATCCGCGTCGCATGAGCTGGTTCCAGATGTCGGGTAGTCGCTCTTTACTTATCCCCGACCCCAGACCGATCACGTCGATGCTGGTCGGCACGATCTCGGCTGTCCCTAGCCGGACGTAGTACAGATACTCGTCGACCCGAGAAAACCCACCGGCGCGCGCTGAACCCTTTCGGTTCGTCACAGTGCTCACCATCTGAATCTCGGCTTCGGGGAACGTTTGCTCCAGCAGCAGCCCGAGCCGCAGGTACTCCTTCTCGTCGATCGTGACGATCAGCACTGAGTCCTTGGGGTTCAGGAGCCGCTTCGCGATCTTCAGGCGGCGCTCAATGAACGCCAGCCATTTTGAGTGCCGATAGAGATCGTCGCCCTCGACGTAGTCGTTGTTGTAGCGCCAATCACGTGCACCGGTGTTATATGGCGGGTCGATATATATCGCGTCGACGGCCTTCGCGTGGGTGAATGTCAGCTGCTTCAGAACGTGGAAATTCTCGCCGCTGATGACGGTGTGGAACGGCTTGCCTCCGCCGCGCTTGACAGCGCCGTCAGGGCGAAGACCCGGGTAGATCCGGTCGCGGAACTCCGCGACTAGGACGAGGTCGTCGACTGGCACGGTGGCGGTCTCGGACTCCGCAGAATCGAGGAGCGCTACCTCGGCAACCTCGCCGGCTATGGACTCGACCCGCCACAGGCGCTGATCGCCGCGCGCAGTCGACCCGCGAGGCGGAAGCACTCGGACTTTGCTCGTCTTCCGAATCTTGTGGCCGGGGAGCTCGACAGCTTCCGGGGGCGTGGCGTTCGAAGTGGAGGCCGAAGGGGAGACGCCTCTGGAGCGGCTTGAGCTCCTCCTCAAGATCAGCCCCGAGCTGCGGATCCAGCTGCTTCGCAGCGCGCAGGAGATCAGTAAGCCGCGACATCGCATCCCCTATCGTCATAGACAAGAGCCCGCTTCCCCGCACAGCAGCGGGGCGCGAGCTCTTTCCAGATCGTATCGAGCGAGAGTTCGACGCGCCAAAAGGCCCGTGCTGAAGCGACGTAGTCTGCGAGAGCGCGCAACCCTAGGATCAGCGGATAGGACGCGGTCAGACGCTGCAGGGCGACACAAGGTCGAGCGCTGACTGCCCGCACGTCGCGATACGGATGTCGGTACCCGCCGATACATTCCACTCATGGCACAGACCCAGATCGAGCGGTATCGACAGCACGAGGTGTGGGGGCTGATCGAGCTCAAGCGTGCGGCACTTGAAACGGTCAAGTACTCCCAGCAGCCCTATGAGGAGTCCCGACTCCAGGTCATCACCTTGCTGGAGGCGGCGACGCGGTCGAAGACGAACGCGCAGCCTGCTCTGTATGACGACACGCTCAATGCCATTCGAGACATCCTGAACCAGCTCTCGGCGGACGAGCAGTCATTCTCGGTCTGGTCGCAGCAGTCGTACATGAACGATTTTCGATCGCGGGTGCGCGAACTGCCCGGGCCACCGCCGCGGCAGGTGAACGACAGCTACGTCGCAGCCCTCGATACTGCTGTCGCAGCTCGTCAGCAGGAGCTTGAGGAGCTTCGGGCATCGGTCGCCGCCCTGAATGAGGAGGTCGTCGCAAAGACGCGCGAATTCGCGCAACTCACCAATGAGGTGGACGCTCAGCGAGTCAAGCTCACGGCAGACGCGGCGACCATCAGCCAGGCGGTCGCCACCGCAGACGAGCAATTGCGCCGAGAGTGGGCGAATGCGCTTGCCAGCTGGGAGCAAGAACGGGAGATGCGTGATGGCGCCCTCGATGCAGAGATGACGGCGCACATCCAGCTACTGTCGACGGCGGCACTGGCCGGTCGCCGCCTGGTCGAACAAGCAGCGGGCCACCTCACCGCCGCAGATTGGGCCGGGCGGGCGAAGCGCGAACGGTGGAACGCTCACGGGTTGCGATGGGCTTCCTTCGTCTTCTTCGCGTTCGCCGTCGTCGTTGGCGGCTGGGTGCTATGGGTGGCGATCGATAAGGACCTCACGCTGACAGTTGGCGACGGCATTCTCCGGGGCGCCCTCGTGCTGGCTCTTGCAGGCGTCGGCTCATTCCTCACGATCGAGGCACGCAGACACTTTCGGGAGGCCGACAGCGCGGAAGACGTCAAGCTCGCGCTCGCCGCTCTCGAACCCTTCTACGCCGGCGCGGATGACGGCGAGCGCAAAGAGGTGCGTCGCGTTCTTGGTGACACGGTCTTTATCAAGAACACGTTGTCGCGCTTCAGCAACCGGGACGCGGCGAAACACGCGGGACCCACGAACGAACAGCTGAATCAAATCGTGGATCTCATCGCGAAGGGCACCGATGCAACGTCGAAGGCCGCCAAGGGCGCTACTGCCAATTGATCGGGATGGCAGACGCAACGTCAGGGTAGCTTCCACCGACGGCGTCGTCGACCTGCCTGAGGCGTGAAGGTCATCACTTTCCCACCTCAATCACCCAGGGACGACCGCGGCTAACCCGATACAATCGGAGCATTCGAACCGTCCGGTTCCCTGCAAGCACAAGGGAACACGAGGGTTCTCAAGACATCCGGTGAGATTCGGAAATCGCCCGAATCCTCCAGGGGGTCGCAGGTTCAAATCCTGCCAAGCTCACCCGAGACTGTTGGAATCTCAAGCGTTCCCGGGCGTCGTTGCGGTGTCCGGACGGATCCAGCCATCGAATAGTCATCGCGACGGCGTGGTTGCTTAGCGTGACAATGTGAATCCCATGCAGGGGGTCAGGGGTTCGAGTCTCAACGACTTGGATTACCACCGTGCCGGGTCCATCGACGTGGCACCTCACCTCGCAGGCGGCCGCGGCGCACAACCGCTGGACTACGTCGCCTCTAGCGAAGTTGGCCGCGCAAGCGGCTTAACTCGAGTCAGCACTGCTGACTGCGCGGACAGGACCCGTTACGGGCGGCGAACGCTGCGACGCGCTCTCGTCCGCGGTGCACCGAAGAGGTGCGAGTTGAACACGTCCGTGATGTCCTGCATGGGCCTGGTGAAATAGTGCCTGAAGTGCAGCCGGCGGACCAGCGGCTGGATGCATGGAGAAACCTCGACGAGCTTCGTGCCTTCGCGAATATCCCAGCCACGCGCTTCCCACAGACCGACAAGGCGGTTGAGCCAACTCTCAATGTCCTCGAACTTCGCGACAACAGTTGCCCGGTCCTCTCCAAGGAGATCGGCTTGATCGAACTGCCGCTTCTTCGCCTCGTATCCCAACTGAAGCTCGTTCAAACGTCCCATCTGCTCCTGGAATCCGACAACCTGCTCGCGCGTAAGCTCCACGGCTCGCCCAACCACTTCCAGCTCCTTGACGCCCTGGCAACTCTCCGGCTCGTAGTAGCGCTCGTCCGCCGCCATGTTCTTCTTGACCCTTTCCGGATCCAGATGGAGCTTCGCGTCGAGCCCCAAGGCACGGAGCGCACGGCGAACGGACTTGACGCCGTTGTAAAGGACGATGAGCTCCGTGAACTCAGCACGGAGCTTGTCCTTGACGAACGCCTCCTCTTCGCGCCGCTTCTCGATCGCTCTCCATGAGAAAGCGAGGGCGCCACCAACCATGCCGACCGCGACGACTCCGACCCCAGCGCCAGCGACGTCAGACCACAGGTCTGACCAGGGTTCCGACGTCTTGGAGGCGAGTAGGGTGCCGAGGCCAGCCCCGACTACCCCAATAACGACTCCAGCGCCGAGCCACCAGAACGGCTCGCGCCCCAGCCGGTATCGCAGCGTCTTCGCTGGCTCCACATGCTGAATGTACTCTCGTTTCACAGCCAAGGTGGCCCGTGATCACGATGGCATGGGCCGTTCCCTGGGCCGTGTCGAGTGCCTTGGCCACGGCACCGAAGTACGACTCTCCCTCGATGTGCGCGATCACGTCCGACGCGATGGCATTCGTATAGTCTTTCTGCCACCGATCGGGATCGACCATCTTCAGATCATTCTTCCAGTCAGCGGGTCATAGGCGACGGCTACGGGCACGATCTGGTCGGTTGGCAGGACCTCGACCCATTGGTCGACGATGGGGAACTGGTCATCATTGGGAAGTGAGAAGCCGCCTTGTAGTGGGTTGAATCCGTACTCGAAGACTCGATCCACGGGCCTTGCTCGAACCGAGTTGTTGTCGCCCAGGTCGTACTCGACGATCTCTTGCGCCGCTTCGTGCTTGTGTCTGATCCGAGCCGCCAGGTCTTCGAGGACCTCGCCGATCGTCAGGTCGTTGTAGGGCGTCCCATCCAGCGTCACCTCGGAGGGATCGCCGGAGTATGCGGCGTCGAGCCCGTCAGCGCCTTCGACCCCCGCGCTGGTCAACCACTTGAGGGCGGCTTCCTCCTGCTCCGGGCGGATCGGGATGACCGCCTTCACCCAGGGCGCGTTCAAGAAGGCATTGCGCATGTTGTCACCGTCGAGCTGAAGCAGCCAACCCAGGGACGAGCCGAGCCGACTCGGCTCGGACTCCTCGGTGATCATGTAGTTATCGCGGCCGACCTCCCGCGTGCCGCCCCACCCGACGAGCGGCAATGTCGTCGCACCGTGACCCTGGGGGGCATAGTCCTGGGTCGAGCGATGGAGGCGGGGGCGCCACCATTCGGGCGCAACGTAGTACAGCATCTTCTCGACGTCGAAGATGGCGTTGATGACTTCCGCCGCGAGATGACGGGTGCGATCGTCGGGCAGGTTGAGCTTGGCCATCAACATGTCCTGGACGAGCCTGCGGTAGACGACGATCCGTTCCTCTTCGCGAAGGTCGGTCGACGGCCTCCGGACGATCTTGCTGATGGCGGTGGTCCGCTCCTTGACCGCCTCGACGAACGCCTTCTCCGTCTCTGCCCGCATCGCATTGGTCCGGTTGGTCTCGATCTCCTTGATCGTCGCATCGATCTCGGCGTTGGCATTGTCGTTGGGCGCCCAATGGAGCACCATCGGCACGTTCAGCTGCGGCTGGCCGTTGAAGCTGACCAGGTCCAGATGAACCCGGAACGTCGCCCTGCTTTCCGCGCCGGGCAGGTTGACGAGGTCGTGCACTGACAGCTGGACGGCATCGGTCGGACGCAGCTCGACGGCTGCCAAGGTGTGGTTCGGCTTCGCGCAGATGACAGTTTGCGGAAAGTCTGCCTGGATCTTCTCGAGGCTGCCCCATAACTCTTCGTCGTTCTCTTCGACCCCGTCGCGATAGACCTCACCGCGATTGTCCGCCCCGCCGTCGACGGGCAGGAACGGGATGGTCAGCGCCCTGTCGCTCTCGGCGAACGGCTCGTGCCGGGCGGGCAGCTCCGGATCGGGAATGGAGTCGAAGGAGGCCGGCTTGGCGACATGGACGAGGGTCGAGACGCCGAGCTCGCGACCGGGATCGTCGACATAGGTCTGCCAGGAGAGATAGGACCCGATGTCTTGGACCTGGACCGCCACCTGACGCATCTTGCGTCGCAGCTCGAAGTTCTGAAGATCATCTCCTGGGTTGTTGAAGACGTGCCGGATTGACGAGGTGTCAGTGAACTCGGTGGTTGACCGGAACACGGACTGGAAATTGTTGCGGATCGACGTCGCGATCTTGGTCGACTGCTCGCGCAACTGCGTGTGGATGACTTCGCGCGATCGTGCCTGGCTGCGCGACATGTCGAAGTTTGCGGTTGCGGAGACCTTGGGATAGGACGCGGTGACAGAGGCGCCGAGGCTCAGATCGTTGGACGAGTCCTCCTTGGACGACTCAGACAGCTCGTCTCGCATCGTGGTGGTCTGCTCCGACGTCCGGACGGATTCGGTCAAGCGCGACAAGAGGCGATCTGTGACTTCGCGACGCGTATGGATCTCGTACAACTCGACGGTGGCGCCCGGTGCCAGCCAGACGTGTTGGACCGGGCTTCCAAGGAAACTGTCGAGCTCGAAGTAGTACTGCCGGTACAAGTGAATGATCCCGAGCGGTGAGATGACGCCGCCGGACAACTGGTCGTGGTTTACGGGATCCAGGCCCGGCACGACTACGTCGGAGCCCGAGCGCAGATCCTCGAGACTCTTGCTCATCTGGGCCTTGACGTCCGCGAAGTAGAAGATGCCGCTGAGGATCCTCTCCTCATTTGACTCGACGAGCCTGAGTAAGGCAGCGGCCAGACGGGACTCGCTCTCCGCGAGGGCCAGCGCCTGCGACGCGAAGTTCCGAATCCTCGCGAACCTCTTCAGCTCGACCTCGAGCTCCTTCTCTTCCTCTTCGAGCGCTCGGCCCAAGAAGTCTGGATTGATGAAGTCGCTCCAGGCGCGCCCTATCTCGGGTGGCGGCTCAGGCGGAAGGGAACGGGCGACGATCGTAAGCAGCCGGCTTCCCCCCTGCGCTCTCAATCTCGAGGGGACCTTGCCGACATTGAGCCCGATGGGATCGCCTGCCTGACCATCATCGGCGCGGTCCGGCATGGCGACATCGGGCTCGAAGCTCTGCGCGAACCGGTTCAGCAATGTGCGTGCCTCGCGTGCGGCAGCCGCGTTGAAGCGATCTGCTGAGCGTTTGCCCTTCCAGCCGATCATCGGTTGGAACGTCCCGGTCAGCTCGCTCGCATAAGGCAAAACGCCGACATAGCCTGAGAAGTCCAGCAGGGCCTTTGGTGCGGGCATTCGGCTACCCCCTTTTGGGAACAGAGTTGGCCCACTGCAATCAGATCCGTCTGGGCCTCTGTTGTCCTCGACACTATCGGCATGCGTTCCCCCCGTCGAGATGCTGCGTTCACGCCCAAGCCAGTCCTTGGCGAGCTCGAATTCTGTCCGTCTCGTCGGCCCCGATGGTCAGGTGCGGAACTGCACGCACTGTCGACGGGGCTCGAAAACTGCACAGTAGCGGCGCGGCGAAATCGTTCAGAGTTCGGGCGCCGCCGACACGCGCCGTATATATACCGCCGAGCGTGCTTCTTGGCCTCGGTCCCCCGTAGGGCGCTGCACGGAGCGATCCGCCGCAGTGACCACAGCGGTAACACCGCTGCCCAACCACTTCAGGCGGCGGGGGCGTTGCAGCTCCCCGGGGCCCGACATGTTGAGACGATTCCGCGCGGATGCGTACACTTCCCGCTCGTGCCTAGCAACACGTGCGCGAGCGTGGCATGCTCGGCGCGAGTACAACCTCGTCAATGGGCGCCAAGAGAGGCGGGCGGGATGAGTGAGCGACCGTGGTCCAGCCGTGGAGCGCAGGACGGAAGCAGCGAGCCAGCCGGCGTCCCGGACGACATTGGAGAATACTTAAGTTCGCTAGTGTACGGTTCCCGGTCCAACGAGGCCGGCGGGAAGCTGGTCTCGCAGATGCGGTGGTGAAGAATGGCGAATCAATCGGAACGGTTCGGATCGCGGATCGTTAACCGAACGGTTAAGCGCCCACCGGATGGAGCCAGAACCGACGGGTCCGCTCACGTATCCATAAACGCGCCATACGGGATCTTTGCGGCCATAAACGGAAGCCGCTAACCCCCGGCTGAGGCAACACGAATGTTGCGACAACGCCTGCTGACATTTGCAGCTGTTGTCGCAGCACCAGACCAGGAGCACGTTGGTGCCAAGCTCAGAATTGAGACCTGAATGCGTAGGAGGTTCAAATGTCGATCGTGATCTACATTCGTGGACGGGACAACTCGCTGGAGTGGCCCTGGTACTTCGCACACCCGCGCAAGAGGCGTGTTGGCACGGATCTTTACTACTTCGACTACGAAGACCTTGAGCTCCGGGAGTACAAGGACTGGAACGGATCGCTGCCGCCGAAAAGTACACCGGATCGCGTGTCTTCCATCGCCGGGATTCTTGATCTGTACTCATTCATCGGGCACCAGCGCGCAGGTGCAATCGAGGAACTCCACTTCTTCACCCACGGTTGGTCGGGCGGCCCCGTGCTGCGGAATACCTACGACCACTTTGCTACGGCTAGCGACCGCGATCCCAATGACATGGACCCACGAATATACGACTTTAGGTTGACCACGGTGCTCGGTGGTGCAGCGCGTGGCGACTTTGCCAAGGCGTTCTCAAGGAGTGCTCTCGTCAAGCTCTGGGGCTGCAACCACGAAGAGGACCATCGCCAGTTCATCAAACTGAAGTTCTTCGGCGCGACAACTGACGCTGAGCGGGATGCGGCGAAGAATGAGTACCGATTCCATATCCGCGAAGGCACCTATCCCTATGCGCTTGCCATGGCTATCCGACTACCCGTCTATGCCGCGCCGCTCGGTTGGGGAACGAGCCCATTCCTGCCGTTCGGCATCGAAGGCCGAGCTGCGGTCCGAACAAAAGCAAAGCGACGGGGCATCTTCCCACCTGCGAAGGGCGATATGTGGTGGCGTGTCAGTCCGTTCTTTCGTCCCGAGCGTGGCGATCAGTTCTATCGCCGCGAACTGAAAGCCCGAACCGACATTCTCGATTACGTCGCGTACACAGAGTCCATGGCTCGTCACGTTCCATGAGGCGAATGGCCCGCAGGATCGCTCACCGCTCGATGTCCAGCACGCTCGTTGGGGCCGAGTCGCGACGGTCCGTATGCGGCGAGTGACCACGAACACATCCGGCAGCCCCTCGACTGGGATCACGCCGACGACGGCCATGAAGGATTCCTGAAGCAGAATCGATCCAGGGGGCGAGCCCGTGGAGCGCCTATCAGGACACGCAACGGGCGATCCCGTGCGGAGCCGACAACTATCCGAATCGGTCGGCGGCCCCACCTTGACGCATTCCGTGCCGACGCCACCCGCGATGACCGAGTCTCTCGCGGTCGAGTTGGTGTTACGCCGGGGGACTCGAGATGTAGTCGTCTACTGGACGGTTCAGATTCGCCGAGAGCCCTCGAGTACCATCCAGAACCCTCGAATACCGATCGCGTATGCTGGTTCACATCACCACTGGAGTGAAGCCGAAGGGCCAGATTCCGGGGTTCTGGTTACGACGCGAGACCATCCGGGCCTGTGGCGCAGCTGGTAGCGCACCTGCATGGCATGCAGGGGGTCAGGGATTCAAGTCCCTCAGGTTCATACGACGACTCGAGAGTCGTCGCATGACATCGGCTACCGCGACGCGAGTCGCAGTACCTCACGTCTTCTCTCACGCGAGCGTTGGACTGCGCCGGGTGAGTGGGCTGACGCCGACGGCACTCTAGGGGCCGACATCATCGAGTACCTGCCCGCAGAACGTGTCGTGCCGAGTGCCCGTCCTGGGAGCTGCACGATTGGCACCGTGAGGAGCGGGAATCGCGGACGGGGGACGCCAAGCGCCATGAAGGACTGGCTACCCGCGGGGTTCCGGGTCGCCTTTAGCTGTGATGCCCTGCTCGACTACGCGCCGGCCTGCCCGTCCCGAGGGACTTCGAGCGACTGATGAAGACACTTGAGGCGGTCAGCGCCGATGGCCACGGACGAGGCTGAGCTCCGAGGGAAGGGGACCGACCGGTGCGGCAGCGGCCGTGGTTGTCTGTTCGCGCGGATACGATCCAATCATGCCGGAGACCGTTCTGCCCGCCGACTTCGCTCTCTTCTTAGCCGCGAATCCGGACGCGCCGGATGCGCTGAGGGCGTTGGGGGAGCGGTACTGGGAGTACGAGGGACTCTCCGCCGACACTGGCGACATCGTCTGGGCCCGAGCTGTCTCCGATCTCGACTACGCCTCGTGGTCGGGCACGCCGTACTACGCGGCAGCGGCCGGCGTTATCGCCACTGCGCCGGAGTTCCACTGTGCAGATTGCGGTGCGCCGCTCACCCTGAGCTCTCGTCAGACCCTCACTGAGGCGCGCCGGGGCAACTATGTCCGGTGCCGCGCCTGCAACGGAACGCTCGAAGAGCGCGCCGCGGGAGTCCTGGATCCAGCCGCCCGCGCAAACCGCGAACGCAAGGCCGAACGCGAAGCCAGCGCCCGTGCGGCGGAAGAACTTCGGCGTGCCAGCGCGGCGGATCTCGATGCCGCACGCCGCCTGGCAATCGAGACGAGGTATCCGGGCGCGACCGAGGACGACGGCGGGTACGCGCTGGACCAGGCACCCGTGGCAACGCGCGTCGCAGCTCTGGCAGTGATCCACGCCGCCGGCCAACCGTCAGGTCTCATTCATCCCGTCCGCTACGGCGACGGATCGATCGCACCGAACTCTGAAACCGCTCGGGAGTTCTTCGTCGACGCCTGGCACTCCGATCTTCTGGCGGTCCATCCGTCGTCTCCCACGAATGCCTTCGTGTGGGACGACGACGAGCCGGCGACGCTCGGAAGCGGTCTCTATGCGGACCGCGCCCATTTCGCCGCGCGCGGCGAGGGGCC
This sequence comes from Microbacterium sp. zg-B185, assembly GCF_030246885.1. Classification (NCBI taxonomy): domain Bacteria; kingdom Bacillati; phylum Actinomycetota; class Actinomycetes; order Micrococcales; family Microbacteriaceae; genus Microbacterium; species Microbacterium sp. zg-B185. The sequence continues at coordinate 1,727,313 of NZ_CP126739.1, forward strand.
GGTCGCCCGCCGGCTCGAGACCTTCGCGGCGGATCTCCGTCGCGGGCTGTCGCTTGAGCGGCTCTGGTCGACGGAACGCGCCGAGGGCAGGGGCCTCTCGCGCCGGCTGGTGGCGGAGGAAGCCATCCGCTACCTCTCCTACGAGTTCGCGGTCCACGACCTGCCCGACCCCGCCGCGCAGCACCAGGAGCGCCTGCGCGCCCACGCGGCGAAGGCGGCCGACTCCTTTGCGCTCGGGCACATCTACCGGATGGCCTGGATGGCAGCGCGGGACGCGATCTCGGCGTACAAGCGCATCCAAGGGATGAACCGCGAGAAGGCGGCAACGCACGGGCTGAACAAGTTCGTCTCCTACATCCAGCGCGGCCTCGACGAGCCGGAGACGCTCGGCGAGGCGTTCGACGAACGCTCCGACCTGCCGCTGAGCGCGGTCACCGACGTCGTGTTCCGGATCGTGTTCGGCCTGAACCCGATGACCGCGACGCCGGCGGACGTCGCCGAAAGGGCGGCCGGCTCGACCGACCGGGAGCTCCGAAAGGCCTGCGACGCCCGCATCCCCGATCACTCGACGGTGATGGAGTGGCTGCGCACGTCCGAATCGTGGGAGCCGGCGGAATTCCGGAAGGCGCTCTCGCGGGCGGTTGACGAGGAGGACGAGCTCTGCGGACCGCGCTGCGCCCACCACAACGCCCCGATGGTCGCCTACGAGGCGGGCCGCGTCTATGACCGCATCGTCAGCCGCGTCGGCGAGCGCGACGCGGCGATCGTGACCGCTGGGGCGCTGTCGATCGGCAACGAGTCGCCTTACGAGGGCAGATCGGGCGACCTGGTGCTGGCGGCGCTCGCGCGCGAGCTCGGGTGGGAACCGGCGGATGCCGAAGAGGACGATTGAGTCGTCGGCGTCCGAGCAGTCCGGCGTCTACGCGTCCCCCACCGTTGTCGGCGAATCGGGGACCGGTACCCGTCGGGCCGTCGTGCGTAGGCCGTGGAAGTCGACGCGGATCGGCCCGTCCTCACCCGGGACATCGAAGTCGAAAGGCTGCCCGAGCCTCGCCTTCGCCTGAAACAGCAACGCGGCATCGCCCTCCAGAGTGAACTCCCGGCCCGGCATGCGGACGTCGAGGAACTGCCTTGTGGTGGTCATCATCTGAACTCCAATCGTGTGGAGCCCCGCAGTCTAGGTGACGATTTCGGACCACGGACCCGCTTCTCACGTCCAATCCGGAGCCGCGGGCTCACCGTGCGGGTACGTTCCCGGGCCAAATCTCCCAACGGCTGAATCGGCCCTTCCTGACGACGGCGTCCGGATGCTCGGCTCGAAGCTCCGAGAGTCTCTCAATGACCTCGGCGATCGGGAGCTCGCCTGGCAGCGTCGCGAGCGGCTGCGGCTTGGGCGGTTCCGGTACCGTCGGTGACTTCCGCTCTGCCACCGATCGCAGGATCTCCCGCACCCGTTCCATCCGGGCCGCGTTCATGGGCCAATTCGGGCAGGGCCGCGTCTCGTAGATGTGGCCTCCCGAGGTGTGCTGGAATGCCGGCGTGTAGCAGTCCGCGCACATCTGCTCGGCCTCGAGCCGGGGGACGGCCAGCAGCGTCTCCATCCGGCGCTGATCGGACCCTAGATGGACGCGCAGCGTAGACTTCTCTTTTCGGTCCTTCGTGCCGGCGATCTTCAGCTGCTGCGCCGCGATTGATTCCTTGAGCTCACCGACCCATTCGATCCGCAGGTGCCGGTACCAGATGACGTTCCACCGGCGGCGGTCGGCCGGGAGCTTGCCGTCTGCGTCGACAACCTCCTCGCGGTCTCCGACGATGATCGAGAGTCGTTGGAGTTCGGCGGCACAGTGCTCGCGCTTCGCCTCGAGCTCGAGGATCGCCTTGGTTCGTCGGTCGCCCGACATCGCTGGGAACAGGGCGCCCGACCGGTGGCCGGCGAGTTCGCGTTCGAGGTTCGCCTTGGTTCGTCGGTCGCCCGACATCGCTGGGAACAGGGCGCCCGACCGGTGGCCGGCGAGTTCGCGTTCGAGGTTCGCCTGGATGGCCTCCCGCTCGAGCAGCGCGTACCGCGCCCTCTCGCGTTCGGCATCGTAGCGGACCTTGTCCCGCTCCCAGCGGGCCTCGTTCTTATCTCCCTCGACCCGGACTCGGCGCTTGATCGCGGCGATGCGCGCGCTCACCTGCCGCTTGGTCAGCGGTCGGAAGTCCGGCTCCGCCCGCTCCCACTCCTCGCCGACCTGGTCGGCGCGGGCCATCTGCGGCGCCAACTCTTCCTTCCGCCACGGGTTCCAGTCCGTCTCCTGGAAGAGCTCGAGCCAGTGCTCACGGAAGTGGAGGAACTCCGCGAAGCTCGAGGTCGCGCCCGGCTTCCGTCGCCACAGCGTCCCGCAGTCCTCGTGGACGATGTCGCCGATGTCGCCGATGTCGCCGATGTCCTGCAGAGTCATACAAGCAACGATCCGCCGCTGCCGTGATGAGCGCCAGTGAACATTTCGGCCCTAAGCATGCAGCCGGCATCAGCGGCCTCAGCAATCACGTCGTACAGAGTCGTCAGAGACAGCCGCGTCGCCCGATCGTCGGCCGGCCAAAGGCTGGCGTTCACCGCGCTGGCTCCGGCGAGTGCCGCCGTCGGGGCGATGCCGTTGAGGCCCTCGCCGTCCTGAGGGCCGCCCACCGGGGTGGTGCAGCCGGACAGGACGACGAGATCGGCGGCCGAGCCGAGATCGGCGAGCTCGCGCAGCGAAACCCGGCGCGGGCGCTCGTCGGCGTTCGCGAACAACAGGCTTGCGCGGGCCGCCTGACGGCAAGCGCGTGCATCTGGTCGTTCGCGGTCACGCCGACGTGACCCACCACCCCTGTGGCACGGTGGCCCGTCCGCGGAGAGTTCAGCGGGTCAGTCGAAGGCGCTGGTGTCCCTCACCGCGCAGGCAAGCACCGAGGTCGCGAGCATGATCGCGATGGTGGCGTTGATGCGGTTGTACTGCCGCTCGGTCACCGCGTGAACGGTGGCGTTGCGGCGGAAGCCCGTGCCGGTGTGGTCGGCGTCGAACTGGCCCCGCATGACCGTCTCGAGCGGCAGCAACGACAGCGCGAGGCGCCACCCGTCCGCGAGCAGCTTATGATTCCACGTCGGATTCACCAACGTGCTTCGCGGCACCCCGAGCGCGGGGGCGATGAAGTGGCCGACGAGCGTGTCGAGGATGTTGGTCGCAAGCGCCTGCGCGGCGTCGGTGTGACCGTCGCGCAGCGCAGCGGTGGCTCGACGAAGCTTGTCGGCGTATCTCATTGCGCGGGGTGCCGGCAGCGCGCCGAGCACCTCGTCGCAGTCATTGAGGATTCCACGCCGGTTGTTGGTGATGATCCCTCGACGCGCACGCGCATCCGGCGCGTTCAGCAGGAGCTGCACCACCCGTTCGCTTGGCACCCAGCCGAGCGGGATGCCGTCGGCGAGCACCGCGCGGATGGACTCTTTCGCGTCGTCAGGATCGAGGTCAATGTCCACCCAGTTCGACGGAACTCGCTGCAGCTTCAGCGACCTGAGGAGCGGCTCGACATCGAAGTCGGTGATGAACGACGGCAAGCCGATGTGCAAGCCGAGATCCGGCATCACGATCGCCGGGAGTATCGCCTGCATCTGCGCGTCCGTGAACAGGTTGCCAGTGATCGACCCGACACCGGTGAGTCCGGGCAGGTCTTTCATCCAGCCGGTGTCGATGAGTGGCGGAATGTTCTCCATCCGTGCGGCGCCGGCGAGCCCCTCGTAGTCCTTCACCCACGCGGAAGGGTCGATCGCCGAGGAGATCAACTGCGATGTCGACGCATTCATTTCGGGCGAGAAGAAGGCGTTGCTAGTAAGGCCTGTGACCTTCAGCCCGTCGGACCCGAAGGCACCGGGGTCGGACGTCTGGCCGAGGAGCCTTATCAGGGAGTCGCTGAGCTTCAGCGTCTCGATCTGCTGCATGAACGGGCTGGTCACAGACCGCATGAAGTCGTCGTCGAAGATTCGTCCCAGCGAACCCGAGGGGAGTGCCCCCTTGAACGCGGTCAGATCCTTCGGGTCCAGCGGCTCGCCGTCGTCGCCACGAATCGTGAAACGGATGCGCGTGTGCTGCGGGGTCTCTCCCGAAGTGTCGTCGGCCGGCACGTCGCCCTCGTCGGCGGACGCCTCTTCTTCGCCCTCGTCGAAGGGTTCGTCGTCGTCAGATAGGGCGATCACGGCGGCCATCCGAGCAGCGAACCACACGCTGCGGGCCCGCCGCGTCTCGCCTGTGCCTCTTGCCGTCGCTGCGCGTGCGCGGAAGCGGTCATCCGCACTGTCCGAGAACCTGTCCGTTTACTCCCCGTAGCCGTCCGTAAACGCCCAGAGATAGACTGAGCCCCAGACGGCATCTGCTGTCTGGGGCTCAGTAAATTGCTGGCCTCGGAACCGGGAGTGCGGTCCCTAAGACCCCTCGGAATCAGACTCCGAAGTACAGCTCGAACTCGAACGGGTGCGGGCGAGCCGAGAGCGGCTTGATCTCGTTCTCGATCTTGTACTCGATCCACGTCTCGATCAGTTCCGGCGTGAACACGCCTCCGGCGAGCAGGAACTCGTGGTCGGCCGCCAGAGCATCCAGCGAGTCCAGCAGCGAGTTCGGCACCTGCGGGATGTTCTTCGCCTCCTCGGGGGGAAGCTCGTACAGGTCCTTGTCCACGGGCTCGTGCGGCTCGATGCGGTTCTTGATGCCGTCCAGGCCCGCCATCATCTGCGCGGCGAAGGCCAGATACGGGTTGCTCGACGCGTCCGGCGCGCGGAACTCGATGCGCTTGGCCTTCGGGTTGGATCCGGTGATCGGAATGCGGATCGCCGCCGAGCGGTTGCCCGCCGAGTACACGAGGTTGACCGGCGCCTCGTAGCCCTTGACGAGACGCTTGTAGCTGTTCATCGTCGGGTTCGTGAAGGCGAGCACGGCCGGGGCGTGGGCGAGCAGGCCGCCGATGTACCAGCGCGCCAGATCCGACAGTCCGCCGTAGCCGGCCTCGTCGTAGAACAGCGGCTTGCCGTCGAGCCACAGCGACTGGTGGGTGTGCATTCCCGAACCGTTGTCGCCGAACAAGGGCTTCGGCATGAACGTCGCCGTCTTGCCCCACTGCTCGGCGGTGTTCTTGACGATGTACTTGAACTTCAGGATGTCATCCGCCGCGTGCACCATGGTGTCGAAGCGGTAGTTGATCTCGGCCTGGCCGCCGGTGCCCACCTCGTGGTGAGCGCGCTCCAGGATGAGTCCCGCCTCGATCAGCTTCAGGCTGATGTCGTCACGCAGATCGGCCTGCTTGTCGACGGGGGAGACCGGGAAGTAGCCGCCCTTGTAGGGGGTCTTGTTGGCGAGGTTTCCGCCTTCTTCCTCGCGTCCGGTGTTCCAGGCACCCTCCTCGGAGTCGACGCTGTAGAAGCTCGAGTTCTGCTTCACCTCGTAGCGCACGTCGTCGAAGATGTAGAACTCCGCCTCGGGCGCGAAGAATGCGGTGTCGGCGATACCGGTCGAGGCGAGGTACTTCTCCGCCTTCTTGGCGACCTGGCGGGGATCCTTCGAGTAGATCTCGCCGGTGCGCGGGTTGTAGATGTCGAAGATCATGATCAGGGTCTTCGCCTCACGGAACTGGTCGACGTACGCCGTCGACACGTCCGGGATGAGCTGCATGTCGGACTCGTGAATGCTCGCGAACCCGCGGATGGAGGAGCCGTCGAACAGCTGACCCACGGTGAAGAACTCTTCATCGACCGTGGATGCGGGGATGTTGAAGTGCTGCTGGACGCCAGGAAGGTCCGTGAAACGGATGTCGAGGAACTTGATGTCCTCGTCCTTGATGAACTTCAGCACCTCGGATGAATCACTGAACATGGAGACTCCAGAGGTAGGGCATCGGGACTGCCGCCCGCAGCGCGGGCGTCATTGGCACCGTACCCGGGGGGCATTGCCCGCCAGTTCCACCTATGTTTCCGGCATGTTACGAACGGCTGGTTACGCTGGGGGAGTGACTCACGAAGCGCAGAGCTATCCCGGCGAACGGCTGGGCCGTCCACCGGCCGGAAGCGGCTCGATCGCACGCCTCGGGCGCCGCGTCGGCGCGCTGTTCATCGATTACGGCGCGGCCTACCTGATCTCCGGGTTCTTCGGGTGGGACCCGCTCGCGATCCTGGCCATCTTCGCGGCGATCCAGATCGTCTTCATCCCGACGATCCAAGGCAGCCCGGGGCACCGGATCCTCGGGATGAGGGTGGTCCGGGTGGACGGATCGTGGGTCGGGCTGTGGCGTCCGATCATCCGGACCGCGCTGCTGATCGTGGTGATCCCCGCGGTCATCTGGGACGCCGATCAGCGCGGACTGCACGACAAGGTCGCCGGTACCGTCCTCATTCGCGCGTAGCGCTCAGGAGGCGTCAGCGTGGGCGGGGAGCGCGCGCCTTGGTGGGGTCGATGCCCTTCGGGATCGGCAGGGACGCCAGCGACTGCGACACCGAACTGAGTCGCTTGATGACCGCGGCCATGGTGGCCCGGTCGATCTTGGTCGGCAGCGACTTGATCGTGGAGGCGAGTTTCGCGATGGGGACCTCGTCCTGGCCGTGGCCCACGTAGAACACATGCACCGGCACTCCGGTGGCCACGCGCTGGGCCTTCGAGCGCTCATCGTTGATGAGGCGCGTCAGTCTGCCGCGGGAGCCCTCGCCGACGATGACGATGCCGCCACGGCCGACCGCGCGGTACACCGCGTCCTGGGTCTTGGGGTTCACACCCACCGGCATCTCGCTGGACTGCCACTTGCGTCCCAGTGACGTCGACAGCACGTGACCGGCGGCACCCGGCATCCCGTCGATCTGCTTGTACATGGCGTTGGTGGAGAGCCGGGTCATCGTCATCAGCGACCCGAGCACGCCGAGCATCAGGCCCGTCAGACTCCACAGGATGATGCTCCAGATCGCCACCGGAGGCAGCAGGAAGCCTACGAGCACACCCACGCCGATCCCGGTGAGCAGGATCGCCGCCAGGAGCCAGGGGAGCCACGGATAGGCCTTCTGCGTGAACGTGAACAGAGTGCGGATCTGGGAGAAGAATCCGGGCCGTTTCTCGGGCGAGGTACTGCGTGCTGCCATGAGCACAGCCTACCTTTCCGCGCGGGGGTGTTCGGCTCCTCCCCAGCGCCGGAGGCCGCCGGGTGCTGCACAGACGGCCCCTGCCGGCCGAGACGGTTCCGCTGCGCGGATCAGGCTCGAGTGGTGACCGACAGTGCGCAGGATCGGCTGAGTCGCGGATACCGGGTGATCCGCGCCCTGCAGAGCGGGAAGGACTCCGCGTGGCCCGGCTCGCTGGTGTCCGGCCCGGGCGGGGAGATGGGCGTCGCGGTGGATGCCGAGACGCTCGGAGCGGACTGGCCGGGGTGGAGCGCCGGGGCGGACGGTCATGTGCTCGCCCCGTTGGATGTGCTGCGCCGGCCGGACGGCCATGACGTCCTGCTGCCCGTGTGCACGGAGCGCATCGAGGATTTCCTCGCACGACGTGGTCCGGGCAACGAGGAGCTGTCGCCGCCGGAGGCGGTGACGCTCGGCGTGAGTCTTCTTCGAGGCCTCGCCGAGCTGCCGGAGTCGGCCGACGCACGCGGCTCGTGGTGGCTCACCGATGTGGGGCGTCCCGTGTTCGCGTGCGGGAGCCGCGACAGTCCCGCCGCAGAGGCCACGATAGGCCTGCTCGGCGACCTGGCGCACAGCGTGCCGGCGGTGGCCGATGCCCTCGCCGACGTGGTCGTCGTCGCGGACGATCCCCGCCGCCTGCGTCGTGAACTCGAGCGGGCGGAGGAGCGCCTCTTCGCCGTGGCCGCACCGGCGGCGCTGGCGACCACGAGCTTCGGGCCGAGGCGGGCGCGCAGCGTCGCGGCACGCCCGCAACAGGGCGCCACGGCGCCGGAAGCCGCCGACCCCGTCGCCGCGTGGCCGTTCACGCTGGCGCGGCATGTCGACTCGGACTGGGCGGACCTGGTCTCGCGCGTCACGACCGGACTGTGGCGCACGCTGCGGGCTCGCCGTCCGACCGGCCGCCGGAAGTGGCTGGTCGCCGGGGGACTGGCCTGCGCCGTCGTGGTGGCCGGCGTGCTCTGGCCGGGAACAGCGGACGGTCCATCGGCCGCTGATCCGGCAGCCGGCACGGCCGTCCCCGGCCCGTCGCCCGGCCCGACTCCGCAGCCGACGTCGGGCGCGGATGTCCCGTCCGCCGAGGAGACGCCGCCGCCGCCGGTGGTGGACGGCGGCGGCGACGACCTGACGTCGATCGCGGATTCTCTGCTCACCGCCCGCGTCGCGTGCAACGGCGAGCCCGACTGCCTGGGCGCGGTGCTCGAGGCGCCAGGAGCATCCTTCCCGCCGGGCGTGGTGGACCTGCCGTCCGGGGAGCGATCGGTCACGCTGCTGGATGAGTTCGGCGGCGCGGCGGTGCTGCGGGCCGAGGCCACCGGCACGCCGCCGCAGCTGGTGGTGCTGGTGCACTCCGACGGGGGCTGGCTGCTGCGCGACGTCTACGACGTCGCGCAGCAGTGACTACCTCAGATGCCGAGCTGACCTTCGAAGGCGGCGTCCTGGAGGCGCGCCTTAACGGCAGCAAGGAATCGCGCGGCGTCGGCTCCGTCGATGATGCGGTGGTCGTACGAGAGCGCGAGGTACACGTACGAGCGGATGGCGATCGCATCCTTGCCGTCGACGGAGACCAGGCCGGGACGCTTGACGACCACGCCGGTGCCGAGGATCGCCGACTGCGGCAGGAACACCACGGGGGTGTCGAACAGCGCGCCGCGCGAGCCCGTGTTCGTCAGCGTGAACGTCCCGCCGGCGAGCTCGTCGGGCTTGAGCTTGTTGCTGCGCGTGCGGGCGGCCAGGTCGGCGATCTCGTGCGCGATCTGGGCGATGTTCTTGGATGCCGCATCCCGCAGGACCGGTGTCAGCAGTCCACGCTCGGTGTCGACCGCGATCGAGAGGTTCTCGGACGGCGGGTAGACGATCTGATCGCCGTCCACCGTTGCGTTGACGACGGGGTTCGCCTGGAGCGCTTCGGCCGCAGCCAACGCGAAGAAGGGCAGGAACGAGAGCTTGTCGCCGGTCTTGGCCTGGAAGTCCGCCTTGACGGCGTCACGCAGGGAGGCGAGCTTCGTGACGTCCACCTCCACGACGGTCGTCAGCTGCGCGGTGGACTGCATCGACGCCACGGCGCGCTCGGCGAGCACCTTGCGCAGACGCGACATCGGCTGAGTCGTGCCGCGGAGCGGCGAGATCTCGACGGTGGCCGGGGCCGGGGCCGGGGCCGAGGGCGCCGGCGCCGCAGCCGCGGGGGCAGCCGCGGTCTCGGCGGCCTTGAGCACGTCTTCCTTGCGGATGCGTCCGCCGACGCCGGTGCCGGTGACCGTGGAAAGATCGACGCCCTGCTGCTGGGCCAGTCGGCGAACGAGTGGCGTGACGTAAGCCGTCACGTCCGAGTCGTCCGCGGCAGCCGGTGCGGATACCGCCGGTGCGGCTGCCGGCGGCTCAGGGGCAGGGGCTGTCGGTGCGGCTGCGGGCGCCGCCGGGGCAGGCGCTGCCGGTGCAGGGGCGGGCGCTGCCGGTGCCGGTGCCGGGGCAGGCGCTGCCTGTGCAGGGGCAGGAGCCTCAGCCGGCGCGGGAGTCTCAGCCGGCGCGGGCGCGACCTCTTCGGCCGCGGGTGCGCTGTCGCCGATGCGGGCGAGCGGCGAACCGACGGCCACCGTCTCGTCCTCCTGCACCAGGATCTCCTGGAGGACTCCGGCGTACGGTGAGGGGATCTCGGTGTCGACCTTGTCGGTGGAGATCTCCAGAAGAGCCTCGTCCACCGCGACACTGTCACCGACGTTCTTCAGCCACCGCGTCACGGTGCCTTCGGTCACGCTTTCGCCGAGCTCGGGCAGTACCACGTCCTTGCCTCCCGCGGCAGGCGCGGCTGCTGCGGCCGCGGGGGGAGCTTCGGCATCGGCAGCGGCAGCGGGAGCGTCGGCGGCCGGAGCGGCCGCGGGTGCAGCAGCCGGCTCGGCAGGCTGTTCGGCGTCCGCCGGGGTGGCGTCCGGTGCGGGCGCGGACCCGGGCTCGCCGATCTTGGCCAGGATGGCGCCGACCTCGACGGTCTCGTCCTCCTGCACCAGGATCTCTTCGATCACACCGCTGACCGGGGAGGGGATCTCGGTGTCGACCTTGTCGGTCGAGATCTCCAGCAGTCCCTCGTCCGCCTCGACGGTGTCGCCGACGTTCTTGAGCCAGCGGGTGACCGTTCCCTCGGTGACGCTCTCGCCGAGCGCGGGGAGGACGACGGAAGTGCTCATGTGCAGGACTCCTTCAGAATGCCGATGTCGTTCCTAGCTTAGTGATGCGGTGGTGTGCTCGCGCCGCGAGCGGTCAGAGCGCGTGCAGGGGCTTGCCGGCCAGGGCGAGGAACGCCTCGCCGAGGGCCTCGCTCTGGGTCGGATGCGCGTGGATGAACGGCGCGATGTCTTCGGGGTGCGCCTCCCAGCCGACGGCCAGCTGCCCCTCGGTGATGAGCTCGCCGACCCGGTCGCCCACCAGGTGGACGCCGATCACGGGCCCGTCCTTGCGCCGGACCACCTTGACCAGCCCGGCCGTGCCGAGGATCTCGCTCTTGCCGTTGCCGGCCAGGTTGTACTCGTAGGAGACGATCCCCTCCGCGCCGTCGGCGGCCACGGCCTGAGCCTCGGTGAGGCCGACCGAGGCGACTTCGGGGTGGCTGTAGGTGACCTTGGGGATCTGTGTGTCCGGAACCAGGACCGGGTGCAGCCCCGCGATCTCCTCGGCCACGAAGATGCCCTGCTGGAATCCGCGATGGGCCAGTTGCAGCCCGGGGACGATGTCGCCGACGGCCCACACGTGCTCGGCGCCGGTGCGGAGTCGCTCATCGGTCGTGACGTAGCCGCGATCGAGCACGACGCCGCTTTCCTCGTAGCCGAGCCCGGCCGTCACCGGCCCGCGGCCGACGGCGACGAGCAGATAGTCCGCGTCGAAGGACGTGCCGTCCTCGAGCGTCACGGTCACGGCATCGTCGGTCTGCGTCGCACCGGCGAAGCGCACGCCCAGCGAGGAGGCGATGCCGCGCTTGCGGAAGGCGCGCTCCAGCGCCTTGCTCATTGCGACGTCCTCGTTCGGGACGAGGTGATCCAGCGCCTCGACGATCGTCACCTCGGCACCGAACGAGCGCCAGACACTGGCGAATTCGACGCCGATGACGCCACCACCGAGGATGATGACGCGCTCGGGGATCTCGCGCAGCTCCAGCGCCTGCTCACTCGCGAGGATCCGGCCGCCGATCTGCAGGCCGGGCAGCGTGCGGCTGTAGGACCCGGTGGCGAGCACCACTTCGGTGCCGCGGTAGAGGTCGTCTCCGACCCGGACGGCGGGTCCGGGCTCGAGGTGCCCCTCACCGGCCACGACGGTGATGCCGCGCGCCGTGACCAGACCCTGCAGCCCCTTGTACTTCTTCGCGACGATCCCTTCCCGGTAGGCCCGCACTCCGTCGGCGTCGATGCCCTCCAAAGAGGCGCGGATGCCCATGCTCCAGGCATCGCGGGTCACGTCGGCGACCTCAGCCGCGTGAAGCAGAGCCTTCGTCGGGATGCAGCCGCGATGCAGGCAGGTGCCGCCCACTTTGTCCTTCTCGACGAGCGCGACCGACTTGCCCAGCTCGGCGGCACGCAGCGCAGCCGCGTAGCCGCCGCTGCCGCCACCGAGGACGACGATGTCGAAGCGGTGCTCGGTCATCGCGCCTCCTCACCGGCGATGAAGCGGATCAGCGAGCGCACGGTCGCTCCGGTCGGTCCCTTGTCGGTGAAGCCGTAGCCGCTGCCCTTGTTCATCCCGACACCGGCGATGTCCAGATGCACCCACGGGATGCGCGCGGCATCCGCGTCGTCCGAGACGCGGCCGACGAAATGTCTCAGGAACAGTCCGGCGAACAACGATCCGCCCGCCGGGTCTCCGATCTTGGCGTTCTGCAGATCCGCGATGGGGGAGTCCAGCTCATCGACCATGTGCGCCGGGAGCGGCAGCTGCCAAGCCAGCTCGCCGGCCTGCTCGGCTGCCGAGAGGTAGGCCGCGACAGCGGCATCCTCGCCCATCACGCCGGTATGCCGGGTGCCGAGGGCGGTCGTGATCGCACCGGTGAGGGTGGCGACGTCGACGATGACGTCGGGGTGCTCGCGGCTGGCGGCGGCGAGCCCGTCGGCGAGGACGAGACGCCCCTCCGCGTCGGTGTTGAGCACCTCGACGGTTGTGCCGTCCAGCATCCGCAGAACATCGCCCGGGCGGGTGGCCCGGCCGGAGGGCATGTTGTCCGCGATGCACAGCCATGCGGTGACGTGTACCGGCAGCCCCAGAGTGGCCACGGCCCGCAGGACGCCCAAAGCCGTGGCGGCGCCGCACATGTCGTATTTCATACCCACCATGGACGCCGCCGGCTTCAGCGACAGCCCGCCGGTGTCGAACGTGATGCCCTTGCCGACGAGAGCGACATGCCGCGACGCGCCGGCCGGCGCGTAGTCCAGGCGCACCAGACGCGGCGGGCGGTCCGATCCCTGTCCGACACCCAGGATGCCGCCGTAGCCGCCGTCGCGCAGCGCCGTCTCGTCGAGAATCTCCACGCTGACCGGCAGATCCGCCACTGCCGCGGTCGCGCGGTCGGCGAAGTCGGCGGGTCCGAGCCATTCGGCCGGGATGGAGACGAGGTCCTTCACCAGCGCCACCGCATCGGCGGCCGCCGCGATCGCAGCCAGTTCGCCATCTGCCGCGGCTGCCGCACCGTGTACCACGACGCGTGCCGCGCGCGGTTTGGGCGCCTCGGACTTGTAGCCCTCGAACCGGTAGCCGCCGAGCGAGGCGCCCTCGGCCGCTGCGCGCCAGAGGTCCGCACCGTCGGCGAGGACGGCGACGCTGACCGTGTCGAAGCCGGTGAGGGTGCGGATGCCGGTGCCCACGGCGTCCCGGACCGCCGCCGCGTCCGGCTTCGCGCCGATCCCGACCACGGAAAGCGGAAGTGCTGTGCTCTCCGGCGCGTAGACGCGCTGGTAGGAGGATGCCGCGCCGGTGAAGCCGACCGCGGCCAGTGCCGCTGCGAGCCCGGGCCAGTCCTCCAGCTGGGGGCCTGCGTCGGAGTCCAGGGCAGGAAGCGCCAGCAGGATGGCGTCCGCCGGGGACTCTCGGATCGGATCGGTGCTGAATTCGAGGTCAGGGAACGACATGGACTCCATCCTAGGTTCGGCCCCTGTCGCTCTGTTCGCTCTGAGCGGGATGCGCGTGGCCCGCGCCACGGGGCGTGGCTCGTAGCATGGGTGCATGGCTCAATCCGCTCCGCTCTACGAGCGCGTGGCATCCGCTCCGCCGATTCCACGAGGGCTGCCGCTCGTGATCGCGCTCACGGGTTTCACCGACGCCGGCAGCGCGGTCAGCCGCATGGTCGATTACTTCCGCGACGACCTGGAGCCCACGCCGTTGGCCGTCTTCTCCAATGACGTGCTCCTGGACTACCGTGCGCGACGCCCGCTGATCTCCTTCGACCAGGACCACCTCACCGATTACCGGCCGCCGCGGCTGGAGCTCTCGTTCGCACACGACTCGCTCGGTCAGCCCTTCCTGACCCTCGCCGGCTACGAACCCGACTTCGCGTGGGACTCGTTCACCGACGCCGTGCTCGACTTCGCCGCGGCGTACGACGTGAAGTCCGTGACATGGGTGCACGCGATCCCCATGCCCGTCCCGCACACCCGGCCGATCGGGACCACCGTCAGCGGAACCCGCAGCGAGCTCACCGAGGCGCATTCGGTCTGGCAGCCGCACACCCAGGTGCCGGCCACGGCGGGGCATCTCCTCGAGTACCGATTCGCGGAGGTAGGCGCCCTGGTCGCCGGCTTCGTGCTGCTCGTGCCCCACTATCTCGGCGACACCGAGTACCCGGCGGCCGCCCTCGCTGGACTGGACAGCCTCACCGTCGCGACGGGGCTCGTCTTCGCCGGCGACGACCTGCGTGAAGAGAACCGGGACTACCTGGCCAAGGTGGACGAGCAGGTCGCCGGCAGCGATGAGCTCTCGCGCATGGTGCAGGGACTCGAGGAGCGCTACGACTCGTACATGGCCGGCTCGACGCTCGCATCGCCGATGATCCACACCGGCGATCTGCCCAGCGCCGACGAATTGGCGGCAGAGCTGGAGAGGTTCCTCGCGACCCGGCCTTCCGGTGACGACGAGAAGCGCGGAGCCTGAGCCGGGCGGAATGCGCACGGCGCCCAGCGCGTTGTATCCGCAGTGTCGGTCGCATCGTCGGATGTGTTCGAGGGATGTGCGACAATAGATGACCTGGCCCGTTGTCAACCAGCTCCGTGAGGCAATCTCTGCAGAGTTGGGACTTGACAAGGGTCTTACTAGTGTCCGAAATCTACCGGGGGACCGACGACACACGTTCCCGCTGGTGAAAGGCGAACCGTGACCTCAGGCACGAAGACCACAGCACGCGCAAGTAGCGCGAAGGACCCCGCGGCGGTCGCTCCCGCGGACGAGTCCACCACGACGACCACGAAGGCCGCGGCCAAGCCGGTCGCCGCCAAGACCGCGGCAGCCAAGACGGCCGCCACGAAGACCGGTGCCGCCAAGGCTCCGGCGAAGGCCGCTACCAAGACCGCAGCGACCAAGACCGCAGCGAAGTCCCGCGCCGCCAAGGCGACCGACGACGAGCCCGTCGATGAGCTCGTCGATGACGTCGAGATCGACGACGTGGTCGACATCGAAGACGACGTCGTCGCGCTCGATGACGTCGTGGACGAGGACGAGAAGCCTCGCGCCGCGCCGCGTGGCAAGGCCAAGGCCAAAGCCGCCGCTGAGCCCGAAGCCGAGACGGCGGAGGCGGAAGAGGACGACGAGGACGAAGAGACCACGAAGCCGGCTTTCACCGAGCCGCTGCCCACCGGCGCGATCGTCATCTCCTCGTCGGACGACGAGGATGTCCCCGTCTACTCGACGATGATCACGGGAGCCACGGCCGACCCGGTCAAGGACTACCTGAAGCAGATCGGCAAGGTCCCGCTGCTGAACGCGGCCGAAGAGGTCGAGCTCGCGATGCGGATCGAGGCGGGTCTGTTCGCCGAAGAGAAGCTGTCGCACATGACGGCCGCCGAGAAGTCCAATCAGGTCGGACTCGACCTGCAGTGGGTCGCTCGCGACGGTCAGCGTGCGAAGTCGCACCTGCTCGGCGCGAACCTCCGCCTGGTCGTGTCGCTCGCCAAGCGCTACACCGGCCGCGGCATGCAGTTCCTGGACCTGATCCAGGAGGGCAACCTCGGTCTGATCCGCGCGGTGGAGAAGTTCGACTACACCAAGGGCTTCAAATTCTCCACGTATGCCACGTGGTGGATCCGCCAGGCGATCACGCGCGCCATGGCCGACCAGGCCCGCACGATCCGCATCCCCGTGCACATGGTCGAGGTCATCAACAAGCTCGCCCGTGTGCAGCGCCAGATGCTGCAGGATCTGGGCCGCGAGCCCACTCCCGAGGAGCTCAGCCGCGAACTGGACATGACCCCCGAAAAGGTCATCGAGGTGCAGAAGTACGGTCGCGAGCCGATCTCGCTGCACACCCCCCTCGGCGAGGACGGCGACAGCGAATTCGGCGACCTGATCGAGGACACCGAAGCGGTCGTTCCGGCGGACGCCGTCGGCTTCACGATGCTGCAGCGCCAGCTCGAGTCGCTGCTGGATTCCTTGAGCGAGCGCGAGGCGGGCGTGATCCGCATGCGCTTCGGGCTCGGCGATGGTCAGCCCAAGACCCTCGATCAGATCGGCGACACGTTCGGGGTGACCCGCGAACGGATCCGCCAGATCGAGTCCAAGACGATGGCCAAGCTGCGGCACCCGTCTCGTTCTCAGTCCCTGCGGGACTACCTCGAGTGATGGCAGAGGCCAACGCGGGAAAGGCGCTCAGCGTCGAGATCGACGGCACCTCCTACGCGCGCATCCCCATCCGGACGCGCGTGGTCATGCCGGGAGACGACTTGGACGCCTTCATCCGCGAGTACGCGGCCGACATCGTGCAGCCCGGTGATCTGTTCTTCGTGACGGAGAAGATCGTGGCCATCACGCAGGGACGCTCCTACCCGCTCGAGGACATCCAGCCGCGGCGTCTGGCGCTGTTCCTGTCGAAGTACGTCACGCGCACGCCCTACGGCATCGGTCTCGGCATGCCCGAGACGATGGAGATGGCCCTTCGCGAGTGCGGAACCCCGCGCATTCTGTTCGCCGCGGCCGTCTCTGCCATCACCAAGGCGCTCGGGCGCAAGGGCGACTTCTACCGCATCGCCGGGGACAAGGCCCGCGCGATCGACGGTCCCACCAGCGGCACCATCCCCCCGTACAACAGGGCGGTCGTGCTGGGTCCCGAGCGTCCGCGCGCGGTCGCCCAGCATCTGAAGGATCTCCTCGGCGGCGTCCCCGAGGTGGCGGTCGTGGACATCAACGACCTCGGCGGCAACATCCTCGGCTCTACGCTGGACAGGGCCGGCGAACGGCGCCTGGTCGAGATCCTGAAGGACAACCCGCTCGGTCAGGGCCACCAGTCCACGCCGCTGGGTGTGGTCCGCGCCGCCTAGAAGCCGATCGCGGCGCGATACCGCGGCTTGTGGCCGGTGCGGATGCCGGTGACACTGGGTTTGTTCTCGTAGACGCCGGCGCCCCAGTTGCCCTCCACGAGCACGGGCCCTTCGGGTGTGACCACGACGTCCCAGCCGACGTACTGCACCTGGGGCACCACGCGGGCCACGCGGTCGATGAACGCGCGCACCTGTTCCATCATGGGCAGCTGGAACTGATCGATGACGAACCCGGAGTCGGGGTGGGCGGCGTAGACGTGTCCATGGGAGTCGTATCCCGGCCCGACAGCGCGGCCGTCGTCGTCGAGCATCGTGTAGAAGCCGCCGAAGGTCATCTGATCACTCACGGCACCGCGTCCGAACTTCTGCGCCATCGCCAGGATGTGCGTCTTCTCGCCGTCGAAGAACGCGGTGATGCGGGTGGTGTTGACCGTCCCAGGACACACCGCGGCCAGGGCGGCATGCTGCTGGATCACCTCTTCGACCAGCAGCTCGCCGCGCGCGAGCAGGCCACGGTGGAAAGCCGCCCAGTCCTCGATCTCGGCGGCGTGGTAGCGGTGCACACCGGTCCCGGCCTGTCCGACCGGCTCCTTCGTCACGATGGTGCCCAGGCGCTCCGTGAACGCGCGGACCCGTTCGGCGTTGTCCTCCTCGACGACCATCCACTCCCGATGCAGGTACTCGCTGAAGACACGGTCGAATTCGATCTTGTCCTGGAAGATGTGCCGGAACGCCGGATCGTCGTACTTCTGCGAGAGCTGGTTGGACACCGGGTGCGTCATGTAGGTCGCGCGCTCCGCGCGGCTGAGGGCGGCGAAGTCGTAGTCGATGTAGTCCTGGAACCCCACGTTGCGCAGGCCGGCCTGCCAGAGCATGTCGACGACGATCGCGGGGGTCCATTTGCCGTGCTGGGCGGAGGCTTCCTTCGCACGGTCCAGAACGGAGCCGACGTCGATGCGGCGTGCGCGGCCGGCGAGATAGCGAAGGCGGGGCGCGAGGCCGAGGCCTGGAGAGGGCATGCGTGCTCCGGGGTGGGGGACAGGACCCCGGATAGTCTAGATGGCGTGACCTTCGGCATCCCTGGACGCGCGTCGTCCGACGCGGGCACGGGTGCGCGCACCGCCCCGGTGGCGCGGATATCCCGCGGCGCGGTGGAGCGGAATCTGCGCGCGGTCCTGGCCAGTGGGCGTGGCGGCGTCATCGACCTGCGGGCGGATGCGTGGGGCCACGGCGTGGACGTGGTCGCGCCGATCGCACTGCGAGCGGGCGCCGCCGCTCTTCTGGTCGACGACGTCGCCGCGCCGGACCTGGACGGCGTCATCGACGCTGCGCGCCGGCTTGACAGCGGCGTGGCCACCGCGCCGGAGGCGGTGTACGGGCTGACTCCCGGCTTCACACCGGTGCTGAGCCTGAGCGGGTGGGTGCTGAGCCTGAAGCGCCTCCGCGCGGGCGAGGGCGTCTCCTACGGCTTCACCCATCGTGCGATCGCGGACACCACGGTCGCGCTGGTCACCGGCGGCTACGCGCAGGGGATCGTGCGCGCCCTCGGCAATGCGGCCTCGGTTGTGATCGCCGGAGAGCGGCATCCGATCGTCGGTCGGGTGGCGATGGATGTCTGCGTGGTGGACGTCGGGTCGGCGCGGGTTCGCCGGGGCGATGAGGTCCTGTTCTTCGGCGACCCCGCCGACGGCGCGCCGGCTCTGACGGAATGGACGGCGGCGACCGGGCTGAGCGCGGCCGAACTCGTCACCGCTGTCGGCCTGCGCGCCGGACGGGAGTACACGCCGTGACCGCGCCAGAACTGCAGGTCGACCTGGACGCGCTGGCCGCCAACATCGCGGTCGTCCGAGCGCGGGTCGCCCCGGCGCAGCTCATGCTCATCGTCAAGGATGACGCCTACGGACACGGCCTGACGGCGGTGGTGACCAGAGCTGCGGCCGAGGGCGTCGTCTGGTTCGGCGCGTTCGACGTGCGCGAGGCGCTTCGGACCCGCGCCGCGGTCGGCCCCAAGGCCCGCGTCTTCTCGTGGCTCACCGTCGGGGCGGACGAGATCACTGCGGCCCTGGCCGCGGACATCGACCTCGGGGTCGGCGACGCCGGCTTCCTGGAAGACATCGCGGCCGCGGCACGCACGGCCGGCGCGCCTGCCCGGGTGCACTTGAAGATCGACACCGGCCTGCACCGCAACGGCATCCGTCCGGAGGAGTGGGACGCGATCCTCGGCCGGGCGCAGGCCCTCGCGACCGAAGGCCTGCTGCGCGTCGTCGGTGTCTGGAGTCACATCGCCGAAGCGAGCGACGCGGAGGACGACACCGCGCGTGCCCTGTTCGAGGACGCGGTCACGGCGGCGGAGGCGGCGGGATTCGCGCTGGACGTGCGCCACCTGTCCGCCAGCGCCGCCTCGTTCGCCCGGCCGGAGTTCCGCTACGACCTCGCCCGGGTCGGGGCGTTCTGCTACGGCATCCGTCCCGCCGGCGGACCCGGTCAGGACGAGCTCGGCATCCGTCCGGTCGCCTCGCTCGTCGCGACGGTCACGCACGTCGCGGACTACGCCGTCACGCTCGGCGTCGGCTCGCTGCACGGACTTCCCTCGACGCTTGCCCAGCATGCCCACCTCGAGGTGGCCGGAGACCGTCGCGAGGTTCGGCACGTCGGCGCGACCCACACGATGGTCGCGCCCTGGCGCGGGGCTGCGGTGGGGCAGCGGGTTGCCGTCGTCGGTCCGGACGGGACGTCGGCGACCGATCTGGCCGAGACGATCGGCACAGTCGGCGAGGAGCTCCTGGTGCGCGTGTCGCCGCTGGTGCGGCGGGCGTATCCGGGCCGGTAGGACTCAGACGGACTCGAGCAGTCGAGCCGTCTCGTCGTGCCAGCTGGTGGCCATCGACCGCAGCTTCTCTTCGTACTTGCGACCGTGGTGGGCGCAGAACAGCAGCTCGCTGCCGTTGACCTCGGCGGCGATGTAGGCCTGTGCTCCACACGAGTCGCACCGGTCCAGCGCGGTCAGGCGGTACTCGAGGACGGCGGGCTCGGTCGGTGTCGAAAGCGTGTTCATCTCGGGTCCTCCTCGTAAGCGTCGCTCGTCTCGATCCCTTGCGGGTCCTCACATACAACCACGCGATCCATGGGGGAATGCCCGGAAGCCATCACATTTCGCTCAGCGCGTACGCGCGGCCCGTTCCCCGTGTCTGTGCATAGGGCTCCCGACCACCGCGGATACGCTTGACGATTGTGACCTCCGAGTATTCCGCCCACCATCTGCAGGTGCTGGAAGGACTCGAAGCGGTCCGCAAGCGCCCGGGCATGTATATCGGCTCGACCGACTCTCGCGGTGTCATGCACTGCCTCTGGGAGATCATCGACAACTCTGTCGATGAGGCGCTGGGCGGGCACGGCAGTCGCATCGACGTGATCCTGCACAGTGACGGCAGTGTCGAGGTCCGTGACCGGGCACGCGGCATCCCGGTGGATATCGAACCGCGCACCGGCCTGTCCGGGGTCGAGGTGGTGTTCACGAAGCTGCATGCCGGCGGCAAGTTCGGCGGCGGCTCGTACGCGGCATCCGGCGGCCTGCACGGTGTCGGTGCCTCCGTCGTGAATGCGCTCTCCGCGCGACTGGACGTCGAGGTGGACCGGGGCGGCAAGACCTGGGCGATGTCGTTCCATCGCGGCGAACCGGGTGTCTTCGCCAACGGCAGCCCGGAATCGGCCTTCACACCCTTCGAGGACCGCAGCGAGCTGCGCGTGGTCGGCAAGGTGGCCAAGGGCGTCACCGGCAGCCGGATCCGTTACTGGGCGGATCCGCAGATCTTCACGAAGGATGCCGCGTTCCACCTCGACGAACTGGAGCAGCGCGCGCGGCAGACGGCGTTCTTGATCCCCGGTCTCGAGATCGTCATCCGCGACGAGCGCGGGGACGAGCCGGTCGAGAACTCCTACCGCTTCGACGGCGGGATCTCGGAGTTCGCGGAGTTCCTCGCGCCCGATGCGCCCATCACCGACACGTGGCGTCTGACCGGCACCGGCACGTTCACCGAGACCGTCCCGGTCCTGCAGCCCACCGGCGCGATGGTTCCCACCGAGCTGGCCCGGGAGTGCGTCGTGGACATCGCGCTGCGCTGGGGAATCGGCTACGAGACGGTGCAGCGGTCCTTCGTCAACATCATCGCCACGCCGAAGGGCGGTACGCACCAGGCCGGGTTCGAGCTGGGCCTGATGAAGGTGCTCCGCTCGCAGATCGAGCAGAACGCGCGCCGGCTCAAGGTGGGCAACGACAAGATCGACAAGGATGACATCCTCGCGGGTCTGACCGCCGTGCTGACCGTTCGTCTGCCGGAGCCGCAGTTCGAGGGCCAGACGAAGGAGATCCTCGGTACGCCCGCCGTCCGCCAGATCGTCGCGAATGTCGTGGCGTCGGAGCTGGCCGCGAAGTTCGCCTCGACCAAGCGCGACGACAAGTCCCAGGCCGCGCAGCTGCTGGACAAGATCGTCTCCGAGATGAAGGCGCGCATCTCCGCCCGCACGCACAAGGAGACGCAGCGCCGCAAGAACGCGCTGGAGTCCTCGTCGCTGCCGACGAAGCTGGCCGACTGCCGCACCAACGACGTCGCCTCCTCGGAGCTGTTCATCGTCGAGGGCGACTCCGCGCTGGGCACGGCCAAGCTCGCCCGCAACAGCGAGTATCAGGCGCTGCTTCCCATCCGCGGGAAGATCCTGAACGTGCAGAAGGCCTCGGTCAGCGACATGCTCTCCAACGCCGAGTGCGCCGCGATCATCCAGGTGATCGGCGCCGGCTCGGGACGCTCGTTCGACCTGGACGCCGCCCGCTACGGCAAGATCATCCTGATGAGCGATGCCGACGTCGACGGCGCGCACATCCGCACCCTGCTGCTGACGCTGTTCTTCCGGTACATGCGGCCGCTGATCGACGACGGCCGCGTGTACGCGGCCGTGCCGCCGCTGCACCGCGTGATCGTCACGAACCCCGGCACGAAGCCGAACGACACGATCTACACCTACAGCGAGCAGGAGCTGCACGCCCTGCTGGCCAAGCTCACCAAGGCGGGCAAGCGCTGGCAGGAGCCCATCCAGCGCTATAAGGGCCTCGGCGAGATGGATGCCGATCAGCTGGCGACCACGACGATGGACCGCGCCGGACGCGCCCTGCGGCGCGTGCGGATGACGGATGCCGAAGCGGCGGCATCCGTCTTCGAACTGCTCATGGGCAACGACGTCGCTCCGCGCAAGGAGTTCATCATCGACTCCAGCGACCGCCTGGGCCGCGAGCGCATCGACGCCTGAGCCCGCGCTCGCGCGGGTGTATTCGCGCCGTGGGTGTGCGGTTGCTCGCGTCTCGGCGCCTCATTCTGCTCGCCTGTCGCACTCTGCGGCTCACACCGCGCTTGGTGACAGGGAAGCCCTGGCCCGGCGTCGCGGCGTTCGCGACTCGATCGACCTCGTCCGCTCGCCTGTCGCACTCTGCGGCCCCGCCCGCACTTCGGGACAGGGGAACCCTTGCCCGGCGTCGCGGCGTTCGCGACTCGATCGACCTCGTCCGCTCGCCTGTCGCACTCTGCGGCCCCGCCCGCACTTCGGGACAGGGGAACCCTTGCCCGGCGTCGCGGCGTTCGCGACTCGATCGACCTCGTCCGCTCGCCTGTCGCAATCTGAGGCTCCGCCCGCACCTCGGGACAGGGGAGCCGAGTTCACCCGCACAGTCGGATCACCGCCGATGCCACGTGACGGCCGCCGCCACGGTAGGCGGTACCGCGCGCGGTCAGCGGACGGCGGTGCCGACCGCGGCGATGACGCCCTCGAGCGGCTGGCCCGAGGCATCCCGTTTCGCGCCGGGCTCCGGGAGGGAGCGCGTGGCACCGTCCGCGCCGACGGCACGCGGCTCTGTGCCGACCCAGCCGAGGGTCAAGGTGTCCTCGCCCTTCAGGAAGCGCTGCGCGCGCACACCGCCGGTCGCACGCCCTTTGGCGGGGAACTCTGCGAAGTCCGAGACCTTCCCGGTGACGGCATCCGCACCGGCCAGGGCCTGCGTGCTGCCCGCGAGCGTCACCACGAACACATCCGTCGCATCGGCGTCCACGACGTTGAAGCCGATGACCCTCTCACCGGGCGCCACCCGGACACCGGCCATGCCGCCCGCCGACCGGCCTTGCGGCCGCACCGAGGCGGCCTCGAAGCGCAGCAGCTGCGCATCGGAGGTGATGAAGACGAGCTCGCTGTCGTCGGGGGCGGATGCCGCACCCACGACGCGATCGCCGGGCTTGAGCGCGATGATCTCGGCGTCCTGCTTGGGGCCGATCTCACTCGCAGCGACGCGCTTGACGATGCCCTGCGCAGTGCCCAACGCGATCGTCGGGGACTCCACGAGTGGAACCAGCGCGACGACGTGTTCGTCCTTGCCGAGGGAGAGATAGTGGTCTGCCCGCGTGCCCGCGGACAGCTGCACGGAATTGCCGGGCACCGAAGGCAGATCCACCGGCGAGAAGCGGATGAGGCGTCCCGCAGTGGTCACGGCGCCGATGTCGCCGCGGCTGGTGGTGTCCACGTGGGAGCGGACGGCATCGTGCTTGGAACGGCGCGCGGGCGGCACGATCCCGCCGTTGGGGACATCCGCCGTCATCTCGGCGCGCACCATCCGCCCGGTCGCGGAGAGGAAGACGCGGCACGGCGCGTCCGAGATCTGCAGGTCCGCGACGGCGGCGGCGCTGCGCGATCGCGGCTGGACGGGTCCGCCGTTCAGCAGAAGCGTCCGGCGCGGCGTGCCGTACGTGTCGGCGGCGATGCCGAGCTCCTTGGCGACCTGCCCGCGCAGCAGCACGTCGCTGCCCAGGAGCCGCTCGAGTTCGGCGATCTCCGCCTTGAGGGAGTCGCGCTCGGTCTCCAGCTCGAGGCGGGAGAACTTCGTGAGCCGACGCAGACGCAGCTCGAGGATGTACTCGGCCTGTGCGAGCGAGAGGTCGAAAACCTCCTGCAGTCGCGTCCGTGCCTGCTCGCCGTCGTCCGAGGCGCGGATGACCTGGATGACCTCGTCGATGTCGACGATCGCGATGAGGAGGCCTTCGACCAGGTGCAGTCGCTCCTGCTTGCGGGCCAGCCGGTACCGGCTCCGGCGCGTCACGACCTGCAGACGGTGATCGAGGTACACGCGGAGCAGTTCGCGCAGACCCAGGGTCCGCGGCTGCCCGCCGACCAGCGCGACGTTGTTGATGCTGAACGAGTCCTCGAGGGGGGTCAGCCGATACAGGTGCTCCAGCACGGCCTGCGGATCGAAACCGGTCTTGATCGCGATGACGAGGCGGAGCCCGTGGTGGCGGTCGGTGAGGTCGGTGACATCGGCGATGCCCTGCAGCTTCTTGGCCTGGACGGCATCCTTGATCTTCTCGATGATCCGCTCCGGGCCGACCAGATACGGCAGCTCCGTGACGACCAGCCCGGTACGACGCGGCCCGAGCGATTCGATCGCGACCTTCGCGCGGGTGCGGAAGCTGCCGCGCCCGGTCGTGTACGCGTCCTTGATGCCGTCTAGACCCACGACGACCGCGCCCGAGGGCAGATCCGGCCCCGGAACGAACTCCATCAGGTCCTCGACCGTGGCGTCCGGATTCTCCAGGAGGTGGATGGCGGCGCCGATGACTTCGACGAGGTTGTGCGGCGCCATGTTGGTCGCCATGCCTACCGCGATGCCGGTCGCGCCGTTGACCAGAAGATTCGGATAGGCCGCGGCCAGCACCTCGGGCTGCTGGAACTGGCCGTCGTAGTTGGGGATGAAATCGACGACGTCCTCATCCAGGCCCTCGGTGAGTGCGAGCGCCGCCGGGGCCAGTCGCGCCTCGGTGTAGCGCGGCGCGGCCGGACCGTCATCCAGCGAGCCGAAATTGCCGTGGCCGTCCACCAGCGGGACCCGCAGCGAGAAGGACTGCGCGAGCCGGACGAGAGCGTCGTAGATGGGAGCGTCGCCGTGCGGGTGCAGCTTTCCCATCACCTCGCCCACGACCCGGGCGCTCTTGACGTGGCCGCGGTCCGGTCGCAGACCCATCTCGGCCATCTGGTACAGGATGCGACGCTGCACCGGCTTCAGCCCGTCGCGTGCGTCCGGCAGCGCGCGCGAGTAGATGACCGAGTAGGCGTATTCGAGGAACGAGCCCTGCATCTCGGCGGAGACGTCGACGTCTTCGATGCGCTCCTCGGCGGGCGAGGATCCTGTGGGCGATGCGGGCATGACGATGTGGCCTCGGGAGACGGCGGTCGGAGAGGGGCTCCCGCCGGTGTGCGAGACTGGCCCCGATGTCACTCAGCCTACCCGCGGAGCCGCGACGAGCCCGCAGCCTCACCGGTGTCGCGCCGCAGATGATCGCCGCGCTGGATGGCACGTCGGACTGGTTCGCCCCGGCCCGCAGCGTCATCGTTTTCGTCATCGACGGACTGGGCGCCGCCAACCTCGGCGCGCGCGCCGGCCATGCCCGGTTCCTGTCCTCGGCCGCGTCGAAGAAGGATGTCGCGCGCACCGTCTTCCCGTCCACCACCGCCTCCGCGCTGACCAGCCTGCTGACCGGAGTCCGACCGGGCGAGCACGGGATCGTCGGGTATCGGGTGCTCGACCCGGACAGCGACCACGTCCTCAATCAGCTGCGCGGCTGGGACACGGACGGTCTGGATATCGCGTGGCAGCGCGCGGAGCCGCTCACCGAGCGGCACGCCGCCGGTGGCCGGCCGTCGTTCATCGTCTCCAAGGGGGAGTACGCCGGCACCGGGTTCACCACGGCGATCATGCGCGGTGCCCAGTTCGTCGCTGTGGAAGACCTCGCCGAGCGCACCCGGACCGCCGCCGACCTGGCAGCGCGCAACCCCGGGGCGTTCGTCTACGTCTACGCGCCGGATCTGGACGCGATCGGTCACAAGCGCGGGTGGCAATCCGACGAGTGGGTGGCAGCGCTGGAGCGGGTGGATGCCGCGTCCCGCATCCTGTCCGACGCGCTCGCTCCCGGTACCGGTGCGGTCATCACGGCCGACCACGGCATGGTCGACGTCCCCCGACATCGGCACGTGCTCCTGACCGACGACGACGATCTGCTCGACGGAGTCCGTCACATCGGCGGGGAACCCCGGATGCTGCACCTGTACGCCGAGCCCGGTATGTCTGAGGACCTGCTCGGAAGGTGGACGGAATCCGAATCGGACCGCTCGTGGGTGCTCTCGCGCAGCCAAGCGGTCGACGCGGGTCTGTTCGGTCCGGTGTCCACCGACGTGCTGCCGCGGATCGGCGACGTGCTGGTGGCGGCGCGTGCCGGGATCGCCTACTACGACGACCGGCTCGAGGACAAGGGCGCCCAGCGGATGGTCGGGCAGCACGGATCGCTCACCGACGAGGAGCGGACCGTGCCGCTCATCCGACTCGGCGCGTTCGCCTGACCGACGGTTCAGTCGTCGCTGCGTGCCCCGAACACGATCTCGTCCCACGACGGCATCGACGGCCGGCCCTTGCGCCGACCCGCGGCCTCGGCCACGGCCGATTGCTGCTCGTCGTCATGCTCGCGCGTCTGCTCCGCGTCGGCGCGCGGGGTCTCGTCATACCCGGGCTCGAGTGCGTCGAAAAGCGCCACGGGCGCATGCGGGCGGGCGGAGGGCAGCTCCTCCGTGCCCGGCAGCGGCTCCCGCTGGCCCCGGCGTCGGCGGAGCGCTTCGAGCAGATCTGCCGTCTCCGAGGACGTGACCGGCATCGCGGTCGCGCGTTTCATGGCGGCCTCCTGCACGGCCGGCGCCACCGGCTCACGCAGATCGGGGGATTCCATGTCCGCCTCGGGCATCCGCCGCGGACCGAAGGCGCCGCTGTCGAAGCGCGTGTCGTCCTTGGCCGGTGACGCGTCGAGCGCGCGGAGCCGGGGGATCAGCCCCTCAGGCAGGGAGCCCTGCCGGGAGAGTTGAATCGCGTCCGCGTTCAGCGGCGACAGCGTGCTGCGCCGGGGGTCGAAACCCCAACGCGCGTCGTGGTCGACCTCGTTCGCGGTGAACTCCAGCTTGACGATCCAGCCGCCGGGGCCCTTCCAGCTGGTCCAGCGCTCACCCGACGCGCCGGCCTCGGCCAGCTTGGCGCGGACTGCGCTGCCGAAAGTGGGGTGGATATCCGGATCGAGTTCGGCGCCGAGGAGAACGGGAACGGCCAGGGCCTGTCCGACGACGTGCTCGCGTTCGGCGAGCACCGGTCCCTCGAAGCGTGCGATGTCCTCGACGCGCGCGCCGAGCAGAGCGGCGACCTCGTCGGCGGACATGCCCGCGCGGATGTGCGATTGGATCTCGCGCGGGCTGGGCCGCACGGTCTGCGGATCGCCGTCGCGTTCCCTGCGCGCTTTGCGCAGCTCGACGCGCAATACGTCATCGACGGGGAGCGAAAACCGCTCACCCGACTCGGTCACCAGGACGAGCACCTCGTCCTCGGTTCCGATCACTTTGAGCTGTTCCATGCGAAAAGCCCCTCCGATCCAGCGGTGTGCGCCCATGGTTACACAGCGGTTGCCATACGACGGGAATATCTCTCGCGCGCCGCGAGTTTCACGGCACGCAGGACCCGGAACCGACAGTGCATTTGCCAAATGAGTTCAGGTCGTGCAAACTATCGCCGCCCCGACAGGGTCAGTGCACGCAAGCTATTCCCCGGAAGTTGAGACGTTTACGCATGGCCACGGATTACGACGCCCCCCGCAAGACCGAAGATGACAGCGAATCGATCGAGGCGCTCAAAGAGCGCGTCCCCGACAAGCTGTCCGGATCGGTCGACGCGGAAGACGCCGACAACCCCTCGGGGTTCGAGCTGCCGGGTGCGGACCTCTCCGACCTCGAGCTGGATGTCGTCGTACTGCCCGCCCAGGAGGACGAGTTCACCTGCGTGAGCTGCTTCCTGGTCAAGCACCGCTCGCAGCTGGATCACGAGGACTCCGACGGTCCTATCTGCCGGGAGTGCGCGGCGTAGCCTGCGCGCGCCGCAGCGCGGCCGCCAGCCGGTCCGGCGTCCGCGTGGAGATGACCCAGGACGGCGCCGGATCGTCCGGGTCGGTGATCGCGACGATCACCAGGCCGTCGATCCCCCCGCGGATGACGTGCCACGATCTCGGGTTCAAACCGGGGCCGCGCGCGTTGCGGGCTTCGTCGCCGGTGAGGATCGCGACATCGCCGGTCAAGGCGACGTCGATGTGCGCGCGCCCCGCGGTCAGGACTCCGTCGCGGACCTCGACCACCGGGGAGCCTGCGACCAGCAGCCAGATGAAGCACACCCCGATCGCCGCTCCGGCGACCAGCGCGAGTGTCGTGTCGAACGGCGAGAGCACCAGAGCTGCCATCGGGGCGACGACGGCTGCGCTTGCGATCACCCACAGGGACGGGCTGAGTCGTTCTCGGTAGCGGGTGACGGAATTGCCGCGGGCGCCGCTCGCTGTCTTCTGCATTACCCTCATTGCGTGGCTGAAACTGTGGACGTCCCCATTATCGCCCCCGACGTCCCGGTGTACGCGCACCCCGGGGACGCCGGAGCTGATCTCGTCTCGACCGAGGCGCTGCGGCTGGAGCCCGGTCAGCGCGCACTCGTCGGCACCGGCGTGCGGATCGCGCTGCCGGACGGCTACGTCGCCTTCGTGGTGCCGCGCAGCGGCCTGGCCACCAAGCACGGGATCACGATCGTCAACAGCCCCGGCACGGTCGACGCCGGCTATCGCGGCGAGCTCAAGGCGACGCTGTTGAACACCGATCCCGAGCACGCCTACGACATCGCCGTCGGCGACCGCATCGCGCAGCTGATCGTGATGCCGGTGTCGAGGGCGAACTTCATCCCGGTCGAGGCATTACCCGACAGCGCCCGTGGGGACGCCGGCTTCGGCTCGACCGGGTACCAGAAGAACGGAGTCCCCTCATGACAGACCCGACACCCTCGGACGCGCCCACCGGCGGATCTCTCGCCGATCGCGCCACCGCCGGACCCTTCGACGAAGCCGAGGCGAACCCGGTGCGGCCCTACATCGACCTGGGCGGCATCAAGATCCTGCCGCGCGAGGGTCTGAACCTCCGCCTGGAGGTCGAGGAGCAGACCAAGCGCATCGTCGCGGTCGGGCTCGACTACGCCGGCTCCACGCTGCAGGTCCAGCCGTTCGCGGCACCACGCAGCACGGGGCTGTGGGCAGAGACCCGGGAACAGATCAAGGCGCAGATCCGCCAGCAGGGTGGCCGCGTCGAGGAGCGCGAAGGCCCTCTCGGCGCAGAGCTGCTCGCCGAGGTCCCGGTCTCGGCCGGTCCCGACGGCGCCGCCGACAAGCGGCTCGCGCGCTTCGTCGGCGTGGACGGACCGCGGTGGTTCCTGCGCGGCGTGATCGGCGGCGCCGCCACCGGCGACGTGGAAGCAGCGGGCCAGGTCGAGGATCTGTTCCGCTCCATCGTCGTGGTGCGGGGCGGGACCCCCATGCCGCCGCGTGATCTGATTCCGCTCCGGATGCCGGCCACGCCGGGAACGGCATGACCGACGCGCCGCGTCCGCAGGCGGGGAACGATCCTGAGGACGCCGCCGCGCGCTCCGAGCCGAGCGCTTCCGACGTGCTCGGTGCAGCGCTGGGCGGCGCGGCCAAGCGGGCGGGGCTGGATCCGGCGGAAGGCGCAGCCACCGGCCATGTCGTCTGGCGTGCGATGGGCGGCTGGCGCGGCATCCTGGAATCCGTCCTGCCGAGCCTCGTCTTCGTCGTGGCGTTCACCGTCTCGTACGACCCCGGCACGCAGGCCGGGAACCTGTGGCTGTCGCTCGGCCTTTCGGTGGGTCTGGCGGCGATCTTCACCATCATCCGACTGGTCACCAAATCGCCGCCGTCCGCCGCGATCGGCGGACTGCTGGCCACCGCGGGCGCGGCGGCGCTGGCGCTGTGGACCGGACGCGGCCAGGACAACTTCGTCCTGGGATTCTTCACGAACGCCGCGTACGGCACGGCCTTCCTCGTCTCGGCGGTCATCGGCTGGTCGCTGATCGGCATCGCGGTGGGCTTCCTGATGGGCGAAGGAACGCGCTGGCGTGCCGACAAGCGCAAACGGCGGGTGTTCTTCTGGCTCGCCCTCGCCTGGGGCGCGCTGTTCGCCGTCCGCCTCGCCGTTCAGCTGCCGCTGTATTTCGCCGGGGATGTGACGGCGCTCGGAACTCTGAAGCTGATCATGGGGCTGCCCCTTTTCGCACCGCTCGTGGCCGTCACATGGCTCGCGGTGCGCGCACTCTATCCGCCAACCTCCAAGTGATATATTTATCTTGACATCAAGATAAATTTGCCTGCCACGCGGTAAGGCTGGCCTCACTAGCCAGTGCTGCCGGTGACGGGGAAGATGGGGAGTGCCGGGCCTTGCAGCTCGCTCCGCCGACGAAGGAGACACACGTGTCCACGGTTGACAGCTTCGGTGCCAAGAGCACCCTGACGGTCGGCAGCACCGACTACGAGATCTTCCGCATCGATGCCGTCGAGGGCTACGAGAAGCTCCCCTTCAGCCTGAAGGTGCTGCTGGAGAACCTACTCCGCACCGAAGACGGCGCGAACGTGACACGGGCGCAGATCGAGGCCCTCGGCTCGTGGAATCCGGCCGCCGAGCCGAACACCGAGATCCAGTTCACGCCCGCGCGCGTGGTCATGCAGGACTTCACCGGCGTGCCGTGCATCGTCGACCTGGCCACGATGCGCGAGGCGGTCGCGGCTCTCGGCGGCGATCCGACGCGGATCAACCCGCTCTCACCCGCTGAGATGGTCATCGACCACTCGGTGATCGCCGACCTGTTCGGCAGCGAGAACGCGCTCGAGCGCAACGTCGAGATCGAGTACGAGCGCAATGGCGAGCGGTACCAGTTCCTGCGCTGGGGTCAGACGGCCTTCGACGACTTCAAGGTCGTCCCGCCGGGCACGGGGATCGTGCACCAGGTGAACATCGAGCACCTGGCGAAGGTCATCTACGACCGCACGGTCGGCGGAGTCCTGCGCGCCTACCCGGACACGTGCGTCGGCACGGACTCCCACACCACGATGGTCAACGGCCTGGGCGTGCTCGGCTGGGGCGTCGGCGGCATCGAGGCCGAGGCGGCGATGCTCGGTCAGCCGGTGTCGATGCTCATTCCGCGCGTGGTCGGCTTCAAGCTGACCGGGCAGATCCCGGCCGGGGTCACTGCCACGGACGTGGTGCTCACGATCACCGAGATGCTCCGCAAGCACGGCGTGGTCGGCAAGTTCGTCGAGTTCTACGGAGCGGGTGTGGCTTCGGTTCCCCTCGCGAACCGCGCGACGATCGGCAACATGAGCCCCGAGTTCGGCTCCACGGCCGCGATGTTCCCCATCGACGGCGTGACGCTGGACTACCTGCGACTGACCGGACGCGACGAGCAGGCGGTCGCGCTCGTGGAGGCGTACGCCAAGGAGCAGTCCCTCTGGCACGACCCCGAGCGGGAGCCGAACTTCAGCGAGTACATGGAGCTGGACCTGTCCACCGTCGTGCCCTCGATCGCCGGACCGAAGCGCCCGCAGGATCGCATCCTGCTGTCGGAGGCGAAGTCCCAGTTCGAGTCCGACATCGTCAACTACGCGACTCCGTGCACCACGGACGACATCGTCGACCTCGAGTCGAAGCACTCGTTCCCCGCGTCCGATCCCGGCCCAGCGCCCGGGGACGAGCAGGAGGACACCCGCGTGGTGCACATCTCCAGCGGCGGACCGGCCGCGGCATCCAATCCCGTCAAGGTGACGGCCGCCGACGGCTCGTCGTACACGATCGACAACGGTGCCGTGACGATCGCAGCGATCACCTCGTGCACGAACACGTCCAACCCTTCGGTGATGCTCGCGGCAGGCCTCCTGGCTCGCAACGCCGTGAAGAAGGGCCTCAAGGCCAAGCCGTGGGTCAAGACCACGCTGGCTCCGGGGTCGAAGGTCGTCACGGACTACTACGAGAAGGCCGGCCTCACGCAGGACCTCGAAGCCCTGGGCTTCTACACGGTCGGCTACGGCTGCACGACGTGCATCGGCAACTCCGGCCCGCTGATCGAAGAGGTCTCGGAGGCGATCAACCGCAGCGACCTGGCCGTCACCGCTGTCCTGTCGGGCAACCGCAACTTCGAGGGCCGGATCAACCCCGACGTGAAGATGAACTACCTGGCCAGCCCGCCCCTGGTGATCGCCTACTCGCTGGCCGGCTCGATGCATTTCGACTTCGAGATGGACGCGCTCGGCAAGGACCGCGACGGCAATGACGTCTTCCTCAGGGACATCTGGCCCGACGCGGCGGAGGTCCAGGCGACCATCGACTCGTCGATCAACAAGGAGATGTTCACCCACCAGTACGCGAGCGTCTTCGAAGGCGACGAGCGGTGGAAGACGCTGCCCACCCCGACCGGCGCAGTGTTCGAGTGGGACGAGAACTCCACGTACGTGCGCAAGCCCCCGTACTTCGACGGCATGACGATGGAGCTCACCCCGGTCACCGACATCGTCGGCGCACGTGTGCTGGCGACGCTGGGCGACTCGGTGACCACCGACCACATCAGCCCGGCCGGCAACATCAAGAGCGACAGTCCCGCCGGACGCTACCTGGACGAGCACGGCGTGGACCGGAAGGACTACAACTCCTACGGCTCGCGTCGCGGAAACCACGAGGTCATGATCCGCGGCACGTTCGCGAACATCCGGTTGAAGAACCAGCTCGTCCGTTCGGTCAACGCCGGCGCGCAGGTCGAGGGCGGGTTCACGCGCGACTTCACCCAGGAGGGCGGACCGCAGTCGTTCATCTACGACGCGAGCCAGAACTACCAGGAGCAGGGACTTCCGCTCGTCATCTTCGGCGGCAAGGAGTACGGGTCCGGCTCGTCCCGCGACTGGGCAGCCAAGGGCACCAGCCTGCTCGGTGTGAAGGCCGTCATCACGGAGAGCTTCGAGCGCATCCACCGCTCCAACCTGATCGGGATGGGCGTCGTGCCGCTGCAGTTCCCCGACGGTCAGAGCTGGGAATCGCTCGGACTCGACGGCACCGAGATCGTCTCGATCACCGGTCTGGAGCAGCTGAACGAGGGGGTCACCCCGCGTACCGTCCGCGTCTCGGCCGCGCCGAGCGAATTCTCCGCGCCCGGCAAGCAGACCGTCGAATTCGATGCGGTCGTGCGGATCGACACACCCGGCGAGGCGGACTACTACCGCAACGGCGGCATCCTGCAGTACGTGCTGCGCTCGCTGGTCTGAGCGCAGAGCGGAAGGGCCGGGTGCCATGCGCCCGGCCCTTCCGCCGTCCCGGCCGCGGGTAGACTTTCCAGGACCCTGCCATGGCTCGGAAAGGAGCACGAATGTCGCTGCTGTCGTCCGTGTCCGGACCCCGGGACCTCGATGCGCTGAGCATCGAGCAGCTGGGACAGCTCGCCGACGAGATCCGTGACTTCCTCATCGAGAACGTCTCCCGCACAGGCGGTCACCTGGGCCCCAACCTCGGGGTGGTCGAGCTGACCATCGCGATGCACCGGGTGTTCGACTCCCCGAACGATCCGATGATCTTCGACACCGGTCATCAGTCCTACGTGCACAAGCTGCTGACCGGTCGCCAGGACTTCACCGGGCTGCGTGCCCGCGGGGGACTGGCCGGCTACCCGCAGCGGTCGGAGAGCCCACACGACGTGGTCGAATCCTCGCACGCCTCCAGTTCGCTCAGCTGGGCCGACGGAGTCTCGCGCGCACTGACGCGGACCGGACGCCTGGACAGGCATGTCGTCGCCGTCGTCGGTGACGGAGCCCTCACCGGCGGGATGACCTGGGAAGCGCTCAACAACATCTCCGACGACAACGACCGCAACCTGGTCATCGTCGTCAACGACAACGGCCGATCGTATGCGCCGACCATCGGCGGCATGGCCCGCTACCTCAACCGCGTGCGCACGGCCGACAGCTACCGCACCCTGCATCAGAGCTCGGACTCGTTCGCCCGACGGCTGGGCCCGGCCGCGCGCGCCTTCTACCGTGGGGTGCGAGGCGGAACGCATGGCTTCCTGTCGCGCTTCACGAACAACGCCGCGCTCTATTCGAATCTGGACATCAAATACCTCGGCCCCGTCGACGGCCACGACCTGCCCGTGCTGCTGGAGACACTGCAGCTGGCGAAGGATTTCGGCGCGCCTGTCATCGTGCACGCGATCACCGAGAAGGGCCGCGGGTACCAGCCGGCCCGGGATGATGAAGCCGACCAGTTCCACGCCGTGGGTCGCATCGACCCCACCTCCGGCGAGCCGGTCGGCGCGTCCTCCGCCACAGCGTGGACCGACGTCTTCGCAGAAGAACTGGTCGCCGTGGGGGAGGAGCGCCCCGAGATCATCGGCATCACGGCGGCGATGCTGCGTCCGACCGGGCTGCTTCCGTTCGCCCAGCGCTTCCCCGATCGCGTCCTCGACGTCGGCATCGCCGAGCAGCACGCCGTCGCATCTGCGGCGGGGCTGGCATACGGCGGATTGCACCCCGTGGTGGCGCTCTACGCGACGTTCATGAATCGTGCCTTCGATCAGGTGATGATGGATGTCGCGCTGCACCGCGCGGGCGTCACATTCGTCCTGGACCGGGCCGGAGTGACCGGGCCGGACGGTCCCAGCCATCACGGGATCTGGGATCTGGCGATGCTGCAGCTCGTGCCGCACATCCGCATCGCCGCCCCGCGCGACGCGGAGCGGCTTCGCGAGGAGCTGCGCGAAGCGGTCGGCGTGGAGGATGCACCCACCGTCGTGCGGTTCCCGAAGGGCACGGTCAGCCCTACGCTGCCGGCGCTGGAGCGCCTTCGCGACGGCGTGGACGTGCTCGTTCGATCCGACGCGCAGGACGTGCTGATCGTGGGCATCGGCCCGATGGCGCATCTTGCGGTCGACGTGGCGCGCCGGCTCGGCGCGCAGGGGATCGGGGCCACCGTCGTGGACCCGAGGTGGGTCGTCCCCGTGCAGCCGTCCATCGTGGAGCTGGCGGCATCCCATCGCCTGGTGATCACCATCGAGGACGGGATCCGCGTGGGCGGCATCGGAACGCGCGTACGGCAGGTGCTGCGCGAAGCCGGGGTGGACACCGCCGTGGACGAACTGGGGCTCCCCGACGAGTTCATCCCGCACGCGACGCGGGAGCAGATCCTGGAGGATGCCGGGCTCACGCCCGCGAAGATCGCGCAGGACGTGGTATCGCAGGTGCTGGGCACCCGCATACCGGTGGCGCGCCCGACCGAGCAGCATCCCGATTGGATGGCCGGCGTTCCCACGCCCGACGACGAGGTGCGCGACGCGTAACCGGCAGTCTCGGCATCCCTCGCCGCAACGCACAGCGCCCGTCCTCACAACGAGGACGGGCGCTTGCGTGCGCAGGCTCTATCCTGCGATCCCCTTGATCATCGGGTGATGGAAGGTGTCGCCGAAGACACGCTCGGAGGCACCCTCGCGGTCCAGGTAGGGCGAGGCCCCACCATCGATGAACGGCCAGGCCGCCCCGAGGATCAGGCACAGGTCGATATCCTCGACCGCGGGGACGACCCCCTCGTCCAGCATCAGCTTGATCTCCTGCGCCAGACCGTCCTGCACCCGGCCGAGGATCTCGGCTTCGGTCGCGGGCGTGGAGCCGACGGCGCCCTTGAGCACCTTCTCGGCCGCCTTGGTCCATCCGGTGACCCTGCCGTTCTTGTCCTTCTCGACCACGTCGGGAAGCTCGGCGAGCCGGTGGAAGTTCTCCGACGCGAAGAACCGCCCGGGGAAGGCGTGCGCCATCGTGTCCTGCACGTGCGCGGCGACCTTCCAGCCGACCAGATCGATGAGCTGGAACGGGGTCATCGGCAGCCCGATCGGCGCAAACGCCTTCTCGACGGTCAGCAGCGGAGTGCCCTCGTAGATGGCCCGCGCGGCTTCGCCCATCACCTTGGCCAGCAGACGATTGACCACGAAGCCCGGGGCGTCGGCGGTCAGGACCGCGCTCTTGCCGAGCCCGCGGGCCACGACGAACGCGGTCGACAGGGCGGCATCGGTGGTCTGCGGCGTCGTGACGATCTCGATCAGGGGCATGACGGCGACCGGGTTGAAGAAGTGGAAGCCCACGAGCCGCTCTGGGTGGGCCAGCTTCGCGCCGATCTCCTCGACGGAGAGCGACGAGGTGTTCGTCGCGAGGATCGTGTCATCGGCGACGATCTTCTCGATGTCGCCGAAGACCTGCTGCTTGACGCCGACCTCTTCGAACACGGCCTCGATGACGAAGTCGCAGTCCGCGAACTCGGCCTTGTCGGTGGTGCCGCGAACGAGGGCACGGAGACGGTTGGCCGCATCGCCGTCGAGCCGGCCCTTGGCCTCGAGCTTGCCGATCTCCTCATGGATGGAGGCGATCCCCTTGTCCACGCGCGCCTGGTCGAGGTCGGTGATCAGCACGGGAACCTGCAGTTTGCGCAGGAACAGCAGCGCGAACTGGCCGGCCATGAGCCCGGCGCCGATGATGCCGACCTTGGTGACCTTCTTCGCGAGTGCCTTGTCCGGTGCCCCGACGGGCCGTTTCGCACGCTTCTGCACCAGATCGAACGCATACATCGACGCGGCGAACTGGTCGCCGGTCACGAGTTCGGCCAGCGCCTCGTCCTCGCGCGCGAAGCCTTCCGCCTTCGTGCCGCTCTTGGCCTTGTCGAGCAGCTCGAGCGCCGCGTACGGCGATCTGGGAATCAGACCGATCCGGCTCTCCAGCATGCCGCGGGCCATCTTGATCGCGATCGGCCATTTCGTGAGGCGTTCGATCTTGCCCGGCTCCTGCTTGCGGTCGACCTTGATCTTGCCGCCGAGCACCCCGTCCGCCCACTTCAGCGAGTCCTCGAGGTAATTCGACGCGGGGAAGATCGCATCGACGATGCCGTAGTCGAAGGCCTGCGCCGGCTTGAGCATTCGGTTCTGCTTGAGCGGATTGGAGATGACCACCTCGAGCGCATTCTCGATGCCGATCAGGTTGGGCAGCAGGTACGCGCCTCCCCACCCGGGGATGATGCCGAGGAACACCTCCGGCAACGCGATGGCGGCCGCCGACGCATCCACCGTGCGGTAGGTCGAGTTCAGCGCGATCTCGAGCCCGCCGCCGAGGGCGAGCCCGTTCACGAACGCGAACGACGGGACACCGAGCTCGGAGAGCCTGCCCAGCACCGAGTGTCCGAGCTGCGCGACCAGCCGCGCGGTCTTCTTGGACTCCACGCGGCTGATGTCGGACAGATCCGCTCCGGCGGCGAGGATGTACTGCTTGCCGGTGATCCCGACCGCGTGGATCTCGCCGGCCGCCGCACGGGCCTTCAGCCCGTCAAGGACGGTGCCGAGCTCCTTCAGGGTGGACGGCCCGAGTGTGTTCGGGCGAGTGTGGTCGCGGCCGTTGTCCAGCGTGATCAGTGCGAGCACCTTTCCCGAGCCGAGGCGGATGTCGCGTGCGCGGGAGTGAGTGACCACCTCTCCGTCGGCGAGGGCGTCCAGGGGCGAGAAGTCGACCTTCGCGTACTGATCGGATGCGGTGCTGGTCATCGTCGCGCTGCTCACTTCTTCCGCTTGCCGTTGTAGAAGGGGTTCTCCCAGATGACCGAGCCGCCCTGTCCGAGACCGACGCACATGGCGGTCAGACCGTAGCGCACGTCCGGACGCTCGGCGAACTGCGCCGCGAGCTGGATCATCAGACGCACACCGGATGCCGCCAGGGGGTGTCCCAGCGCGATCGCGCCGCCCCACTGATTGACGCGGGGGTCGTCATCCGCGATTCCGAAGTGGTCAAGGAGCGAGATCACCTGGATGGCGAACGCCTCGTTCAGTTCGAACAGGCCGATGTCCTCGATGGTCAGGCCCGCCTTGCGCAGCGCCTTCTCGGTGGACGGGATCGGGCCGATGCCCATGATCTCGGGCTGCACTCCGGCGAACGCGAACGAGACGAGCTTCATCTTCGGCGTCAGTCCGAGCTCCTTCACGGCGGTGCCGCCGGCCAGCAGCGACATCGTCGCGCCGTCGGTGAGCGGCGACGACGTCCCCGCCGTCACCCGACCGTGCGGGCGGAAGGGCGTCTTCAGCCCGGCGAGACCCTCCATCGTGGTCTCCGGACGCCGGCCCTCGTCCTCGGTGGCCAACCCCCACGTACCGTCGGCGTCCTTGATCGCCACCGGCACCAGGTCGGGCTGGAACTTGCCGGCCTCATAGGCGGCCTGCACCTTGTGCTGACTGAGCATTCCGAACCGGTCGGCGCGCTCCTTGGTCAGGTCGGGGAAGCGGTCGTGAATGCGCTCGGCGGTGAGACCCATGTTCAGGGCGTCCGCACTGACGAGCTTCTCGGCGACGAACCTCGGGTTCGGGTCGACGTTGCTGCCGTCCAGCGGGTGGCGACCCATGTGCTCGACGCCGCCCGCCAGGGCGAGGTCGTACATGCCCATGCCGATGGATCCGGCCATCGTGGTGACGCTGGTCATCGCCCCCGCGCACATCCGGTCGATCGCGAAGCCGGGCACCGTCACGGGCAGGCCGGCGAGGATCGCCACGGAGCGGCCGAGGGTCAGGCCCTGGTCACCTGTCTGCGAGGTCGCGGCGATCGCGACGTCGTCGATGCGCTCCGCGGGAACGTTCGGGTTTCGCTCCATGAGCCCGATGCTCGCCTTGACCGCCAGGTCGTCGGCTCGGGTGTTCCAATACATGCCCTTCTCGCCGGCGCGCCCGAAGGGCGTACGCATACCATCGACGAAAAAGACGTCCGAGATCTCGGCCACTCTGCCTCCGTAATTAGGGATGATCTCAGCCTAGGAGGCGGGTCGAAAGGCCCGGTATCGGTTGGGTCGAACCTACGAAGCGTTCTCCGGGTCCGGAGCAGGGCTTTGCACGGATTGCACAAAGGCATCCGCGATCAGCTGTGCAGTCTGCGCAATCTGCCACGGGCGAGCGCCGAGTTCGGCCAACATCTCGCCGACGGATGCCGCGGTCAGAGGCACCGGAGGCGCCCAGGCCACCCGCCGCAGCAGTTCGGGCGTGAGCAGGTTCTCGGTGGGCATCGTGAGTTCTTCGGCGCGCGCCTCGACGACCGGTCGTGCGGCCTTCAACCGCGCGTCCGCCTCGGGATTGCGATCAGGCCACGCGCGCGCAGGCGGGATCGAATCCCCACCGCTCGCGCGCTCGAGCGGGAGATCGGGGTCGGCGCGTCCGGCCTCGAAGGCGGCCCACCATCTGTCCAGCTGAGTCCGGCTCGCCCGGCCGGTGAACTCCTTGATCTGCGCCAGCTCTTGCTTGCTCTTCGGGTCGGCGATGAGCGCCGCGAGCAGTGCACGGTCGGGAACGAGACGGCCCGGCGAGACATCCTGCTCTCGTGCGTAGTCCTCGCGCGCCGTCCACAGCGCCCGTGCGACGGCGAGCGCCCGGCGGCCCCGGACGGCGTGCAGCCCGCTGAGACGCCGCCACGGCTCTTCCCGTGCCGGCTTCGGGATGCGATCGAGCACGGCGCGGAACTCCTCCGCCGCGAACTCCGTCTTGCCCTGTTCGGCGAGTTCGGCGACCAGCACGTCTCGCACGTCGACGAGATGCTCGACATCCAGCGCCGCATACTCGAGCCAGGACTGCGGGAGTGGGCGAGTGGACCAGTCCGAGGCGGAGTGCGCCTTGGCCAGGCTGATCCCGAGCGTGTCCTCCACGACGGCGCCGAGCCCGACGCGCGCGTGACCGAGCAGCCGTGCGGCCAATTCGGTGTCGAAGATGGTCTCCGGCTCCAACCCGAGCTCACGCAGCGAGGGCAGATCCTGGCTGGCGGCGTGCAGGACCCATTCCACCGAGCCGATCGCCTCTTGCAGCGCGCTGAAGTCTCCGACGGCGGGCGGGTCGAACAGGAACACGCCGGACCCGCGGCGGAACATCTGGACGAGATAGGCGCGCTGCGAGTAGCGGAAGCCCGAGGCGCGTTCCACATCGACGGCGACCGGGCCGGTTCCGCCGGAGAGCCTGGCGACGGCATCCGCGTACCCGGCGGCGTCGGTGATGACGGTGTACTCAGCCACGCGCAGCCTTGCGCGAGCCGAGCACAGCGATGTCCTCGGAGCCCGGCGGCAGACCGGCGAGCATGCACACCAACTCGGACCAGGCCTCCACGTGCGGCCTCATGCTGCCCTCGGGCGTCCAGGATGCGCGCAGCTCGATCTGCGCGCCGTCGCCTTCCGCGGCCAGCCCGCCGAAGCCCTTCGAGAGGGTCTTGGTCGCGGTGCCTGAGGCGGAGTGGTAGCGGGCGTGTCGGGAATCCAGGGCGTCCATCAGCCACGACCATGCCACATCCGCCAGGAGCGGGTCCACACCGATGTCAGGTTCCAGCGGCGCCTGTGCGAAGCACACGATGCGCCACGCACCGCCCCACGGTTCCGGCTCGTCCGGGTCGTGGAGCAGGATGAACCGCCCCGTCCCGTACGGCGAGTCCACGCCCTCCTGCTCCGGGCGGACGTCGCCGGCCAGGGCGATGCACTCGGGTGCGAGACCGGCCGGCGCGGGGATCTCCCGGACCGAGAGATCACTGCGGAACACGGTCGATCGCAGGTCCGCCGTCGCACGCTCGAACGACGGCGGCTCGGTCGGGGGACGATGGGCAGCCACGCCGAAAGACTAGAGTGGGGCCCCAATGGTCGTCTTCAGGCGCGCCGCGATGCGCGGTGCCTCTTCTCCCGCACTCCTTCTCGGAGTCAAGGCCGCGCTCACCGTGATCAGCGCCGCCTTGGCCGTCGTGCTCTCCGCGCTCACGGTGTTTTCCCTGCGCATCGCACGCCGCGTCGTCACGCCGGCCGTGCGGGTGGCGGACACCCGGATCCTCTCGCTGGACACCGCGGCCCAGACCATCACCCTGGCCCGCACACCGGACACCGAGCTGCCGGGCAGATACGGCCTCTTCACCGATGGCACCGAGAGCTACGTCAAGCTCGGCTCCGTCCTGGCCGAGGACGCCACCAGCGTCAAACGCAAGCTGCTGACCCACATCGGCACGCAGACCCGCATCTCACCGGATGCGGCCTTCAGCGGGTGGTACTACGACCAGCCGGGGGAGTTGCACCTCCCCTTCACCGCAGAGCTCATCGGATCCAGCGTCGGACCGTGTCCGGCGTGGCTGTTCCCCGCCGGCGACGGCGAGGTCTGGGTGATCCAGGTGCACGGGCGCGGCACGACCCGAGCCGAATGCCTCAGGGCGGTACCGGTCTTCCACGCCCTGGGCATCACCTCGCTGGTGGTGTCCTATCGCAACGACGGCGAGGCGCCGCGCAGCCGCACCGGTACGTACGCGCTGGGGGCGACCGAGTGGCGGGACGTCGATGCCGCTGTCGGTTTCGCCCGGCGCCGCGGAGCCCGCCGGATCATCCTGATGGGTTGGTCGATGGGCGGCGCCATCGCCCTGCAGCTCGAGCTGAACTCCGCACACCGCGAAGCGATCGCGGGACTGATCCTGGAGTCCCCGGTCGTGGACTGGCGGGCCGTCCTGGGGTACCAGGCCAAGCTGATGCGGCTCCCCGCCGCCGTCACCGGCATCGCGATCGGCGCGCTGAAGACGGAGTGGGCGACGCCCATGACGGGCGTCGGTGCGGCGATCCCCTTCGACCGTCTGGACGTGGTCGCCCGCGCATCCGAGCTGCGGCATCCGATCCTGATCCTGCACAGCGACGATGACGGCTTCGTCCCGTCGGACGCGTCCCACGACCTCGCGCTGGCACGGCCGGATCTGGTCGAGATGCAGGTCTTCGAGGTGGCGCGCCACACGAAGCTGTGGAACTACGACCAGGAGCGGTGGAGTCAGAGCATCCGCGGTTGGCTGGAGCGTCAGGGACTGACCGCGTCCTGACCGCCGCAGCGGCGACTTCGGTCAGGCAGCGCGCTTGGCGGCGACCTGGCGCTTGGCACGCCGGAGCATGCCGCTCATGCCGGCGATGCGCAGCGGGGAGACGGCCCGGGTGAGGCCGATGCTCTGCGGGAAGTCGTCGGGGATCGCGAGCACCTGATCGGCCGTCAGCCCGGTGATGCCCTGGACCAGGATGCTGGCGAATCCGCGCGTGGTGGGCGCCTCCTTGGGTGCGGTGGCGTGCATGGCGACCGTGCCATCGTCGTCCACATCGATGACGATGTAGACGGGGGACTGGCACTCCGCCACGCGCTCGCGCAGCTCCGGGTGCTCGTCGAACCGAGACGGTACGGCGGGCAGCTCGTTGGAGAATTCCAGCAGTAGCTGCAGGCGGTCGGCTTCAGGCAGCTCGAGGAACTCGTCGCGGATCTCCGCGAGAGAGTCGGGCAGAACGTGCGTGGTCATCTCCTCCATCTTCCCACGGCCCGATCCGACCCGGACGGATCGCGAGATCGCTCAGGCCGGAAGGCTCCCAGGCTCGGGGCCGATCACGATCGGCACGCGCACCGCGCTGCCCCACTCCGTCCACGACCCGTCGTAGTTGCGGACGTTGTCGAACCCGAGCAGATGCCGCAGGACGAACCAGGTGTGACTGGAACGTTCTCCGATCCGGCAGTACGCGATGACGTCGTCGCCGTCGGAGAGGCCGACCTCGCCGCGATAGATGGCGTCCAGCTCCGCGCGCGGCTTGAAACCGCCGTCTGGCGCCACCGCGCGCGCCCAGGGCACGCTCTT
Organism: Microbacterium sp. zg-B185; assembly: GCF_030246885.1. Lineage (NCBI taxonomy): Bacteria > Bacillati > Actinomycetota > Actinomycetes > Micrococcales > Microbacteriaceae > Microbacterium > Microbacterium sp. zg-B185. Next base: position 1,769,609 of record NZ_CP126739.1, read on the forward strand.
GGCCGTCGGGATGTGTCCCGCCCGCAGCGCCCCCTCTTCGGGGTAGGCCGGTGCGGTGGTCCGCGTTCCGTCGTACTCCTCCGGGGAGCGGACATCGATCAGCGGCTCGCCCAGGTGCGCGAGTACATCGTCCTTATAGGCGCGCAGACTGCTGTCATCGCGCGCGACGACGGGATAGTCCGTCGGCTGCCGGGTCGGCGCATCGGTGGTGATCGGGCGACCTTCCGCGATCCACTTGTCGCGGCCGCCGTCCAGCAGCCGGACGTCCTCGTGGCCGAACAGTGAGAACACCCAGAGCGCGTAGGCGGCCCACCAGTTGTTCTTGTCGCCGTAGATGACGATCGTGTCGTCGCGCGAGATGCCCTTGCGGCTGAGCAGCTTCGCGAAGCCCTCGCCGTCCACGTAGTCCCGGACCACCGGGTCGTTCAGCTCGGTATGCCAGTCGACTTTGACCGCGCCGGGGATGTGGCCGGTCTCGTAGAGGAGGACGTCCTCGTCGGATTCGACCACGACGAGGCCGGGCTCGTTCAGGCGCGCCTCCAGCCACTCGCCGGTGACGAGACGCCCCGGTTCGGAGTACTCGGCGAACTTGGGGGATGACGTGTCGAAGTCGACGGGCACCGGGGCTCCTCGGTCGGGGTGGCGGGATGGACGGCGTAGGGTGGGACCGTCTCTCCGAGCCTAGATTCCCGGGCGCGGGAGCGCACACACTCCGTAAGACCCCGACACAGGATCAGCAGGATGACACCCACCGCGACCCGCACGGGAATCGTTCACCTCACCGAACTCGCCCCGCAGATCTCGGGTGCGGAAATGGTCGCCTCGCTGGTGCCTCCGCCGCAGTTCACCGACGCGACGTTCGAGTCGTATCGCGCCGACCCGGCGTATCCGTCACAGCAGGACGCGAAGGACGCGCTGATGGCGTTCTCCGGCGTCGCTGCGCCGGCGGCGCGGACCGGCCTGTTCCGGCGAGCCAAGAAGGGGCCCGAGCTCAAGCCGGGCGTCTACCTGGATGGCGGGTTCGGTGTCGGCAAGACGCACCTCCTGGCATCGATCTATCACGCGATGCAGGCTCGCCGGAAGTACTTCGGTTCGTTCATCGAGTACACCGCGCTGGTCGGGGCACTCGGATATCAGAACACCGTCGAGCTGTTCCGCGGCTCCGATCTGCTCTGCATCGACGAGTTCGAGCTGGACGATCCCGGCGACACGATGGTCATGACACGGCTGCTCGCCGAACTCGTGGCATCCGGCACGCGGCTGGCCGCGACATCCAACACTCCGCCGAACGCCCTGGGCGAAGGGCGTTTCGCCGCGCAGGACTTCCTGCGGGAGATCCACGCGATGGCCGCGAGCTTCCAGACTCAGCGCATCGACGGCACCGACTACCGGCATCGCGCCCTGGATGGACATGCCGCCGTGCTCACGGTGGCCGACTACCAGGCGACGATCGCGGGTGCCGCCACCACCGGCCTCGTTTCGGACGATGCCTTTCCGGCACTCGTGGCGCACCTGGCGACGGTGCATCCCTCGCGGTACATCCGTCTGATCGACGGCCTGTCGCTGGTCGGCTTGCGCGACGTCGCGCCGCTGACCGATCAGTCCGCGGCCCTGCGCTTCGTCGCGTTCATCGACCGCGTCTACGACGCTCAGTTGCCGATCAGAGCCACGGGGGAGAGCCTCGATCTGGTCTTCCCCGAGGAGATGCTCGCCGGCGGGTACCGCAAGAAGTACCTGCGCGCCATCTCGCGGCTGATCGCCTCGACTCTCGACTGAGCCTCATCCGCTGATTCACGTCGAGTTCTCACGCCGGCGAAACGTGATGTTTACGCTGAGCGACCTCGCGTAACAGACGCGAAACACGACCTGCCCGTCGCCGGAAACCCCCGCTCGTCAGACTGGCCTGGCCCGAACAGCCGCGACCCGACTCCGCGGCGGCCTCGGGCCACTGAGTAACACGACACATGGATGAGGACTCTCATGGATAGCGGAAACCTGGCCTGGTCTGTCGCTGCGACAGCACTAGTGCTCTTTATGACACCGGGCGTGGCCTTCTTCTACGGCGGCCTCGTCAAGGCGAAAAGCGTCGTCAGCATGATGATGATGAGCTTCGGGGCACTGGGCCTGGTGAGCGTGCTCTGGATCCTCTACGGGTTCAACATGAGCGCGGTCGGCTCCCCGTGGGCATTCGCCGGCAACCCCTTCTCCGACTTCGGCCTGGCCACGGCCGACAGCGACACGCTGGTCGGCGTCGCGTTCGGCGCGACGTTCGCGATCATCACCGTCGCGCTCATCTCCGGTGCCATCGCGGACCGGGCGAAGTTCGGCGCGTGGCTGATCTTCGCCGGTGTCTGGGTCACGCTGGTGTACTTCCCGGTCGCCGCATGGGTCTGGGGCGGCGGCTGGATCATGAGCCTCGGCGAGACCTTCGGCTTCTCCACGAGCGTCATCGACTACGCCGGTGGAACCGCAGTCCACATCAACGCCGGCGCCGCAGCACTGGCCCTGGCGCTCGTGCTGGGCAAGCGCATCGGATTCCAGAAGGGCATCCACAAGCCGCACAACGTTCCGCTGGTCATGCTCGGCGCGGCGATCCTGTGGTTCGGCTGGTTCGGCTTCAACGCCGGCGCCGAGGGCACGTTCAACCTGCTCGGCACCGAGGACTCCAGCGTCGGTCTCATCGTGATCAACACCATCGGAGCAACCGCGGCTGCCATCATCGGCTGGCTCATCGTCGAGAAGCTCAAGGACGGCAAGGCGACCTCTGTGGGTGCCGCCTCGGGCGCCGTCGCGGGCCTCGTCGCGATCACCCCGGCCTGCGCGAACCTCGCACCCGGCTGGGCGCTCCTGCTCGGCGTGGTCACCGGCGCGGTGTGCGCACTGGCGATCGAGCTGAAGTGGAAGCTCGGCTTCGACGACTCGCTCGACGTGGTGGGCATCCACCTCGTCGGTGGTCTGATCGGAACCGTCTACCTCGGCTTCTTCGCCACGGATACCGGCCTGTTCCTCGGTGGCGGCTGGGAGCAGTTGGTCCTCCAGGTCATCGCCGCACTCGGGGTCATGGTCTACTCCTTCATCGTCGCGCTGCTCATCGGCTTCGCGATCGAGAAGACCATGGGCTTCAGGGTCAAGAACGAGGATGAGATCGCCGGCGTCGACACCGTGGTGCACGGCGAAGAGGGCTACGCCCTCGTCGACTGACCATCATCAGCACAGTGCAGGGCGTCGCGGGCAGCCGCGGCGCCCTTCGCTGTGCCCGGCGGACGGCGCCTAGTGTGAAGCCGTGACCGAACCCCGAGGCATCCTCAGCGCCCTCAAGCGCCTGTTCCGACCCGCGCGAGCGCCCGAGCCGATCCGCTCACGAGCGGGGACACCCGGACAGGATGCCGCCACCGCGACCATCGAGATCGAACCCCCCTCCGCGAGAGGGTTGCGGATCAGCTATGCGCCCGACCGGGACGGCGAACCGGATGCCGGGGAGATCGTCTGGACGTGGGTGCCGTACACCGAGAACGACGGCCGCGGCAAGGACCGCCCGGTGCTGGTGATCGGTCGGCAGGCCGACCGATCACGTGTCTTCGCGGTGCGGCTGACGAGCAGATCGCACGACGGGGACCGGGACTTCCTCAGCATCGGCGCGGGTCCGTGGGATGCCCAGGGGCGAGCCTCATGGGTCGACATCGATCAGATCTACAGCGTGCACACCGACGGCATGCGACGCGAGGCATCCGCGCTGGATCGCGAGCGGTTCTCCCGCGTCGCCGACGCGCTGCATCACCGATACGGCTGGGAGGTGGAGAGCTGAACCTGCGGTCCGTGGTGGGCGATACCAGACTCGAACTGATGACCTCTTCCGTGTGAAGGAAGCGCGCTACCAACTGCGCCAATCGCCCATGACCTTGCGGGGTCGGCTTCCGAGCCTACCGGATGCGCCGGGCTCCGACGAACGCCCGGGGCAGGTGACACGCGCGAGCTCCGCGTGGTTTTGCACGGCGCCGTGCATCGGCTAAAGTCATGGAAGTGCCCGGAGCAATCCGGAAACGCGGATGTAGCGCAGTTGGTAGCGCACAACCTTGCCAAGGTTGGGGTCGCGAGTTCGAGTCTCGTCATCCGCTCGAGTGTTGGGTCCCTCTCCGGAGGGACCATGGCACGTGGGGTCAAACCACACGCGGTGGCGTGGCCGAGCGGCTAGGCACCGGCCTGCAAAGCCGTTTACACGGGTTCGAATCCCGTCGCCACCTCCACTCACAACTGAACAGCCCTGCACGGGCGCGATTGGCGCAGCGGTAGCGCGCTTCCCTGACACGGAAGAGGTCACTGGTTCGATCCCAGTATCGCGCACAGAGAAAAACCCCCGGGATCCCGGGGGTTTTCTCGTTTCCGGGCCATCGCAATAGGGCGATCTTCGCGCAACTTTCGCGTAAACTTTCAAAGTTTGCCCTTCTGAAAGCCCAAAACGTAGGGGCCACCACGCGTGCGAGTGGGCGCGCATAGGGCTTCACGCTGGCGGGAAGGGCACACCCCTGTGCGACCATGGTGCCGTGGCGGTCCGATATGTGAGCGATCTCGCGAGAGCGAATTGGAGCTCACTCATCTCCGGCGCGGTGGGAGTCGCTCTGGCCGTGCTCATCGTGCTCTCGCGCAACGACCCCGCCGAGCGCGACCCGGCAACGGTGGCCATCGCGTTCTACCTTGTGGCATGGCCGGCGTTCGTGGCGATTTATCTGGCGTGGACACATGTCGTTTATGCTCAACGCGGTCCGAGGGGCCTCGCGACGGTGGCCCGGCAAGAGACTCGATCCCTGCGACGCTGGTGGACCCGCATCCTGGGGTACGGTGGCGCCTCGAACTGGGCCCTGACCGGCGCGCTGGTCGCCGTCATGCTGACCATCGTCGTCGCTCAGAACCCGGCGTTCCAGGGGGATTGGCTGTTCATCCTCCTCGGTCTTCTCACGGTCGCCAGCTCATGGGCGATGATGGTCTACTCCTTCGCGCTCGAGTATCTTCGCCTGGCCTTCACGGACGAAGACGACGACGTCCCCATCGATATCAACATCGACGGCGATCCACGCTTCACCGACTATCTGACCCTCGCGATCCTGGTCTCCACCATGGCGGCGACGGTGTCGGCGACGATCCGCTCACGTCGAGCGTGGACGGTCGTCCGTATCAACGTCCTCTTCGCCTTCACGTTCAACACTGTGATCGTCGCGATGATGGTGTCGCTGCTGTTCGGCGGGATTCTCGGCTGACGGTCGCTCCGCTTTGAAGGTCTACGTTCGCGACGCCCACGCGGCCGGCGTGTACCTGCAGCCCGGCGACACGATCCTCACGCGCGCGGAGAGACTCGGCCAGATCTTCACGGACATCGTCGCGGGTAAGCGCTCCGATACCGAAGACCTGAACTGATCCTCGACGTGAGTGTGAGGCTGGCCGCGGCGCAGTCCTGCGACCGGACCGGACATGCTGGCGCTGGCGGCGAGGTACGCAACGACCGGAATCGCCACTCTCGAGACGGCGATGGTCATCCCCGGAGCGCGAGGGTGAACGGAAGGACCGCGGTCGCCCCGGCTCGGCGCAGCTCACGCGCCGCGACCGTCACCGTCCACCTGCTGTCGACGAGGTCGTCGACGAGCAGCACGGGACCGGTCGGAACGGCCAGGGCGGCCGCGCTGAACCGCTCCCAAACCCCGGCGAGCCGGAAGGCGCTGTTGCCGCCCGGCCCGCCGCTGGGCCCGCCCTCCACCAGGTCCAAGGCTCCCAGCATCGGCATCCGCCCAATGTCGGCGATTCCGCGCGCCAGGGAGTCCACGAGCTGCGGCCTCGATCGGGAGGGCATCGCCACCACGGCGACCGGACGCTCGGCCCACCCCCAGCCGGCCAGCACTCGGACGCAGGCGGCGAGCACGTTCGGCGGGATCGGGCTGTCCGCGGCGCCTGCCGCGAACATCTCGCGCAGGGTTCCACCCCATCCGAGGTCGGTCAGCCGGGCAAGCGCCCTGCCTTCGTCGGCCTGCTCCTCAGCGAGGATGCGGCCACGAACGGGCACGCCGAGCCGGTCGGCGCCGGTCGGCCACTGTCGCCTCGGTTCGAGCGGCACGCCGACACGGTCGAGGGCGGCGGATGCAGCTTCCGTGGCGTCGTCGCCGATCGCGGTGGGAAACCACGCTCCGGCGCAGTTGTCGCAGCGTCCGCACGGCGTCGCGGTGTCGTCGTCCAGGGAGCGCTGCAGAAAATCCATGCGGCACGAGGTGGTCTCCTCGTACTCGATCATGTGCTGCTGCTCGGCGACGCGTTCCGCGGCGATCCGTCGGTAGCGGTCCTCGTCGTACGTCCACGGTCGGCCGGTCGCCATCCATCCGCCCCGCACGCGGGCGACCGCCCCGTCGACATCCAGCACCTTCAGCAGCAGCTCCAGCGGCGTGCGCCGGATGTCGACCATGGCCTCCAGGGACGGCGTCGACAGCGGGCTTCCCGCGGCCGAAAGGGCCGAGAGCACGCGCTCGGCCCGGTCTCGGTCGGGCATCGACGCGGTGGCGAAGTAGTGCCAGATGTCGCGATCTTCGACGCCGGGAAGGAGGAGCACATGGGCGGAGGCGGTGGCGCGCCCTGCGCGGCCGACCTGCTGGTAGTACGACACCGGCGATGAGGGCGCACCGAGATGGATGACGAACCCGAGGTCGGGTTTGTCGAATCCCATGCCCAGAGCGCTGGTGGCGACGAGGGCTTTGACCCGGTTGTCCTTCAAGAGCGACTCGGACTCCTCGCGTTCGTCCGGATCGGTCTGACCGGTATACGCACGCACCTCGTACCCGCGGTCGCGCAGCAGCCGGGCCGTGTCGTTGGCCGCCGCAACGGTGAGCGTGTAGATGATTCCGGAGCCGGGGAGCTCGCCGAGATGGCTGAGAAGCCACGCGAGTCGGGTCGGCGCGTTCGGCAGGCGGAGCACGCCGAGCCGCAGCGACGTGCGAGCGAGGGCCCCGCGGATGATGAGGACCTCGGATGAGCCGGTGCTCTCGTCGGGCACGCCGAGCTGCTCGGCGACATCCGCCACGACGCGGCTGTTGGCGGTCGCGGTCGTCGCCAGCACCGGGACGCCCGCGGGTATGCGCGCGATGAGGTCGCGAAGTCGTCGATAGTCGGGGCGGAAGTCGTGACCCCAGTCGCTGATGCAATGTGCCTCGTCGACGACGAGAAGCCCGATCCGTGCCACCAGCTGTGGCAATTGCTCGTCGCGGAACGATGGGTTGTTGAGTCGCTCGGGAGAGACCAGCAGCACGTCGACCTCGTCGCGGTCGAGCTGCGCAAGCACATCAGCCCACTCGTGCGCGTTCGTCGAGTTGATCGCGACTGCCCGCACACCCGCTCGCTGCGCCGCGGCGATCTGGTCCCGCATGAGCGCCAGGAGGGGCGAGACCAGCACGGTGGGCCCTGCGCCGCGCCGGCGCAGGAGCAGGGTCGCGACGAAGTAGACCGCCGACTTCCCCCACCCGGTGCGCTGCACCACGAGCGCGCGGCGGTGACCGTCGACGAGGGCATCGATGGCCTCGAACTGGCCGTCGTGGAAGTCGGCGTCGTCGCGCCCGACGAGGGCGCGCAGGACATCGAGTGCCTCTGTCTGCGTGGGCGTCGTCAAGGTCATGCCCTCAACCCTGCCGCATGTCACCGACGTGGTGCCCGGCCGCACTCAGCCCGAACGGCACGTCGAGGCCTTCGTGACCGTGGCGGATCTATTCGATCGGCGGCGCGCTACGCCCCGACGACATCCTTCTACCCGAGGATGCCTTTGATTAGCCCGGGTCGAACGTGCCTCGAGTGCGAAGCCGGTCCTTTAGCGTGAATGGCCCCGAATCGTCGACGATCGTTTCGTAGATGGGACCGTGAGGTCTATCGAGGAAGGGGTGCGTATCGCTGCAGACGTGAGCGGCTCAGCGATCTTCGTCCTCCTGTGGGCGATTGCTGCGATCGGGATGGGCGCATTCTTCGCCCTGCGCCCTTTCGCGCTGGAGCGCACGGCCTCCCACTTGGGTCAGCGGATCGGCTACACCGAGCGGACAGGACGACTGCAGGTCCACCTCAACCGTATTGCTGGCCTGATGTTCGTGATCATCGGGGTCGTGCTGGTCCCCCTCGTCATCGTGGGAGTCTTGCCGCCCGGAGGTGCCTGAGGGCACGCCGATAGAAAGGCCTCGCAGACCGACCGCACGCCGGTCGACTACCGCGCAGTTTCGAACACCGCCACACTGGGGCGATGGTGGGCACGCGGCTCGTTTCGACGAGCGCAGGGGCGGTGGAGATCCTGCACGTGCCCGGGGACAGGTCAGCGGTGCTGTTCTTTCCCGGTGGTCATTGCCGCGCGACCACGGACTGCGGGCGGAGCTTGTATGCCGGGTTGGGCCACGAGGTCATCTCGTTCTCACGTCCCGGCTATGGCGGTACCCGGGTTGGCCGGCTCACCGCTGCGGAGTTCACCCCGCTGGTGGGGGAGGTGTGTGAACAGCTCGGGATTTCCTCGGTCGCTGCCTCTGTGGGGGTTTCGTTCGGGGGACTGCAGGCGGTGCACGTCGCTGCTGGCGGCGGGCCGACCGTGCAGCGCCTGATTCTTCACAGTTGCGCACCCTCGACCAAGCAATACCCCGACACCCGCGCAGAGGCGCTCCTCGGCCCGGTGGTGTTCTCGCCTCTCTTGCAGGGTGCGGTCTGGGGCTTGGTGCGAAGTGTCGTGCGGTCCGACGCCGGGTTACGAATGATGTTGTCCCAGCTATCGAGCCTCCCCACCAGCCAGTGGTGGGATCAGATGAGTGTGGCCGACAAGGATGAGGCCCAGAGCCTGTTCCGTGCCATGCGCTCGGATTCCGGCTTCACGAATGACCTGCGCCAAGCGCATCCCCGCGGGGCTGACGCGCGGCGTAAGGCGATGTCAGCCGTAAAGTGCCCGACCATGGTGACGGCCTCCAGAAGCGACGGTGGGGTGTCGTTCACCCATGCGGAGGACTTCGCGCGCGTCATCCCCGACGCCGACCTCGTCGAACTCAGTTCCCCAAGTCACCTCTTCTGGATCGGCTCGCAGAAGACCCAACTGATGTCGACTCTGCATTCCTTCATCCAAGATTGACGGCTGGCACCCAGCGCCCCTTCGCGATTAAACCGCGCCGGCGTCCCGCCCGGAAGCCGGTCCGTCACCGCGACGCTGTAACGCGTTCGAGCACCGTTACTCAGCCCGAGTTGTGCCCGCACGGGATCCGCTATCGGTTAGATCCGGTTCTCGTGGCGTTTGGGCTTGAGGCGTTCGGGGGCGTCGATGACGGGGATCCATTCGCAAGTGAAGGACCCGGTGTAGCCGAAGAGGAACCCGAACCGGTCGTTGTGGACTTCCAGGTCGACGTGAAACGTGTTGGTTCGCTCGTCGAATGATTCCCTGAGGCGTGCGCGCCCGCTGAAGATCATGGGGAAACGGAAGGCGATCGGTCCTTCGTAGAAACGTTGAGCGTCAGAGGTGAGGATGAGCGCTCCGGTCTCATCGACGGTCAGGGCGAGGTCGACGGCGAGGTGCTGGTGGGTGCCGAGGTAGTCCACAATGCGCCCGTCCGCGAGCACCATCGTCGCGTCGAATCGGCTTCGGTGGTCGTTGATCGTGTACTCGCGCACGAAGGTGACAGTCTCTCGACCGAACGGGTCCCGATACGGATAGTTCTCGATGATGAACGGGATGTCGGTGCCGGTGTCCGGGATCAGGATGTTGCGGAGCCGTCCGATCTGCAGGAAAGGGACCGTCCACCAGGGTCCGCGTCGGATCTGGGTCATTGTCCCGAGACCGACGCACGCTTCACCCCGGTCGACTCCGACCCCGAAGCGGCGTTGCAACATCGGGTGCAGACGCTCAAAATCCCTGCCCATGGCTTCCTCGAAGATGGAACTCATCAGATAGCCGCCGGGTCGGGCAGTGTCGCGAGCGTGGGCGGCGCGTCACGAAGGTGATCGTCGCGTCGGGACCCGCCCAACGGTGCGCGGCGGCAGCGGGATGCCCGTGGCCTGCCCGGGTTCCAGAACCACAGGATGCTGTGCACGGGCCATCTCTCGGGCTCTTCCCCGCATTCGATCCAGATGCGGAGGCGGTCGAAACTCCACGCGGTCGCCCACCCCAGCAATGGTCGGGCCACCTTGTCGAGGAGGCGTCCCCATCCGGGCGTGTAGTCATACCCCGTGGTGAACCGTGTTCGTTCGCCCTCCACGGGCGCATACCGCCAATACCCGCGACCGCTACGGATTGGCGAGAACCGATCTGTGGTCGAGAACCGCAATGCCGAGGTGCGGGTTCCATCGGGTCGTGATCGCTCACCGAGGCTTACGCCCACCCCGGCAACCGTGTGGAACGGGACCCTGCGGGTGTAAGCGAAGCTCGTTGCGCCGTGCTCGTCAGTGCCGGCGGGCCGGATGCTGGAGAAACGGAGATCCCACCGGCCGTGCTGCTCAGCATGCTGGGTTACGTCCCACACCTGTTCGAGAGGTGCGTCGATCTCGACCTCCACGAAGATGCCTCGATGCGCCACCCTCCGAGGCTAACCAGTACGCTCCGTTCACACACATTCGCCCCTCGGGAGGATCCGCTTGCGGATCGCGCGCGAAGCGCTTCAGCAGTCAGCTATGCGGGGCGTCGGGTGTCCCGCGAAATGCTAAACAGTTCGAGTCCGACCTAATCCGGATGCGCACCCGCGAAGGCATGGCCGTCGCCAAGGCCAAAGGTCGCCTCCGCGGTAAGGAGCCGAAACTCTCGGCTGCGCAAGAGAGACATCTGGTGAACCTGCACCGCCACGGAACCCACACCATCCGCGATCGCGGAGCTGTTCGGCGTCGCACGTTCCACGGTCTACCGGGCCCACCCAACGTAATCGAGCGCGGCTACGCGCGCTTGAAGCAGTGGCGCGGCCTCGCCACCCGCTTCGACAGCACGCCGTCATCTACCGCGCCGCCGTCGTCCTAAAACGCCGTCATCGCCTGGGGACAGAGGTTGAGCGACGCTCCTGGTGCCTCGGCCAAAGAAGAGCGAGGGGAGCGAATAGTCAATGGGGAGCCGGATAGCGACGACTAGGCTCGTGCTGCCTCGGGCGACTTCAACTTGGCCTTGATGGCTGCGAATGCCGCGGACCAACCGCTTACCAAAGCTGCTGCCGTCGCGCTGGCTGCGGCCATCTGAGCGCCGGACTCGTTGACGGCCGCGAATCCGAACCAGACTGTGGCCGCAATGATCCCAGTAATCGCGATGCCGGAGATCAGTCGCAGTGCCGGGCGCAATCGCGGAGCGCGATGATTCTGCACACTTTCCCCCTTCAAGCGTGACGACTATGAACCTCAGGATTCAACTGCACCACACTCGTACCGGTTTTGTATCCCCTCAAGACGGATCCTGCGTCACTAGCCCGACAAGGGCGCCGACTCGAAGGAACTTTTCGTCAGAGCTCCACGAGATCCTCGACGGTGTCCAGGACGGCTCCACGCGACGACGGGGTCTTGACCGTATACGCGACTACAGGTGTGCCGGGCGCTGGCGACCTAGGGCGAGTCTCCCTAATGCACGATTGGTCGGTGGCCCAGGGATGCTTGGAAGCGAACGAGATATCCGTCGGGGTCCGTGACGAGGAATTGGGTGACTCCGGCTTCGTCGAGGTCTCCGATGCGGTACCACTTCGTCTCGGGCGGCATGAATAGCGGGTAGTTGGCGTCGCGAAGTGACGTGAGAATTGGGTCAACGGTTGGGACGCTGATCTGGAAGTTGATTCCTCGTCCGAGTGGCGGTTCCAGCGGCGCGGTGATCCAGTTTCGCCCGACGCCGCGCTGCTCGAGCATGATGTGCGCGGAGCCTAGCGAGACGTAGGCGAAGCCCTCCTCGGGGCGCTGATAGTCGATCTCGAACCCGCAGAGCCCGCACCAGAATTGGATGCTCTTCAGCGTGTCGCGGACCAGCAGCTCGGGTACGAGTGCGGGGTCAGCCCCAGAAGAGTTCATCCACTCATCGTGACAGACTGTCCAACCGACGCAGCCAGAGGGTGATTGCACGGAGGACGGCACCGCCGCGGTAGGTGGGCGCGAGTTTGTCATAACGGGTCGCGAGACCACGCCATTGCTTCGTGTCGTTGAAGCCGCGTTCGACGACATTGCGACCCTTGTAGTCATCGTGGTCGTAGCCGAGGCGCGGGCCCTTCACGCTGTCGCCTTTTCGGGAGAGAGAAGATGCCTATACCCGGAAGGTTTTGCGGGAAGGCTGGAGGGGCCCTCCTGGGATCGGCTCTACGACTCCGTCGGCTTGCTGGCGTAAAGAAGGCGGCGCAGTTCGTTTGCCGGCGCTGAGCCTGAGATGATCAGTGCCGCCAGGTGCTGTGCTTCCTCCTCTGCTGCGCCTTCGTTTGTCACGCCGTCTTTGCTCAGGCCGAAGCCGTTTATGCTCATGCGCTTCACTCTCAGAGTCGTGGTTGTTCACCCGGCACGTCCCCGCCATGCGGTGTTCGCGTTGTACGCGTTGCCGGCCTGTCCGATGGACGCCTCGTCGATCTTGATGACCTTGACCACCTCGCGCACAGAGAAAACCCCCGGGATACCGGGGGTTTCTGTTTTTCGGGATTCACCTGCCGGGAACCGGCGGCGGTGTTGTCCACTGCTGACCGTTCCAATAGCGACGGCCCTGGCTGGAGTCGTACCAGCCTGCCGGCGCAGAGGGACCCGGTCCGCCACCGAGCGTCGGGCGACCGCGTTCGGCATCAGCAAGAAGGATGCCGTTCTTCACGGCGGTACGCATGATGAGATATCCGATCCACAGCACCAGCGCGATGGTGCCGAGGTACAGAACGATCCCCAGGACGATGAAGGCGAAACCGGCAGCGACGCCGGGGCCGTAGTCATCCATTCGACGGTGCCTTTCGTTGAAGTCTCGCCAACGTAGCGCGGATGCTCGTGGAACACTGGACCATGGCTGACCTCGACCGCACCGGCGCGGGGGAGGATGGGGCGCCCTCGTCGTTCCTGGCTGGATTGGCGGCCCAGCTCGCACGCGTCGAGAAGTTCAAGGACATCCTGGACCCGGCGGCAGTGCGCCGGGGGAGTCGCCTCGTCACGGAGTTCTTCCGCGAGCGCAGGGACGCGCTTCGCCACGCAGCGGGGCTTCCGGCCGGACCGGGAAGTTCCGCCCTGGGCAGGCGACTGGCCGCGCAAGACCTGGCTCGTTCGCGCGACGTGCCGCTTGCGGTGTACTCCTACTGGAACACCGGTGCGCACGACGCTCCGGACATCGTCCGCGCGTGCACCGCCCAACTCCAACGGATGCATCCCGGCGTTCGACTCCTGGATGCTGTCAGCGTGCGGGAGCTGATCGACATCCCCTCGCGCATCCACACCGTCCTGGAGCGCGACCGTCCTGCACACTTCGCCGATTACGTGCGGAGCGCGCTCCTGGACCGTTACGGCGGGATCTGGGTCGACGCGACCTGCTGGGTGCCCCGCCCGCTCGGCGAGGTGATCCGACCGCTCCTGAGCGGGGGCGTGCTCTACCCGCGCTGGGCCACCGGACAGATCGGCAATTGGTTCATCGCGGCCGTCCCCGGCTCGCTCGTCATCCGGCTGCAGCGCGCGGCGCTGGAGATGTGGTGGGCAGAGCGGGACGATCTGCCGGACTACTTCCTCTACCACCGCATCTTCGAGGCCCTGCGGGCACTGATCCCCGAGTTCCGTGGTCAATGGTCCGAGGCCGGCCATCTCTCGAGCGCGTCCAGCCACGTCCTCCAGCTGAGCATGATGGAGCCCTGGTCTGCCGACGTGGCAGGAGTGATCGACCAGATCTCCATCGTGCAGAAGCTCAGCTACAAATACGATCCCGCATCCGTGCCGGCCGGCTCGATCCTCCAGCACCTCCTCACCACCCGCCGCCTGACCTGATGGGATTCACCGCTCGTCGCTCCGGCAGTTCGCGCCGCGGGCCGTCTGAATGGAGGTGGCGAGCGGGCACGATACGTGAAGCCACGACGAGCGCTCACCGGCGAACATGTCCTCCGAAAGATCGACGAACATCTCGATGCCGCCGCCCGGGAGCGCCCGGAAATACGTCGTGACGGGATCTCCCTCGACAGTCGGTGCGGTCACCACCAGCTCCGCCCCGGCCGCACCCGCACCGTCGACGCAAGCGATCGCGTCCGCCGGCGTCTGCTCGCCCTGGGTCAGCTCCACGGTTCCGCAGGATGGCAGCGGGTCACGCTGCCTGAATGCCGGCGGCCCGGGATCGAAGAGGTCGTCGACGTCGACGCGGAGCTCCTCGACGACGGTGTCAGCGGGCATGGTCGACCCCTCGTGCGGACGTGCCGCCCCGCTGGGGGAGCATTCCGCCAGGAACGCGCTGACCGCGACGACCACCGTGACGACCTTCACCGCAGCACCGGCGCACATCGCACAAGATTCCGGCACGGTGCTTCCCTTGTCCACTCGCACCTCTGCCGGAATGCGAGGCGTGGGCTGGGGAACGCCCCCGGCGCAGTCTGGCAATCGCAGTCTGGCAATCAGAAAGGTGCGGGTTGAAGGTCGCATTCCGGGTCAGGGGCGAAGGCCACCGTGCTGACCGGGATGTCGGTGTAGGTCCGGCCGGTGGGGCTGGTCCATTCCAGAACACCGCCGCCCCGCTGTCGGACCCGCCATGCGGTGTGGTGTTTCAGGGAATGATGTCGACGGCACAGGTGCGCCAGGTTCTGCGCCGTGGTCGGGCCGCCGGTGGCATGGTCGACGGTGTGGTCGGTGTCGCACCGGCGAGCCGGCATGCGACATCCGGGAAAGCGGCAGTGCTGATCGCGGACGCGCAGGTGCCGGCGCAGCTCTTCGCCGGGCCGGTACCGGTCCACGGCCAGCACCTCACCGGTGATGGGGTGCGTGAGGACGCGGTCCCACCCGGGGGCGTTCGCGGTCAGGATCCGGGCGGTCTCGGCATCGATCGGGGAGTGCCCCTCCAGCATCCCGATCTCGAACGGGTCGGCGACAGCGTCGCCGATCAGCGTCAGCACGGGAACGGTCACGGTCACGCTGGCGTGGACTGCGGCCAGTCCGGTCGGCCCGGTGTGCGCGGTCGGATCGGTGGCCAGCAGCAGGTCTGCGAAGATGTCCGCCCGCAGCTCATCGACACCCCGGGTGTCGACCTCTGCGCGGCTCGGCACGGCCTCGCCCCAGCCACCCCCCGCGGGTTGCACCGCATCGGCGGGGCCGACCGGATCGCGACCGTCTTGGACGGCATGGGCGAGCTGGGTGAGGCGGTCCCGGATGCCGTGGGCGATCACCGACGGGACGATCCCGTGCACCTCGGACATCGCATCATCAAGGTCGGTGACCCACACGCGCCGCTGCCCGCGGGCGCGACGATGCCGCTGATCGATGGTGGACTCCGCGAACCACTCGGCACGTCGTTTCGCGACCGGGGCAAGCCTCGACGCGGACTCGGTCTTGGCGAACTCCAGCACAGACCCTTCGAACTCGGCCCGCAGCTCCGGCCGGTCGATCACCGTTCCGGCCATCACGATGATCCGGGCGTGGGCGGCCGAGATCTCACCGGCCGCGAGCGCCGCCAGCGTCTCGCGGTATCCGCCGACCAGGGCGGCGGCCTCACCCAGCCGGCGCTGCACGGACCGGTCGCTGACGCGCCATACCGCCCCGATCTCCGCCGCGACCGACCGATACGGGAACTCCGCGGCACTGGTCGCTGCCGGGTCCTCTTCGGCCGCCCAGTCCGCCGCGATCCGCTGGGCGTCCGCCAGCAGCTGTGCCTCCACCGCCTGCAGCCGCGCCATCTCCCGCCGCGCGTCCGCCAGCTGCGGCAACAACGTCGCCAACCGCGCATCCGCCCGCTCTTTCGCGGCGATCGCGGGGCTGTTCATGTATCCATTCTGACCGGGGCCACCGACATCCGGCACGAGGAGCACGACGCCCGGAACGGCCTCACCGGAGCGTCCGGAGCGCCTCTCCCGCTAGCGTTGACGCCGGACCTGAAGCCGCCCCCGAAGCCGGAAAGGAGAGCCGCATGAGCGAGCTCGCCGACCGCATCCGGGCTGCCCTGCATTCCGCAGCGGACCCCACCCGCGCGGCCGGGCAGCAGGCGTACATGAAATCGACGATCCCGTTCCGCGGAGTGCGCCTGCCCGATGTGCGGCGCCTCACGCGGGCGGCGGTGGAATCGGCGGGGGCGGCTGACCCGGCGGCACTTCGGGATGCCGCCCGGGAGCTGTGGGACGACGCGGAGTATCGCGAGGAGCGTTACGCGGCGGCCGCCCTCCTGGCCGTGGACGGCGCCGCTGCCGACGCGGCCGTCGTGCCGATCATCGAGCACATGGTGCGGACCGGAAGGTGGTGGGACTACACCGACGAGCTCTCGCACCGCCTCGCCGCTCTGCACGATCGCGAACCCGCCGCCACGGCCGATCTCGTGCGGAGGTGGAGCACCGATCCCGACATGTGGATCCGGCGGATCGCGATCATCTCGCAACTGGGCAGGCGCGATCGCGTCGACCTCGATCTGCTCGCGGCGGTGATCGAGCCGAACCTCGCCGACCGCGAGTTCTTCATCAGAAAGGCGATCGGCTGGGCGCTGCGGGAGTGTGCGCGGGTGCATCCGGAATGGGTGCGCGCCTACGCCGAGACGCACGAGCTGAGCCCGCTCAGCCGGCGTGAAGCGCTCAAGCACCTCTGACGCACCGCAACTAGACTGGGACGCATGGGATTGCGCGTTTCGCCGACTGCGACCGTCGTCGCGGCCGGGACGCGAACGCTCGGCGCCTGAGCGGGCGGGGCGCCACGCGCCCGAAGCTGAGTAGCCTTGATCCGAGCCACCCCTGGAGAGTCCCTTGACTGACGCCGCCCTCCCGCCGGACGTGACCTATCCCGCCGACGGATTCGCCCTCTTCCCCGACCGCTCCGTCGTCGCGCTGCGCGTCAACGGTGAGCTGAAGGACCTCGCCACCACGGTCACGGAGGCCGATTCCGTCGAACCCGTGGCGATCGACAGTCCCGACGGTCTTGCGATCCTGCGCCACTCGGCGGCGCACGTGCTCGCCCAGGCGGTGCAGCGGATCAACCCGCAGGCCAACCTGGGCATCGGCCCGCCGATCACCGATGGGTTCTACTACGACTTCGGCGTGCAGGAGCCGTTCACGCCCGAGGATGTGAAGGCCATCGCCAAGGAGATGCAGCGCATCATCCGCGAAGGCCAGCGATTCGTGCGACGGGTCGTCAGCGACGAGGAAGCACGGGCCGAGCTGGCCGCGGAGCCGTTCAAGCTGGAGCTGATCGGCCTGAAGGGCGGCACCGGCTCGGGCAAGGAAGCCGCCGAAGGCGCCTCCGTCGAGGTGGGCGCGGGCGAACTGACGATCTACGACAACGTGAACCGCGACGGCGACGTCGTCTGGAAGGACCTGTGCCGCGGTCCGCACTTGCCGAGCACCCGGCTGATCGGCAACGGCTGGGACCTGACCCGCATCGCCGCCGCGTACTGGCGGGGCAGCGAGAAGAACCCGCAGCTGCAGCGCATCTACGGCACGGCGTGGCCGTCGAAGGACGAGCTGCGCGCCTACCAGCAGCGTCTCGAGGAGGCCGCCAAGCGCGACCACCGGCGTCTGGGCAAGGAGCTGGACCTGTTCTCGTTCCCCGACGAGATCGGCTCCGGCTTGTCGGTGTGGCATCCGCGCGGCGGCATCGTGCGTCAGGAGATGGAGCAGCACGCGCTGCACCGTCACCGTGCAGCCGGCTACAGCTACGTGTACACGCCGCACATCACGAAGAAGGACCTCTTCATCGAGTCCAACCACCTGGTCACCTACGCCGAAGGCATGTTCCCGCCCATCCACATGGATGAAGAGCGGGACGAGAACGGTGAGATCACCAAGCAGGGCGTGGATTACTACCTCAAGCCGATGAACTGCCCGATGCACATCCTGATCTACCGGGAACGCGCGCGCAGCTACCGCGATCTGCCGATGCGGCTCGCGGAGAACGGCACGGTCTACCGCAACGAGCTCTCCGGCGCCCTGCACGGCCTGACCCGCGTTCGCGGCTTCACCCAGGACGACGCGCATCTGTTCGTGACGCCCGAGCAGCTCGAGGGCGAGGTCGCCGACGTGCTGGAGTTCGTCCTGTCGCTGCTGCGCGACTTCGGGCTCAGCGACTTCGAACTGGAGCTGTCGATGCGCGACGACGAGAAGTCGAAGTGGATCGGCGATGAGGAGCACTGGGCCGAGGCGACCGACGCGCTGCGTCGCGTGGCCATGGCCAGCGGTCTGAAGCTCACCGAGGTCGCCGGCGAGGCGGCGTTCTACGGCCCGAAGATCGACCTGAAGGTCAGGGATGCGATCGGTCGCACGTGGCAGCTGTCCACCGTGCAGCTGGACTTCAACCTCCCGGAGCGGTTCGATCTCGAGTTCACGGACCGTGACGGGACCAAGAAGCGCCCGGTCATGATCCACCGCGCGCTGATGGGTTCGATCGAGCGGTTCTTCGCGATCCTGCTCGAGCACTACGCCGGCGCGTTCCCGGTCTGGCTGGCACCCGTGCAGGTGGTCGGCATCCCCGTCGCCGAGGAGTACGCGGACTATCTGAACGACGTGATCGTCGCACTGCGCCGCCAGGGCGTGCGCGCAGAGCTCGACGCCAGCGACGATCGCATGCAGAAGAAGATCCGCACGCACACGACGCAGAAGGTGCCGCTCCAGCTCATCGCGGGGGAGCAGGACCGTGCCGGCGGCACCGTGTCCTTCCGGTTCCGCGACGGCTCGCAGGAGAACGGCGTCCCGATCGACGACGCCGTGCAGCGCATCTTGACGTCCATCTCGACGAGGGTGCTGGTGAACACCGCGGAGGATCTGGCGTGACAGACGATGCCGAGCTGGTGGATGCCGCCACGCTGGCCGGCGTGCCGGACGAGTTCCAGCGACTGTGGACCCCGCACCGGATGGCATACATCCAGGCGGGTCCGCAGCCGTTGCGGGACGCGTGCCCGTTCTGCGCCGCCCCGAAGATGTCCGACGAGGACGCGCTGATCGTGGCGCGCGGCGAGACGGCCTTCGTGCTGCTGAACCTCTACCCGTACAACTCGGGCCACCTGCTGGTGTGCCCGTACCGGCACATCTCGCAGTACGACGAGGCGACGGCTGAGGAGGTCGCCGAGATCGGCGCGCTCACGCAGCGCGGAATGCGGGTGCTGCGCGAGGTCTCCCGGTGCGACGGCTTCAACATCGGGATGAACCAGGGGCACGTCGCCGGTGCGGGCATCGACGGCCACCTGCACCAGCACATCGTGCCGCGGTGGACGGCCGACGCGAACTTCTTCCCCATCATCGCCAAGACCAAGGCGCTGCCCCAGCTGCTCGGCGAGGTGCGCCGGGTCGTGGCCGACGCCTGGAACGCCTGAACGCCCGGATCAGCGGACGCGACGGACCCCGAACTGCATGCGCGGGTGCGCGTAGGCCTCCTGCGACTCGACGAGCTGCAGCTCGCGCTCACCGGACAGATGGGTGCGCTCCAGCAGGTCGAACACGCTGGATGCTGTCCGTGCCAGTGCATCCGCGGCATCCCCGCTGCGTCGGTAGTGGGCGGTGAACAGTGCCGCCGTCACGTCGCCCGACCCGTTCGCCTTCATCGGCAGCAGCGGGGTCTGGACGATCCAGGCACCGGTCTGGTCGACCGCGAGCATCTCGATGGTGTCGGCTTCGCGGTCCGGGCGCTCCACGCTGGTGACCAGCACGACCCGAGGGCCGGTGGCGCGCACGAGGTCCACCGCCTCCAGAGTCGATTCCAGAGTGTCGGGCTGCGTGTCGGTGAGGAAGCCGAGCTCGAACTGGTTGGGCGTGATGATGTCGGCCGCAGGAACGACCCGGTCGCGCAGCAGCACCGGGATCGCCGGTGCGACGAAGCATCCCGACTTCGCGTTGCCCATCACCGGATCGCAGGCGTACAGGGCGTCGGGATTGGCCGCCTTCACACGCGCGACGGCGTCCAGGATGACATCCGCGATGCCCTCGCCGCCCTGATACCCCGACAGGACCACATCGATCTGCCCCAGCACGCCCCGCTCCTCGATGCCGACGATGATCTCGCGCACATCATCCGGACTGAGCATCGGACCACGCCACGAGCCGTAGCCGGTGTGGTTGGAGAAGGCCACGGTGTACACCGGCAGCACCTCCACCCCGATCCGCTGGAGCGGAAAGACTGCGGCGGAGTTGCCGACGTGACCGTACGCGACGGCGGACTGGATCGAGAGGATCTTCACCGCTCGATTCTCCACCCATGCACCGGTCCTGCAGACCGCCGGTGGCCTGGTGCCTGCGGCGGAGAGCAACGCGGCGGCCCAACTAAGATCAGGAAGTATGACTGACAGCACCACACCCGCGCCCTCATCCGCTCAGCACGGATCGAGCCGCGTCAAGCGCGGACTCGCCGAGATGCTCAAGGGCGGCGTCATCATGGACGTCGTCACAGTCGAGCAGGCCCGCATCGCCGAGGATGCCGGTGCGGTCGCGGTGATGGCGCTCGAGCGGGTTCCGGCCGACATCCGCGCGCAGGGCGGGGTGTCGCGCATGAGCGACCCCGACATGATCGACGGCATCATCGAGGCCGTCTCGATCCCCGTGATGGCCAAGGCCCGGATCGGCCACTTCGTCGAGGCGCAGGTCCTGCAGCAGCTCGGCGTGGACTACATCGACGAGTCCGAGGTGCTCTCGCCCGCCGACTACGTCAACCACATCGACAAGTGGAAGTTCACCGTCCCGTTCGTGTGCGGTGCGACCAACCTCGGCGAGGCGCTGCGCCGCATCAACGAGGGCGCGGCGATGATCCGCTCCAAGGGGGAGGCCGGCACCGGGGATGTCTCCGAGGCCACCAAGCACATCCGCAAGATCTCGGGGGAGATCAACCACCTCCGCTCGCTGACGAAGGACGAGCTCTACGTCGCCGCCAAGGATCTGCAGGCGCCCTACGAGCTGGTCGCCGAGATCGCCGAGACGGGCAAGCTGCCCGTCGTCCTGTTCGTCGCCGGCGGCGTGGCCACCCCCGCGGATGCCGCGATGATGATGCAGCTGGGCGCGGACGGCGTGTTCGTCGGCTCCGGCATCTTCAAGTCAGGCAATCCGGCGGAGCGCGCCGCAGCGATCGTCAAGGCCACCACCTTCTACGACGACGCGAAGGTCATCGCCGAGGTCTCACGCGGCCTGGGCGAGGCCATGGTCGGCATCAACGTCACCGACCTCGCCGCCCCGCACCGCCTTTCCGAGCGCGGCTGGTAGCGGCGACCTCAGGCTGGGTCGGGGAATGGCTGAGCGACCCCGCGTGGGCGTGCTCGCGCTGCAGGGCGACGTGCGCGAACACGCTCGCGTGCTGACCGATCTCGGCGCGGACGTCCTGCTCGTGCGGCGTCCGGATGAGCTGGCGGACGTGCAGGGGCTGGTGCTGCCGGGCGGCGAATCCAGCGTGATCGACAAGCTCTCGCGCGCGTTCGGAATGCAGCGTCCGATCCGCGACGCGATCGCTGCCGGCATGCCGGTCTACGGCACGTGTGCCGGACTGATCCTGCTGGCCGATCGCATCACCGACGGCATCGAGGGGCAGGAGAGCTTCGGCGGACTCGACGTCACCGTGCAGCGCAACGCGTTCGGCGGTCAGGTGGAGTCCTTCGAGACCGATCTGGACGTGCCGGTGCTCGACGGGCCGCCGGTCCACGCGGTCTTCATCCGCGCCCCCCTGGTGGTCGCCGTGGGGGCGGGGGTCCAGGCGATCGCCCGTCTCGAGGATGGCCGGGTGGTCGCGGTGCGTACCGACACCCTCCTGGGCACCTCCTTCCACCCCGAGGTGACCGGCGAACACCGCTTCCACAGCCTCTTCCTCGAGACCGTACGGGCGGCCTGACGCACGGCGCGAGAGGACCGGCGCGCATCCGCGCACGTGACTGCGACCGCAGCCACGTAAACTGGGGGAATGTCCGGCCACTCCAAGTGGGCGACCACGAAGCACAAGAAGGCGATCATCGATTCGCGCCGTGCCAAGTCGTTCGCCAAGCTCATCAAGAACATCGAGGTCGCAGCCAAGATCGGCGGCGCGGACCTCGCGGGAAACCCCACCCTTCAGGACGCCGTCCAGAAGGCCAAGAAGACCTCGGTTCCGATCGACAACATCAACCGCGCGGTCAAGCGCGGTGCCGGGCTGACCGGTGAGTCCGTCGACTATCAGACGATCCTCTACGAGGGCTACGGGCCGAATGGCGTCGCCCTCCTGATCGAGTGCCTCACCGACAACCGCAACCGTGCGGCCGCCGAGGTGCGCACCGCGATGACGCGCAACGGCGGCACGATGGCCGACCCCGGCAGTGTCGCCTACAACTTCCATCGCAAGGGCGTGATCGTCGTCTCGGGCGAGGGGACCAGCGAGGACGACGTCATGCTGGCCGTCCTGGAGGCCGGTGCGGAGGAGATCGAGCCGCACGCGGAGGGCTTCGAGATCCTCACCGATCCGTCCGAGCTGGTCACGGTCCGCTCCGCGCTGCAGGAGGCGGGCATCGACTACGAGTCGGCGGACGTCGAATTCGTCCCGACGCTGAAGGTCGAGGTGGACGCCGACACGGCGCGCAAGGTCTTCCGTCTGATCGACGCGCTCGAAGACAGCGACGATGTGCAGAACGTCTACAGCAACTTCGACCTGACCGCCGACGTGCAGGCCGAACTGGAAGCGGACGAGTAGGCGACAACTGCCGCTCGCCGGGCGCGCCGTCGGCGCCCGCCGGTCGAGCCCGCTTAGCGTGGGGGAGTGACAGCCCTTCGCGTTATCGGCATCGACCCGGGCCTGACCCGCTGTGGCGTCGGCGTGGTCGATGTCGCCCGCGACCGGTCCGCGACACTGGTGCACGTCGGTGTCGTCCGCTCCGACCCGGGCCAGCCGATCGAACGGCGTCTCGCGACGATCGCCGCCGGCATCCGCGCCGTCATCGACCTGCATGCGCCGACGGTCATGGCAGTGGAGCGCGTCTTCTCGCAGAACAACCGCCATTCCGTGATGGGCACGGCACAGGCGAGCGGCATCGCCCTGCTGATCGCGGGCGAGCGCGGGCTCGCGGCCACGACGCACACGCCGACCGAGGTCAAGGCCGCGGTGACCGGCTACGGCGCAGCCGACAAGCGCCAGGTGCAGGCGATGATCGCCCGCATCCTGCGCCTGGACGAAGTGCCGCAGCCGGCCGACGCCGCCGACGCGCTCGCGCTCGCGCTCTGCCATGCGTGGCGCGGGGGCACGGCACAGGCTCCGACCGGCGGAACCCTCACGCCCGCGCAGCGCGCGTGGGCGGACGCGGAGCGCCTTGCCCGACGATGAGTGTGTCGGTCGAACAAAACTGCGAACAGCCTCGTAGGCTCGTCGCATGATCTCCTCCCTGCGCGGTCGGGCCGCCCACGTTGAGACCGACTCGCTCGTCCTGGAAGTCGGCGGCGTCGGGCTCACGATCGCCGTTACCCCGCACGTCGCGGCGGCCACCGACGTCGGGGACGAGGTGTCCCTGCACACCCACCTCATCGTCCGGGAGGACGCGCTCTCGCTGTTCGGCTTCGAAAGCCGCGACGAGCTCCTCGTCTTCACCCAGCTGCTCAGCGTGACCGGAGTCGGTCCCAAATCCGCGCTCGGAGTCCTCGCCGCCCTGAGCGTGACGCAGATCGCCGACGCGGTCGCCTCCGACGACGACGCGCCGTTCCGGCGCGTCTCGGGCATCGGCCCGAAGACGGCGAAGCTCATCGTCGTGCAGCTGGCCGGCAAGATCGCCGCCCCGTCGCCCTCGGGGGCTGGGCGTCGGGATGCCGCTCCCGATGTCGCCGCCCAGGTCATGCAGGCGCTGGTCGGGCTGGGCTGGAACGAGCGCGCCGCCGCCGAAGCCGTCTCCGCCGCCGCGGAGCAGGCCTCACCGGCTGAGCGGGCGGCCGTGCCGTCGCTGCTGCGCCTGACCCTGGCCACCCTGGGCCCCGCCCGCAAGGAGCACGCCGGTGGATGACGTCCGCGACGCCGACGAGCCGGTCGACGACATCGAGCTGGCGATCGAGGGAGCACTGCGTCCGGCCTCACTGTCCGAGTTCGTCGGGCAGCAGAAGGTGCGCGGGCAGCTCCAGCTGCTGCTGGACGCCGCCCGCATCCAGCAGCGTCCGGCGGATCACATCCTGCTGTCCGGACCCCCGGGGCTGGGCAAGACCACGCTGGCGATGATCGTCGCGCACGAGAGCGGCCGGCCGCTGCGCCTGTCCAGCGGGCCCGCGATCCAGCACGCCGGCGACCTGGCGGCGCTGCTGTCCAGCTTGACGCCCGGTGAGGTCCTGTTCATCGACGAGGTGCACCGGATGGCCCGCTCCGCCGAGGAGATGCTGTATCTGGCCATGGAGGACTTCCGCATCGACATCATGGTCGGGAAGGGTGCCGGGGCCACCAGCATCCCCCTGGACCTGGCGCCGTTCACGCTGGTCGGCGCCACCACCCGATCGGGGCTGCTGCCCAACCCGCTGCGCGACCGGTTCGGCTTCACCGGTCACCTCGAGTACTACGAGCCCGCCGAGCTGGAGCGGGTCATCGAGCGGTCCGCGGTGATGCTCGCGGTCGACCTGCCACCGGCCTCACGCGCCGAGATCGCCCGCCGGTCGCGGGGGACACCTCGGATCGCGAACCGACTTCTCCGGCGTGTCCGCGACTTCATGATCGTGCGCGGTGGTGGTGGCGACACGGCGACCGTCGACGCCGCGTTGGACCTCTACGACGTCGACGCGATCGGACTGGATCGCCTCGACCGCGCCGTGCTGGATGCCCTCGTGCGTCGCTTCGGCGGTGGCCCGGTGGGCCTGAGCACGCTCGCCGTGGCGGTCGGCGAGGAGCCGGAGACGATCGAGTCGGTCGTGGAGCCCTACCTCGTGCGGATCGGCTTCATCGGTCGCACGCCGCGCGGGCGCGTGGCGATGCCGTCGGCCTTCGCACACCTGGGCGTTCGGCAGGCAGACTCTGCGCTCAGATTCAATGATCTATAATCGCTGGAGGCTCTCGCCTACCCTCCTCATGCAAGGCAGCGCCGCAACGGCGCGCGCCTGATTCGAAAGGTGCTCTCGCCTCCATGGACATCGCCACGTTCTTCGGCAATTACGGCCTCATCATCCTGCTGGTCGTCCTCCTCGTCTTCATGTTCTGGAGTTCGCGTCGGCGGATGCAGAAGCAGAAGACCGAGCAGGAGCAGAAGGCCCGCCAGACCGTTCCCGGCGCCGAGGTGCTGCTCCAGGGCGGTCTCTACGGCACCATCGTCGCCTTCGACCCGGAGAACCTCGACCAGCCCGCGCTCGTGGAGATCGCGCCCGGCGTCCAGATCAAGGTGCACAGCCAGGCCATCCTCCGCGTCGTGGACCCCGCCGAGGGCGTCGTGACCGAGGACGAGCTCATCGAGGCCGAAGAGAGCGAGGCCGGTTACATCGACGGCGTCGCCAGCGGTTCGATCAGCTCGATCAGCGACGACTACCGCGCGGCCGAACCGCTGCCGCCCGTCGACCCCGACACCGACCTGGACAACAAGCCCAAGGCCTGACCCGCTCGCCCTCCCGGGCTCCCAGAAAGCTGACCCCTCGTGGCGACTTCCACCCCCGTCCGTCATGCCTGGCGCGCGCTGACCGGTCTTCTGATCGTCACCGCGGTGCTGTTCGGCATCAACGCGCTCGGCGTCCATGTCTTCAAAGCCAGCTCGTGGACCCCCGAGCTCGCGCTCGACCTCCAGGGCGGGACGCAGATCATCCTCGAGGCGCAGACCGCCGACGGGGCGGCGCCCTCGAACGAGCAGCTGAACCAGGCGGTCACGATCATCCGCCAGCGGGTGGACGCGTCCGGTGTCGGCGAGGCCGACGTGACGACCGAGGGCGGCCGGAACATCGTCGTCCAGATCCCCGGCCAGGCCGATGAGCAGACCCGCCAGCGGATCGAGGCCTCGGCCCAGCTCCAGCTGCGCGGGGTCCTTTACACCGGTCAGCCGGCGACGACATTCGTCGGCCCGGACGGCACGTCCACGCCGTTCCCGACGCCCGATCCTTCGCTGAACGCGACGCCGACGACCGAGCCGACGAACGGGAGCGATCCCGCGTGGATCACCGAGGCGCTGTTCGCGCAGTTCCAGGCCTACGACTGCGCGAACCCCGACAACGATCCGGCGAACGCTCCCAAGGACCAGCCGCTGATCACCTGCGACGTGGACGGCACCGTCAAGTACATCCTCGGACCGGTGGAGCTGGACGGTTCGTCCATCTCGGACGCGACGTTCGGGCTGGAGCAGACGACCGGTCGCTGGGCCGTCAACATCAAGTTCGACGACGCGGGCACCAAGACGTTCGGTCAGATCAGTCAGCGGCTGTTCGGCGCGAACACGCCGCTGAACCAGTTCGCGTTCGTCCTGGACGGCAGTGTGCTCTCGGCCCCCTCGATGAACGCCATCATCCTCGGCGGCGACCCGAGCATCACCGGCAGCTTCACTCAGGAGACCGCCAAGACGCTCGCCGACCAGCTCAAGTACGGGGCGCTGCCGCTCAGCTTCGAAGTGGTCAGCTCGGACACGATCTCGGCGACCCTCGGATCGCAACAGCTGCAGATCGGCTTGATCGCGGGGCTGATCGGCCTGGCACTCGTGGCCATCTACTCCCTGATCGTCTACCGCGCCCTCGGGATGGTGATCATCGCCTCCCTGATCGTGATGGGTGTGCTGACGTACGTCACCATCTGCATCCTGGCCTGGCGCATGGGCTTCCGCCTCTCGCTCGCCGGCGTCGCCGGCCTGATCGTCTCCATCGGCTTCACCGCCGACTCGTTCATCGTCTACTTCGAACGAATACGGGACGAACTGCGCGACGGCAAGTCCATCACCGGGGCGGTCGAGGACGGCTGGAGCCGCGCCAAGCGCACCATCTACATCTCGAAGTCGATCAACGTGCTCGCCGCCGTCGTGCTGTACATCCTGGCCGACGCCACCGTGAAGGGCTTCGCGTTCACCCTCGGTCTGACCACCGTCATCGACGTGCTGATCTTCATCCTGTTCACGCACCCGGTGATGCAGCTGCTCGCCCGCACGCGGTTCTTCGGTTCCGGTCACCCGCTCTCCGGCATGGATCCGGCAGCACTGGGAGCGGTGTACCGAGGGCGCGCGCAGTTCCGCGCACCGGCGGTCGCGTCGACCAAGACCGCGGCGGAACGACGAGCGTCCCGCTCACGCGGTGAGGCCGAACGGCGTCAGACCATCGCCGAGCGCAAACAGGCGGAGCTGGCCGAGCTTCCGGCCAGCGGCAAACCGTCCCCGCGCGAGAAGGAGGGAGAGCTCTGATGCGTTCCATGAGTCAGCTCGGAAACGACCTCTACACCGGCAAGACCTCTTTCCCGTTCGTCGGGCGTCGCCGTCTGTGGTTCATCATCGCGGCGATCCTGGTGATCGGCTCGGCGCTGGTTCCGCTCGTGCGGCCCATCCAGTTCTCGATCGAATTCACCGGCGGGTCCCAGTTCACGGTGACCAACGTCACCGCCCCGGACCAGCAGCTGGCCACCGAGGCTGTCCACTCCGTGGTGCCCGATGCGACGACGAAGGTCACCACGGTCGGGGACAGCAACGTCCGCGTCCAGACCGACCAGCTGACGCCCGGCGAGACCCAGCAGGTGACCGACGCGCTGGCTGAGATCTACGCCGTTCCGGTCACCGAGGTGACCTCGTCCTTCATCGGGCCCAGCTGGGGCGCCGATGTCACCCGGCAGTCGCTGTGGGGTCTGGCGATCTTCCTCGCGCTGACCTTCCTGATCCTCGCCCTGTACTTCCGGACGTGGAAGATGTCGGCCGCCTCGATCATCGGCCTGCTCGACGTGCTCGTCATCACGGTCGGCGTCTACGCCCTCTGCGGATTCGAGATCTCCCCGGCGGCGGTCATCGGCTTCCTGACGATCCTCTCGTACGCGCTCTATGACACGACTGTCGTGTTCGACAAGATCCGGGAGAACACGACCGAGGACGGCGAAGTGTCCGGCCGCACCTTCGGGGAGTCCGTGAACCTCGCGGTGAACCAGACGCTGATCCGCTCGATCAACACGACCGTGGTGGCGATCCTGCCGACCGGTGCGATCCTGTTCATCGGCGCGCTGTGGCTCGGCGCGCAGACCCTCACCGACATCTCGCTGGCGATCTTCGTCGGCACCATCGTGGCGGCCTACTCGACCGTGTTCGTGGCCGCACCGCTGTATTCGCTGCTGCGCGAGAACGAGCCGAACATCAAGACACGCGACGCCCGCGTGCTGGCGGCGCGCGAACGTGCCGGGCAGCCGGTCTAGACCGGCCTCCCGGCGCGGCTGCCGCTGCTGGCCACGGGCATAGGATTGACGGATCGGGGGAGGGGAGGAATCGATGACCGAGACCGTTCCCCCCGCCCAGTCCTCGTCGCTGCGACGGCTCGTACCGCGCATCTTCTCCCGCTCGGCCCGGCGCGACGACGTCGAGCAGCTGCTTCGCACGGTGCGCACGCACCACCCCAAGGGCGATCTGTCGATCATCGAGCGTGCGTACACCGTTGCCGATCAGGCCCACTCCGGGCAGACCCGCCAGAGCGGCGAGCCGTACATCACCCACCCGCTCGCGGTCGCCCAGATCCTCGCCGACCTGGGGCTGGGTCCCAAGGCGATCGCCGCCGCGCTGCTGCACGACACGGTCGAGGACACCGCATACGCACTGGACACGCTGACGGCCGAGTTCGGCGACGAAGTGTCGATGCTGGTGGACGGGGTCACCAAGCTCGACAAGGTCAAGTACGGCGAGAGCGCGCAGGCTGAGACCGTCCGCAAGATGATCGTCGCGATGTCCCGCGACATCCGGGTGCTGCTGATCAAGCTCGCCGACCGCCTCCACAACGCTCGGACGTGGGGTTTCGTACCCCCGGAGAAGGCGCGCAAGAAGGCGACCGAGACGCTGGAGATCTACGCTCCGCTGGCGCACCGGCTCGGCATCCAGACCATCAAATCCGAACTCGAGGATCTGTCCTTCGCGGTCATGCATCCCAAGCTGTACGCCGAGATCGAAAGTCTCGTCAAGCAGCGCACACCCCAGCGCGAGCAATACGTGCAGAACGTCATCGAGGCGGTGGACAGCGACCTGCGTGAGCTGCGCATCCGCGGACGCGTGCTGGGACGGCCCAAGCAGCTGTACTCCGTCTACCAGAAGATGGTGGTCCGCGGCCGCGAGTTCGACGACATCTACGACCTCATCGGCATCCGGGTCCTGGTCGGCAGCGTCCGGGACTGCTACGCGGTCCTCGGCGCGATCCACGCGCGCTGGACTCCTCTGCCCGGCCGGTTCAAGGACTACATCGCGACGCCGAAGTTCAATCTCTACCAGTCGCTGCACACCACGGTGATGGGCCCGGGTGGGCGGACGGTGGAGATCCAGATCCGCACCAACGAGATGCACCAGCAGGCCGAGTACGGCGTGGCCGCGCACTGGAAGTACAAGGAACGCCTGATCGGCGGCAAGCCGGACGCGAAGTCGATGGACACCGACATGGCGTGGCTGGCCCACATCTCCGACTGGCAGGCCGAGACGGCGGACCCGGGAGAGTTCCTGGACTCGCTCCGCTTCGAGATCGGCGCGAAAGAGGTCTACGTCTTCACGCCGAAGGGCCGGGTCATCGGCCTGCCCAGCGGCGCCACGCCGGTGGACTTCGCGTACGCGGTGCACACCGAGATCGGGCACCGCACGATGGGCTCGAAGGTCAACGGCCGGCTGGTGCCGCTGGAGACCGAACTGCAAAGCGGCGACGTGGTCGAGGTCTTCACCTCGAAGAACCCGGATGCCGGACCCAGTCAGGACTGGCTGACCTTCGTCAAGAGCACGCGTGCGCGCAGCAAGATCCGTGGCTGGTTCACCAAGGAGCGGCGCGAGGAGGCGATCGAGCAGGGCAAGGAGGCGATCGCCCGCGCGATGCGCCGTCAGAATCTGCCCCTGCAGAGGCTGATGAGCCAGGACTCGTTCGCCGAGGTCGCGCAGTCCCTGAAGTACGAGGACGTCTCGGCGCTGTACGCCGCAGTGGGCGAGGGCCACGTCTCCACGCAGTCCGTGATCGAGAAGGTGACGGCGCTGGTCAGCGCGGACGACACCTCGACCGGACCGATCGACCTTCCGCAGGTGGGCCGGTCGCGAGCCCAGCGCGGCGGCGACTCCGGTGTGCTGGTGCGCGGAGCGCCGGACATCCTGGTCAAGCTCGCCAAATGCTGCACCCCCGTGCCCGGCGACGAAGTGGTCGGGTTCGTCACACGCGGCAGCGGCGTCTCGGTGCACCGCACCGACTGCACCAACATCAGCTCCCTGATGCAGGATCCGGAGCGGCTGATCGAGGTCGAGTGGGCGCCGACGAGCAAGAGCGTGTTCCTGGTTCAGATCCAGATCGAAGCGCTGGACCGGTCAGGTCTGCTCAGTGACGTCACGCGCGTGCTGAGCGAGCATCATGTGAACATCCTCTCTGCCACCGTCTCCACGACCAACGATCGACTGGCGCTGAGCCGGTTCGTCTTCGAGATGGGGGACATCGTCCACCTCGAGCGGGTCCTGAACGCGGTGCGACGCATCGACGCCGTCTACGACGTCTACCGCGTCACCTCCTCCTGATCCACCGCACCCCGCGCCGCCAGGCCCCGCAGGAATGCCAGCGCAGATCGCTTGTTCGGCAGCGCGCCGTGCGCTGCCATCCAGGCGATCGCCCGCGCGGGCAGTCCGGGAACGGCATCGGCCAGCAGCCGCGCGGCGCGCGCGTGCTCGTCGTCGACGACTCGTGACAGATCTGCGAGAGTGCGCACCGGGTCGGTGACCCACACGCCGCTGATGCGCATCAGATCGACCGGGTCGACGTTGAGGTCGCGGTAGAGCAGCCGGCGGCCCATCACCTGGTGCAGCCGGCGCGGCACAGCCCGTTGCACGGTATGGCGGGCCGGCGGGACATGGAGGCCGCCGTGGACCCATGCTGCGCTCAGGTGCGTCGCGGCGAGGGTGTCTCCGAGGATTGCCCGCAGCGATCCGGCACGCAGTTCCCGTGTCTCGACGGCGTCGGCGGGGATGTACGCGTCCCCGAGTTCGACGAGGTGGCCGTCCAGACGCGCCGCCGACAACTCAGCCTGCGACAGACGCCCGTCCGCGAAGTAGAGGAACGGCGAGGACATGGCAGCCACTGTGGCTCATGCCGGTGAACCGCGGGTGGCGAGCCGCGGACTCTGTGGAGAACCCGTCCGTCCGATCAGCAGGGAGGAGCGCTCAGCCGCCGAGCGCGTTGAGCCACGCCCGGCGCGCCTGGAGCGCCTCGGTCGCCTTCGCGATGGCCGCCTCGTTGCCCGACTTCTGCGCCTTCGCGAGTTCGTCCTCGAGCTTCGCGATTGCTTCGGTGAGCTGTCGCGTCATGTCGTTGGCGCGCGCTTTGGTCTCGGGGTTGTTGCGCTTCCAATCCGTCTCCTCGCGACTGCGCAGCGCGGTCTCGATCCTGCGCAGATCGTCGTCCAGGACGCGTTCCTTGTCGCGGGGGAAGATCCGGCCGATGTCATCCCACTGGCGCTGGATGGCGGTGAGGGCACTTCGCGCCTGGACCAGGTCGCGTTCGTCAGCGATGCTGCGTGCCTGCTCCAACAGCGCCCGCTTGGCGTCGATCTTCTCGCGGGATTCCTCTTCGTCCGCGGCCTCGCGCGCGCCGCGCGCGCTGTAGAGGGCATCGCCGGCGGCTTTGAACCGCGCCCACAGCGCGTCGTCGGCCTTCTTGCCGGCGCGACCGGCGGACTTCCACTGATCCAGCAGCTCGCGGTAGGCGGTGATGCCGTCCTCGCCCTTCGGGGCGAGCGCTTCGGCCTTCTCGACGAGCTTGGCCTTCTGGTCCCGCACCGTCTTGTGCGCCTCGTCCAGCTCGGCGTAGAACTCGCGGCGGTGCTTGTCCACGGTCGCGCGAGCGTCGCGGAATCGCTTCCACAGCTGCTGACCGGTCGACTTCGGCAGGCGTGGGCCGTTCTGCTGCTGCGACTGCCACTCGTCGAACATCGACGCGAGGTCGACCGAGGCCTGCTTCCACTGCACGGTGCGCGGGTCGCGCGCGGCGAGGGCCTCGGCCTTCTCCACGAGTTCGGTGCGAACGCGCACGGCCTCCTCCACGGCCTGCCGGGATGCGGCGGCCTCGGATTCGGATGCTGCGGCGAGCGTACCGGTGAGCGCGAGCACACGCGCGTCCAGCGCCGCCAGGTTGCCCACCGCCGCCGCGTCCTGCAGCTTGGCGTGCAGGGCGCGCGCAGTCGCGCGCAGGTCGGACGGCGATACACCGCCACGACGGGAGCGCACCTCGAGCAGCGCGACCTCGCTTGCCAGGTCGGAGAACTTGCGCCGGTAGTACGCGAGCGCCTCTTCGGCGGATCCGTCCGGATACTGTCCGACCACGCGCCAGCCGTCCGCCTCGCGCACCGAGACGGTGCCGTCGTCCTCGACGCGGCCCCACGGTTCCGTCTCGGCCTCCGGCGGTGCGGCGTCCGCGGGCGACGGCATGGCCTTCGCCGGGGAGGGCATGGCCTTGCCGGGTGCGGGGACCGCAGGTGCGCCGGCGGGTGTCACGTCGGTGGGTGTCACGTCGGTGGGTGTCACGTCGGTGGGCGTCACGTCGGTGGGCGTCACGTCGGTGGGCGTCACGTCGGTGGGCGCGGCGTCTGCCGGTGGCGCGTCGGCCGGTGTGGCGTCGGCGGGCGCCGCGGTCTGGTCCGCTTCGGCGCCGGGATCGTTCTCCGGCTCGGAATCGGTGGTGGACGGGGGAGTGGACTCTGCTGCGGCAGTCACGGGATGCACCTCATCGCGGCTCTCGCCGCCTGTGGGGGATGGACGGCCCCAGCCTAGTACGGCGGGGCCGGGCAACCGAGAGCGCGGGCGCCCGGCTCGCACTCGTCAGGGAGCTGTGGTGGGTGTGGGGACGGGCACGGACGAGTCGCTCGGGGCCGGCGTCACGGCCGGCGAACCGCCCGGCGCCGGAGTCGACGTCGGCGCCGGCGAGGTCGAGGAAGAGGGGGTCGGAGTGGGAGCTCCCGGCCCGGACATGAAGTACGCGGCCTGACCGGCGATGACCGCGAGGATCAGGACTGCGCCGCCGATGCCGGCGATGAGGTTGTCGCGCGTGCGTCGCCGCGCCCGCCCCTCGTGGAACGCCCGGCGTGCCTGGTAGACACGGGCGCGTTCCCGCTCCGCACGCGTGTCACGCTGCTTTCCACCCGGCGCCACGGGACCTCCCTCGTTCCCGGGTCGTCCCGGCCGGCTTGATCCTACGGCGCGGGCCGGAGCGCCGCCAAACCAACCACCGCGCCGGAGTCGCAGGGGCCGGTTAGCCTTGATCGGTGACCTCCACCGCGCTCTTCCAAGGGCAGACCCCGCTCGCGGTGCGCATGAGACCGACCTCCCTCGACGAAGTGGCCGGTCAGTCGCACCTCCTGCGCCCCGGCTCCCCGCTCGTGCTGCTGGCGCGGCCGGATGTGTCCACGGGGGCCGCGTCCTCGGTGATCCTGTGGGGACCGCCCGGAACCGGCAAGACCACCCTCGCCCAGGCCATCGCCCGCTCTTCCGGACGCCGCTTCGTCGAGCTGTCGGCCGTGACCGCCGGCGTCCGCGACGTCCGCGAGGTCATGCAGGAGGCGCTGACCCAACGCGACCTGTACGGACAGTCCACCATCCTGTTCCTGGACGAGATCCACCGCTTCACGAAGGCTCAGCAGGACGCGCTCCTGCCTGGTGTCGAGAACGGCTGGGTGGTGCTGATCGCCGCCACCACCGAGAATCCGTCCTTCTCGGTGATCTCTCCGCTGCTGTCCCGGTCGCTGCTGCTGACCTTGCAGCCGCTCACCGACGATGACCTCGGGATGCTGCTTGACCGCGCCGTGGCCGATCCCCGGGGCCTCGGCGGGGCCGTGACGCTGCTGCCGGGGGCCCGTGACGCTCTCGTGCGACTTGCGTCGGGCGATGCCCGCCGCGCGCTGACGGCGCTCGAGGCGGCGGCATCCCTCGCCGAACCCGTCAGCGACGAGGGCGCCGAGCCGGGGGACGAGCCGCACGAGGCCGTCGCGCCCCCGGAGATCACGGCCGACGACGTGTCCAATGCGGTGGACCGGGCCCTGCTCCGCTACGACCGGCAGGGGGACGAGCACTACGACGTGATCAGCGCCTTCATCAAGTCCATCCGCGGATCGGACGTGGATGCCTCGCTGCACTACCTCGCGCGCATGATCGAGGCGGGGGAGGATCCGCGGTTCATCGCACGACGGCTGATCATCTCCGCAGCAGAGGACATCGGGCTCGCCGACCCGCAGGCTCTGCCGCTCGCGGTCGCGGCCGCCGACGCGGTGCAGTTCGTCGGGATGCCGGAGGGACGCATCCCGCTGGCCGAGGCGACCGCATACCTGGCCACCACCGCGAAGTCGAACGCCGCGTACCTGGCGATCGACAAGGCGATCGCGGACGTCCGAGCCGGAGGTTTCGGCCGCGTGCCCCCGCCGCTGCGCGACGCGCACTACCCCGGCGCCAAACGGCTCGGCCACGGCAAGGGCTACCGATATCCGCACGACTCGGACGTGGGTGTGGTCGCACAGCAGTACCTTCCCGAGGAACTGGCCGGGCGGCGCTACTACGAGCCCACCAACCACGGTCAGGAACGCGAGGTCCAGGCACGCCTGGACAAGATCCGCCGCATCCTGGGGTCCGGCTCCTGAGCGGGTCCACAGCCCGCACCTGCTAAGCTGGACCGGCTCGAAACCCAGTTTTCGGGTATCTCCTGCCCCCAACACACCTTCGGTGCGCCCCGACGTGCGCCCCGGATGGGAAGGGCAGCAGATACGTCCATGAGTCGCGAAAGACGCGGCCATGTCATTTTGGAAGGACACATCCGTGCCCACGAAGTCCCAGGACCGCCGCAAGGTCCGCCTGTCGCGCGCGCTCGGCATCCCGCTGACGCCGAAAGCCGCCAAGTACCTCGAGAAGCGCCCGTACGCGCCCGGCGAGCACGGCCGCACCAAGCGCAAGCAGGACAGCGACTACGCCGTGCGTCTGCGCGAGAAGCAGCGTCTGCGCGAGCAGTACGGCATCCGCGAGAAGCAGATGCGCAACACCTTCAACGAGGCCCGCCGCACCCAGGGCCTGACCGGTGAGAACCTGGTCGAGCTCCTCGAGATGCGTCTGGACGCGCTCGTGCTGCGTGCCGGTTTCGCCCGCACCACGGCTCAGGCCCGCCAGCTCGTCGTGCACCGCCACATCCTCGTCGACGGCCAGCTCGTCGACCGCCCGTCGTTCCGCGTCAAGCCGGGACAGCTCATCCACGTCAAGGCCAAGAGCGAGGGCACCGAGCCCTTCCAGGTCGCAGCCGCCGGCGGTCACGCCGAGGTCCTGCCCCCGGTTCCGGGCTACCTCGAGGTCGAGCTGGACAAGCTGCACGCACGTCTGCTGCGTCGTCCCAAGCGCGCTGAGGTCCCGGTCACCGGTGACGTCCAGCTCGTCGTGGAGTACTACGCCGCGCGATAGCGCGTTTCTGCAGAAGGGCGCCGGGGAGACCCGGCGCCCTTCTGCATGCGTGCGCGTACACTCGGTTCTCGAAGATCGAGCCTGCGAGCGTACCGGCGCACCCCTACGATGGGGGAGTGCCGCGCCCTGCGGACGAGGAAAGTGGTGACATGAAAAGCCTGCTGTGGTTCCTGTTCGGCGTGATCGGCGGTTTCGTCGCCGCACACCTCATGAACAAGGACCCCCGCGGCCACGAAGTCCTCGCCGATGTGGACGCTCGCATCACGGAGTTCACCGACCGGATCGGCGACGCCTATCGCGAGCAGGAAGCGCGCTTCTCCGGGATCGTGGACGAGGTCAAGGATGCCGCGAGCGACGCGTACGGCGCCGCGAAGGCATCCGCGGCTGACGCAGTGGACGCGGTGAAGGACGGCGCGACGGATGCGGTCGCAGCCTCTGCGGATGCGGCATCCCGCACCGTTGATGCGGGCGAGTCCGCCGCCAAGAAGCTCACCGACTGATCGACCCGCCCGGCGGTGTCCCCCGATGGGGGACGCCGCCCTTGTTCGAGGATTCCCATGAAAACCGCAGAGCTCGCCGACCGTTTCCTCCGCTATTTCGAGAAGCGCGACCACACCATCGTGCCCTCGGCGTCGCTGGTCACCGATGACCCTGCGCTGCTGTTCACGGTGGCCGGCATGGTCCCGTTCATCCCGTACCTGAGCGGTGTGGTTCCGGCGCCGTACCCGCGTGCTGCGGATATCCAGAAGTGCATCCGCACCAACGACATCGAAGAGGTCGGCAAGACTCCGCGCCACGGCACGTTCTTCCAGATGCTCGGCAACTGGTCGTTCGGCGACTACTTCAAGGAGGGCGCGATCACGTACGCGTGGGAGCTGCTGACCTCCTCCGAGTCGGACGGCGGACTCGGATTCGACCCGAAGGACCTCTGGGTCACCGTCTACAAGGACGACGACGAGGCCGCCCGGCTGTGGCGCACGATCGCCGGCCTGCCCGAGGAGCGGATCCAGCGGCTGGACAAGGACACCAACTACTGGAGCACCGGGCTTCCGGGGCCGGCCGGCCCGTGCTCGGAGATCTTCTTCGACCAGGGTCCCGCCTACGGCGTGGACGGAGGTCCCGCCACCGACGATGACCGGTACGTGGAGATCTGGAACCTCGTCTTCATGCAGTACGCGATCGACGACGTCACCTCGAAATACGACTTCCGCATCGTCGGCGAGCTCCCGCAGAAGAACATCGACACCGGCATGGGGCTCGAGCGGATCGCGTTCATCAAGCAGGGCGTGCAGAACATGTACGAGACCGACCAGGTGCGGCCGGTGCTCGATCTGGCATCCGAACTGAGCGGGCGGCGCTACGGAGCGGACCACGGGGACGACGTGCGCATGCGCATCATCGCCGACCACGTCCGTTCCTCGCTGATGCTGCTCGCCGACGGCGTGACCCCCACCAACGAGGGGCGCGGCTACATCCTGCGCCGTCTGATGCGCCGCGGCATCCGCTCGATGCGCCTGCTCGGCGTGGACGGGCCGACCTTCCCGGAGCTGTTCGCCGCGTCGCGCGACGCGATGAAGGACGTGTACCCCGAGCTGGAGACGGAGTATCCGCGGCTGTCCGCGTACGCGATCGCCGAGGAGGAGACCTTCCTGCGCACCCTGGCGGCGGGAACCACGACCCTGGACCTCTCGGTCGCCGAGACCAAGAAGTCCGGCGGCACCACGATCGCAGGCTCCGAAGCCTTTCTCCTGCACGACACCTACGGCTTCCCGATCGACCTCACCCTCGAGATCGCCGAAGAGGCCGGACTCACGGTCGACCGCGCCGCGTTCGACACGCTCATGCTGGAGCAGCGTACGCGGGCCAAGGCGGATGCCCGTTCCCGCAAGCGGGCTCTGGCCGACCACGGCGTCTACCGGGAGTTCCGCGCCAAGGGCGAGACGGTCTTCACCGGGTACACCGACCTGGAGACCGAGTCCACGATCCTCGGGCTGCTCGTCGACGGCGTGTCCGTGGACCGCGCGACGGCCGGCCAGATCGCCGAGGTGATCCTCGCCGACACGGCGCTGTACGCGGAATCCGGCGGCCAGGTCGCCGACAAGGGCATCATCGTCGGCCCGGGGTACGAGCTGGAAGTGCTCGACGTGCAGAAGCCGGTGCCCGGCCTGATCAGTCACACCGTCCAGGTCACCTCCGGCGACGTGGGCGTCGGCCAGCCGGCGACATCCGTCGTGGATGCGGTCAACCGCCGGGCCGCGCGTCAGGCGCACTCCGCGACCCATCTGGTCCACGCCGCCCTGCGGGACACGCTCGGCAAGAGCGCCACGCAGGCCGGCTCTCTCAACCGCGCCGGGTACATGCGCCTGGACTTCACCTGGGGCCAGGCCCTGTCGCCGGAGACGCGCACCGAGATCGAGGAGATCGCGAACAACGCCGTCCGCGACAACCTCGAGGTGACCACGCGGGTGGTGTCCCTCGACGAGGCGAAGTCCCTCGGCGCGATGGCCCTGTTCGGCGAGAAGTACGGTGACACGGTGCGCATGGTGGACATCGGCGGCCCCTGGTCGCGTGAGCTGTGCGCGGGAACCCACGTCTCCTCCAGCGCAGAGATCGGGCTGGTGAACCTCGTCGGCGAATCCTCGGTCGGCGCCTCGAACCGTCGCGTCGAGGCGTTGGTCGGGCTGGATGCGTTCCGCGACCTCGCCGCCGAGCGGGCCATCGTCTCGCAGCTCACCTCCACGCTGAAGACCCCGCGCGACCAGCTGCCCGCGCGCATCGCCGAGCTGACCGCCAGCCTCAAGGCGGCGGAGAAGCGGATCGCCGCCTTCGAGTCCCGTGCACTGACCGAGCGCATCCCCGCCCTGGCCGCCAACGCCGAGACGGTGGGGCCGCATCGGGTGGTCGCCGAGACGATCGGCACAGCCTCCTCGGCCGATGACGTGCGGTCGTTGGCCCTCGGCGTGCGCGACCGGCTCGGCACCGAACCCGGCATCGTCGCGATCGGCGCCGAGGTCGGCGGCCGGCCTGTGGTGCTCGTGGCCACCAACGAGGCGGCCCGCCAGGCCGGTGCACGCGCCGGAGCGCTGGCCAAGGTCGCCGCGACCGCTCTCGGCGGCGGTGGGGGTGGCCGCGATGACGTCGCCCAGGGCGGCGGCACGGACGCGACGGCCCTGCCGGCCGCACTGAACGCCGTCAAGGCCGCGCTCGGTTCCCGGTGACGGACTTCAGGCGGGGGGTGCGGCTCGGCATCGATGTCGGCCGCGCGCGGGTCGGTGTGGCACGCTGCGACCCGGACGGGATGCTCGCGACTCCGGTGGAGACCGTTCCCCGCAACGAGGCGTCGATTCCGCGGATCGTCGCGCTTGCCGGGGAGCACGAGGCGCGCGAACTCCTGGTCGGGCTACCGCTGAACATGCGCGGCGAGGACACCGCCTCGACCACGGACGCGCGAGCCTTCGCGGCGGACCTGGCCGCGGCATCCGGCCTGCCGGTCCGCCTGGTCGACGAACGGCTGAGCACGGTCTCCGCGCACGCTGCGCTGAGAGACTCGGGTAGAACCCAGCGTTCATCTCGTAGCATTGTTGACCAGGTCGCCGCCGTCGTTCTCCTCCAGCAAGCACTCGATGTCGAGAAGAGCACGGGACGACCGGCCGGATCACCCGTTCCCCCGGCCCAGGAGCCCACCTGACATGCCCGAAGCGAAATCGCCGTTCGATGATCCGTTCGCGGACCTGTTCGGCAAACTCCCCGATCCGCGTGAGCGACGTGCGTCGGGCGAGGACGCCCCGCGCGGCACCTCCGAACCCCTGACGCCGACCGGCGGACGCACCCCGGCAGGGGGTCGCCCGCTCTCTCGCCGCGAGGCCCGCGAGGCAGCCGCACGCCAGGCCGCTGCGCACAAGGTTCCCGCGGAGGACTCACGGACCGCGACCCCCGCGAAAGCTCCCGCCCCCGCGGCACCATCGGCCGCCGCGCCGGCAGCGCGGTCCGTGCCGGCAGCGTCCGCCCTCTCCTCCCCGTCCGTGCTGCCGGTCGACGACGCGGACGACTGGCCCGTCGCCGCCGGCGCGGCATCCCCGCCGCCGTACAGCCGGAGCGGCGAGTCCGCTGCCCCCCGCCCGGCGGCGACCGCGACATTGGAGGACCTCTTCACCGGCGAGCAGAGAACCGACAGCCTCGGGCAGGAGCCGCCGTCGGGCAAGCGGCGCAAGCGCCGCACCGGCGCATGGATCGCGCTCGGGGTCGTCCTGGTCCTGCTGGGCGGTATCGCCGGAGCAGGGCTGTGGGTCTGGAACACGTATGAGCCGCAGATCCGCGAGGTGATGGGCTGGCAGGAACCGAAGGACTTCGACCCCGGCCTGGCCGACGGCGAGGCGTTCGTGACGATCGCCTCCGGCGACACCGGTGCGCCGATCTCCCAGAGCCTGTTCGACGCGGGCGTGACCAAGACACCCGGCGCCTTCTACGACTACCTGATCGACACCGGCCAGAATCCGCCCTTCGTCCCGGGCGTGTTCAAGCTGCAGAAGCAGATGACCTCGGCCGCCGCGCTGGAAGCGCTGCTGAATCCCGCGAACAAGCTGGAGAACAGCGCCCAGCTCCGCGAGGGGCTGACCGTGGAGCAGTCGCTGCCGATCCTGGCCGAAGGCACCGGGCTGCCCGTCGAGGACTTCCAGGCGGCGGTGGCCAACCCCGCGGACTACGGCGTTGCGGCGGACAGCCTCGAAGGATGGCTGTTCCCCGCGACGTACACGTTCGACCCCGGTGCCAGCGCGCCCGAGATCGTCAGGACGCTGGTCGATCGCACCGTGCAATCCCTGGATGCCGCGGCGGTGCCCGTCGATGACCGGCAGCGGGTGCTGACGATCGCCTCGATCATCCAGCGCGAGGCGCGCTTCGAGGCGGACTTCTACAAGGTCTCCCGCGTGATCCAGAACCGTCTGTCCCCGGACAACCAGCAGACCTTCGGAAAGCTCGAGATGGACTCGACCGCCCAGTACGGGTACGGCGAGGCGGACGGCACGGCCAGCACGTCCGAGGAAGCGCAGTTCAACGACAACCCGTGGAACACGTATGTGCACCCCGGCCTGCCGATCGGACCGATCTCCAACCCGGGTGACACGGCCATCGACGCCGCGATGCACCCGGCCGACGGCGACTGGCTGTACTTCGTGACGGTCAACCTCGACACGGGTGAGACGGTCTTCACGTCGAACCTCGCGGATCACAACCGTGCGGTCGCCCAGTGGCAGGCGTGGTGCAGCGAGAACCCCGATTCGGGATGCTGACACCCGACGCCACACGCCTGGAGGTATGGGGCGACCCCGTCGCCCACAGCCGCTCGCCTCAGCTGCACGCAGCGGCCTACCGCGCACTCGGGCTGAACTGGACCTACGAGCGGCGCCGCGTCACCGCCGCAGCCTTCACCGGAGAGCTGGCCGGGCTCTCCGACCGCTGGCGGGGCCTGTCGCTGACGATGCCGCTGAAAGGGCAGGCCTTCCACGCCTCCGCCCAGCGAGACCGCCGCGCGGAACTGACCGGAGCGGTCAACACGCTGCTGCTGACCGACGACGTGCCCCGCGGATTCAACACGGACGTCGGCGGGATCGTGCGCGCGCTCGGCGACGACGGCGTCCACGAGGTGGACCGCGGCCGCATCGTCGGCGCCGGAGCCACGGCGATGTCGGCTCTCGTCGCGCTCAGCGAGCTCGGCGCAGACCGTGTCGAGGTCGTCGCGCGGCGCCCCGCAGCGGTTGCGCCGCTCGCCCGGCTCGGGACGACGCTCGGCCTCGAGGTCATCGGCGTGTCCTTCGACGCGCCCGTCCACACCGACGCGACGGTCACGATCGCCACCCTCCCCGGCGACGCCGAGGTGCCCCTCGCCGCTGCGGACGCGCTGGCCCGGTCCGGCGGCCTCCTGTTCGACGTCGTGTACGGCCACTGGCCCACCGTCCTGGCGTCCGCGTGGGAGCGCGCCGGCCGTCCGGCGACCTCCGGGCTGGGGATGCTGCTGCATCAGGCCCTCCTTCAGGTGCGCGTCTTCGTCACCGGGGGCACCGAGGACGCCCTCGAGGGCGAGAGCCTGGTGCTCGCCGAAATGCACTCGGCCGTCGTGGGAGACTAGGGGAATGCTCCGCGTGCTCACGGCCGGTGAATCCCACGGCCCCGAACTGGTCGCCATCATGGAGGGTCTGCCCGCCGGCGTCCCCGTGTCGCGCACCGCGATCCAAGCCGACCTCGCCCGCAGGAAGCTCGGCTACGGCCGCGGCTCGCGCATGAAGTTCGAAGAGGACGAACTCACGATCTCCGGCGGCGTCCGGCACGGGTCCAGCCTGGGCAGCCCCATCGCGCTGCGGATCGGCAACACCGAGTGGCCCAAGTGGGTCGAGGTGATGAATCCCGATCCGGTCGATCTGACCGACATGTCCCGCGGACGCGGCGCCCCCCTGACCAGGCCCCGGCCCGGCCACGCCGACCTGGTCGGCATGCAGAAGTACGGATTCGACGAGGCGCGTCCGATCCTCGAGCGCGCCAGCGCCCGGGAGACCGCCGCGCGCGTCGCGCTGGGAGCGATCGCGCGGGCATTCCTGGCCGAACTGGGCATCCGGCTGGTCAGTCACACGCTCTCCATCGGTCCGGTCCGCGTCCCCGAAGACGCGCCGCTGCCCACCCCCGACGACGTCGGGCAGCTCGACGCCGACCCGCTGCGCTGCTTCGACCCGGCCACTTCCGCCCTCATGGTCGAAGAGGTCGACGACGCGCGCAAGGACGGCGACACGCTCGGCGGCATCGTGGAGGTGCTCGCCTACGGCCTCCCGCCCGGGCTGGGCTCGCACGTGCACTGGGACCGCCGCCTGGACGCCAAGCTGTCGCAGGCGCTGATGAGCATCCAGGCGATCAAGGGCGTCGAAGTCGGGGACGGATTCCTCACCACCACGCGGCGCGGATCCGCCGCCCACGACGAGCTGTTCGCCACCGAGCGGGGCATCACCCGCTCCAGCGACCGCGCCGGCGGCATCGAAGGCGGCATGTCCACCGGCACCGTCCTGCGCATCCGCGCCGGTATGAAGCCGATCGCCACGGTGCCGCATTCGCTGCGCACCATCGACGTCGCCACCGGCGAGAGCGCTTCGGCCCATCACCAGCGATCCGATGTCTGCGCGGTTCCGGCTGCGGGCGTCGTCGCCGAGGCGATGGCCGCCCTCGTCCTGGCAGAAGTGGTGCTGGAGAAGTTCGGCGGGGACAGCGTCGCCGAGACGCGACGCAACCTCGAGGGATACCTGGCCGCCATCCCGGAGACCCTGCGCACGCGCAGCACGAGCGATCCCGCGCTCATCGAGCATGACCTCGCCCGATAGCGCGATCGTCCTGATCGGACCGATGGGTGCGGGCAAGACCAGCGTGGGCCGCCGGGTGGCACGCGCGCTGGGGCAGACCTTCACCGACACGGACAAGGCGATCGTGCGCGACCACGGGCCGATCCCTGAGCTCTTCGACCGCTTCGGCGAGGCGCGCTTCCGTGAGATCGAGCGGACGGCCGTCTCGGAAGCCCTGGCCCACGGCGGCGTGGTCGCCCTCGGCGGTGGCGCCATCCTGGACGCCGACACCCGGGCGGATCTGTCCGCGCATCGGGTCGTGCTGTTGACGGTCTCGCCGCACATCGTGGCCGCCCGCCTGCACGGCAGCGACCGGCCCCTGCTGGCCGACGCCGATCCGCTCGCCCGCTGGCAGCGGATCTTCGCCGAACGCCGCGGCCTGTACGAGGAGGTCGCCGACGTCACCTTCGACACCTCCTCGGGTCCGCTGGCCGCCGTCGTCGCCGCGATCGCGGCGTGGGCGCAGAACACGCAGAGCGCCGAGGAGGACGCATGACCGAAACGACCACCATCTCCGTGTCCGGGGACGCAGGCTACGACATCACCATCGGGCGCGGCATCCTCGACCTGGTCGGTGCCGCGCTGGATCCCGCAGTGCGCAAGGTTCTGGTCGTGCACCCGCCGACCCTGGGCGCCGCCGCCGCGGAGCTGCGCGAGCGGCTGATGGCGGAGGGCGGCCGTGAGGTGCTGCTCGCCGAGATTCCGGACGCCGAGCAGGGCAAGCGCGTGGAAGTGGCCGCCTTCTGCTGGCAGGTGATGGGGAAAGCAGACTTCACCCGCACGGATGCCGTCGTCGGATTCGGCGGCGGAGCGGTCACCGACCTGGCCGGATTCGTCGCGGCCACCTGGCTGCGCGGCGTACAGGTCGTCCAGGTGCCCACCACGGTGCTGGGTATGGTCGACGCCGCCGTCGGCGGCAAGACCGGCATCAACACGGCAGAGGGCAAGAACCTCGTGGGCGCCTTCTGGTCGCCGCGGGCCGTGGTCTGCGACCTGAGCACGCTGGAGTCCCTCTCGCCCAACGAGGCGGTGGCCGGCTTCGCCGAGGTCGTCAAGGCGGGGTTCATCTGGCATCCGGAGATCCTGGACATCATCGAGGCCGACAGCACCGCCGCAGTGGATCCGACCAGCGAGTCCTTCCGGCGCTGCATCGAACTGGGGATCGGCATGAAGGCCCACGTCGTGGGGGAGGACTTCCGCGAAGGCGGCCTTCGCGAGGTGCTCAACTACGGCCACACCCTGGGCCACGCCATCGAGCACGCCGAGCGCTATCGCTGGCGTCACGGTGCAGCGATCTCGGTGGGCATGATGTACGCCGCCGAACTGTCACGTCTGGCCGGACGCCTGCCGGATGCCGCGGTCCAGCGTCACCGCGACGTCCTGGAGCTGCTGGGTCTGCCCACCACGTACCGTGCCGGCGCGTGGCCGCAGCTGC
The DNA here is from genome assembly GCF_030246885.1 of Microbacterium sp. zg-B185. Lineage (NCBI taxonomy): Bacteria > Bacillati > Actinomycetota > Actinomycetes > Micrococcales > Microbacteriaceae > Microbacterium > Microbacterium sp. zg-B185. The sequence goes on from NZ_CP126739.1 coordinate 1,814,001, forward strand.
TTGCCACCATGCAGCGCGACAAGAAGAGCCGCGCCGGCATGCTGCGCTTCATCGTCTTGGACGACATCGCGCGGCCGACGGTGCTGCGAGCGCCGGACGAGTCGCTCCTGTTCGCCGCCTACCAGGAGGTCGCAGGCTGATGTCGGCGAACCTTCCCCGCCGTCTGCTGCTGGTGAACGGACCGAACCTGAACCTGCTCGGCACACGCGAGCCGGACGTCTACGGATCCCAGACACTCGCGGACGTCGAGCAGCTCACCGCGGCGACCGCGGCCGCGAGCGGCTTCGACATCCGTGCGGTGCAGAGCAACCACGAGGGGGTCCTGATCGACGCGATCCACGCGGCGCGGCAGGACTGCGCGGGAATCATCATCAATCCGGGCGGCCTGACGCACACCTCGGTCGTGTTGCGCGACGCGCTGTCGGCCGTTGCGCTGCCGGTCGCCGAAGTGCACATCAGCAACGTCCAGGAACGGGAGCCCTTCCGGCATCACTCCTACGTCGCGGATGTCGCCGTCGTCCACGTGATCGGCGAGGGCGTGGCGGGGTATGCGAGCGCCACGAGGCGCCTGATCGAGGTCCTCACCGGGCAGGCGGACGGCTGAGACCTGCCCGCACCCGCCGAATCCCGTAGAATCGATCGTCGGCAACTACCGGCCGCGGTTCCTGAGCTAGGCGAAGGGCGGCGACCTCGCCTCGGCGCTTGCGCCCCGTGCCCCTCACGATCGGAATCACCCAGTCATGGCATCCACCGCAGACATCAGAAACGGCGTCGTCCTCAGCATCGACGGACAGCTGTGGAACGTCATCGAGTTCCAGCACGTCAAGCCCGGCAAGGGCGGCGCATTCGTGCGCACCAAGTTGAAGAACGTCGTCTCCGGCAAGACGGTGGACCGCACCTACAACGCCGGTGCGAAGATCGAGATCGAGAACGTCGACCGCCGTGACTTCACGTACCTGTACAACGACGGCGAAGGCTTCGTGTTCATGGACGTCGCCGACTACGACCAGCTGACCGTCCCCGCGAGCGTCGTCGGCGATGCCGCGAACTTCCTGCTGGAGAATCAGCAGGTCCAGATCGCGCTGAACAACGGCAATCCGCTCTACGTCGAGCTCCCGGCATCCGTGGTGCTGGAGATCACCTACACCGAGCCCGGCCTGCAGGGCGACCGGTCATCGGCCGGGACCAAACCCGCCACCGTCGAGACCGGCTATGAGATCCAGGTCCCGCTGTTCCTGGAGACCGGCACGAAGGTCAAGGTCGATACCCGCACGGGCGACTACCTCGGTCGCGTCAACTAGCGCGGGCGAGCTTTCTTCTGATGAGCGCCCGCACCAAGGCGCGCAAGCGTGCCCTCGACATCCTGTTCCAGTCCGACGTTCGCGGCGACGACCTCGCCGTCACCCTCGCCGCCGAGGCGACGCGAGCCGCGAACGAACCCGCCCGCGAGTCCTCGTGGCTGTATGCCCGCGAGATCGTCGACGGCGTGATCGACAACCGCGACGAGATCGACGAGCAGATCAGCACCTTCGCCAAGGACTGGTCTCTGGCCCGAATGCCCGCCGTGGATCGCGCTCTGCTGCGGATGGGCGTCTGGGAGATCCTGTACAACGACGAGGTGCCCACCGCCGTCGCGATCGATGAGGCCGTCGACCTGGCCAAGGAATTCTCCACGGACGACTCCGGCGCCTTCGTGCACGGAGTGCTCGCGCGGATCGCCCGCTCGTCCTGATCGGGGCGTCCGATCCGCCGCCGCACAGCCGGCCCGCAGGAGCGCCGCAGGGTCGCACCGTAGAATCGGGGCGTTCACAAGACGACGTCATCTGAGGAATTTGGGAGCGCCATGAGGATCACCGGCCTCGGCCACGCCGGCATGTTCATCGAGACCCGCGGCGGCAGCATCCTGTGCGACCCGGTGATCGGCCCGACGTTCTTCGGGGCGTGGTTCCCGTTCCCGGACAACCGAGGACTGGACTGGGCGACGTACGGAAACGCCGACTTCCTGTACATCTCGCACCGGCACCGCGATCACTTCGACCCCGCGCTGATGGAGCGCTTCGTCCCGAAGGACATCAAGGTCCTGCTGCCGGACTATCCCACCGACGATCTCGAGCAGGATCTGCGTGCTCTCGGATACTCGAACATCATCCACACCCAGGCCGGTGTGCCACTGGAGTTCGGCGACCTGAAGGTGATGGTCACGCCGCTGCGCGCGCCGAGCGACGGTCCGATCGGCGATTCCAGTCTCTCCGTGGACGACGGCACCGCCAGCATCCTGAACCAGAACGACTCGCATCCGCTCGACCTGGACGCGCTGCTGGGCTTCAGCAAGCCCGACGCCTACTTCACCCAGGTCTCGGGCGCGATCTGGTGGCCGATGGTCTACGACCTGCCCCAGGAGGCGAAGCAGAACTTCGCACGGCTCAAACGCGATGCGCAGAACAAGCGCGCGATGTACTACATCGAGAAGGTCGGCGCGGAGCACGTCTTCCCGATGGCCGGACCGCCGATGTTCCTGCGCGAAGAGCTGTTCCGCTACAACGGATACGGCCTCGAAGACGACTCGATCTTCACCGACCAGCGGCAGTTCCTCGAGCACATGGCTCAGCTGCGCCCCGAGCAGAAGGGCTACCTGTACCTGCCCGGGACGGTCGTCGAACTGGACCACGGCCAGATCGCCGTCACCCAGACGCTGTACACCGACGACGAGATCGAGCACATCTTCGGCGACAAATGGGCGTACCTGGCCGAACAGCGCGATTCCCGGCAGGACGAGGTCGCCCGCGAAGAGGCATCGCGCGCAGCGGTACTGCCCCCGGCCGAGATGCTCGCCGCCCTCAAGGAGTGGTGGGAGCCGCTGCTGCGTCGCGGACGGATCTTCCGCGACGGCGTCGGGGGACCGGTGCGCTACACGATCGGCGAACTGGACATGGTCGTCGATTTCCCGAAGGCGAAGGTGCGGGAGTATGCGGGGGAGGAGACCGGGTACTGGTTCACCATCCCGGCCGACCTGGTCTCGACGAACATCCGCGACCACGAGATCGACTGGTCGAACTCGATCTTCCTCTCGATGCAGTTCCAGGCCGGCCGAGTGGGCAAGTTCAACGAGTTCATCTACACCTTCATGAAGTGCCTGTCCCGCGACCGGATCGAGTACGTCGAGAACTGGTACGCGGAGCAGTCCGATGTGTCCGAGGACGTGCAGCTGGGCGACTGGGTGGTGCAGCGCCGGTGCCCGCACCTGCGGGCGGACCTGTCCAAGACCGGCAAGATCGAGGACGGCGTGCTCACCTGCAGCCTGCACGACTGGAAGTGGGACCTCGCCAGCGGCAAGTGCCTCACCACGCACGGGCATCCGATCCGCTCCCGTACCGCCGAGGACGCCCTCTCGCGCGAGGCGACCGCTCCCGCCGTGGCGTGACGACTGCCCGCCCGTGAACGGGCGCGGTATCACCGGGCGTCCTGATCGCGGCCGCTGTCATTCCACCTGGCGGCTGGGCCGGTTCGCGCGTGCTGCCAGCACGCCCACGAGCGGGCTGAGCACCAGACTCACCGCCCACGTGAGCTTTGCGGGGGCGCACCCCAGATCAGCGCGACCGGTATGGAGGCGAGGAAGACGACGGGCGTGACCAGCGCCGCCGCGACGCCCAGGAGGTTCGCACGGCCGGGAAGCGGGGACCGCTCCAGCCCCCGCGCGCGGGCGACCTGGAACATGGCGATCTGGCAGAACGCGACCAGGGCGATGTTGGCGGCATAGCAGGCGGTCGGAAGGGGCAGTGCGGCAGTGGCCGGATCGCTGATCCCCTGGGTGGTGTACGCGATCAGGATCACGGCCGCGGCAGCCGCGAGATTGATCGCCGTGGTGACCGCGTCCAATCCGCGCAGGCGGCGCATGAGCCGAACATTCACCCGCCAGAACACCACGATGACCGTGCGGCGAATCCGTAGATCGCGTCGAAGAACGAGATGCCTCGCCCGAACTCGACCGACGAGCGCGAGAGGTACGACGCCGGTCGTGCGCGCGGGCGCGGAGCGTCGCGGCTGCGCGCGTCCGCCGGGCTTGCATCTGCCACGTGCTCAGCGTGCCAGTGCGCGGCCGCACCGCACGGAGGCGCACCGTGATCCGGGTCGGGTAGGATTGACCGAAGCAACCTTTAACCCCGTCCTGTGAGGCGGAGAAGGGAGCGGCGGATGAGCACGCGCACTGTGCTGCATGAAGCCGACATCGCCCGGGCCCTGACTCGGATCTCCCACGAGATCCTCGAGTCCAACAAGGGGTCCGATGGTCTCGTGATCCTCGGCATACCCACTCGCGGCGTCGCACTGGCCAATCGCATCGCCACGCTGATCGGCGAGTTCAGCGGAACGGTCGTGCCGGTCGGCGCGCTGGATGTGACGATGTACCGCGACGACCTGCACCGGAATCCGACCCGGGCACCGCAGCCCACCTCCATCCCCTCCGGCGGGATCGACGGAGCCGTGGTCGTCCTCGTCGACGATGTGCTCTTCTCCGGCCGCAGCATCCGGGCAGCGTTGGACGCGCTCCAGGACATCGGCCGCCCCGCCGCGGTCCGCCTCGCGACCCTCATCGACCGCGGCCACCGCGAGCTGCCGATCCGGCCGGACTTCGTCGGGAAGAACCTGCCGAGCGCATCCGACGAACGGGTGAACGTGCGACTGGCCGAAGTGGACGGCGAGGAGTTCGTCACGATCGAGGGGGCCGACCGGTGAGACACCTGCTGGATACCAAGACCCTGTCCCGCGCGGACGCGCTGGAGATCCTCGACGTCGCCGAGGACATGGCCGACACCCAGCAGCGCGAGATCAAGAAGCTTCCGACGCTGCGCGGCAAGACCGTGGTGAACCTCTTCTTCGAGGACTCCACGCGAACCCGCATCTCCTTCGAGGCCGCCGCGAAGCGGCTCAGCGCCGACGTCATCAACTTCTCCGCGAAGGGCTCCAGCGTCTCGAAGGGGGAGTCGCTGCAGGACACCGCGCAGACACTCCAGGCCATGGGCGCGGATGCCGTCGTCATCCGTCACGGCGCGTCGGGCGCGTCACGCACCCTCGCCACCAGCGGCTGGATCAGCGCGGGCGTGGTCAACGCAGGGGACGGCACGCACGAGCACCCGACCCAGGCGCTGCTGGACGCGTTCACCATTCGCAAGCGTCGCTTCGGCCACGACAGCCGCGGTCGCGACCTGTCCGGCGTCACCGTCGCGATCGTCGGCGACATCCTGCACTCGCGGGTGGCGCGCTCGAACGTCTGGCTGCTGAACACACTGGGCGCAGAGGTGACGCTGGTCGCCCCGCCTACCCTCCTCCCGCAGGACATGTCGGCCTGGCCGGCGCGGGTGATCTACGACCTGGACGACGCGGTCGCCGCGCAGCCGGACGCCCTGATGATGCTGCGGATCCAGCTGGAACGGATGAACGCCGCCTATTTCCCCACTGAGCGGGAGTATTCCCGCCGCTGGGGCTTGGACGCGCGCAGGCTGGAGGTGCTGGGGGCCGGTAGCATGGTGATGCATCCCGGCCCGATGAACCGAGGCCTGGAGATCTCCGCCGAAGCCGCCGATTCCTCCCGATCGACCGTGCTCGATCAAGTGACGAACGGCGTGTCCGTGCGGATGGCGGTGCTCTACCTGCTGTTGGCGGGTGAACGTGCTGAGGGACGACCCGCGAACGACGAAAGGGAGGACGCATGATGACCGCCCTTGACAGCGGCTCCGGCCGCCGATTCCGAGCCGAGACGCTTCTGGTCCGCGGTGCGCGGATCGAGGGAGGTCGCACCGGCGACCTGATCCTCGAGGACGGACGCATCGCCGAGTCCGGTGGCACGCTCAGCCGTGCCGGCGCAACTGTGATCGACGCCGACGGCCTGGTCGCGCTGCCCGGCCTGGTGGATCTGCACACGCATCTGCGCGAGCCCGGATTCGAGGCATCCGAGACGGTGCTGACCGGTTCGAGGGCCGCCGCAGCCGGCGGCTACACGGCCGTGTTCGCCATGCCCAACACTTCACCTGTCGCCGACACCGCCGGTGTCGTCGAGCAGGAGCTCGCCCTCGGCGAGGCGGCCGGTTACGTGACCGTCCAGCCCATCGGCGCGGTCACGGTCGGACAACGGGGCGAGCGTCTGGCCGAACTCGGCGCCATGGCCGATTCCCGGGCCGCAGTCCGCGTCTTCAGCGACGACGGCTCGTGCGTGTGGGATCCGCTGATCATGCGCCGCGCCCTGGAGTACGTGAAGGCCTTCGACGGCGTCATCGCGCAGCACGCGCAGGACCCGCGACTGACCGAAGGCGCCCAGATGAACGAGGGCGCGGTCTCGGCCGAACTGGGGCTGGCCGGCTGGCCGGCCGTCGCAGAAGAGTCCATCATCGCCCGCGACGTGCTGCTGGCCGAGCACGTCGGATCGCGCCTGCACGTGTGCCACCTCTCCACCGCAGGATCGGTCGACATCATCCGCTGGGCGAAGCGGCGCGGCGTGAACGTGACCGCGGAGGTCACCCCCCACCACCTCCTGCTCACCGACGAGCTTGCTCGCGGGTACGACGCCTCGTTCAAGGTGAATCCTCCCCTGCGGCGCGAGGAGGACGTCCGCGCGGTGCGCCGGGGACTGGCCGACGGCACCATCGACATCGTCGCCACCGACCATGCGCCGCACCCCGCCGAGGCCAAGGCCTGCGAGTGGCAGTCGGCCGCGAACGGGATGGTCGGCCTGGAGAGCGCACTGCGCGTCGTCCAGCTCGCCATGGTCGACACCGGACTGCTGGCGTGGCCCGATGTCGCACGGGTCATGTCGCGCACCCCCGCCCGTATCGGCCGCCTCCGCGGGCACGGCACTCCGCTCGCGACGGGGGAAGCGGCATCCCTCACCCTCTACGACCCCGCGCCGACACGCACGTTCTCGACGGCCGATCTGCACGGGCGCAGCCGCAACTCGCCCTACCTCGGACGCGAACTGCCCGGCGAGGTGCGCTGGACGGTCTACGGCGGCGTGGTCACGGTCGCCGACGGCGCGCTCCTGGACACACCGGGGGTGCGCGCATGACGCGCGAAGGGGCACTGGCCGTGATGGTCTCGGTCGCGCTGGTGCTGATCGGGCTGCTGGCATGGGCGTGGTGGCGGCGGACCCGCCGCGACTCCGGACTGCGCGCCCCGGTCGGAGAGGCTCCGGCGGATGCCGCAGTCCTCAGCCGCCACGAGGGCCTGTACGTCGCGACCACCCGGCACGGGGAGCCCCTCGAGCGCCTCGCCATCCGCGGCCTGGGCTTCCGGTCCCGCGCCGACCTGACCGTGACCAGCGCCGGCGTGGCCATCGACCTGACCGGTCAGCCGCGTCTGTTCCTGCCCACCGCCCAGATCGACGACGTCGCCCAGGCGACCGTAGCGATAGACCGCGTCGTGGAGCGCGACGGGCTGGTCCGCATGTCGTGGCGGCTGAACGATCAGGACGTCGTTGACTCCTACTTCCGGCCACAGGGCGCCTCCGCCCGCGTGGTGGCCGACGAGATCTCCGCACTCTCTCAGCAGACAGGAAAGAACGAATGACTGTCCCCCTCGACATCCGCGCCGTCGGCGCTCCCTCCGATCCCGCCGTCCTCGTACTGGAGGACGGCACCCGTCACGTCGGACGCGCCTACGGCGCCCGCGGAACGACCCTGGGCGAGGTGGTCTTCGCCACCGGCATGACCGGCTACCAGGAGACCCTCACCGACCCGTCCTACGCCGGCCAGATCGTGCTGCAGACCGCTCCGCACATCGGGAACACCGGAATGAACGCGCAGGACACCGAGTCGCGCCGGATCTGGGTCGCCGGCTACATCGTGCGGGACCCCTCGCGCGTCGTGTCGAACTGGCGCTCAGAGGAATCGCTCGACGACGCGCTCGTCAGCGACGGCGTCGTCGGCATCAGCGGCATCGACACCCGTGCGATCACCCGGCACATCCGCTCGGCCGGCAGCATGCGCGGCGGCATCTTCTCGGGCGAGGCCGCCGACCTCGACCCGGGCGAGCAGCTCGAGGTCGTCCGGGCCGCCCCGGAGATGACGGGGCAGAACCTCTCCGCTCAGGTCTCGGTGGACCGGCCCGAGGTGACCCCCGCCGTGGTGCGGGCTGGCGTTGAGCGGATCGGGAACCTGGCGGTGCTCGACCTCGGCGTGAAGCAGTCCACGATCGACAATCTGGCCGCGCGCGGCTTCGAGGTCCATGTCCTGCCGCAGGACGTCACCATCGAGGACATCCGCGCCATCGACCCGGTCGCCGTCTTCTACTCGAACGGCCCGGGCGACCCGGCGGCTTCGGACGACCATGTGGACGTGCTGCGCGGCGTCCTCGACGACGGTCTGCCGTTCTTCGGGATCTGCTTCGGCAACCAGCTGCTCGGCCGTGCGCTCGGACTGGGCACCTACAAGCTGCCGTTCGGGCATCGCGGCATCAACCAGCCGGTGCTGGATCGGACGACCGGACGCGTCGAGATCACCTCGCACAACCACGGCTTCGCCGTCGAGGCGCCGCTGGAGGGCGAGTTCGACAGCCCCAACGGCTACGGACGCGTCGAGGTGAGCCACGTGGACCTCAACGACAACGTGGTCGAGGGGCTGCGGGCGCTGGACATCCCGGCCTTCTCCGTGCAATACCACCCCGAGGCGGCGGCCGGTCCGCACGACGCCAACTACCTGTTCGACCGGTTCCGCGACCTGGTCCTGGCCACCCGGAAGGGCAACAACTGATGCCGAAGCGCGAAGATATCAAGAGCGTCCTGGTCATCGGCTCCGGGCCGATCGTGATCGGCCAGGCGTGCGAGTTCGACTACTCCGGGACGCAGGCGTGCCGCGTGCTCCGCGAGGAGGGCGTGCGCGTCATCCTGGTCAACTCCAACCCGGCCACGATCATGACCGACCCGGACTTCGCCGACGCGACCTACATCGAGCCCATCACGTGGCAGGTCATCGAGACGATCATCGCCAAGGAGCGTCCCGACGCGATCCTGCCCACCCTGGGCGGCCAGACGGCGCTGAACGCCGCGATCGATCTGCACAATCACGGGATCCTCGAGAAGTACGACATCGAGCTGATCGGAGCCAGCTTCGAGGCCATCAACAAGGGCGAAGACCGCCAGATCTTCAAGCAGCTCGTCCTGGATGCCGGTGCCGAGGTGGCCCGCAGCCACATCGCGCACACGATGGACGAAGTCCTCGCCGCCGCCGACGACCTGGGCTACCCGCTCGTGGTCCGGCCGAGCTTCACGATGGGCGGCCTGGGCTCCGGTTTCGCCTACGACGAGCGCGACCTGCGGCGCATGGCCGGCGCCGGTCTGCACGACTCGCCCACCAGCGAGGTCCTGCTCGAGGAGTCCATCCTGGGCTGGAAGGAGTACGAGCTCGAGCTCATGCGGGACACCGCCGACAACACGGTGGTGGTCTGCTCCATCGAGAACGTCGACCCGGTCGGCGTGCACACCGGAGATTCGATCACCGTTGCGCCCGCGCTGACGCTCACCGACCGCGAGTACCAGAAGCTTCGCGACATCGGCATCGACATCATCCGCGCCGTGGGCGTGGACACCGGCGGATGCAACATCCAGTTCGCCGTCGACCCCGCCGACGGTCGGGTCATCGTCATCGAGATGAACCCGCGCGTCTCGCGCTCCTCCGCCCTCGCGTCCAAGGCCACCGGCTTCCCGATCGCGAAGATCGCGGCGAAGCTCGCGATCGGCTACCGCCTGGATGAGATCCCCAACGACATCACCAAGGTCACCCCGGCCAGCTTCGAGCCCACGCTGGACTACGTCGTGGTCAAGGTGCCGCGGTTCAATTTCGAGAAGTTCCCCGCGGCCGACACCACCCTGACGACGACCATGAAATCCGTCGGCGAGGCGATGGCGATCGGGCGCAACTACGCCACCGCCCTGCAGAAGGCGCTGCGGTCGCTGGAGAAGCGCGGGTCCAGCTTCCACTGGGGGAGCGAGCCGCGTTCCGTGGACGAGCTGATCGAGATCGCCCGGACCCCCACCGACGGCCGCATCGTGGTCGTCCAGCAGGCGCTGCGCAAGGGCGGCACGATCGAGCAGCTGTTCCAGGCGACCGGCATCGACCCGTGGTTCCTGGACCAGATCGTCCTGATCAACGAGATCGCCGAGACCGTGCACGCGGCCGCGGAGCTGGACGTGGACACCCTGCGCCTCGCCAAGGAGCACGGGTTCAGCGACGCCCAGATCGCACAGCTGCGCGGCGACGCGGAGACGGCGGTGCGCGGCATCCGTCACGCCCTCGGCCTGCGCCCGGTCTACAAGACGGTCGACACCTGTGCCGGTGAGTTCCCGGCGCTGACGCCGTACCACTACTCCAGCTACGACTTCGAGACCGAGGTCGCGCCGTCCGAGCGGACCAAGGTCGTCATCATCGGTTCCGGCCCGAACCGCATCGGGCAGGGCGTCGAGTTCGACTATTCCTGCGTGCACGCCTCGTTCGCGCTGTCGGCGGCAGGCTACGAGACGGTCATGGTCAACTGCAACCCCGAGACCGTCTCGACCGATTACGACACCAGCGACCGGCTGTACTTCGAGCCGCTCACCCTGGAGGACGTGCTCGAGGTGCTGCACGCCGAAGCCCAGTCCGGTCAGATCCTCGGTGTGATCTGTCAGCTCGGCGGCCAGACCCCCCTGGGCCTGGCGAAGGGCATCGAGGATGCCGGCTACCGCATCCTCGGCACCAGCCCGGCGGCCATCGACATGGCCGAGGAGCGAGAGCTGTTCTCGCAGCTCCTGGACGAGGCCGGCCTGATCGCACCGCGTCACGGCACCGCCACCGACGCGGACGGGGCCCTCGCCATCGCCGCGGAGATCGGCTACCCCGTGCTGGTGCGGCCGAGCTTCGTCCTCGGCGGCCGCGGCATGGAGATCATCTACGACGCCCCGAGCGTGCTCGACTACTTCGTGCGCATCGCCGATCAGGCGATCATCGGCCCCGGCATGCCGCTGCTGGTGGACCGCTTCCTGGACGACGCGATCGAGGTCGACGTGGACGCGCTCTACGACGGGTCCGAGCTGTACATCGGGGGAGTGATGGAGCACCTCGAGGAGGCCGGCATCCACTCCGGCGATTCCAGCTGCACCCTGCCGCCGATCTCGCTCGGACGGACCGAGATCGACCGCGTCCGGGTCGCGACGCTCGCGATCGCGAAGGGCGTCGGAGTGCAGGGCCTGATCAACGTCCAGTTCGCGATCAGCGCCGGAGTCCTCTACGTGATCGAGGCCAACCCGCGGGCCAGCCGCACCGTCCCGTTCGTGTCCAAGGCGCTGGGGATCCCGCTGGCCAAGGCCGCCGCGCGCATCATGACCGGCTCGAGCATCGCCGAGCTGAAGGCCGAGGGCCTGCTGCCGGAGGTCGACGGGTCACGGGTTCCGCTGGATTCGCCGGTGTCGGTGAAGGAGGCGGTGCTGCCCTTCAAGCGCTTCCGGACCAAGGACGGCCAGACCGTCGATTCCGTGCTGGGTCCCGAGATGCGCTCGACCGGTGAGGTCATGGGCATCGACCGCGACTTCCCCCGCGCGTTCGCCAAGAGCCAGGAGGCCGCGTACGGCGGCATGCCGCTGTCGGGCACGGTGTTCATCTCCGTCGCCGACAGCGACAAACGCGCCGTCATCCTGCCGGCCCACCGCCTGCAGGAACTCGGCTTCACCCTCCTGGCCACCGAGGGGACGGCCGAGATCCTCGCGCGGAACGGCATCGACGTGCAGGTCGTGAACAAGTTCAGCGCGACATTGGACTCCGGCGAGACCAACGTCGTCGACCTGATCAACGCGGGCAAGATCGACATCGTGGTCAACACCCCCAGCGGCCGGTCCGCCCGGGCGGACGGCTACGAGATCCGCGCGGCCGCCGTCGCGGCCGACAAGGCGCTGTTCACCACGATGGCCGTGCTCGGGGCCGCGGTCAGCTCCTTCGACGCGGTGCGTGCCGGCTACGACGTGAAGAGCCTGCAGGAGTATGCGGCAGACCGGGCGGCGCGCCTTGAGCGATGACCGCCTGAGCGCACCCGGGTTCGGCGACCGGGTCCGTGCCGCCCTTGCCGCGTCCGGTCCGCTCTGCGTCGGGATCGACCCGCATCCGCAGCTGCTGGAGGCGTGGGGGCTGGCGGCCTCGGCCGCCGGCGCGCGCGAGTTCGGCCTGCGCGTGGTGGATGCCGCCGCCGGCCGGGTCGGCATCGTCAAACCGCAGGTGTCCTTCTTCGAGCGCTACGGCTCCGCGGGCTTCGCCGCCCTGGAGGACGTGCTGGGCGCGGCACGCGCAGCCGGTGTCCTGGTGATCGCGGACGCCAAGCGCGGCGACATCGGCACCACGATGGACGCGTACGCCGAGGCCTGGCTGACCCCCGGCTCCGCACTGGAGTCCGACGCGATGACGGTGAACCCGTTCCTGGGGATCGGCGCGCTGGAGGGAACGTTCGCGCTGGCCGAGCGCACCGGAAAGGGCGTGTTCGTCCTGGCCGCGACCAGCAACGCGGAGGCGTTCCCGCTGCAGCGCGCCACTCTGGCGGCAGGCGGGACGGTCTCGGCGGGTATCGTCGCGGAGGTCTCCGCGCACAACGCCGGCACGGCCGGCCACGGCTCGTGGGGCAGCATCGGCCTCGTGATCGGCTCCACCGTCGACTGGTCCGATGCCGGGCTGGACGCGCTGACCCCGCCCGCCCCGATCCTCGCGCCCGGCTTCGGTCACCAGGGCGCCGGGCCGGCTGACCTGCCCCGGCGGTTCGGCTCCTCCGCCCCGCTGGTCATCGCGTCCGAGAGCCGCAGCCTGCTGTCGGCAGGACCGGCCGGCCTCGCGCAGGCCATCGATTCGCGGGTTCAGGAGTACAGGAGCTGGCATGACTGACCCCCGGACTCCGGCCCCCACGGCCCCCCGTGCGGCTCCCGGCTCGCCGACGCGGCCCCCCGAGGTGGATCGTCTGGCGGCATCGCGTCGCGCGGTCGCCGCGCGCCGCGCCCGCGCCGCGTTGAAGAAGGACGTCGCGATGCGGGTGATCACCCCGCAGGAGCTGGCGCGCCGCGCCTTCGCCGATCCGACCTCTCCGGCCGGCACGATGCGTGTCACGGAGTACCTCACCAGCCTCCCCGCGATCGGCGAGGGCAAACGCGACCGCATCCTGGAGGAGCTGCAGATCTCGCCCGTCAAACGCCTCGGCGGGCTGGGTGCCCGTCAGCGCCGCGTGCTGAGCTCGTTCCTGGACGCCCGATGGCCGGAGCGGCAGGCCCGCGGCGGCCGCAGCCGGCTCGTCGTGCTCGCCGGACCGACTGCGGTGGGCAAGGGAACCGTCGCCGCGCGGATCCACGAACAGCACCCCGAGATCCACCTGTCCGTGTCCGCGACGACGCGACCGCCGCGACCCGGCGAGGTCGAGGGCCAGCACTACTTCTTCGTCGACGACGCCGAGTTCGATCGTCTGATCGAATCCGGCGAGCTCCTCGAACACGCCACCGTGCACAACAAGTACCGCTATGGCACGCCGCGACGGCCCATCGAGGAGGCGCTGGCGGCCGGACGGACGGTCCTGCTGGAGATCGATCTGCAGGGCGCACGACAGGTGCGTGCGGCTGAGCCGTCCGCGACGCTGGTGTTCCTGCTGCCGCCGAGCTGGGACGAACTGGTGCAGCGGCTCGTCGGCCGCGGCACCGAGGACGACGAGGAGCGGGCGCGGCGCCTGCGTACCGCGAAGGCCGAACTGGCCGCCCAGAACGAGTTCGATTTCCTCGTCGTCAACGACGACGTCGCCGCAGCGGCCCAGGAGGTCGTAGAATTGGTGGATGCGCCCGCGCGCCCATCTGCGCGCGTCTGAGAGCGCGAACACGTTTTCACCCGACATCCGTCGCAAAAACCCAGGAGGTTTCGCCGTGGCCGGAAAGAACCAGGGGATCATCGATCCCCCCATCGACAGCCTGCTTCAGAAGGTCGACTCGAAGTATCAGCTGGTCATCTACGCGTCCAAGCGCGCGCGCCAGATCAACGACTACTACTCCGACCTGCACGAGGGCAACCTGTTCGACAACGTCGGCCCGCTGGTCGACTCCACCGTCGAGGACAAGCCCCTCACGATCGCCCTGCACGAGATCCACGAGGACAAGCTCCGCCTTCGCCAGGCTGAGTGATCACGGCGATGCCGCATGCGCGCCGTCCATCCCGGGCGGCGCTGTGACACCGCGTGACGGCGGCGTCGGCCGCGGTCGCGATACTGGAGCGATCCGAGCCGACTCCGCCAGGAACCTGGAGCATCGATGACCGAGCTGCGTCTGTTCACCTCCGAATCCGTGACGGAGGGGCACCCGGACAAGATCTGCGACCAGATCTCGGACAGCATCCTCGATGCGATCCTCGCCGAGGATCCGCACGGTCGCGTCGCGGTCGAGACGCTGGTCACCACCGGACTGGTCCACGTCGCCGGTGAGGTCTCCACGAGCGCCTACGTCGAGATCCCCGCGATCGTGCGCGGCGTCGTGAACCGCATCGGCTACACCTCCAGCGACACCGGCTTCGACGGCGACTCCTGCGGTGTGAGCGTGTCGATCGGGGCGCAGTCCTCGGACATCGCCGCCGGCGTGGACAAGGCCTTCGAACGCCGCGAGGGCGGATCGACCGACCCCCGCGACGAGCAGGGCGCCGGCGATCAGGGCATCATGTTCGGCTACGCCACCACCGAGACGCCTCAGCTGATGCCGATGGCCGCGTGGACCGCGCACCGGATGGCCGAGCGACTGGCCGACGCGCGCCGCAGCGGGGCCCTGCCGTTCCTGCGTCCGGATGGCAAGACCCAGGTGACTCTCGGTTACGACGGACAGACCCCGAAGACGGTGGAATCCGTGGTGCTGTCCACGCAGCACCACCCCGACATCTCCCAGAAGGCGTTGCGCGCCGCCGTCCGCGCCGAGGTCATCGACCCCGTCCTGGAGGCCACCGGCCTGGCACTGCCGGATGTCGAGTTCTACATCAACCCGGCGGGTCCGTTCATCACCGGCGGGCCCAAGGGCGACGCCGGCCTGACCGGCCGCAAGATCATCATCGACACCTACGGCGGCGCCGCCCGCCACGGCGGAGGCGCCTTCAGCGGGAAGGACCCCTCCAAGGTCGACCGTTCGGCGGCGTACGCGATGCGCTGGGTCGCCAAGAACGCGGTGGCCGCAGGCCTCGCCGACCGGCTCGAAGTCCAGATCGCCTACGCGATCGGCAAGGCCAACCCGGTCGGCCTGTACGTGGAGTCCTTCGGCACCGGCCACGTCGCCGACGAGGTGATCACCCGCGCCATCCTGGATGTGTTCGACCTGCGCCCCAAGGCGATCATCGACGCCCTCGACCTGCTGCGCCCCATCTACGCACAGACCGCCGCCTACGGGCACTTCGGCCGCGAACTGCCCGACTTCACGTGGGAGCGCACCGACCGCGTCGACGATCTGCGCGCAGCCGCCGGGCTGTGACGCCGCGCCGCTACGCGGCGGGGTACCGCAGATGACGGCCTCGCGCCGCGTCGCGCGTGTCCTGATCGACTCGCCCCTGCCGCAGCTGGACCGCCTGTTCGACTACGCGATCCCCGAGGAGCTCGCCGAGGCTGTGCGCCCCGGCGTGCGCATCCGGGTCCCGCTGCGCAGCGCCGGTCGAATGCTGGACGCGTACGTCGTGGAACTGGGTGAACCCGACGCCACGGACCGTCCGCTGTCCGAGGTGGACGCCGTCGTCTCCACGGTGCCCGTGCTGACCCCCCGCCTGTACGCGCTGGCGCGCCGCGCCGCGGACCGGGCCGCGGGTTCTGCAACCGACATCCTGCGGCTGGCGATCCCCAAGCGCATGGTGCGCGCGGAGAAGGCCTGGCTCGCGGGTGACCCCCCGGGCGAACCGGTGGTCAGCGAGGAGAACCGGCAATGGGCCGCCGCCGTGCTGGGGCCGTACCCCGCGCTGGTGGAATGCCTGGATCATCGCGGGCGCGGGGCGCTGGACGCCCGCCCCGAGCCGGTGCGCCTGCCGGGCGGAGCGACCACCGGCTCGTGGGCCGTGCTGCTCGCCGCCGCCGCCGTGCGCACCCTGGCGGCGGGCCGCAGCGCGATCCTGGTGGTGCCCGACCACCGCGACCAGGCACAGCTGGAGACCGCCCTGGCCGCCCGAGCCCCGGCGGACGCGATCCTGCGCAACGACGCACGGCAGAGCTCCCCGGCCCGCTACGCGGCGTTCCTGCGCATGCTGGCACCCGTGCCCAGCATCGTGGTGGGCAATCGGTCCTCCGTCTACGCGCCCGCGCACGCCCCTGGCCTGATCGCGATCTGGGACGACGGAGATCCGCTGCTCGCCGAGCCGTTGAGTCCGGGGGTGCACGCCCGCGACGCCGCCCTTCTCCGGCAGGAGCTGGACGAGTGCTCCGTGGTCTTCGCCGGCCACACCCGCACCACGGACGTCGAACGGCTCGTCTCGCTGGGCTGGGTCCGCGATGTCTCCGCGGCGCGTCGCGCCTCGCCTCGGGTGGTGCTGAGCGCGACCAAGGAGGGCGAGTCCCCGGGCGCCCGTGTGCCCTCGGCCGCGTTCGCGGCAGCACGGGAAGCGCTGCGCACCGGCCCCGTGCTGGTCCAGGTGTCCCGTCCTGGGTACGCACCGGTGCTCGTCTGCGCCGACTGCCGAACCCCGGCTCGCTGCCCGGCATGCGGGGGCCCGCTGCACGCCGCACGGCGCGGCGCGGTGCCGGGGTGCGGCTGGTGCGGTCGCCAGGCGACCGCATGGGCATGCCCGCGCTGCGAGTCGGTCCGCATCCGAATGGCATCCTCCGGCAGCGAACGCACCGCGGATGACCTGGGACGGGCCTTCCCCGACACCCGGATCATCCTCGCCGACGGCGAGCACCCTGTGCTGAGCGTGGAGGGTCGCCCGGCGTTGGTGGTCGCCACGCGCGGGGCCGAGCCGGTCGCCGAGGGGGGCTATCGCGCAGTCATCCTGCTGGACGGGGATCGGATGCTGCTGGCCGACGATCTGCGCATCGGCGAGTCGTGCCTGCGGTGGTGGTCCAACGCGGCCGCCCTGGCCGCGCCCGGGGCGCCCGTGCACCTGGTCGGCGTCACCGGAGCCATCGCCCGTGCCCTGGCCACCTGGACTCAACCCGCATACGCCCGCGCCGAGCTGGCCGATCGTGCGCCACTGCGCATGCCGCCCACCGTCCGGGTCGCAGCGCTGGAGGGCAGTGCGGCCGCAGTCGATGCCGCGCTGGGCGCACTCCGCACGGCGGTGCCCTCGCTCGAGGACGAAGCGATCCTCGGTCCGGTGCCCACCGAGGCGGGCGCGCGGGCGCTGGTCCGCTTCGAGTACGCCCTCGGCGGGCGCGTGACCGAGAGCCTGCGCAGTTCGATCGTGGCGGACGCGCTGCGCGTGCGGAAGAACCCGAAGACTCGCGCGCCGGGCACCCGCAATACACTCAGAGTGCGGGTCGACGTACCCGACCTGGACCTGTGAGGAACGTCATGCGCCTCGTCTTCGCCGGCACGCCCCATGCCGCCGTCCCCTCGCTGCGCGCGCTCGCTTCGTCCGGGCACGAGATCGTCGCGGTGGTCACGCGCCGTGATGCACCCGTCGGCCGCAAGCGGGTGATCACCCCCTCGCCGGTGGCGGCAGCGGCCGAGGACCTCGGGATCCCGACGATCCGCACGGATCGCCTGGACGCCGAGGCGGCCGCTCGGATCGCGGCGCTGGAACCGGACCTCGGCGTGATCGTCGCGTACGGCGGCCTGGTCCGCGAACCTCTGCTGTCCGCGCCGCGGCAGGGGTGGATCAACCTGCACTTCTCGCTGCTTCCGCGCTGGCGGGGTGCCGCGCCGGTGCAGCACGCGCTGATCGCCGGCGACCGGGTCACCGGTGCGGCCGTGTTCCAGCTCGTTCCCGCGCTCGATGCCGGAGACATCTACGCCGCGCGCGAGTACGTCGTTCCGGACGGCGCCACTGCCGGAGACGTACTGAGCGCGCTCTCGGTCGACGGCGCGACGCTCCTGCACGAGGTGGTCGATGCGATCGCCGCGGGCACCGCGCACGCCACCCCGCAGACCGGCGAAACCACGCTCGCCCCGAAGCTCGGCGATGAGGACGGCCGGCTGCGGTGGCAGGAACCCCGGGACGCGGTGCTCGCGCGACTGCGCGGGGTGACGCCCGAACCCGGAGCGCACACGACCTTCGACGGTGCACGGGTGAAGATCCTCGCCGCACGCGAGGCAGCCGAGAACGCCCCGCATCTCGAGCCGGGGGCGGTGGCCGCGCAGGACGGCGCCGTCCTGATCGGCACCGCCACCGACCCGGTCATGCTGGATCGGATCCAACCCGCCGGAAAGGCTCCCATGAACGCTGCAGACTGGTGGCGCGGGCGCCGCGACGCGGGCACCCCGCCCCGGGCCGGCTCGTGAGCTCCGCCGACACCTCCCGGCGGGTCGCATTCGAGACGATCCGCGCGGTGAACGAATCCGACGCCTACGCCAACCTCCTGCTGCCCAAGGCCATCGCGCGGGCCGGGCTGAGCACCGCGGACGCCGCGCTGGCCACCGAGCTGACCTACGGCACCCTGCGTCGGCAGGGCACCTACGATGCCGTCATCCAGATCGCGGCGGACCGCGGCATCCAGGAGATCGACCCGGCCGTGCTGGACGCTCTCCGGCTGGGCGTGCACCAGCTGCTCTCGACGCGGGTGGCCTCGCACGCCGCCGTGAACGAATCGGTCGATCTCGCACGCAGCGCGGGCAGCCGCGGCGCGTCCGGCTTCGCGAACGCGGTGCTGCGCCGGGTGTCCAGGGACACTCCGGGGGAGTGGATGTCGCGCGTCGCTGCGAGCGCACGCTCGGACGACGAACGTCTCGGGCTGGTCCACTCGCACCCGGTGTGGATCGTCCGGGCGTTCCGGCGAGCGCTGGCCGCCGAGGGGCGCGCCGACGAACTGGAAGCGCTCCTCATCGCGGACAACGCGGCGCCGCGCGTCACCATGGCGGCGCTGCCCGGCCTGGCCGCGGTGCCCGAGGACGCGCGGCACACGCCGTACTCGCCGTTCGGATTCCGCCTCGGCGGCGGCGACCCCGAGCGACTGGTCCGGGAGTCCGCGGGTCGGGTGCGCGTGCAGGACGAAGGCTCCCAGCTCGCGGCGCTCGCGCTGACCCGTGCCGTCCCCGCGCGGCCCGGCGAGGTGTGGCTGGACCTGTGTGCCGGCCCCGGCGGCAAGACAGCGGTGCTGGCCGCGGAGGCGCTGCAGGTCGGCGCGCGCCTGGAGGCCAACGAGGTCTCACCGGTCCGCGCCGGCCTGGTCCGGCAGGCGATCGCCGGCATCCCGTTGGAGGTGCCGGTCTCGGAGGAGGACGGACGGACCCGACCGGGCTCCGGCGGGTATGACCGGATCCTGGTCGACGCACCGTGCACCGGGCTCGGTGCGCTGCGCCGACGACCGGAGGCGCGCTGGCGCAAGTCCCCGGCCGACGTCGCGGAGCTGACCCAGCTGCAGGGCGAGCTGCTCGCCGCTGCGATCGGCGGGCTGCGCCCCGGGGGCGTGGTGGCCTACGTCACCTGCTCCCCGCACCTGGGCGAGACGGCGGGCGTGGTCAGCGAGGCAAGACGCGCTTTCGGGGACTCCATCGAGGAGCTCGACGCGCGTGCGGTGCTGCGCGGCATCTCCGATGCCGAACCTGACCTGCCGGCGCAGAAGGACGGCTCCGGCCGGGCCCAGTTGTGGCCGCACCGCCACAACACCGATGCGATGTCCATCACGCTGCTGCGCCGGTCCTGAGACCGAGGACGTGGGCCTGCGCGGCCCTCGACCATAATGGACGCGTGCACAGCCTTGACCAAGACCGAGCCGGCAGTCGTACCGGGACCACCAGCGCCGTGCGCATCAACCCCAGCATCCTCGCCGCCGACTTCGTGAACATGCAGGCCGAACTGGCGCGGATCGAGGGTGCCGACTTCGTCCACGTCGACGTCATGGACAACCATTTCGTGCCGAACCTGACCTTCGGTCCGCAGATGGTCTCGCGCATCCAGGACACCAGCCCGGTGCCGCTGGACGTGCATCTGATGATCGACCAGCCGGAGCGGTGGGCGCCGGACTACGCGCAGCTCGGTGCCGCCTCGGTCACCTTCCACCTGGAGGCAGCGACCGATCCGGTCGCGCTGGCGCGGCGGCTGCGTGCCATCGGGTCCCGCGCCGGGATCGCGGTCAAGCCGGCCACGCCGATCGAGGGGCTGTTCGACGTGCTGGACGAGTTCGACCAGATCCTGGTGATGACCGTCGAACCGGGCTTCGGCGGGCAATCCTTCATGCCGGAGACGATGCCGAAGCTGCGCCTGCTCTCCGACGAGGCCCGCCGCCGCGGATCTTCGGTGTGGCTGCAGGTCGACGGCGGCATCGGCGAGTCCACGATCGCCCAGGCGGCCGAAGCGGGCGCGGACACCTTCGTCGCAGGCTCCGCCGTCTTCGGGGCGGCCGATCCGGGCGCCGCGATCTCCTCCCTGCGCGCCTCGGCGGGCCGCCACCGGCACACGCACTGAAAGGACAGCCATGGAGTCGGTCGCACCACCTCCGGACGAGCCGCCCGCTGCGCCCGCGCGGCCCGCGGCCCGCGGCCTGCGGGCAGCGGCAGCCCGGCCGGCGCGGCCCGCGGCCCGCGGCCTGCGGGCAGCGGCGGCCCGCCCGGCGCGGCACGTGCTCAGTGCGTACAGCGGGGAGCACGGGGTCTACGGCATCGTCCTGGTGACCGCGCTGATCGCGGTGGGCTGGGATGACGACACCGATCTGGAGGTGCTGGTGTTCGTGGTCGGCACCGTCCTGGTGTTCTGGCTCGCGCACATCTACGCCTCCGTGGTGGCCAGCCGGGCCGCCGCACCCCCGATGCCCCTGCGCGCGGCTCTGAGCCACGGCATCCGGCACAGCTCCGGCATGCTCGTGGCCATGCTGGTCCCCGCGCTGCTGCTGTCGCTGGGGGCGCTCGGGCTGGTCGAGGAGTACACCGCGTACTTCCTCGCGCTCGGCAGCGGCCTGGTGATGCTCGCGCTCATCGGCTACGCGAACGCGGCCCGCAACGGCAGCTCGTGGGGCTGGCGACTGGCCGGCATCGCGTCCACCACGGTGCTCGGGGCGCTGGTGATCGGGCTGAGCATCCTCGCGCACTGACCCCATCGGCGTCGGGGGCCGCCCCGGTTCGGTACCCTGGCAATGTGAAGACGTTCGACACGCTGTTCGCTGAGCTGACCGCCAAGGCAGCCGCCCGACCCGAAGGATCGGGAACGGTCGCGCAGCTTGACGCGGGCGTGCACGCGATCGGCAAGAAGATCGTCGAAGAGGCGGCCGAGGTCTGGATGGCAGCCGAATACGAGTCGACGGATGCCGCGGCCGAGGAGATCTCGCAGCTGCTGTACCACCTGCAGGTGCTGATGCTCGCCAAGGGCCTCAGCCTCGAAGATGTCTACCGACATCTCTGAGCCGCACCCCGCCGACCGCCCCGAATCCGAAAGCTCCTCCGCCATGCTGCGAATCGCCGTGCCGAACAAGGGGTCGCTCGCCGACACCGCCGCCGAGATGCTCCAGGAGGCCGGGTACATCGGCCGCCGGGACCCCAAAGACCTCCACGTGATCGACCCCGCCAACGAGGTCGAGTTCTTCTACCTGCGCCCCAAGGACATCGCCACCTACGTCGGCTCCCGCGCGCTGGATGTGGGGATCACCGGACGCGATCTGCTGATGGATGCCCGCATGCCCGGCGCGCGCGAGATCGAGGCGCTCGGCTTCGGGGAATCGACGTTCCGCTTCGCCTCCCCGCCCGGCGCGTTCACCTCCGTGGAGGACCTCGAGGGCGTCCGTGTCGCGACCGCGTACCCGGGACTGGTGGACGGCTTCCTGGACGAGCGCGGCGTCGCGGTCGATCTGGTTCCGCTGGACGGTGCAGTGGAATCGGCGGTGCGCCTGGGTGTCGCGGATGCCGTCGCCGATGTCGTCTCGACCGGCACCACGCTGCGTCAGGCAGGCCTGGAGATCTTCGGTCCGGTGATCCTGGAGTCCGAAGCCGTGCTGATCGGGGGACCCGAGGAGGTCCGCGGCACCGACACCCTGCTGCGCAGACTGCGCGGCGTGATGGTGGCGCGCCGCTTCGTGCTGATCGACTACGACCTGCCGGTGCACCTGATCGATGCCGCTGTGGCGATCGCACCCGGCATCGAATCGCCGACGATCTCTCCGCTGCGCGACCCGGAGTGGGTGGCGGTGCGCGTGATGAGCGCGCGCAAGGACGTGAACCAGGTCATGGACGCGCTGTACGCCATCGGCGCGCGGGCCATCCTGGTCACGGCCATCCACAACGCGAGGCTGTAGCGATGGCCGTGGTCTGCCGAGTCATCCCGTGCCTGGACGTGGCGGCGGGACGCGTCGTGAAGGGCGTGAACTTCGAGAACCTGCGCGACATGGGCGATCCGGTGCAGCTGGCGCGCGAGTACTTCGCGCAGGGCGCCGACGAGCTGACCTTCCTGGATGTCACCGCCACCGTCGATGAGCGCGCCACGACATACGACGTGGTCAGACGCACCGCCGAAGAGGTCTTCATTCCGCTCACCGTCGGGGGCGGGGTCCGCTCGGCCGAGGACGTGGCACGGCTGCTGGGCGTCGGCGCCGACAAGGTGGGCGTCAACTCCGCAGCGATCGCCCGGCCCGAGCTGGTCTCGGAGATCGCGGACCGCTTCGGCGCGCAGGTGCTCGTCCTCTCGCTCGATGTGAAGCGGGCGCCCGGTACCCACTCCGGGTTCGTGGTCACCACGCACGGCGGTCGCACCCTGACCACGCTGGACGCACTCGACTGGGCGCGAGAGGCCATCGAGCGCGGCGCGGGTGAGCTGCTGGTCAACTCGATCGACGCGGACGGCACCAAAGCCGGGTTCGATCTGGAACTGGTCTCGCTCATGCGCGAGGCCGCCAGCGTTCCCGTGATCGCGTCCGGCGGAGCGGGCCGTGCCGAGGACTTCGCACCGGCCATCGCGGCAGGTGCCGACGCCGTCCTGGCAGCCAGCGTCTTCCACTCCGGTCAGCTGACCGTCGGCGACGTGAAAGCGGCCATGGCCGCCGAAGGGATCGAGGTGCGTGCGTGACCGACACCGTGGACGAACGCATCGCGCGGGTCGCCTTCACCCCCGAAGGGCTGGTGGCCGCGATCATCCAGCAGTGGGACACGCGAGAGGTCCTGATGCTGGGGTGGATGGACGCCGAGGCGCTGCGCCGCACGCTCACGACGGGGCGCGTGACCTTCTGGTCCCGCTCCCGCCGCGAGTACTGGCGCAAGGGGGACACCTCCGGCAACATCCAGCTCGTGCGCAGCGCGCGCCTGGACTGCGACGGCGACGCCATCCTGGTGGAGGTCGACCAGGTCGGCCCCGCCTGCCACACCGGCACGCGCACCTGCTTCGACGCCGACGACCTGCACGCCGTACCCGGCCCGCCCAGATGATCCGGCGCGCCCGCCTCCTCGCCGTTCTGACCACGCTGGCCGTCGGCGCGATGGGCGTCATCTCCTCCACGCAGACCTGGCTGGTCGCGACGCTGGACGACGGAGCCCAGCACACGCTCGCCGTCGCCGGCGCCGCGGCGGTCCCCGTGCTCACCCCGCTGAGCCTGGCGGTGCTCGCCCTGGGCGCAGCGCTGTCGATCGTGGGCGTGGTGCTGCGGTACGTCTTCGGCGCCCTGACCGTGGCCATCGCCGCGCTGCTGGGCTGGCTGAGCGCACAGATCGCGATCCACAATCCGATCGCCGCGGTCGCCTCCACCGTCACCACCGCCACCGGGATCACCGGCGAAGATGCCGTCGCCGAGCTGGTGTCCTCGGTGACCGCCACACCCTGGCCCGCCGTGACCCTGGCAGGCAGCATCGTGCTGCTCGCGGCGGGGCTGTTCACACTCGTTTCCGCCCGCTTCTGGGGCAGGAGCGGGCACAAGTACGACGCCGATGCGGGGTCCTCGGCCGCCGCCGACCCGGCATCCCGCCCGTTCGACGCCGTCGACTCGTGGGATGACATCTCCCGCGGCGCCGACCCGACCGCGGGGCCGACGGTCGGACCCCGCTAGACTTGCCGCACCCGCGCTATCCCGGAGGAAATTCAATGAGCAACCCCATCGGCGACCCTGGTCACGGACACTCGCCTGCCGCATGGACCGCCGTCATCATCATGCTTGCGGCGGTCACGCTCGGCACGGTCGCCTACTGGTTCGACGTGGCGTGGCTGGTGTGGGCGTCCGCTGCTCTTCTCGTGGTCGGCGCGCTGGTCGGCTGGGGTCTTTCCAAGGCGGGCTACGGAGTCAACGGCTCGAAGTACACCCCGAAAGAGCATTGAACATGCTCGCCGACCTCACGGCCGGCGCGGTTCAGGATGCCGAGGCCCGTGCCTCCGTGCGGCCCCTCGCCGCGGTCGAACAGGCGGCGCTCGCGCAACCCGCCGCGCGGGACGCGCTCGCTTTCCTGGCACCCGCACCCCGGGTGAAGATCATCGCCGAGGTCAAGCGGGCCAGCCCGTCGCGCGGTGACCTGGCGGCGATTCCGGACCCCGCACTGCAGGCCCGCCGGTACGAGCAGGGCGGCGCATCCGCGATCTCCGTGCTCACCGAGGGCCGCCGGTTCAAGGGCAGCCTCGCCGACCTGGAAGCAGTGCACGCGGCCGTCGAGCTGCCGGTCCTGCGCAAGGACTTCATCGCGACGGAGTATCAGGTGCTCGAAGCGCGCGCGTCCGGAGCGGATCTCGTGCTGCTGATCGTCGCGAGCCTCGAGCAGGACCTGCTCGAGCGGCTGCACGCGCTCACGATCCAGCTCGGCATGACTGCGCTGGTGGAGACGCACTCCGCCGACGAGGTCGCCCGTGCTGCCGACGTCGGTGCCCGCCTGATCGGCGTGAACGCACGCGACCTTTCGACGTTCGCCCTGGACCGCGACCTGTTCGGCCGACTGGCCGAAGGCATTCCCGCGGACGCGATCAAGATCGCCGAGTCGGCGGTGCTCGCTCCGGCCGACGTCGCACATTACCGAACCGCCGGCGCCGACGTGGTGCTCATCGGCGAAGCCCTGGTGACGGGGGATCCCGTCGCCACCCTGACTGCTTTCCTGGAGGCTGGATCATGAGTCTGCGTGAGGCACCCGGACCCTACTTCGGCGAGTTCGGCGGGCGTTTCATGCCCGAGTCGCTCGTCGCCGCGATCGACGAACTGACCGCCGTCTACGAGGACGCGATGGCCGACCCGGCCTTCCAGGCCGAGTTGCTCGGCCTGCTGCACTCGTACGCCGGACGGCCCTCGGCTCTGACCGAGGTGCCCCGGTTCGCCGCGCACGCCGGCGGAGGACGGATCTTCCTCAAGCGGGAGGATCTGAACCACACCGGCTCGCACAAGATCAACAACGTGCTCGGCCAGGCGCTGCTGACCAAGCGCCTCGGCAAGACCCGGGTCATCGCCGAGACGGGCGCCGGTCAGCACGGCGTGGCGACGGCCACGGCTGCCGCTCTGTTCGGGTTCGACTGCACCATCTACATGGGCGAGGTCGACACGCAGCGCCAGGCGCTGAACGTCGCCCGAATGCGCCTGCTCGGCGCCGAGGTGATTCCGGTCACCACGGGATCGCGCACGCTCAAGGACGCCATCAACGACGCCTACCGCGACTGGGTGGCGAGCGTGGAGACGACGAACTACATCTTCGGCACGGCCGCCGGACCGCACCCGTTCCCGGCGATGGTGCGCGACTTCCAGCGCATCATCGGCGAAGAGGCGCGCGCGCAGCTGCTGGATGAGATCGGCCGTCTTCCCGATGCCGTCTTCGCCTGCGTCGGGGGCGGATCCAACGCCATCGGCATGTTCGATGCGTTCCTGGACGACGACGGCGTCGCGCTGTACGGCGTGGAGGCGGCCGGCGACGGTGTGGACACGCCCCGGCACGCGGCTTCGATCGAACGCGGTCGCCCCGGCATCCTGCACGGTGCGAAGACTTTCGTGCTGCAGGACGAGGACGGTCAGACGGTCGAGTCCCACTCCATCTCCGCGGGCCTGGACTACCCCGGTGTGGGCCCCGAGCATGCCTGGCTGGCCTCCATCGGACGCGCCGAGTACATCCCGGCGACGGACGACGAAGCGATGCAGGCGCTGCGGCTGCTGTCCGAGACCGAGGGGATCATCCCCGCGATCGAATCCGCCCACGCCCTGGCCGGAGCCATCCGCATCGGCCGGGAGATGGGCCCGGATGCCGTGATCGCGATCTGCCTGTCCGGTCGTGGCGACAAGGACATGGACACCGCGGCCCGCTACTTCGAGCTGTACGACGCCAACGCGGCGCTGGAGGGACCGCCCGTGGCGGCACCGCCCCCCGCCGACGCAGCCAAGGGCGAGGGGACCGAGCTGTGAGCTCACGCGTATCGGCCGCGATCGATGCAGCGCACGCGGACGGGCGCGGCGCGTTCGTCGGCTACCTGCCCGTGGGCTTCCCCGACCTGCAGACCAGCATCGACGCCGCGGTCACCATCGCCGAGAACGGCGTCGACGTGCTCGAGCTGGGTCCGCCGTACTCGGACCCGGTGATGGACGGCACGGTGATCCAGGAGGCGACCCAGGCCGCTCTGGCCGGAGGGTTCCGCCTGCGGGACACGTTCACTGCGGTGCGCGAGATCACGCGACGCGTGGAGGTCCCCGTGCTGGTGATGACGTACTGGAACCCGGTCATGCAGTACGGCGTCGACCGTTACGCCGACGACCTGCTCGCCGCCGGCGGTGCCGGACTGATCACCCCCGACATCACGCCCGACGCCGCAGCAGACTGGATCGCCGCCAGTGAGCGCACCGGCCTGGACCGCGTCTTCCTGGCCGCACCGACCTCCACCGATGAGCGTCTGGACATGATCGTGAAGGCCTCCACCGGCTTCGTCTACACGGTCTCGACGATGGGCATCACCGGAGAACGGGCGCAGCTGGACGCCGCGGCCCGCCGTCTGGTCGAAAGGCTCCGCACGCACGACGCGGATGCGCTGCGCGCGTGCGTGGGGATCGGCATCTCCACGGCGGACCAGGTCAGTGACGTGCTGGCATATGCCGATGGCGCCATCGTCGGCACCGCGTTGGTGCGCGCGCTGCGCGACGGAGGGCTGGAGGCACTGGCCGAGACCACTCGGGCGCTGTCTGCCGGTACCCGGCGCCGCGCCTAGACTCGTACGCATGTTGTTCGCCCCAACGAGCGCGGTCCACGGTGTGCTCGCCAGCATCCCGAGCCCGACGGTCAGCTATTTCGACATCGGACCCCTGCGGATCCATGTCTACGCACTGTGCATCATCGCCGGCATCATCGCCGCGGTGCTGCTCACGAACTGGCGCCTGACCCGCCGCGGCGCCGAGCCCTGGGTGGTCATCGACATCTGCCTCATCGCGGTGCCGCTGGGGATCATCGGGGCGCGGATCTTCCACGTGCTCACCCATCCCGGGTACTACTTCGCAGAGGGCGCGGACTTCTGGGCGGTCTTCCGCATCTGGGAGGGCGGGATCGCGATCTACGGCGCCCTCATCGGCGGCGCCATCGGCGCGTGGCTGGGCTGCCGGTGGACCGGCATCCGGTTCTGGACGTTCGCCGACGCGCTGGCACCGGGGCTGCTCCTGGCCCAGGCGATGGGCCGCTTCGGTAACTGGTTCAACCAGGAGCTGTTCGGCCTGCCCACGGATCTGCCGTGGGGCCTGGAGATCGACAGCGACAACCCCGCGTTCCCCGAGGGTCTGACACCGGGCACGCTCTTTCACCCCACGTTCCTCTACGAGGTGATCTGGAACTCGCTCGGTGTGCTGTTCCTGCTCTGGGTCGGCCGCAGGTTCCGCCTGCAGTGGGGCCGGCTGTTCGCCCTCTACCTCATCTGGTACAGCGCTGGCCGCATCGTCTGGGAGTCGATCCGCCTGGATCCGAGCGAGATCATCCTGGGGCTGCGCAGCAACGTCTGGGCCGCCATCATCGGAGTCCTGCTCGGTCTGGCCCTCTTCTTCATCCAGAAACGGCGGCACCCGGGGCTGGAGCCCTCGCCCTATGTCCCCGGCCGCGAATGGTCGCCGCCAGGCACTGTACAATCGCAAGGCGACTTCGTCGACGTCAGCGAACCACCGGCCGACGAACTCGTTACGGGCACCGCCACAAGCACAGTCGCCTCGAAGTAGCGGTTCACCGAACGGTGAACCGGCTTCCGCAATTCAGGGCCGACGTCGTCCCATCATGAACATGGATGTGAGGACGGTAGGTATGTCTTCGAGCCTCGGTCTTGAACGGCACGGGCACGGCACCGCCGAGCACGCTTTCGGCACGCTTCCGCCGAAGCAGGGCATGTACAACCCTGCCTTCGAGAAGGACGCCTGCGGGCTGGCGATGGTGGCGACCCTGCGCGGCGAGGCGGGGCACGACATCATCGATCTCGCCCTGACCGCGCTGCGCAATCTCGAGCACCGCGGTGCCATCGGCTCCGATGCCGGCACCGGAGACGGCGCCGGCATCCTCACCCAGATGCCCGACGCTTTCCTGCGTGCTGTCGTGGACTTCGCGCTGCCGCCGGTGGGGGAGTACGCCGCCGGCATGATCTTCCTGCCCCGCGACGAGGAGCTGCGGGCGGCCGAGAAGTCCGGGATCGAGCGCATCGCCGCGGCCGAGAACCTCGTCGTGCTCGGGTGGCGCGAGGTGCCGACCGTCGATGAGCATCTCGGCAAACTGGCTTTCGGGGCCCGGCCCGTGTTCGAGCAGCTGTTCGTGTCGCGTCCCGCTGTCGGCGACCAGGCGGCACTGTCCGGGATCGCGCTGGACAGGCGGGTCTTCCGTCTGCGCAAGCGCGCCGGCAACGAGCTGGGCTCCTACATCGTCTCGCTCTCGTCCCGGACGCTCGGATACAAGGGCATGGTCACCACCCTGCAGCTGGAGCCGTTCTACCCCGACCTGCAGGACGAGCGATTCGCGTCGGAGCTGGCCGTGGTGCACTCGCGCTACTCCACCAACACCTTCCCGTCGTGGCCGCTGGCCCAGCCGCTGCGGATGCTCGCGCACAACGGCGAGATCAACACCGTGCGCGGAAACCGCAACTGGATGCGCGCGCGTCAGTCGCAGCTGGAATCCGAACTGCTGGGCGAGATCGATCCGCTGCTGCCGATCTGCACCGAAGGGGCGAGCGACTCCGCGTCGTTCGACGAGGTCCTCGAACTTCTGACGCTGACCGGCCGGAGCCTTCCACACGCGATCATGATGATGGTCCCGGAGGCCTACGAGAAGCAGGCCGACATCGATCCGAAGCTGCGCGCCTTCTACGACTACCACTCCATGCAGATGGAGCCGTGGGACGGGCCGGCCGCACTCATCTTCACCGACGGCACGCTCGTCGGCGCGACCCTGGACCGCAACGGACTGCGTCCGGGCCGGTGGACCGAGACGACCGACGGTCTGATCGTGATCGGCAGCGAAACGGGCGTGCTCGACTTCGCGCCGGAGCGGATCAAGCGCCGCGGACGGCTGCGTCCGGGGCGGATGTTCCTGGTCGACACCGCGTCGCGCCGGATCGTCGAAGAGGACGAGATCAAGGCGCAGCTGGCCGACCAGGAGCCGTGGGCGGAATGGCTCGACGCGGGACGGGTGCGGCTGGCGGATCTGCCCGAGCGCGAGCACATCGTGCATCCGATCGCCTCGATCACCCGGCGTCAGCGCACGTTCGGCTACACCGAGGAGGAGGTCCGCATCCTCCTGACCCCGATGGGCCAGACCGGCGCGGAGCCGCTCGGCGCGATGGGCAGCGACACGCCGGTGGCCGTCCTCAGTGAGCGCCCCCGCCTGCTGTTCGACTACTTCACGCAGCAGTTCGCCCAGGTGACCAACCCGCCGCTGGACTCGATCCGCGAAGAGGTGGTCACCAGCCTGAAACTCGGCCTCGGCCCGGAGTCCAACCTGCTGTCCTGGGGTCCCGGGCACGCTCGGTCTGTCACCCTGGATTTCCCGGTCATCGACAACGACGAGCTCGCGAAGATCCAGCACATCCAGCGCGCCCTGCCGGAACGTTCCAGCGCGACGATCCGCGGCCTCTATCACTTCGACGCCGGCCCGGACCAGATGCGCCAGCGCATCGACGAGATGTGCGTCGAGGTGGACGAGGCGATCGACCGCGGTGCGGAGTTCCTCATCCTGTCCGACCGCGACTCGAACAAGGATCTCGTCCCCATCCCTTCGCTGCTGATGGTCTCGGCGATCCACCATCACCTGATCCGCCGGCAGAACCGCATGAAGGTCGGCCTGATCGTTGAAGCGGGTGACGTGCGCGAGGTGCACCACGTCGCCACGCTCATCGGATACGGCGCGTCCGCGGTCAACCCGTATCTGGCGATGGAGACGGTGGAGTCGCTGGTGCGGACCGGCTACATCACCGGCATCCCGCCGGAGAAGGCGGTCAAGAACCTCATCTACGCGCTCGGCAAGGGCGTCCTGAAGATCATGTCGAAGATGGGCATCTCCACCGTGTCCTCCTACGCCGGAGCGCAGGCGTTCGAGGCGGTCGGTCTGAGTGAGGAGTTCGTGGACCGGTACTTCACCGGCACGGAGTCCAAGCTCGGCGGCATCGGCATTCAGCACATCGCCGCCGAGAACCAGGCCCGTCACGACTACGCCTACCCCGAGGATGCCGCGGTGCGCGCGCACGAACGGCTCTGGACCGGCGGGGAATACCAGTGGCGGCGAGACGGATCCCCGCATCTGTTCAACCCGGACACCGTGTTCCGCCTGCAGCACGCGACCCGCACGCGTCGTTACGACATCTTCCGCGAGTACACCAGGCTCGTGGACGACCAGGCATCCGAATTGAAGACCCTGCGCGGCATGTTCGCACTGCGCTCCGGAGTGCGCAGCCCGATCCCGATCGACGAGGTCGAACCGGTCTCCGCCATCGTGAAGCGGTTCTCCACGGGAGCCATGAGCTACGGCTCCATCTCGCGCGAGGCCCACGAAACGCTGGCGATCGCGATGAACCGCCTGGGCGGCAAGTCCAACACCGGGGAGGGCGGCGAGGACGTCGACCGGCTCCTGGATCCCGAGCGCCGCAGCGCGATCAAGCAGGTCGCCTCCGGCCGTTTCGGTGTGACCAGCCTTTACCTGACCAAAGCGGACGACATCCAGATCAAGCTCGCCCAGGGCGCCAAGCCCGGCGAGGGCGGTCAGCTGCCGCCGACCAAGGTCTATCCGTGGGTCGCGCGTACGCGGCACGCGACGGCCGGCGTGGGACTGATCTCGCCGCCGCCGCATCACGACATCTACTCGATCGAAGACCTCAAGCAGCTGATCTTCGACCTCAAACGCGCGAACCCCGCAGCCCGGGTGCATGTCAAGCTGGTCAGCCAGTCGGGCATCGGCGCGGTCGCCGCCGGCACTGCCAAGGCTCTGGCCGACGTCATCCTGGTCTCCGGCCACGACGGCGGAACCGGAGCGAGCCCGCTGAACTCACTGAAGCACGCAGGCACCCCGTGGGAGCTCGGGCTGGCTGAGACCCAGCAGACCCTGATGCTCAACGGCATGCGCGACCGTGTGGTGGTCCAGGTCGACGGCCAGCTCAAGACCGGTCGGGACGTCATCATCGGCGCGCTGCTGGGCGCCGAGGAGTTCGGCTTCGCCACGGCGCCTCTGGTGGTCTCCGGCTGCGTCATGATGCGCGTCTGCCACTTGGACACCTGTCCCGTCGGGGTCGCCACGCAGAACCCGGTCCTGCGCGAACGGTTCACCGGCAAGCCCGAGTTCGTCGTCAATTTCATGGAGTTCATCGCCGAGGAGGTCCGCGAGTACCTCGCGGAGCTCGGCTTCCGCTCGCTCGAAGAAGCGGTCGGCCACCACGAGATGCTGGACATCAACGGCGCGGTGGAGCACTGGAAGGCCAGCGGGCTGGACCTCGCGCCGATCCTGGCCGGACCCGAGTTCGGTCCGGACCAGGCGCGGCGCAACACCCGCCCGCAGCAGCACGAGCTGGAGGCGCACTTCGATGTCCCGCTCATCGAGGCGGCCCGGGACGTCATCGCGCACAGCGGCACCATCGAGTTCGACCTGCCCATCCGCAACACCGAGCGTGCGGTCGGCACGATGCTCGGCCATCACGTGACCCTCGCGCACGGGGAGAACGGGATGCCGTCCGGATCGATCGTGGTCAACCTCACCGGCTCGGCCGGTCAGTCCTTCGGTGCGTTCATGCCCGCCGGGATCACCCTGCGTCTGGAAGGCGACTCGAACGACTATGTCGGCAAGGGCCTCTCCGGCGGCCAGATCGTGATCCGTCCGCCGCGCGCCGCAACCTTCGACGCGTCGAAGAACGTGATCGCGGGCAACGTCATCGGATACGGCGCGACGCAGGGCACGATGTTCCTGCGCGGCGTCGTGGGGGAGCGGTTCTTCGTCCGCAACTCCGGTGCCACGGCCGTGGTGGAGGGCGTCGGCGACCACGCCCTGGAGTACATGACCGGCGGGCTCGCCGTGATCCTCGGCGCCACCGGGCGCAACCTGGGTGCGGGGATGTCCGGCGGCAGCGCCTACGTGTACCGCCTCGATCCGGCACTGGTCAACCGCGACGCGCTGGCCACCGGTGAGCTGGAACTCGGGGAACTGGGCTCCGGGGATGCCGAGATCCTCCGCGATCTGCTCCAGCAGCACCTTGCCGAGACGGACTCGACGCTCGCGGCATCCCTGCTGGCGAACTTCGACGCCGAACTGGACAATTTCGTCCGCGTCATGCCGCGCGACTACGCCGCGGTTCTGCTGACTCGTCAGGAGGCCGTGGCTGAAGGCCTCGACCCCGACGGCGACGTCGTCTGGACCCGCATCCTGGAGGTGACTGGTGGCTGACCCCAAAGGCTTTCTGAAGGTGACGGAGCGCGAACTGCCTCCTCGTCGACCGGTGCCGGTGCGGATCATGGACTGGAAAGAGGTCTACGAGCCGGGCGATTCTGCAGTGCTGCGCCGTCAGGCGGGGCGCTGCATGGACTGCGGCATCCCGTTCTGCCACAAGGGATGCCCGCTGGGCAATCTCATTCCGGAGTGGAACGACCTGACCTGGCGGGGTGAGGGGCGTTCGGCTATCGAGCGTCTGCACGCCACCAACAACTTCCCGGAGTTCACCGGCCGGCTCTGCCCCGCGCCATGCGAGAGCTCCTGCGTTCTGGGCATCAACCAGCCCGCCGTCACGATCAAGCAGATCGAAGTGTCGATCATCGACGAGGCGTTCGCGAACGGCTGGGTGGAGCCCGAACCGCCCGGCCGTCTGACCGGCAAGACCGTCGCGGTGGTCGGCTCCGGCCCCGCCGGGCTCGCCGCCGCCCAGCAGCTCACCCGCGCCGGGCACACGGTGGCGGTGTACGAGCGTGACGATCGGATCGGCGGACTTCTGCGGTACGGCATCCCGGATTTCAAGATGGAGAAGCGGCACCTCGAGCACCGGCTCCGTCAGATGCAGGATGAGGGCACCCGCTTCCGCGCCGGCGTCGCGATCGGCACCGACATCGCATGGAACGACCTGCGCGCCAGGTACGACGCGGTCGTGGTCGCGACCGGCGCCACGGTGCCGCGCGAACTGCCGATCCCGGGTCGCGATCTGGCCGGCGTTCATTTCGCGATGGAATACCTGACTGAATCGAACAAGGCTCTCGCCGGCGACGCGGTCCCCAACCAGATCACCGCCGAAGGCAAGCACGTCGTGGTCATCGGCGGCGGCGACACCGGAGCGGACTGCATCGGCACCGCGCATCGTCAGGGTGCGCTGAGCGTCACCAACCTCGCCATCGGCAAGCAGCCGCCCGGCGTGCGCCCGGATCATCAGCCGTGGCCGATGTCCCCGACGCTGTTCGAGGTGTCCTCGGCACACGAGGAGGGCGGCGAGCGATCGTATCTGGCATCGACCGTCGAGTTCCTCGGCAACAACGGGGGAGAGGTGCGCGCCCTGCGTGTCGCCGAGACCGAGTTCGTGGATGGCCGCCGCGTGCCCAGGAGCGGCACCGAACGCGAGATTCCTGCTGATCTGGTGCTGATCGCCATGGGCTTCACCGGCCCCGAGCGCACCCTCCTCGAGGAGCAGCTCGGCGCGCGGTTCACATCGCGCGGCAGCCTCGATCGCGAAGACGACTACCAGACGAGCTCACCGGGCGTGTTCGTGGCGGGCGACGCCGGCCGCGGTCAGTCGCTGATCGTCTGGGCCATCGCCGAGGGGCGGGCCGCCGCGGCGAAGGTGGACGAGTACCTGATGGGTGCGACATCGCTGCCCGCACCGGTGCTCCCGTCCGATGTCGCGATCGGCCTGCAGCGCGCGTAGGCTTGCCGCGGCAACTCTGCCGCACCCCCACTGAAGCACTCGGAGTGAAATTACCGATGAGACGTGCCAAGATCGTCGCCACGTTGGGACCCGCCACCTCCACATACGAGCAGGTCCGAGCGATCATCGATGCGGGTGTCGACGTCGCACGCATGAACCTCAGCCACGGAGATCACACCGTGCACGAGACGAACTTCGCCAACGTGCGCAAGGCGGCCGACGATGCCGGCCGCGCTGTTGCCATCCTGGTCGACCTGCAGGGGCCCAAGATCCGGCTCGGCAAGTTCGCCGACGGCCCGCATGATCTCGCCGTCGGCGACATCTTCAAGATCACCGTGGACGACGTCCCCGGCACCAAGGAGCTCGTCTCCACGACGTACAAGGGTCTGCCGGCCGATGTCCACCCCGGCGATTTCCTGCTGATCGACGACGGCAAGGTCAAGGTCGAGGTCGTCGAGACCGACGGCACGGTCGTCACGACCAAGGTGCTGGTGGCCGGCCCGGTGTCCAACAACAAGGGCATCAACCTCCCCGGCGTCGCCGTCAACGTTCCCGCACTGTCGGAGAAGGACGAGGACGACCTGCGCTGGGGCCTGCGCATCGGCGCGGACATCATCGCCCTGTCGTTCGTGCGCGACGCCAAGGACGTGCAGCGCGTGCACGTCATCATGGCCGAAGAGGGACGTCGCGTCCCCGTGATCGCCAAGATCGAGAAGCCGCAGGCCGTCGATCACCTCGAGGAGATCATCGACGCGTTCGACGGCATCATGGTCGCCCGTGGCGACCTGGGCGTCGAGCTTCCGCTGGAAGCGGTGCCGATCGTCCAGAAGCGGGCCGTCGAGCTGTGCCGACGGATGGCCAAGCCCGTCATCGTCGCGACGCAGATGCTCGAGTCGATGATCGACAACCCCGTCCCCACCCGTGCCGAGACCTCGGACGTCGCCAACGCGGTCCTTGACGGCGCCGACGCGGTCATGCTCTCCGGAGAGACCAGTGTGGGCAAGTACCCGGTCGTCGTGGTCGAGACGATGGCCAGGATCATCGCGTCGACCGAGGATCACGGCCTGGAGCGCATCGCACCGCTGAACACGAAGCCGCGCACGCAGGGCGGGGCCATCACGCTCGCTGCTATGGAAGTCGCCGACTTCGTCGATGCCAAGTACGTCTGCATCTTCACCGAGTCCGGCGACACGGCACGCCGCATGTCCCGCCTGCGGCCGCGATT
This sequence comes from Microbacterium sp. zg-B185, assembly GCF_030246885.1. NCBI lineage: Bacteria > Bacillati > Actinomycetota > Actinomycetes > Micrococcales > Microbacteriaceae > Microbacterium > Microbacterium sp. zg-B185. The sequence goes on from NZ_CP126739.1 coordinate 1,849,557, forward strand.
CCCGATGATCAGCTTCACCCCCGATCCTGCCATCCGCCGCCGCATGGCGCTCACCTGGGGCATACAGTCGACCCTCGTGGAGCACGTCGCCCACACGGACCGCATGTTCATCCAGGTCGACGACTACTTCCTCTCCAACGACCTCGCGAAGGTCGGCGACAAGGTCGTGGTCATCTCCGGTTCCCCTCCAGGGATCATCGGCTCGACCAACGACATCCGCATTCACAAGATCGGCGACGCCGTCCACGGGAAGGCTCCCATCTACCAGTCGCGCGAGTGACGGCCCCCATATCCGAGAATGATCGCGCTCGCTAGGCTGAGCGCGATCATTCTCGTTAGGGGTGCCCGCGATGAACTTCTTCGGAGACTTCCTGTGGATCCTGCTGTGGATCTGCTATTTCACGGCCTACATCTTCGTCGTCGTCCTGGTGATCGGGGATCTGTTCCGCGACGAGGAGCTCAACGGCTGGTTCAAAGCACTGTGGATCATCTTCCTGGTCTTCCTGCCGTTCCTGACCGCCCTGGTGTACGTGATAGCGCGCGGCAAGGGCATGGCCGAGCGCAGCGGCGGCGGATACCGCACCGTGGCGGAGGCGGATGACTATCGCCCCGCCTCGTCGCGCACGCCGGCATCCGACATAGCCCAGGCCAAGGCTCTGCTGGATGCCGGGACCATCAGCCAGGGCGAATTCGACGCGCTCAAGAGCAAGGCCCTGGGCAACCAGTACTTCGGCACCTGAGCGCCGTGCTGGCGCCCCCACCCGGTCAGCCCGCCGTTCTGCGGATGCGTCCGACCCCGCGCGGTGGACGTCGACGTGCCGCGGCGGATGTGAAACGCCCCTAGACCGGCGGGGAGCGGAATCCTTCACCTGAACCCTGCCGCGGACTAGCGTGGGGTCGTGTCCGCACCCGCGACCGATACACGCACCGCGCACGCCGCCGGCGTGCGGCGGCTGCTCGAGAGCTACTGGGCGCTGCCGCCGGGCGCGCAGGTCCGGCTCGCCAAGCGCACCTCGAACCTGTTCCGCTCGCGTTCGGAAACTGCCGCCCCTGGCCTGGACACGTCAGGGTTGACGGGAGTCATCGGCGTCGATCCTGAGGGTCGCACGGCGGACGTCGCCGGCATGTGCACCTACGAGGATCTCCTCGCTGCGACACTGCCGCAGGGGTTGGCACCCCTCGTCGTGCCGCAACTGAGGACGATCACGCTCGGCGGAGCGGTCACGGGCCTGGGCATCGAGTCGACGTCTTTCCGAAGCGGGCTGCCGCATGAATCGGTCCTCGAGATGGACATTCTCACCGGCGCGGGGGAGGTGATCACGGCATCCCCGAGCGAGCACGCCGACCTGTACCGGGCGTTCCCCAATTCATACGGCACTCTCGGCTACGCGGTGCGTCTGCGCATCGAACTCGAGACGGTCCAGCCGTTCGTGACCCTCCGGCACATACGCTTTCACACGATCGCCGATCTGATGGCGGCGATGGACCGCATCGTCGCGTCGCGTTGCCTGGACGACGTGGCGGTGGACTATCTCGACGGCGTGGTGTTCGGCGCCGACGAGAGCTACCTGTGCGTCGGGACGAAGAGCTCCGTGCCCGGCGCGGTCAGCGACTACACGGGTCGACAAATCTATTACCGGTCCATCCGGCACGACGACGCCGGGAAAGCCGACCGGCTCACCATCCACGACTACCTCTGGCGGTGGGACACCGACTGGTTCTGGTGCTCGGCGGCGTTCGGGGCGCAACACCCCCTCGTCCGTCGCGTGTGGCCCCGGCGCTACCTCCGCAGCGCCACGTACAGCAGGCTGATGGGGCTGGAACGCCGATTCGACATCGGCGATCGCCTGGAGAAGCTGCACGGGCGCCCCGCGCGCGAGCGCGTGATTCAGGACATCGAAGTGCCGATCGCCCGGTGCGCCGATTTTGTCGAATGGTTTCTCGGGAACGTGCCGATCACGCCGATCTGGCTCTGTCCGCTGCGATTGCGCGACCATGAAGCGTGGCCGCTCTACCCGCTGCATCCAGCCGCGACCTACGTCAACGTCGGCTTCTGGTCCACCGTGCCGGTCGGGGCGACCCAAGGCGAGACGAATCGGCTGATCGAGCAGAAGGTGCGCGAGCTCGACGGGCACAAATCGCTGTACTCCGACGCGTTCTATTCACGGGAGGACTTCGACTCGCTCTACGGCGGGGCCGACTACCGAGCGGCGAAAAGGCGGTACGACCCCGACGCGAGACTGCTCGACCTCTATCAGAAGGCGGTGCAACGACGATGACCACATCCAAGGAACGGACGGATGCCTCGGCCGATGGCGGCGCGGCCGTGACGGGCGACGCGGAGTCCGGAGAACTCACGCTCGCCGAGGTGCTCGAGATCTTCACGGCGGGCCGGCTGCCGCTGCGCTTCACCGCGTATGACGGCAGCACGGCCGGACCTCCCGACGCGCCCTTCGCCCTTGACCTGAAGACACCCCGCGGCACGACCTATCTCGTCACCGGGTTCGGCGATCTGGGGCTCGCGCGTGCCTACATCGCAGGCGATCTCGACATCCGAGGTGTGCACCCCGGCGACCCGTACGAGCTGCTCAAGACGCTCGAGAGCCTTGAGTTCACGCGACCATCGCCGCGGCTCATGGCCCGGATCATCCGCTCGATCGGCGTCGAGCATCTGCGCCCGGTCGCGCCGCCGCCGCAGGAGGTGCCCCCGCGCTGGAAGCGCATCGCCGGTGGCTTGCGGCACAGCAAGTCACGCGATGCGCAGGCGATCCACCACCACTACGACGTCTCGAACACCTTCTACGAGTGGGTGCTCGGCCCATCGATGACCTACACGTGCGCGTGCTACCCGCACCTCGACGCTTCGCTCGAGGAGGCACAGGAGAACAAGTACCGCCTCGTGTTCGACAAGCTGCGGCTGAAGCCGGGGGACCGGCTGCTCGACGTCGGATGCGGCTGGGGCGGCATGGTGCGCTACGCCGCTCGTCGGGGTGTCCACGCCCTCGGAGTGACGCTGTCGCAGGAGCAGGCCGGGTGGGCGCAGCGCGCCATCGCCGGCGAAGGGCTGGAGCATGCTGATGTGCGGTACGGCGACTACCGCGGTATCGCCGAGACCGGTTTCGACGCGGTGTCGTCGATCGGGCTGCTCGAGCACATCGGGGTGCGCAACTACCCGGCGTACTTCCGCTTCCTGCGCTCGCGGATACGCCCGGGAGGCCTGCTGCTCAACCACTGCATCACCCGCAGTGACAACAAGACCGAGCCCGCGGCGCGGGGGTTCATCGACCGCTACGTCTTCCCGGACGGAGAGCTGACCGGTTCCGGTCGCATCATCACCGAGGCACAGGATGCCGGGCTCGAAGTGCTGCACGAGGAGAACCTGCGCCCTCACTACGCACTGACGCTCCGTGACTGGTGCGCGAACCTCGTCGAGCACTGGGACGAAGCGGTCACCGAGATCGGACTGCCCGCTGCGAAGGTGTGGGGCCTCTACATGGCCGGATCACGGCTCGCCTTCGAATCGGGCGGGATCGAGCTGCACCACGTTCTCGCCGTCAACTCCCGGGGGAACAGCGACGATGCCGACCTTCCGCTGCGGCCGTGGTGGACACCATAGCGGCATTCGGCCGGAGTCGCCGCGATCCTCATCTCAACTCCGCCACGCTCCGTGCCGCGATTGTGTGAGCCTGCAGGGGTCGGGGGTGACGCTGGCCGAACAGATCGCTGTACAGGTGCGTGCCGCGATCGCTTCTGGCGATCTTGCCCCCGGTGAACGGCTGCCCCCGGCGCGAGAGTTATCGGTGTCGCTGCAGGTCAACATGCACACGGTGCTGCGGGCGTATCAACAATTGCGGGATGAGGAATTGATAGCGATGAGACAGGGCCGCGGGGCATTCGTGCGAGATGACGCAGGAGCAGCATCTTTGCGCGTGGGTGAGCTGGCCGCGCAACTTGCAGCGGAGGCGCGAAAGCTTGGCCTTTCTGTGCAGGACCTACATGCCCGGATCGATCGGCTCATGGGCGGCGCCGCATGATCGGGCTACGGAAAGCCCTGGCGATCGTCTCCTTGTGGCTGCCTGCCGCGGCCATTCTCAGTACCTGGGCGCTATGGAGCGGCCGCTTGCCGGGCCAGCTGCCGACACACTGGGGAAACAGCGGTCCCGCTGATTCGGCGACGGATGCCGCGACATTCCTGGGGTGGCTGGTGGCGGTCGCCATTGGTGCGGCACTGATCGGTACGATTCTGCTTTTGATTCCGATGTCGGGCAAGTGGGAGCAGCGTGCCATCGGTGGCATTACGGCTGCCACCGGTGCGTTCGTGTTCGGCATGTGGCTGGGAGCACTGCTCCGTCACTCGATGTCGCCGACCCGTACACGGTGGAGCTTGGCGCGTGGATCATTCCGACCTTGATCGCGCCGTTCTACGCATTCGTGCCTCTGGCGCTGTTCCCCTTGCCGAGCGGGCCGGCCGTGACCGTCCGGGACCCGGTTGCGGTGAAACCGATGACCCTTGTTCCGATGCACACGGTCGCTTGGAGCCGCACCGTGTCATCCTGGTTGTTCATTTCGATAACCGTCGTGGTGCTCATCGTGGGAGTCCTGCTCTTCTTGATGCCCATCCTTCGTGACGGTATCGAGGCAGCGAGCTGGGCGATGATCCCCTTTCTCGGGGCGTTCTTACTTGTCGCCCTCTTCTGTGCGTTCCGGGTCACCGTGGACTGGAGGGGCTTTCGCGTCGCGTCGCTCCTGTTCGGTATTCCCCTCAAGCGAATCGCCCCCGAAGACAATGCGGCTGTTGAGGTGGCCGTGCTGGAACCTATGCAGTGGGGTGGCTGGGGGTTTCGAATCATGCCAGGGCGGTCCGCGATCATCCTGAGGGCAGGCCCCGGGCTGGTGTTCACCCGGCAGAACGGCAAGCAGTTCGCGATCACCCTCGACGGCGCGGAGGAACCAGCGAGCATCCTCCTCAACCTCGCCGGCAAGGACGACGCTTCGCGAGCGTGACATAGACACACGTGCTCATTCGCTCGCATAGACGTTGACAATCGCCGCACTGGCGGACCGCCAAGTGGCCGCGCACGTATCGATGGGTGGCAACTCGCGCCAAAGCTGAAGCAAGTCCGCGCGTCACTGAGTTCCCGCGCCCCATCCGCCGATGGGGCCGCCCCGGACTGGTTCGTCGCGGAGCACTCGCTGCTCGTTGTCGCGAAATCGCGGCTCGTAGTGCGTGAAGTAGATCTTCGCCACCAGGTCACGCCGGCTGCGCACTCCGGTCTTCTCGAACACGTTGTGCAGGTGGTTTTGAACCGTGAGCGGTGAGACGAACAGTTCCGTGGCGATCTCGTTGGTGGAGTGGCCCGTCAGGACGAGCTCAACGACCTCGCGTTCTCGCTCGGTCAGGCCGTACGCAGATGCTTGAGAAACGGATTGGTGCGCCACGCGAGGACGCAGGACTACTCATGCTTGGCGTGCGAGGGATCTGGGTCGGAGATGACTGCTGCGTCGGTCAGTGCGGCGTGGACGATGGTGTCGATGTCGGCGAGCCTGCCTGCCTCTCGGCTGGCGTTGAGGGTTTCGGCGGCGGGGGATGCTTCGAGTTGGGCAAGGACGTGCTGGTGGGAGGAGAGGATCGAGGGTCCGTCGATGCCTCGACGCGCGCGAATGTTCTCGGCGGCGCCGAGGTAGGTACCTGCGCGTTGAATGTCGCCACTCAAGGCAGTGATGGCGAAGAAGCTCTCGAGACCAAGAGCCATTCCTTCCTCGTGCCCGGCATTGGAGGAAATTGCTAGCGCCCTCTTGAAGTAGTCGCTTGCACTGGCGAGATCACCGCCGACGACACGCAGCCATCCAAGCGACTGGAGGGCACCGGACTGGCTCAGCGCGTCTCCGCTGGTCTGCGAAACCTGCAGGCTGTTGTTGAACAGTATTGCGGCTTCTGAGAGAGAACCCCGGACGAGGGCTGCTCGCCCGCGAATCATCAGTGTCATCGATGTGAGGAAGCTGCTCCGCGTCTGGTCTGCGATCTGCTGCGCTCGTCGGAGGTGCTGCTCAGCCTCGTCAAGGTCGGGAGAGTTCCTCACCATCTGCAGGAGTGCAAGCGAGGTGCGCAGGAAGATCTCCCCATAGACGTCCTTCGCTCGGACGAAATAGGTGAGTAGCCGCTCGAAGTCTGGGATGCGGCTGGGATCCGGCGCAATCCAGATCGAACCGGAGGTCAGGTAGAACTCAGCGATGTGGCGGGTGCGTTCGTCCACGTCGTAGGGCGCGTCGGCGACGGCGCTCATCCATCGCTCAAGGTCTGCGACCCGTCCCGACGCCCACCAGAACCAGTTCAGCGGCCACACGATCGCGACGACTTCACGTGCTTGCTGGGCTCGCAGGTAGAACTCGATCGCGGCACGAACGTCCTCGTACTCGGCCCGCAGCCGCGCAATCCAGGTGTGCTGGTCAGCGCCGACGAGCTCCGTTTCAGCCTGCACCGCGAGCTGCGAGTAGAAGGCCGCGTGCCGCTGCTGGCACGCTTGCAAGTCGCCCGTCTGCTGAAGTTCTTCCCGTGCGTACTCCCTGAGCGTGGCTAGCATCGTGAACGACGCGCGGCCAGTGTCCTGCCTGGCCTGCACCAGGCTGCCGTCGACCAAAGCCGACAGCAGATCAATGGCCACGGCGTCAGGCAAGTCGAGACACATCCACTCCACCGCGTCGAGTGCGAAGCTTCCGCGGAACACACCCAGCCGTCGGAACAAGGCCCGCTCAGTGTCGGTCAGGAGTTCCGTGCTCCAATCGATCGTGGCCCGCAGAGTTCGGTGACGGTCGGGTTGTCCTCGATCACCCCGCACGAGAATTGGCAGAGTCTTGTCGAGCCGCCTGACCAACTCGCTGGGGGGCAGGATAAGAATGCGGGCGGCTGCAAGTTCGATTGCGAGCGGCACATTATCCAGAGCGGCGATCACCGTAGCGATGTCCTCAGCGTTGGAACTTGTGAGCGCGAAGTCAGGTTTGACCGCGCGGGCCCGATCAACAAAGAGCTCTATCCCTGCCGGAGAATCGATGGGTGCGACAGTGACCGCCTGCTCGCCGTGAACGTGGAGCAAGATGCGTGATGTCACGAGTAGCGATACTCCCGTGCCATCCAGGAGGAACCTGAGCTCGCCCGCGGCGTCGATGACCTGTTCAAAGTTGTCCAGCACTATAAGCATGCGTCGTTGCCCAACAGCGTGTACGATCCTCTGGCGGAGCGGGGCCTCACCCGTGTCTCGTACACCCAGCGCCGCGGCGATTGCGGACATCACGAGGGCCGGATCGCGTATTGGCGCGAGGTCAACGAAGCAGATTCCCTCTGCGAATGACCCCTCCACTTCTCGGGCCACAGCGAGGGCGAGGCGGGTCTTACCGATGCCACCCGGCCCCGTGAGCGTGACGAGCCGCCGTGCACCAGACCGCAACATGTCACTGTACCGCTGCACGTCGTCCCCACGGCCGACCAGCCGAGTTAGCGGCGTCGGCGGACGGGCATCCGCGGCAAGCGGACCCTTAGGTGCCGACTGCGGGTCGGTTGATTCGCGGCGTCGGTCGGCGAATCGCTCTGCAAGCAGGATCGCGATGTCTCCGGTAACCAGCGCAGCGAGATCCTCGGAAGTGTCGAACGCTACATACGAGACTCTGTCGTCGTTGCGGATCCGATCGAGCAATTTCTCGAGGCGACCCTGTCGATTCGTGGACCGCTTCACGTAGATGAGCATGGGAATGTCTGGCGCTAGGTTGTATTCGTCCTCGAGCCCTGAGACTTGTTCACCCGGCGCCACCCAGCCGTACGACTCCCAATAGAGGCCGACGAAAATGTCCGACTGCTCGAGATAGGCGCGATAGAGGGATCGTGGCGGATGCGGCCGCGCACCAAGCTCGAACATCACTGGGGTGAGCGCCAGGCGCTCGACAACCGAACGAACGACGCGGCGCTCCGGTGCCAGCTCGCTCAGCGTAGAGCTGACGAAGGCACGCAGGCGCTGATCGGGTGTTCTGATGACGCCGGCGCCCCGGACCATGGCCGAAGTATGCTCCTCGCTCACCGGTGTGTCCAGGGAACGTCGGGTATCCCTTCGGACTTGGGCATGAGCAAACCACGGCCTCGTAGCAGGCCAAGCGCCTGACGCCAATCCGGTGCCCATGTGCTCGGGCGCAGGGTCGCGAACGAGATTGACAGGACGCACAGCCGCTGCCGGCCCGGAAGTAGGCGCTTTCAAGGTTGGCTATGTCGCGCGAAATGGGTCCTCCTGCGGGCCGAATTGCCGGCGAGCGATCAAAGTGCCCGCCGAGATGACCGCGAAGGCGAAGTCTGGTCGATGTCTCCGCAATCGCTTCTTGAGCACGATTCAGATGCGAGCGCTAACCGAACGAGGAAACCCCTCGCGCATCAGGGGTGTAGACACCCTTGAGCAATGCCAGAACGATTCCTAGAATTCCGCAGCGAAGGGAGCGAACAGACATGGACGGACCAGATCTTCTCGCGACACGACTTCTCCGCGCAATGGTCGCCGACGACGTCGACGCCATCAGTCACCTCGTCATCGAAATCGAAGACAGCAGCTACGCCGGCCTCGTCGCCACAGGACTTGCGCAGTCTTACATCAGCGAACTGCTGAAGACGGCCAGACGCGAACCACTCCTGCGTGCCCTCGAAGCGCGGATCCTCGAGCTCACCACCCTCGTCGAGGACACAAGCGACCAGTCAGCCTGATCACCGCTCGAGCACCTCGTTCCGTCCTCTCTGCAAGGAGGGATCCCTTTGCGGGCGATGCGCGTCAGTCGCGCGGTGAGCGTGCACTCTTGCGATGTCGCGCCTCGGCGAACGCCGCCAGTGGTGGGATGTGCTCGACCTCATCGAGGCGATCATCCGCCAGATGGTGAATCACAAGTCCTACGACCAGTACGACCAGGTCATCAACCAGTACAAGCGACCGACGCCGGTCGTTGAGCGGACCACGTCGCGCTAGAACGAGATCTCGGGCGGGAGATTCGCGACGTTGCCCGGCTCGACGACGTAGAGGACGGTGCCGTCGCTCTGCACCCGAATCTGCAGCCGCGCCGTGAACACCGACCAGCGACTGACCACCAGGCGCCTCACGGTGCTTCCATCGAGCCGCTGACGCTGTCGATCTGCACCGAACCACCACCCCGAGTACCGGATCTTCAGTTCGGCACCCTCGGGCTTCTGAAACCACGCCGTGGTGGTCACATTCCAAAAGGTCTCGAGCGTTCGCCATTCCCCTGAACGCACGAACTTCTCCCTCACCGGCATGACACCCCTCCTTCTCTCACGACCGACGAGCGGTCACGGAACGGGAGTGACGCTGAGGCTCAACGAGTAGTCAGCCTTCTCGGCATTGCCTCCCGAAGCCACGAAACCCACCGTCGACTCCCTGGGCGCGGTGGTGATGGTGTGCTTGGCGATGAAGTCGTCCCGGTCGTACCAGTGATCACCGTCGTTCTCGAACAGGGTGAGCTCGCGCGCGCCGTTGAACACGAATTCGTCGCGAAGGTCCTTCGTCTGACCCTGCGTCATGTTCGGCAGGGATCGTTTCACGCCGTTGAACGTCACGTAGAGCTCGTCGGTGAACGTCTCGGCCTGCTGGTTGCAGGTGATTGATCGCAAGCGCAGGATGGCCGACTGCGGCGGCGGGTCGACGCTCACGCTCAGGGAGTAGCGCGCGCCGCCCGCGTTTCCGCTGCCGCTGAACTGGAGCGTGAGGTCGGCCGGCGACGGGCTGATCATCTGCTTACCGATGAAGTCGTCCCGGTCGTACCAATGGTCACCGTCGTTCTCGAAAAGACTGAGCTCACGCTCCCCGTCGAACTCGAACTCGTCGCTCAGGGACCTGGTCTGGCCCTTGGTCATGTTGGGCAACGATCGCTTCGTTCCGTTGAACGTGACATACAGCTCGTCCGTAAATGTCTCGGCCTGGCCGAGGCACGTGATCGATTCGAGCCTGAGTATTGCCATTTCCCTACCTCAATCCTCTTCGTCGCCGCAGACCTTGCCGACACCCCAGCCCACGAGTCCGCCGATCAGCATGCCGCCGGAGCCTCCTGTCAGGAGCGCGCCGATCAGCATCCCGAACAGGCCCATTGCCGGAGCCACCGTGCTGTTGCGCGCGGAATACGTCGATCCGACCATCGTGGAGCCGAGCTCGCTCGCGGTGGGATCGTCAAGGGACTCGCGGTAGAGCCCCTCGATGACGGCAGCGGCCTTCTCGGGCGACTGTTTGTCCGCCTCGACGTGGAAGACGACGAGACTCACCTGGTCCAGCCTCTTCACGTCGGCCTCGGTCAGAAGGTGATTTCGCTGCATGCGCCTGAGCCCGAGACCGATCGCGCGGTGGCGGCTGCCGCCCGCCTCGGCGATCGTGCGCTCGGCTTCGTCCACGATGATGGACGCCAGATCCCCCGGCGACACCCCCAGGGAGAGCGACGCGCGCAGAAGCTCGATGGACCCGAAGCCCTCGGTGCGGATGGTGTTCATGACGACCTTCGTTCTGAACCTCTATTCGGGCGAGACCGTCTTTGGACGACCTCGCGAAAGCACACTGAACTGCATCCGGGGAAGCCGCGTGTGCTCCTAACGCAAAGAGTGCGCGTCTGCACTTGGTGATACACCGCTCCACGCTCAGCGAAGACAGTCTCCGCTGGCGGTTGCTCTATCCCGCACTCTTGATCGCGCGGGCTGTCGCGCGCCGCAGATACCTCCGGGCGCTCCGCGGCTGACCGCACGTTGACTGATCACGCCACGCGATCTGCTTCATACGGTGACAGGATGACGGGGGAGAGGCATCGTGACGCACACAGAACCCATCACTTCGGTATCCGATCGGCGCCAGTCGGCAATCCGTTCCGAAGCACGCCTCGGGCGACGATGAAGGCCGGGTTGGCGGCCGGCGTGATCCTGTTGAGCGTACTGGTCGTCGGCGCTGGCGCCGCTGCGATGTACAACCACGCCGTCATCGTGGACGAGACAGGTGTCGGCGGATGGAACCCCGAATCGTGGCTGCTGCTGCTCGCGGGTGCAGCAGTAGCCCTGATCGGTACGGTTCAGCTCGCACACTCTGCTGGGGCAAGCTCTTCAAGCGGAAGGCAACCCGGGTAGAGCCATTGACGCTCGCAAGTCGGTCCCTCAGCGCACGCTAGATTCATCATCGCCACCGGCCGGCCCGGCGGGGTCTGCGATCAGCCGCCGGATTCCGCCCCGGGCCAGCAGCAGCGCCACGATCAGCGCGCTCACCTGGAAGAACCCGCCGAGGTGCACAGCGCCCCCGAACAGAAAGTCGATGAGCTCAAGAACAATGAGCTTGCTTCCCGGGAGAACCAGGAGAAGGACAGCCACGTTGAGGATGCGGATCGATCGGCGTTGCGCTCCACGGATCCGAGACACGATCCGCTTCTTGACCCACAGAACGAGCTCGAGAACTACCTTCAGCACGACGGAGGTGAGTAGAGCGACAAGGAACGATTCGGAGATCACCTGCGGGAACAGCTGTATGAACAGTCCCAGCACTACGAGATACGCCAAGACGTCCACGAGGTCCATCGGGCGTATCCGCACGCCTGGAGTGTACCCAGGCGCCAGTTCCGCTGTGCGCACGCCGGTGGCTGAACGCAACCAGGACGGAAGGCCTCGCGCCGAATTCGCGTCGCCTGCCACGCCGGGGGTAACGGTGCTCGTCGTCGTGGGCCCTATGGTCAGGTGGTCTGCTGCTGCTGCTGCTGTGGGGCCGAGGCCCCGCACTGCTCCCGCCGTTCCTGGCTTATCGGACAGACCCGCGGTTGCCCGTCGGCCGGAGCATCACGGCGGGGAGGGCGCACGAGGGCTACGTGCGGCGCTGGCCTCGTCCTCATCGTGGGTGGCGTGCAGCGCCTTGTCGGCGGGCGCTCGGCGGTCCCAACTCGGTCGTCGCATCGCGTAGAAGATCAGCGGCGGCGCGCCCAGCCCGATGATCACCAGCCCCACGATCCACGGGTACACCGCGGGCGAGAACGCCGTGAATCCGGTGGGCGGGATGAAGGCGAGGATGAATGCCGCGAGGCACCCGACGAATCCGACGCCGGCCACGAGGTTCATCGCAGGTACCCGGTAGGTGCGCTTGACGTTCGGCTCCTTGCGACGCAGGACGATCGCGGCGGCGAACATGAGCATGTACATGATGAGGTAGATCGCCGCGGCCATGTCGACGAGGGCGACGAACGCTGCGCTCACGTTGGGCACCACGATGAAGATCGCCGCAAGGATCGTCACGATCGTCCCCTGCAGCATGAGGATTCCGGACTGGACGCCCGCCTTGTTGCGCTTCTGCAGGGCCGGCGGCAGCAGCCCCGTCTCGGCGGCAGCGAGCAGGCCCTTGGAGGGACCTGCGATCCACGTGATGACGGAGGCGAGGGCGCCCGCTGCGATCAGCGCGGACACCACCGCGGTTCCCCATCCGAGATCCCACTTGTCGAAGTAGGCCTGGAAGGCGAGCATGATGCCGTTGGTGAGCCCCAGCTCCTTTTCCGGGACGGCGATCGAGATCGCGATCGTCGGCAGGATGAACACGACGAGGATGAGGATGGACGCCAGCAGAACCGACCGCGGGTACCCCTTGCCGGGGTCCTTCATCTGGTTGACGTGCACGGCGTTCACCTCCATGCCCGCGTACGCGAGCACGTTGGAGACGATCAGCACGATGGACGCGATGCCGGTGAACGGTGGGATGATCGCCGAGGCATCCAGCGGGACCTCGCTCTTCTGCCCGGTGCCGAGCCAGATGAAGCCGAAGATGATGAGCAGCACGGCCGGGAGAAGCGTGCCGAGGATGCCTCCCCACGATCCGAGTTTGGCGAAGAGGTTGCCGCCGCGCAGGGTGATGAGCGTCGATCCCCAGTACAGCACCAGGATCACGATCGCGGTGAACAACCCGGAGTTCGCCAGCGACGGGTCCACGAACACGAATGCCAGGGCCGCGGCGATGAAGGCGATCTGCGTGGGATACCAGACCACGTTCTGGATCCATTGGAGCCAGACCGCCGTGAAGCCCCAGCGGTTACCGAACGCTTCCCGTACCCAGACGTATACCCCACCTTTCCACCCGGTGGCGAGCTCGGCGGCAACGAGTGCGGTGGGGATGAGGAACAGGACGGCGGGGATGATGTACAGCGTCACGCTGCCCAGGCCGTACACAGCCATAGCGGGAAGGGAGCGCAGACTCGCCACCACCACCAGCGTCAGCAATGCCAGCTGGCCGACCCCGAGGTAGTTCGTGACCAGCTTGCTGGATGTGAGCGGATGATTTGACGCGGCCTGGGCCGCGGCATCCGGTGTCGGCTTTGATGTGCTGGACACGTCGTTGCCTCAGTGGTGGAAGGCCGGGTGCTGACCCTCGACGGGCATGGCCGACTCGAGCGCGTCGAGGTACGCGGTCTCGGTCTCGATGCTCTCGAGCAGTTCGGCGGCCAGGTCCATGCTGAGGCCGTTGCGGACCACGATGCGCTGCACCGTCAGGTCGCTCAAGTCGTCGGGCATGGGATAGGCAGGCACGAGCCAGCCCTTCATCCGCAGCCGATCCTGCAGATGGTAGAGATTCCAATTCGTGGTGTGCCCGTCCTTCAGGTACCACGCGAAGACGGGGATGTCGCTGCCGTCGTTCCACAGCTCGAACGCACCGATCTTGGCGATGCCTTCTGCGAGGTATTTCGCGACGTCCTGCGAGGCCTGCTGCACGGCGCGGTAACCCTCGAAGCCGAGGCGGAGGAACATGTAGTACTGCAGCAGCACCTGCGCACCCGGGCGGGAGAAGTTCAGGGCGAACGTCGGCATCTGCCCGCCGAGGTAGCTCACCTGGAACACGAGGTCCTCGGGCAGCCACTGCGTGTGGCGCCACACGACCCAGCCGAGTCCGGGGTACACCAATCCGTACTTGTGACCGGACGTGCTGATGGAGTGCACCCGCTCGAGACGGAAGTCCCACATCAGGTCCGGCTGCAGGAACGGGGCGATCATCGCGCCGGACGCGCCGTCCACGTGGATCGGGATGTCGAGGCCGGTCTTGGCCTGGATCTCATCGAGCGCCTTGGCGATCTCGGCGACCGGTTCGTACATGCCGGTGTAGGTGACTCCCATGATCGCCACGACGCCGATCGTGTTCTCGTCGACGTACTTCTCCAGGTCGTACCCGTCGAGGGTCTTGTGCTCGAGGCTGATCGGCACGAAGCGGGGTTCGACGTCGAAGTAGTTGCAGAACTTCTCCCAGCACACCTGCACCGCGGACGACATCACGAGGTTCGGCTTGGAGGTGTCTTTGCCGGCGACGCGGCGGGACTGCTGCCAGCGCCGCTTGAAGGCCAGTCCGCCCAGCATGCAGGCTTCCGACGAGCCGATCGTGGACGTGCCGATGCTCTGGGACGCGTCCGGCGCGTTCCACAGGTTCGCCAGCATGTGCCAGCAGTTGTCCTCGATCGCCGCGGTCTGCGGGTACTCGTCCTTGTCGATCATGTTCTTGTCGAAGGATGCCTCGTACACCTGTTTGGCGTCATCGTCCATCCACGTGCCGACGAAGGTGGCGAGGTTGAGCCGGGAGTTGCCGTCGAGCATCGTCTCGTCATCGACGATCTGCTTGGCCGTGGACGGCAAGGACTCCTGCTGTGGGATGACGTGGCGTGCAGCGACCGTCGCCTCTCCTGGGCGGGCAAACTGCGGAGTCAAGCCACCGTCAGTCTGAGGTGCGTTCATCGTTCTCTCCCGTTCGTCCCGTGAATTGCCTGAGTGGGTCACCGAGGAGAATGAGGCGGCGCGAGTTTCACTCCGCCTCGCCCTCAGCCCGACCGTAAACCTGCGCATGTGCTTGCAGCAGAGGCATAAGGCCCACGGTGAAACGGCCTGCAGTCGCTGCCGCGGCGCGGGTCGCAGCCGTGGCGGAGAGCTCCAAAGGAGGCACTCTCAGCCCGCAATACGGACGGAACTCAGCCCTCGGTCACGAGGGTTGACCATGCGATGTCGATCACGCAAAGGCCGTCGTCGGTCTCTCTGTAGAACACGTCACCGGGGAAGGTGGAGCCGGGTGTCAGACCCTCGGGCAGGCCCTCGAGGTTGATGTTCCACTGAGGGTCCAGCGGCACCTGCTCGTCCCAATGGTCTGCGAAGAAGCGCTCGGGCTCGCCCGCCGACAGGCCGAGCCAATCGGTCGGTTCTCCGAGCTCCGCTGCCGAGTCCGCACAGATGAGATCAGTCGGATTGCGGTCGGCCATGGCGTCGACGATTTCCTCAGTTATCTGGATGACGCGGGCGCCGTCCCACCCCCAGATCACCGAATCGATAGAACAGCCGGTCAGCGCGGCCGGCAACACGAGGACGATAAGCGTCAACGCTGCGCCACGAAGAGTACCCACCACGCGAATCTAGTGGGAGGCGGACCACAGGCGGTCGACCAACGTCCGCATGACGGTGGCGAGGCAGCGGGCGGCAAGCCGGTAGACACGAAACCAGCCTCTGGACATCGAAGGCGTCGATTCGCGTTGGCGCGGCTCGGAGCGTCGCGGGTGCGCCGGTATTGCTTGCGTGGATCGGATGCCGCGACCACACTTCATCCATGGTTGACCCTGAGAGCACCGCGCGAGATGGCTAGGCCCTTCGCATCGTGATGATGGTCGGTGGCCTGATCGTGCTTGTGGTGTCTCTGATCGCGATCGCTGGCTTGACGACCGCACCGGGGTCAAATGGGTCGTCTGCCCATTCTCATCCCCAGCTTCCCGAGCAGCTGCGGGTCGCGTTGACCTGGGATCAGGGACCCGAGATGCGGGACTGGGAGAAAGTCCGCATCGACAGCGGGATCGAGATCCTTCTTCTGTGACCCGAAGTCGCCGTGGCAACGTGGCATCAACGAAAACACTCCTCGAAATCGCGGACGGAGCAGCGTGAACGAGCACGAGCACCGTGGCGGAGAGGGAAATCGCTCAGATGCCCTGCGTCGGGTTCTCGCGTCTACGCGAATACATGCGGACGAGGAACACGACGAGAACGACCGTTCCCACGATGAAGGCCGCCACGCCGAGGCACGCGAGCAACAACAGCGCGATCAGGCTCCACATGATCCCACCGTACGCCCGCACGAACCGACCCACCCTACGACCATGCGGACGTCACTGCCCTGACAGGGGGTCGGTCGAGCGCGGCGGAGCCGATGTCGGCGGCAACTCATAGGCGTGGCTCATGGAGGCAATCTGCGGCCAGACCGGTGCGGTCGTCGGCTCGATGTATGAGCAGAATCGGTTCTACGATCAGTCGGGCTGGATGGCTCTATGGAGACGACGGTGACACGTTTCGCCCGATCCACCCTCTTGACGGCACGCATCGCGCTTCCTCCAGCCTCCGGTCTCTTTCGTGACTTGCGCGGCACGGTCGTCGCATTTGGAGCCGGCGCTTCAGGCGGACCTCCGAACCCCCCGTCCGCGACCTCCGCATCCGCCGCGGCACCCTATTCCTCCCAAGGCCGCTCGGCGGCCGCACAAACCACGCGCCGCGAGCTCACCGAACTGGTCGCCAATGACGTTCTCAGAACTCATGGTTCGGTAGTGGCCTCATCGCACGGGCCACGCGAAGGCCGGTCGTCTGCGCGCGGTGAACGATGGGTTCGCGGATTCCCGCGAGTGGATCCGGGGGAGGGGGGCCAGGTTAGGCCGTTGCCGCGCTCTGCGTGCGCAGCGTCACGCGCACGTATGGGAGATGCTCGCGCGCGATCACGACGGTGACAACGACGTCATTTCGGACGTGGGCGCCGATTGCATAGACGAAGGGGTCCGTGTCGATCTCGAAGGCCGGAACGTCTTTGCCGTCGATATCAAGCGTGACCGCGGTGTTGACAGAAGACGGTCCCACTTGCCATGGCCCGTTCTCGGTCGGCCCGGGCGCGAGCCCGAGTTCCTTGCGGAACTGATTCATGAGGATGTAGTTCGTGTGGTCGACGAGTTGCTGGGCCAGGGTGGTGTGCTCCGAAACGTCGCTGTTCCAGCTCGTTCGCACCGCTTCCCACAATTGGGGATAGCGCATCATCTCGACGTACTCGATCAGCCACGATGGCCGCGGCCACGGTGGGACATCGTCAACGGCTTCCTGCTCGACCGGGTCAAGGTCTTTGAGATTGACGGGATCGGCGCGGTCGTCGGGATTGCGCCAGAGCGTGTACGAGAGACTCACCGCGAGGTGAGATTGCCCCTCGAAACCCGTAATCTCAGTGATTGCCGGGGCGTTCGTGTCTTCAATCGTCGGTTGTGCGGAAAGTTCCACAAGTGGGAATGGCAGATCGGACAACCGCCCGCCCGCAGCACGGCGCGGGTCAGGGGCATCTTCAGGAAGTACTCCGGCGAACTGTATGAGTCGAGTGTTCCGGATCGAACCCGGTAGCGCAATCAGAAACCCGTAAGACGGTCGTGACGGCCGTCGCAGGCCGCCGGCCGGGGCGGTCAGCGTTCCGCGCCCGCGATCTCGATCGTGTCTGGGAGGTCGTCGCCGCTGTCGGCAGCGACGCGCCTGAAATCATCGCCCTCCCTCAGGTATGCCCCTGCGACCGTACCCGTGATGAAGAAGTGAGCGGCTTCCTCCCCGGAGAGCATGCTGGGCGTCAGGTACAGCAGGTACTCCTGACCCGGCTGCAGGACCGAGGGGTCGACGCCGTCCTGCCTGACCTGGATCACGTCTCCTACCGCTACCTGCGCAGACGCCGCGTCGAGGTTCTCGCCGAGGCCTGGGCCCGCCGGCGTGTTCGTGACTTCCACCGTTGAGACCCGTCACCTGATCGATCACGGGCGGATCAGCGACGCGGACGTAGATGTGATCTGGGTCCGTTGGTTCGGCGAACCTTTGAGCACGATCGACGGGAACGGCTTCGCCCGATTCGTGGCTGACCTGAACGCTTTGGTCGGGTCAGCGGCGTAGGAGGGTGGGCACCCGGCACGAACTATGCGCGCTCGACGGGGAGCCAGAGTTCGCACGTGGCGGTGCTGAAGTCGTCTGAACGGTCGAGGACTGTGACGATCGATGGCCCGGGACGGAGCCGCCAGGGGTTGGACGGAAACCACTCCGTCGCCGTCGCGGCCCACACCGACTGCAGCGCGGCGGGGTAGTCGCCTCCGGTACGGAACACCGCCCAGGTGCCGGCCGGAACCTCGATCGTGTCAAGGTCGTCCGGGACCGGGGTGGCGTCGGTGACGGCGACACCGTGCAGGTAGGTCAGTTCGCTGCCCTCCGTATAGTCAGAGTCGACGTCAGCGCTCACCTGGAGCAGACCGGCCGGTTCGGTGCTGCTCAGGTCTTTGAGGCGGGCATGCTCCTCGATAGGGAGCGAAGCGATGTGCGCCTGGATATGCGGGTTGATGCCCTCGTGGATGAGAGGCACGCGGGCGACGTGCCCGACGAGGCGGAAGTCTGGTCGGTCGGTGATGCGAGCATCCATGGTGGTGATCCCTTCGACGGTCAGGCGGAACCTGATCTGCGGTTGTGTGCGAAGGGGGCCACCATGTCGACGGATATCGCCGGGGCTCACGCCGTGCACCGAGCGGAACGCGCGACCGAATGCCTCAGTCGACCCGTACCCGTACCGCACGGCGATTCTCAGCAAGTCGTCCTCTCCGAGGACCTCGGCCGCGGCGACTGTCATGCGTCGACGGCGGACGTACTCGGAGAGGGACATCCCGGCCAGCGACGAGAACATCCTCCGCAGGTGGTACTCGGTCGTGCCGAGTGCGGACGCCACGCTCGCCAGATCGAGGTCGTCTGTCAGATGATCCTCGACCAGAGCGACGAGTCTGTTCAGTTCAGCGATCACGGCTCTCCCTTCGGCATCCACCCTTCCGGAGCACCTCGATCGGCACCCTACTATCGCAGTCCGATCCGATCGGATCGGACTGCGATAGTCCGATCCGATCGGATCCACGCGCGAGTCCCACCCCTATGCGGGTCCTTCAGTGCTCAACTGGTGGGCGGAGAGCGCGAAGGTACCGGCGCCTGGCGATGATTTGGGCGATGCGGAGCAGTGGGTACAACGATCGCCACGGCTGCTCGTCACCCGGCGCGGTCAGTGACCGCACGGTGAGCGACACCTTTCCTTCGTCGCGCTGCACTATGAACGCTTCCTCGCCGGACACGGGGTGCCCGGGGCGCGTGCGATAGGAGAATCCCACGCGGGTGTCGCTCTCGACGACGGTTTCGACTCGGACAGGTTCGCGGACGGTCACGCCAGCTATCCGGGCGGTGACGGTCAGTTCGGAGCCTGGCGTGACCTTGCGCGTGTCGTCGACGGCGAACCCGCTGCGAGTCTTCACCGCCCAACGCAGGACGTCTCGTTTCGCGCGCTCCCACGCGTGATCGCCGTGGCCTATCAGCGCAGTAACTTCGGATCGTCGGAAGTGGGTCGACCCGTCCGCTGGCCATGTCGGCAGGTCTGGGTTGGTGCCTGCGTTCGCGTTGAGTGCGGTGAGCAGGTGGTGGTTGCGTTGCTGGATCAGCCGACGCAGGTAGGGAACGAGGACGACGCGTTCCGCGAGCCGGCCGAATATCGGCGATCCGATGGTCAGTGTGTCGGTCATGACTGTCTCGTTGCCATCCCCGGTGAAGACGTGCTCGTGGCGGAACGTGCGAAATGGGCCGCGGACTTGCTCGTCCACAAACCGGTCCGGTCTCTGCAGGCTGGTGATCCGCGATGTCATCGTGAACCAGATCCCGAAATGCCTCGCGCGCCACGTCACGGACTCGCCGAGAGCGATCGACCCACGGGTCACACCCCCGATCGCCCGCTCACCGGATTTCGCCATAGACGCCACGTGCTCGTCGATGGACAGCGACACATCGAACAGTTCCGCCACGGGCAGCCTCGCGCGAGTCACGAGTGAGAACGAGCTGGCCATCTCCCGATCCTGTCAGGTCCCCTACCTCGCCGCCCGTATCCGGCCCACTTGCGCGCATGCGTGGAGGTTGCGTGGATGTGGCTGGAGAGGCAGATTCTTGAGCGCCCCCCACAATGAGCCGACGAGTCCGGGGCCACCCGTCGGTCTCAGTGATACGCATGTGGCGCCGGCCTGGTGGTCGGCCGTAGCAGGACGCTGAGCACCTCAGATGGTCCCGGGATCCTGCCGCCGGCGCCAGCTCGAATCAGGGTCCTCATGCGCGAATCGTTGGTGCCGGACACAACGCTCGATCAGAGATCCGCGAGCGGCAGTTGAGGATCGGTTCGAGCGCCATCACCCGGCTTGAGTCGCACAGGCATGCAGGGTGGTTGCCCCACGGCGCGGGCCGCCTGGCGTCAAGGCGGCGTCGACGCGACGAGAACAATGAGGTGCCCGGCTGGCGCGGATGCCCGGCAGAGCGTAGAACGGGGCGCATGGTCCGGATCACGAACACCATCGATATCAACGCGTCTCCCCACCAGGTCTATTCGGCTCTCCGTGCTCTCGACGCCTATCCGACCTGGCTCAGACATTCCCTGGTGTACCGCGGAACGAGAATGCGAACGCCGGAGGTGGGGGCGCGGCTGACATACGAAGACTCGACCATGCTCGGCCGAATGCGGGGCGAAATCGTCGCGGACGTGCCCGATCAGGTACTGCAGTTCCACCAGCGCAAGCCGTCCGGCCGCCTCGATGCGCTGATCCGGTATGACATGGAGGCCGCCGAGACAAGCACGCACCTCACCAGAGTCGGAGAACTGACGACCCACGGGGCGCTTCGGCTGGTTCAGCCGATCCTTCTGCGGATGGCGGGTGCCGAAAGCGAGCGGACGATGAAGTCCCTGAAGACCTACGTCGAGCGAAGGAAATGATTCCCCACGAATGCGAGTGGGCGGCGCCAGTGCGTTGCTAGTGGAGCTCGCAAACGCGTAGCTCGACCGCGCTTCTGGCGGGTAGGTGAGGGCGAGGAACAGCGCCAAAGCGGATCATCTGCGGACGGCGTGAATCCGCGATCTTCCGTTCTCAGCTGAGTCTGCGGGTTAGTGAGGCTGCAGAACTGCCCACGCGAGGAGGCCGTCGATGCGACGGATGTCGGCGCCCTTCATGAGCTTCACCTTGATGTGACCTGCGCGCGTCCACAGTTCAATTTCGGCGTCGCAGTCGAGCATTCGGCCCGCGTTCTCGGAGGACCACATGTTGATGGAGCTGTAAGGGAGCGAGTAGATTTCGACCTTCTTGCCGGTGATGCCCTGGGCATCGCGGACGATGAGTCGCTTGGTGGTGAAGGTTGCGGAGTCGCGAAAGGTTTTGAACGACGCGACTCCTTCGCCCTCAACGAGCAGAGCCGCGATGTCTTCGGGCACCGGAATTTCGTTGCGCAATGTCCACGCGAGAATTGTTGCGGTCTCGGGCATTGGGAGCCTCCTGCGTGAGGTGGACCGCGATCACTCTCGCGCAGTTTCGTCAGCGTAGCGGACTCGATCGCCGACCCCGTGATTAGCGGGCGTCCGAAACATGTGCTCGCAGGCGGATCCCTCAGCGCAACGGCTTCGGTCGCGCATGTGGATCCCGCTTGGGACGATTAGTCACCGCCTGATTTGGTCGACCGGACGTTACGGAAGATGGTGCGCAGCGGGCAGGCTCTCCAGTTCAGCGAGGAGAGCACCCGATGCGATTTCCGCGCGGATCTGCGCGCCGAGCGCGTCGGCTGCGGCTCGGTATGAAGGCTCGCTCAACATCTGACGGATAGCTTTTGTGATGGTGGCGGCATCCGAACGCGGTGACAGGACGACGGCGACGCCGTGGCGCTTTGCGCGGGCGGCGTTGTCGGGTTGGTCGCGGCCGAGTGGAATGCAGAGCGCCGGGACACCCGCGGCGATCGCCTTGACCAGTGTTCCGTGACCCGCATGGGTGATGACGAGGTCTGCCTTCGGAATGAGTTCGGTGTGGGCCGCGGCTCGGACGACGAGAACATTGTCCGCGGCGGGGACGTCGAACGGATCGACTGCCGGCCCAGTGGTGATGATCCCGCGGACGGGCATTTGCGATAGCGCTTGGGCGATGCGGCGGAGGAGGTCCGACTGCTCCATGTACGAGCTTGAGAGACCAACGACGATGAGCGGGTTATCTCCGGGTGGTAACTCGAGGGCGCCCTGGGTCGGGATGTCTTCGAGAACGGGCCCGACGTACCGCACGTTGGGTGCGTCCGGAGGGGGATCGTCGAACACTGACGCCGTCAGCATGAGTACGCGGTCCGCGCGGTCCCACTGGTCCCACAGGTGAGCTAGCGGATCGAGTCCGTACTCGGCCCGTGCATCGTTCAGACTGCGAATACCCCCGTGCCAAAGCAAGTTGACCAGCGCGAAGCTGATGCGATCGCGCATGCGCCCTATCGCACCACGGGCCGGTGGTATGCGCCCCATCGGCGGCCGAACACGCGACGGCGCCAGGTAGACGCTGCCGACCAGAGTGGCGGCCGGAATACCGCGCGCCTCGGCACCAATCAGCGCTCCCAACAGCATTCCGTCCGCGAGCACCGCGTCGAACTGTTCGTCATCGAGAGCGGCCGTTACATCGGCGGCAAAGCGCGTCGATGGTCCGGCGATCAGGCGATCGAGAATCCGTCGAGCAGCGCCGAGCGGTGTGCGGCACTCCCAGTCCTTCAGCAGATCGTCCTCGAGCCTGGTCGACCGCCGTTGCGGTGCGGTCGGCCACGTCCGGTAGGTCGCACCCGTTTCCACAACATCCGCCTCGAGCGTCGCGTCGCCGAACACAACGACCTCGTGGCCGCGTTCGACCAGGATTCGCGCGACGCCGAGGTTCGGCGGCGTCGCCCCGCCGCCATCCCAGATCGCGAGCAGGTACCTCACCGTCGATACCCCTGACTGCCCGACAGCATCAGAACGGGGAAAATCAACTGCTGCTCCGATCTGAGACAAGTGCTTGCTCAATCACCTCGACGAGGTCCACGTGGCGACCGGCCTCGCGGGCGATCTGAAATTCCTCGCTGGCGGGTGATCCTTCGACCTGCGCGAGCACCCGCTGGTGGTACGGCAACATCGCGGGAGGGAGCAGACCCTTGCGTTCGCGGACTTCGTCCGCCGCGCCCAGCAGTCGGCCGGCACGTTCGAAATCGCCGACGGCGACGGCAACTGCGAACATGCCATCCAGCCCATTGGCAATTCCCTGCTGGTGCCCGACAGTCGACGAGATGCGCATCTGCTGAACGAAGAATTCGCTGGCGCTGACGTTTTCACCCTGCAGCAACATTGCCCAGCCGAGCTGAAATAGCGCCGCCGATTCGCTGAGCACCTCTCCGCTGTCCTTTGCGGCCTGCAGGCTCGCCTCGAAGATCTCTACTGCCCCGCGCGCGTCCCCGCGCGCCAGGAAGACTTGCCCCGCAATATGCAGTGCCATCGACGTTAGGAAGGGGCTTTCGAGTGTCTCCGCTATCTCTCTGGCGCGTTGGAGATGCCGGTCGGCGATGTCCAGTCGGGAGGAACCCCGCATCAGCTCGAGCAGTCCGATGGCGATTTGCGAAAGAAATTCACCAGGGAGGTCATGCTCCCGCTGGAAATATGCGATGCAGTCCTCGAGTTCGGGAATGCGGCTCGGGTCGGGTCCCTCCAAGATTGTCATCCCCGCGTTGAACATCTTGGCTCTAAAGCGAGTGCGGTCACTCAGCTGATCCTCGACCTCGGTGAGCCGCGCTATCCAGGCTTCGGCTTCGCGCATGCGTCCGGTGCTCCACAAGAACCAGTAGAGCGGCCAGACGAGATCCGCAAAAGCCTCGTGCTGTCCGGCGGCGAGGTAGTAATCAGCCGCGGCGCGAATGTCCTCGAACTCGTCGTTCAGTCTCGCGATCCAGGCGCTCTGTCCAGCAGAGGTGAGATGCGGCTCGGCACGCGCAGCGAGTGCCGAGAAGAACTCAGCGTGCCGCTGCCGACACTTCGGCAGGTCGCCCGCACTTTCGAGTTCGTCCCGCGCATACTCGCGGACGGTCGCAAGCATCGAAAACCAGGACCGCGACTCGCGGTCCTGCTCTTGCAGCAGACTGCTCTCGACCAGTCCAGCGAGCAGATCCACCGCGCTTCCTGCATCCGAGCGTTCGCACATCCACTCTGCCGCGTCCAGCGAGAAGCCGTTGCGAAACACTGACATTCGGAGAAATAGGTCCCGCTCTGGGTCGCTCAGCAACTGAGCGCTCCAGTCAATCGTGGCGCGTAGTGTGCGTTGACGCTCGGGACGGTCTCTCGCGCCATCCACTAGTAGCGGTAGCGCCCGCTCCAGCCGTTCCAAGAGGACTTTGGGCGTAAGAACACGTAAGCGGGCAGCCGCCAGTTCCAGCGGCAGCGGCACATTGTCCAGTGCCGTGACGATCGCGGTGACGTCGGCCGCGTTGTCATCGGTGAGTTCGAACTCTGGCTTCACGGCGCGAGCGCGCTCGAGGAAGAGCTGAACGGCCGCCGGAGATGCAAGCGGAGCCAGCGGAACGCTCTGCTCGCCGTCGATTCGAAGCAGGACTCGGCTTGTAGCAAGAATGGAGACGGAACTGGCGTTGAGAAGAGCACTCAGATCGGCGGCAGCATCGACGACCTGCTCCACATTGTCGAGCAGCAGCAATACCTGACGGTGGTGAAGCGCTTGCGTCACCTTCGCTCGCAAGGGCGTCTCACCGGTGTCCCTGATCCCGAGCGCATTCGCTATCGCCGAGATGACAAGCCGTGGATCTCTAAGTGGCGCAAGGTCTACGAAAGCGATGCCGTCCGGAAAGCTTGTCTCGAGGTCGCGGGCGGCGGCTAGGGCAAGGCGGGTCTTCCCGATGCCGCCGGGACCGGTGAGCGTGACGAGCCTGCGCCCGTCGGTGGTCAACAGGCGCACAGCCTCTTGGATGTCCCGCTCGCGGCCAATCAGTCGTGTCAGCGGCGTGGGCGGGTCCAAGATCTCGGAGAGTGCCACCCCGGCCACGACGTGCGGGGGAACCGATCGCCGTCGACTGCTCTCGTCGAATCGTTCCGCGAGGAGGGTTGCAAGGTCCGAGGTCAGCAACGGCCCAGTTGTCCGGCGTCGTCGAAGGCCACGTACGACGCGCGGTCATCCTCTCGAATCCGTCTGAGCAGAGACTCCAAGCGACCGTTTCGTTGCTCGCTGCGTTTGACGTAAATGAGCATGGGAACATCTGGGGCGAGGTTGTATTCATCCTCGAGGCCGGAGACTTCTTCCCCCGGCGCGACCCAGCCGTATGACTCCCAATACACGCCAATGAAGATGTCGGACTGCGCAAGGTAGGCGCGATACAGCGACCGTGGCGGGTGAGGCCGAGCGCCGAGCTCGAACATCACTGGTGACAGCGCGAGACGTTCAATGACCTCGCGAATCACTCGACGCTCCGGCGCCAACTCCTGCAAGGTTGAGCTGACGAACACACGCAGACGCTGATCAGGCGTCCGTATCAGCCCGGCGCCTCCGCCCATGGCCGAAAGTATGGCCCCGGGCTCAGCCGATGTCTAGCCGGACAAGTTACCCCGCCACTAGCAATTCCGACAGAACCAACAGGCACCGTGCCAAAGCACGCGCGCGGCGAATCTCCATTGATCGTCCCATCAAAGGGCACATTCGGTCAGGACGACCGAAATTCGCCCGCTGAGCGATCCCTACCCGGGCACTCGCCTCGAGATGGATTAGGCCGTCCAGGTCGATGGCGTCCTGGCGGATGCGGCCGCACTCGAAAGAACCCCGACGGCTCAGGGGCCTGACAAATCGATGGAACCTAAGCAGCGGGCCGCGAACCGACGAGGATCAAGGAGAGCCCCGGCCCGTCTCTGACCGGGGCTATTCGCGGTGCTACTGAAAAGGCACTCATCAGCGCCTCGGCAATCCGGTCGGCCTCGCGATCGACCGCCGCGCCGATTAGCTTCTGCTTTTTTGCCTTCGATGCTGTCATCACCCTCTGAGGCGGGCGTCTCGTCCCTGAGTTCGATGGCCTTCACAGCGAGGAGCAGCGTGCGAGCACGGAGACGCGCCCCCGGAGCGTCGCGAGCTCGTCTGTGAGGCTGAGCTGGAACCCCGCGAAGAGAGGCTTGCCGTGACGACGATCGCGAGCGCGGCTGCGGCGGCGGATACCCAGGACAGTCCGCGCACCATCCGTCGCTTCTTCTGCAGCTTCGCCTGCGAGCCCGCGAGTCCTGCGGTCTCATGGGCTGCGGAGGCATCGAGGAACTCTCGCTCGACCGCCGTGAGTGCGGGATCGACGGCATCCCGCCAGTGCTGGGCCGTCGCGAGCCGGCCGCCACGGTAGATCTCGCTGTCGGGTCGTCCCATCGCGTCCCAGGCGGCGGCCGTGGAACTTAGGTGTCGCATGATGCGCTGGCCCTCGACATCATCGGCAAGCCAGCCCTTGAGCCGTGGCCACTCCCGAGCGAGTGCTTCGTGCGACACCTGCACCGACTCCTCGTCGGTCGTGAGCAGGCGCGCATCGACCAGCCGATTGACGATCTGCGAATGGGCCTCGTCGATCGCAATCCGCGTGCGCTCGACCCGACGAGATATCACAGCGCCGTCCGCCGAGGCCTCGACTAGACGGAGCAGGATGTCGCGCAGCAGCCGCTCCCCGTCCGGCGGGAGCGCGGCGAACACTTCTTCCGCGGTCTTCGCGACGGCATCCTCGATCTCACCGGATGCCCGATACCCGTCGACGGTCAGAACGCGCCCTTCACGGCGCGACCACACTTGACGCAGGGCGTGGGACAGCAGTGGAAGGGTTCGCCCATTGGCGTCGCGGACGAGGATCTCGACAAGGCCCGGCTCGAGGATGAGCCCGGCCTGCTCTGCGGGCTTTTCGATCACGGTCCGGAGTCCTTCCGGACTCAGCGCGGTGAGTATCAGCATGTGGGACTGGATGATCTGCGCGAACCCTTCGTGATCTGCGAGGTCCCCGAGACGGTCGGCGCGGATCGCGACGACGAGCATCCCACAGAATGCCATTCGCGAGAGGAAGCTAAAGAACTCGCTTACCTCGGCGGGGTCGTCCGCGGCGAACGCCTGCTCGCATTGATCGACGATGAGTAGCGATTCTCCGGCCGGGAGTCCGACTTTGCGGAGTGCGTCGATGGGATGCTCCCCGGGCGTCACGATGGCGACCTCGATGCCGCGCGCGAGGAACTGCTCACCGATTCCGGCCCTGACGAAAGAGGACTTGCCGACGCCCGATGAGCCCGCCACCAGCAGCACACCGTGCTCGTCGAGCGCTCGCAGTGCGCCGGCCAGCTCCTGCTCGCGACCGAAGTACCGTTCGGCGTCGCCCGCCCCCGCGGGGGGCAGGCCGAAGTACGGACACTCCGGGCTCGCGACTCGGAACACCTGGTCGGAAACAAGGCAGGGATCCTGCGTGAGGATCGCCTGCTCCAGCTCGGCGAGCTCCGTGCACGGGTCAAGTCCGAGTTCCGCGGCGAGCAGCGCCCGGGCCCGGCGCACGGTGGCCAGCGCCTCGGCTTGCCGACCCTGACGGTACTGCGCCACGCCAAGCATCACCCAGCGCCGCTCGCGCAACGGCGCCTCGGCGACGCGGCCGCGCGCCGACGCGGCGACCTCCTGAATCTCCCCGGCCTGCAGCCGTGCGTCAAGAAGCAGCTCCTCGATACCGAGACGCATCTCCTCCAGGCGACCGGACGCAATCTGAGCCGGCTCCCAGTCGAGAAGCTCGATGAATGGTTCGCCCCGCCACAGTGCGAGCGCCTCCGCGAACCTGTGCGCCGCACGTTCCGGCTCACCGAGCTCCAGCTGCTCGGTGCCCCGCGTGACGAGTAGCTCGAACCGCTCGGCGTCGACCTCGAGGTGCTCCGGGATCAGCCGATACCCGTGCGGGGTGGTTTCAATCTGGGCCGGTGCGATAAGCCGGCGCAACCGCATGATGCACCCTGGAACGATATGCGACCACGACGGGGGCGGGCTGTCGCCCCAGAGCGCCGCCGCGAGGGAATCGACCGACAAGGATGCGCCCAGCCGGACCGTGAGCGCACCCATCACCACACGATCCCGCCGACCCAATGGAATCCGGCCGTCGTCGAGCGTTAGCGCTCCCAGAACGCGCACCTCCATGACGCCACTGTGACCCCGACGCCAACATCCGTCAAGACAGGTGATAGCGCGTCGACGAGCGTCCCTATCCGACTGATATCGGCGTGTTCTTCACTGACTGAGCAGCCGTCGCGCACCGATCGAACGAAACGACCTCGCCATGTGGACATCGACCCGGCGCACCCGCGCCCCTCACGCGACACGCTTCACCCTCGGCCCGTTCGCGCCGGCGGCGCATCTCTGACGGCGCCGAGTCGCGCCGCGTAATCTCGCACCTCGCCAGCGCCAGCGAACCCGGTGTCTAGCGGTGCGATTGGTGGAAGTGGTGGGCGAGCACCCAGAACGTCACCCGCATGCTGATGCCGACGCCGTCGTCTACGGCAGAGCGGAAGTGGATGCCGCCCCAAATGCGGGCGTTGCTGACCTCGTACGTCAGGTCGCCGGGGCGCGCGAACGTACGATCGCCGAGCCCGGTCACGCTGGGGATCGTGAAGTCGATCCGCAAAGCGGGCAGGAATCTCGCGATCACCCACCCCGCGGCAGGCGTGATGCACGAGTGTGCGCTCGGGTACTCCGGGTGGTTCGGCGTCGCCGGGAGGAGCGTCGACCACGACGGATCGCCTGCCGTCCTGGCATTGCCGTCGGTGTCGCCGGCTCGGATAGCCGTGATCGGCCGCCAGAAAGCGAAGTGGTACTTGGCGTCAAAGCAGGCGATCAGCGCGTCCGCGTAGGTCACCGAGATCATCGCCATGAAGCGTGCGGCACCGACCACATCGAGCTCGTGGTCGAGCACGAAATTGCGGAACGAACCACGCGCCTGCTGGACGGGCGGTTCCGCCCAGAACCTGGCCGCCAGGGTCTGATCGGCGGTTCGCGTCGTACTGGTGCTCGAACCGATCTCTTTGACTTCGTTGTAGTCGCGCGCCCACCGCCGGCCGCGGAGGTCGGGTGGACCGGCCGGCCGGAATTGGTCGGCCGAGGCGAGCGCGAACGGCGTCATGAGACCGAGGTATGGGCCGACCGGTGGCGTCGGCGCTGTCGGCAGCCACGCCCCCGGAACGGGCGGGTCCGGTGGCGTGTACGTCACCGGAGCCCGGAAGCCGTCGTCCGCGCGCAAGGCGATCAGTTCGCGCGCCACCTCGGCACCGATCGCCACGCCGTCGCTCTCCGCCGTCCCGTCCGGGATCGCGGCGAGGGCCGCGGTGTAAGCCGGCTCGACGATCGACGCAGACTGATCCGGCAGGTAATGGTCGAGGACGCCCCGCGCAGCCGCCGCCACCGCCGCCTCCGCCGAGGCTCCGTCGGGCGCATCGGCATCCACGAGGAACGGCTTGTACCCGCCCTCGACTGCCATCACCGAGTCGTAGACAGCGATCGCCACGTACGCGAAGATGGTATGTCCTTCGGCCGGTGACAGGGCGGCGGCCGTGAACGCCTGTGTGCCGACGGCATCCCAATTCGCGACCGATGCATCCGGTGGGCCCGTCTCGCCGCGCCCCTGACCGCCCGTCGCTGGACCCGCCAGGCCGACCACAGAAATCGTCACGAGCACGGGTGCGAGCAGCCAGGCCATCCGCGAAGTCGTAGATCTCATGTCAACTCCCTGTGTTGTCGGGCTCATGCCCGTTCGTAAGATGTCCGTTCTGCCACTCGTCGATATCAGCGCGTTATCAACAGCGTTTCTGCAGAACTCGCGTGGCTGACGATATGAGAAGCCCGCTCGCGCATCGTTCGTCGACGACGGTGGCGACTCGGACAGGTTCACGGATCGTCACACCGGCTATCCGGGCGGTGATCGTGAGTTCGGAGGCCGGCGTGACCTTGGCCGCGTCGTCCACCGTGGGCCCCCTGGCCATATCGGGAGGCCTGGGTCGGTGCCGGGGCTCGCGTCGAGCGAGGCGAACGAGGACGACGCGTTCCGCGAGCCGGCCGAAGACGGGTAACCGAATGCGCCTTCGCGCGTGGGTCGGGATGCGCATTCCGCGGAACGATCCAACGCAAAGAGAACGCCTGATCTAGTTGTGCTCGCGGATCGACGCGCCCGCGGCCGCGCTCATTCCGGATCGCGAGAAGTGGGCGGATGCGGCGAAAGACGCGAGGAACAAGCTGGCGCACACGCGTGCGTCGGAGCACACACGAACGACGCGCTGAATGCCGTCGTGGAGGTCACGGCCGCGCTGGTGCTGCTGAATTCGCTGCACGAGCTTGGCGTTCCCGACGACTCCCTCGTTCAGTCGATCACGCGTCACAGTTCATTCCGGTACGCGGGTCGGCTCGCATACGAATACTTTCAGACGCCGACGTCAGGCGACGAAAGCGGGCTCTAGATGGTGCCCTCAGTCTCGCCCTCCAGAGCGACAGCATGCTCTGGTGGTCGGTGTGGGTGTATTCGGCATCTACTCCGAGCTTTTCGAGGGCGGTGCGCTGCGCGGTCAGGTCCTGTTCGTAGGTCGAGACTCGCGCGTATCCGATGAGTAGTGCATTCATGCCCGAAATTTCGTCCGCAGGAGCGGCATGCACAAGCCGATCTTGTCTGACCACGCGTCGCGACGCGAGGTCCACGTGGCTCGGCCCGTCCCGCGCACTACCAACGGGATAGAGTGCCGCGCAGGGGAGGCCCATGCTTGTTGGTGGTATGGCTGCGCACACGTGAGCGTCGCGGAGATCGCCGCCACTGTGGCGCTCGTCGCCGGCGGGTTCACGGTGGGGCTGATCGCGATCCTCCACGTACTCGAGCCCGAGTATGACCCGTCCTGGCGGATGATCAGCGAGTACTCCCTCGGGCGGCACGGGTGGGTCATGCGCTTCGCCTTCGTCACGATGGCCATAGGCCTCTCGGCGACGGGCGTCGCCTTGTGGCCGTTCGGCGGCGCGTGGGCGATCGGCCTCGCAGCCGTGGCCCTCGGCGCGCTCGGTGCCGCGTTCATCGACGCCGATCCGATCATGACTCCGCGCGCTGATGCCACGCCAGTGGGCAGGGCGCACACGGTGCTGGGTGTGGTGTTGTTGGCCGGCTTTCCCCCTGCCGCGCTGCTCGCGGGGGTCGGGGTGGGGCCCGCGCTTGGCTGGACGTTGGTGATCTGTTCCGTTGTTCCGTTGGCCGGACTGGTGTGGTTCCTCATCGCCGCTGCCCCCGCCCACGGGCAAGGCGGCTCGCCAAAGATCCGAATCGGATGGCCCGACAGGTTCTGCCTTCTCGCCTACCTGGCATGGGTGGTGCTCGCCGCTATCAGCGTTCTTTCCGTCTTGTGACGCGAGAGCGTCGCGCAGCAGGGCCAGCCGGCGTGAGCCTGTGTCGCGGTGGAGATTTGCGGGAGGACTCATGCCACTGGCTCTACCGCGCCTCATGACTGAGCGGCCGGTCAACGCGACTGTCTGAGTCGGGCGAGCGGATCCCTGACCGGGCTTTGATCAAGGGGCCGCACCCGTTGACGCGCTCTGGCTGGGACTCGGGATGCTGCTGTTCGGCGCTGGCGTATATGCGCTGTGCCTGCAACGACCTTCCGTGAAGGGCTGACGGTCAGGGGAATCCGCCACACCGATGGGAGAGCTCACGGCTCTTGCCAGTCGACTCGTCAAGCCCGTTGCGCAGGAACTCCTGCACCTGACCGTGCTGCGCACCGAGCGACTCTCGCCGCACTGGATGCGAATTGCCCTCCGCGGCGGCGATATCCCCAGGGTGTAGCTGGTCTGGAGTGGCGTCGCTCGGTCGAGCCGCGCCCGCAGGGGGTTACGACGTCGTGGGGAAAGGATCGTCGGCGAGCCGGATGGTGCGGAACCCTCGCGTTTCGAGGCGGGCACGGTTTGCCTCATTCAGTCTCAGCAGCGCGAGTGCGATGCCGGATGCTCCGACCTGATGGCCAACTTCTGCCTTGAGTGTTCCTATCGGGAGGACATGCGACCGGGGCCGCGTCGACTAACCGCATGGGGGAGTACGCCACTGCTTGATCCCTCGACGGGCCACGCGGGAGGGCGCGACCGCGTGATCCCCAGAGATGCCCCTACAAGACAACAACAACCAACAGACAGCGCTGTAGCGAGAGGACATTCTTGGCGAGACGCATGCATCTCGCCAAGAATGTAGACATTTCAACGTACCGGTGGTGGGATTCGAACCCACACGCCCTTTCGGACAAAGCATTTTGAGTGCTCCGCGTCTGCCATTCCGCCACACCGGCTCCGGCACGTCCGCGAACGACCATACCGTAGGATTCAAGGGTGACTGAGGAAGAGCAGGCGACCGGTTCACCGGCATCCACGCCCCGACGAGTTGTCGTTGCGGAGGACGAGTCGTTGATCCGGCTCGACATCGTCGAGATCCTTCGGGACAACGGCTTCGATGTCGTCGGCGAAGCCGGCGACGGTGAGACGGCTGTTCAGCTGGCCACCGAGCTGCGACCCGACCTGGTCATCATGGACGTGAAGATGCCGCACCTGGACGGCATCTCGGCCGCCGAGAAGCTCAGCAAGAACCACATCGCGCCCGTCGTCCTCCTGACCGCCTTCAGCCAGAAGGAGCTGGTCGAGCGTGCCAGCGAAGCCGGCGCGCTGGCCTACGTGGTCAAGCCGTTCACACCGAACGACCTGCTGCCCGCCATCGAGATCGCGCTGGCCCGGTACGAACAGATCATCACGCTCGAGGCCGAAGTCGCCGACATGGTTGAGCGCTTCGAGACCCGCAAGCTCGTGGACCGCGCGAAGGGCCTGCTGAACGAGAAGATGGGCCTGTCCGAGCCCGAGGCCTTCCGCTGGATCCAGAAGGCGTCGATGGATCGGCGTCTGACGATGCAGGACGTCGCCAAGGCGATCATCGAGCAGCTGGCGCCCAAGAAGGGCTGACCCGCCGCGACAGCGCAGATCAGACCGGCGGTGCGCTCTTGATCATGTTGGTGATCCGGACGGTGGACAGCCGTCGTCCCTGATCGTCGCTGACGGCGATCTCGTGCACCGTCAGGCTCCGACCGAGATGGATGGGCGTGCACACTCCGGTGACCAGCCCGGACGCGGCGGAACGCGTGTGGGTCGCGTTGATGTCGACGCCGAGCGCGAGTCGGCCCGGTCCAGCGTGGAGGTTCGCGGCCATCGATCCGAGCGACTCCGCCAGGACCACGTACGCGCCGCCGTGCATGAGGCCGATCGGCTGGGTGTTGCCTTCGACCGGCAGCGTCGCGACGCACCGATCGACCGAGAATTCCAGGAACTCCATGCCCATCTTCTGGGCCAGGGCTCCGATTCCACGCTGGGCGGCCCGGGCCGATCGCTGGGTGTCTGCAACAGGCTGGTCGGTCATCGCTCGCCTTCGGGCACTCGTCGGATTGCTGTCCTCCGCCCTGACTAGGCTGTCAGGGTGACGGACTCCGCAAAGCCTACCTTCCTGATCGTGGACGGCCATTCGCTGGCATACCGGGCGTTCTTCGCACTCCCCGTCGACAATTTCACCACCAAAGACGGCCAGCACACGAACGGGATCTACGGGTTCCTGGCGATGCTGATCAACCTCATCAAGGCGGAACGACCCACCCATCTGGCGGTGGCGTTCGACACGTCCCGCCAGTCCTTCCGCTCCCGCGAGTACCCCGAGTACAAGGCGAACCGCTCCGAGACGCCCAGCGAGTTCAAGGGGCAGATCCCGCTCCTGCAGGACTGCCTGGCCGCGATGAGCATCACGGTGCTGCAGAAGGAGGACATCGAGGCCGATGACATCCTGGCGACGCTCGCCACGCAGGGCGCGGAGCTGGGCTACAACGTGCTGGTGTGCTCCGGAGACCGCGACACCATCCAGCTCGTCGACGACGACATCACGCTGCTGTACCCGAATGTCCAGGGCGTCTCCCAGCTGAAGCGCTACGACACCGCAGCCGTGATCGAGCGCTACGGCGTGCGTCCGGAGCAGTATCCGGACATCGCGGCGCTGGTCGGCGAGACCAGCGACAACCTGCCCGGTGTGCCCAAGGTCGGCGAGAAGACGGCGGTGAAGTGGCTCGGGCAATACGGCTCGCTCGACGCGCTGCTCGAGAACGCAGACAAGGTCACCGGCGTCGTGGGCAACAACCTCCGCGAGCACATCGAGGACGTGCGGCGCAATCGCCAGCTGAACCGGCTGCTGCGCGACGTCGAGCTCCCGGTCACCCCCGCCGAACTCGCTGCCCGGCCGATGGACGCCCAGGCGGTGCGCGACATCTTCGCCCGCCTCGAGTTCCGCACCCTGCTCCCGCGCGTCTTCGACGCCGCCGGGATCGATGAGGCGACGAGCACCGCGACGGCGCCGGCGCCGGTCGTCATGCCCGCCCCGGCGCAGCTGCCCGCACCCGAGCTGGCGGCGTGGGCTGCGGATGCCGCCGGCGAGGTGGGCGTGACCCTCGTCCTGGAGGGCGGACTGCCACGTCGCGTCGGGCTGGCCACCGCGGACGCGGTCGTCGAAGCCGATTGGACGGCCGACGTCGCCGCCGAGCTCGGCCCGTGGCTGTCCGGTGACTCGCCCAAGGTCCTCAGCGACGCCAAGCCTCAGGTCAAGGCGCTCCGCCGGGTCGGCATCCGCATCGGCGGGCTCGCGTTCGACACATCCATCGCGGGGTGGCTGCTTCGCCCCAGCTTCCCCGACAAGACCCTGTCGGATCTGGTGGACCGCTACCTGGGCGAGAAGCTGCCGGAAGCCGACCCGACCCAGCTCGTTCCCGAGACCGAGGGTGCAACGCCCGGACAGCTGTCCTGGTTCACGCTGCGTGTCGCCGACGCCCTGCGGGTGGAGCTTCCGGCCGGCGTGCAAGCTGTACTCGCCGACATCGAGCTGCCGACGCTGCTGACACTGGCCGACATGGAACTGGCCGGCGTGGCCGTCTCGCACGCGAAGCTCTCCGACTTCGCCGCCGATCTGACCCGCCGCGCGGACGCGATCGCGCTGGACGCGTACGCCGCGATCGGCCGGGAGGTCAACCTCGGCTCTCCGAAGCAGCTGCAGGAGGTCCTGTTCGAGGAGCTGCAACTGCCCAAGACGCGCAAGACGAAGACCGGCTACTCCACGGATGCCGCGGTGCTCGCGGACCTGCAGGAGTCCAACCCGCACCCCTTCCTGGACCTGCTGCTGCAGCATCGCGAAGCGACCAAGCTGCGGCAGATCATCGAATCGCTGGACAGCGCCATCGGGCCCGATCACCGCGTCCGGACGACCTACGTGCAGACCGGCAGCCAGACCGGGCGGCTCTCCAGCACCGACCCGAACCTGCAGAACATCCCGGTCCGCACGGAGGAGAGCCGCCGCATCCGGGCCGCCTTCGAGGTCGGCGAGGGGTACGAGACGCTGCTGACGGCGGACTACTCCCAGATCGAGATGCGCATCATGGCGCACCTGTCGGAGGACCCCGGCCTGGTCGAAGCGTTCAATTCCGGGGAAGACCTGCACCGATTCGTGGGTGCACGGGTGTTCGGGGTCAGCCCCGAGGACGTCACTCCGGCGATGCGCACGAAGGTGAAGGCGATGTCATACGGCCTGGTCTACGGCCTGTCCGCCTTCGGTCTGTCCAAGCAGCTGCGGATCGAGCAGGCCGAGGCCAAGCAGCTGATGATGGAGTACTTCAACCGGTTCGGCGCGGTACGCGACTACCTGCGCTCGTCCGTGGAGCAGGCGAAGATCGACGGGTACACCGAGACCATCTTCGGCCGCCGTCGCCCGTTCCCTGATCTGTCCAGCCCCAACCGGGTGCTGCGCGAGAACGCCGAGCGCGCCGCGCTGAACGCGCCCATCCAGGGCAGCGCCGCGGACATCATGAAGATCGCGCTGTTCCACATCCACGACGAATTCTCGGCCGCTCAGCTGCGCTCCCGCGTGCTCATGCAGATCCACGACGAGCTCGTCGTCGAGGTGGCCCCGGGGGAGTGGGATGCCGCGGAGCGGATCGTCCGCGAGCGCATGGGCGACGCGGCCAGCCTGACCGTACCGCTGGATGTCCAGATCGGCCGTGGGGCGGACTGGAACGAAGCGGGTCACTAGTCCGCTTGGTCGCCCGCTGCTCCTTGCCTAGGCTCGGAGGCATGACAGATGCACCACGCACCCCCACGCCGATCGACACGATCGCCGATGCCTGGGTCGACACTCTGGCCGAGCAGATGCCCACGGTGGCCACGTACATCGGGCGCACCGAGTACAACGACCGGTACGGCGACTACACGCCCGAGGGCGCGGAGCGGCTGATCGCCGACGCCCGCCGCACCCTGAGCGCGCTCGATGCCGCCACCGCGGTGGACGACATCGATGTCGTCACCAAGGAGGACCTCAGCCGCGAGCTGCGCCTGGAGCTGGATCTGCACGAAGCGAAGTGGAATCTCCGCGACCTGAACGTGATCGCCTCCCCGGTGCAGGACATCCGCTCCGTCCTGGACCTGATGCCCACCGACACCGCGGAGGACTGGTCCGTCGTCGCCACCCGCCTCAAGGCTCTGCCGGCCGCGATCCAGGGCTACATCACCACGCTGCGCGAGGGGATCGCGCAGGGCACCGTCCCCGCCCGCCGCCAGGTCGTGGAGGTCATCACGCAGATCGCCCGCTACACCGACGACGGGGGGTTCTTCGCCACGTTCGCCGGCGAAGCCGCCCCCGCGGAAGGTCAGCTGCCCACGTCCCTCTCGCGTGCACTGTCCGAAAACGCCGACGCCGCCCGCGTGGCGTACGACGGGCTGGCCGAGTTCCTCGGCACGGAGCTCGCCCCGGTCGCCGCAGACAAGGATGCCGTCGGACGAGACCTGTACGCTCTTCAGTCCCGGCGGTTCCTGGGAGCGACGATCGATCTGGACGAGACCTATGACTGGGGCGTCCAAGAGCTTGCCCGGATGGTGGCCGAGCAGGAGTCGATCGCCGATCAGATCCGTTCCGGCGCGTCCGTCGAAGAAGCCGTCGCCTTTCTCGACGAGGACGCCTCGCACAAACTGCACGGCACGGCGGAACTCCAGCGCTGGATGCAGGAGACCAGCGATCGGGCGATCGCCGAGCTGGGCAGGACCCACTTCGACATCCCCGAGCCGATCCGTCGGCTGGAGTGCATGATCGCACCCACCAAGGAAGGCGGGATCTACTACACCGGACCCACCGACGACTTCTCGCGGCCCGGACGCATGTGGTGGTCCGTGCCGGAAGGCGTCGAGGAGTTCGACACCTGGCGTGAGCTGACCACCGTTTACCACGAGGGCGTCCCAGGCCACCACCTGCAGATCGCGCAGGCCGTGTACAACCGGTCGCAGCTGAACTCGTGGCGCCGCCTGCTGGCCGGAACATCCGGCCATGCCGAAGGCTGGGCGCTGTACGCGGAACGCCTGATGGAGCAACTCGGCTATCTGGAGGACCCGGCAGACCGGCTCGGGATGCTGGACGGGCAGCGCATGCGGGCCGCCAGGGTGGTTCTGGACATCGGTGTCCACCTCGAGAAGCCCCGCCCGGACGGGCGAGGCACGTGGGATGCCGACTACGCACTGGCGTTCATGCGCCGCAACGTCAACATGTCGGATGAGTTCGTCCAATTCGAGGTCAACCGGTATCTCGGCTGGCCGGGGCAAGCCCCCGCCTACAAGGTGGGTCAGCGGATCTGGGAGCAGATCCGCGACGACGCCAAGGCGGCGCAGGGCGACGCGTTCGACATCAAGACGTTCCACAAGCGCGCCCTGGACGTGGGTGGCGTCGGCCTGGACACCCTCCGCTCAGCGCTGTCCGGCTGAATCGGCTCACTCTGGGGCGGGGAGGTCGCGGGACAGGAGTCGCGCGACCTCCCCGTCGCCGGTCTGGGTGAAGTCGGTGTAGAACTGCCCCACGGCCCAGAAGTCCCGAACCGGGTGCAGGCAGATGAAGTCGTCCACGACGTCGGGATCGGGGAGCCATCTGGCCGGCGCGACCGGCACCGCCAGGATGATCCGGGCGGGACCGTGCGCGCGCAGAGCCGTGCATGCCGCCATCGCGGTGGCTCCGGTGGCGATCCCGTCATCCACCACTATCGCGGTCCTGCCGCTCACGGAGGGGAGGGATGCCGCGAACAATCCGGTCCGGCGTTCCAGCTCGACGCGCTCCGACTTCTCGACCGAGGCGAGCTGCTCGGGTGTCACACCGCCATGGCGCACGGCATCCGGATTGAGGATCCTCACGCCGTCGGCGATTGCCCCCACGGCGTACTCCTCCTGGTGGGGAGCGCCCAGTTTGCGCACGACCGCGGCGGCAAGCGGAAGACCGCACACCCGCGCGACCTCGGCGGCCACCACCACCCCGCCGCGGGGGATGCCGAACACGATCGCCCGCGGATCGGCCACCGACTCGAGCGCGGCCGCGAGCTGCCTGCCGGCATCCGCGCGATCGTGGAACCTCTTCACGCGCACACCCTACGCGCGCCCGCTCCGGACGGTATGGGAATGCGCGCCGGCGGGGCAGCGTTCCTATGCATGCGAATGGAAAGGACGTGCGGGGTATGACCTTTGTCGATCCGACTGAAATCCACCTGGGACTGGACACGTTCGGAGACGTGACGCGGGACGCGTCCGGCGAGTTGCTCAGCGACGCGCAGACGATCCGCAACGTCGTGGACCAGGCGGTGCTCGCCGACGACGTCGGCCTCGCGTTCTTCGGAGTGGGCGAGCATCACCGACCCGAGTTCGCCATCTCCAGCCCTGAGATCGTCCTTGCCGCCGCTGCCGCCCGCACGACGCGCATTCACCTGGGGACGGCGGTGACCGTGCTGTCCTCGGACGATCCGGTGCGCGTATACGAGCGCTTCGCCACACTCGACGCCGTCTCCCACGGACGCGCCGAGGTGATCCTCGGACGCGGATCCTTCATCGAATCCTTCCCCCTGTTCGGCTACGACCTGCGCGACTACGAGGCGCTGTTCGAGGAGAAGCTGGATTTGTTCTCGCAGCTTCTCACCGAGAAGCCGGTGACGTGGCAGGGTTCGATGCGGGCACCGCTGACCGCCGCGGACGTCTTCCCGAAGACCGAGCACGGCCTCACGGCCTGGGTCGGCGTGGGCGGCACTCCGGAGTCCGTCGTCCGGGCGGCTCGCTACGGATACGGGCTGATGCTGGCGATCGTCGGCGGGCCTGCCGCGCGCTTCCGTCCGTTCGTGGACCTGTACCACCGTTCGCTCGACTCCTTCGGGCGCGATCGGCTCCCGATCGGAGTGCACTCTCCAGGCCACATCGCCGAGACGGACCAGCAGGCGTGGGAAGAGGCCTACGAGGGCTTCGAGTCGATGAACAACACCATCGGCCGGGAACGGGGATGGCCGCCGTACAGCCGGATGCGCTTCCAGCACGACGTCGGTCCGGAGGGGGCGCTGTACGTGGGCTCACCCGAGACGGTCGCACGGAAGATCGCCGACACCGTGCGGGCGCTGCGCAGCACCCGGTTCGACATGAAGTTCTCCACCGGCACCCTCTCGCACGAGAAGATGATGCGCTCGATCGAGCTGTACGGCACCCGCGTGCGACCGCTGGTGCGCGACCTGCTGTCCTGAGCAGTGACGGGAAGGCCGCGGCATCCGTAGCATGACTGCATGACGGATGCTCCCGCCCGGACCTTCCCGCTCTCGGAGCGACTCGACCGGCTGCCCTTCACCCGCCGGCACCTGCGCGTGCTGACCGGTTCCGGGGTCGGCTGGGCACTGGATGCGATGGATGTCGGGCTCATCTCCTTCGTGATCGCCGCGTTGGCGGTGCAATGGCAGCTGCAGCCCGGCGAGACGGCCTGGATCGCCTCGATCGGATTCGTCGGAATGGCGATCGGTGCCAGCCTGGGCGGTCTGCTGGCGGATCGGTTCGGGCGCCGGCAGGTGTTCGCCGTCACGCTGCTGGTCTACGGCGTCGCCACGGGCGCCAGCGCCCTGGTCGGCGGGCTTGCGGCGCTGCTGGTCCTGCGCTTCCTGGTCGGTCTCGGTCTCGGTGCGGAGCTGCCGGTCGCCTCCACCTATGTCAGCGAGTTCGCGCCGGCCCGCATCCGCGGTCGGCTGATCGTCATCCTGGAAGCGTTCTGGGCGGTCGGCTGGACGGCGGCGGCGCTGATCGGCTTCCTGGTGATCCCGGGCTCGGACGACGGCTGGCGCTGGGCGTTCGCGTTCGGGGCGCTGCCGGCCGCGTACGCCCTCATCGTGCGCTGGGGCTTGCCCGAGTCCGCTCGCTGGCTGGCCCGCCGCGGTCGTCATGCCGAAGCCGACGCCGTCGTCCGCTCGTTCGAGACGGCCGCGGGTGTGACGCCACCGGCCGTCCTGGACGTGCAGCCCGATGAGCCGCCGCCGGCGGCGCTGTCCTCGCGAGAGCGCCTGACCGCCCTGTGGGCGCGCGAGTTCCGTCTGCGCACAGCCTGTCTGTGGGTGGTGTGGTTCTGCGTCAACTTCTCGTATTACGGGGCCTTCATCTGGATCCCCTCGATCCTCGTCTCGCAGGGATACGACCTCGTGCGCTCCTTCGGGTTCACGCTCATCATCACGCTCGCGCAACTGCCCGGATATGCGGTGGCGGCATGGCTGATCGAAGTGTGGGGACGCCGCCTGACGCTGTCCGTGTTCCTCATCGGATCGGCGGCGGCAGCCGTGGTGTTCGGCACTGCGACGGGCGAGGCGATGGTCATCGGCGCGGGGATGGCGCTGTCCTTCTTCAACCTCGGTGCGTGGGGAGCGCTGTACGCCGTGACGCCGGAGATGTACCCGACCTCGCTGCGTGGCACGGGGTCGGGATGGGCTGCCGGCGTGGGCAGGATCGCGTCCATCATCGCTCCGCTCAGCGTGCCGGTCCTGCTCGCGTCGGGTGGTGCGCCGCTGCTGTTCGTGGTCTTCGCGGCCTTCTTCGCGATCGCTGCGGGGGCCGCGTGGGGCCTCGTGGACCGCCGGGGACTCGCTCTGGACGATCGGTGAGGATCTTGCTCGGCCGGCGGCCGCCGGGATCGGACTGCGTGCGCGCCTAGGCTGGGGGAGTGACATCCGTTCGCTACGTCGCCATCGGCGATTCCTTCACCGAGGGAGTCGGCGACGAACTCCCGGACGGTCACGTCCGAGGCTGGGCGGATCTGGTCGCCGCGGGCTGGGCCGATGCCACAGCGGCACCGATCGAGTACGCCAACCTGGCGATTCGCGGCAAGCTCGCCTGGCCGATCGTCGCGGAACAGCTGGAACCGGCTCTCGCCCTGCGACCGACGCATCTGTCCTTCAACGGCGGCGGGAACGACATGATCCGGCCGCGCACCTCCATCGCACACGTCGTGGACGCGTTCAGCCGGGTGATCGAGCGCTGCGACGAGGAGGGGGTGCAGCTGCTGCTGCTGTCCGGCGCGAATCCGTCGGCGCAACTGCCGCTGAGCAGGCTCATCCAGCGGCGCGGAGATCTCCTCTCCCAGGCGGTCAGTGCCCGCATCGTCGATCGCCCGGATATCGTCCGTGCCTTCAACTGGCCGGATCGCGAGCTGTCCACGCCCGCCTACTGGTCCGAGGATCGGCTGCACATGAATTCCCGCGGTCATCACCGGGTCGCCGCGCGCGTGCTGACCGCCCTGGGGATGGAGCCGCCACCGGAGTGGTGGTCGCTGCCCCCGCTGCCGCCGGGCGCGCGCATGCGCGGCTCCTCCTACTATCGAGAGCACCTCGGACCGTGGGTGCAGCGCAGGCTCACCGGCACCTCCTCGGGCGACGGCCGGGTGGCGAAGTATCCGGATTTCGTCGTGATCGAGCCGTCAGGCTCCTGAGCGCACCGAGTAGACGAGCTCCGCGAACTGGCCGGACGCGCGCGCGGATTCGAGTGTCAGCCGATCGGACTCCAGGCGGCGGGGAAGCAAGGGCTTGCCGGAGGTCAGTGTGACGGGTGCGACCGAGACCCGGATCTGGTCGAGGTGACCGGCGTCCGCGAACTGACCGACCAGGTCGCCGCCCCCGACCAGCCAGACATCCCGCTCGCCCGCGGCGGCGCACAGTTCATCCCAGAGCGCGCCGACATCACCCGCCCGGAAGCGGATGTCGGCGCCGGGTATCTCTGGCAGCGACCGGGTGGAGAGCACGAACGCGGCGACGTCACGGTGTCCCCACTTCTCCGGGTTTTCGGTCAGATCGTCGTGGCGCAGGATCCATTCGTACGTCGTCGAGCCCATCACCAGCGCGCCGACGCCGGCGAGGAATCCCGCGAAGTCCGACTCGGCCTCGGCCGCCCCGGACACCGCGAACAGCCAGGACAACGAGTCCTGATCGTCCGCCAAGAAGCCGTTGAGGGTGGTTGCGGTGTTGTAGACGACGCGCGGCATGGCGCCACGATAACCGGGACGGCGGACAGCCGACAGGCCGGGTAACCCGTGTCAACCCCTTGCCGCGGGAGAACCGCCTCGGCCAGTGTGTTATCGCTGGGACGCGCCGCGTCCATCGGAAAGGAAGTGCCATGAGCATCGGAGCAGGAGTCGTCCTCTTCGTCATCGGAGCGATCCTCGCGTTCGCCGTGAACGTCGAACTCGAATGGATCAACCTCGATCTGATCGGGTACATCCTCATGGGCGCGGGGGTGCTGGTCTTCATCGTCGGCATCATCCTGCTCATGCGCAAGCGCTCGAGCGAGACGGTGACCCGCACAGCGGTCGACCCGGCCGCGAACGAGCGCGTCACCCGTCAGTCCACCAGCTCCACCGACGATACGATCTGAGTCCGCAGCATCTGAGAGCCGCGGGGGGCCCGGGCCGGAGCGCCGTTTCGCCTCCGCCCCGGGCTCTCGCCGTATCCGGTGGCGTTCCGGTGACCGAGCTGTTCGGGCCGGGTCCGCACGAGCCGCAGCTGGGCCACGAGTACCAGTTCCATCTGGACCTGCCGGAAGCGCAGGAGGCGCTGACCCGCACGATCGCCTGGCTGGAGGACACGACGACCGGGCAGTGATCGGCGCCGCTCGGCTCTGCGGCGCTGTGGCGAGGCAAGGGCTGACCTGCTACTTTGGCGCCACCCCATCGATCGGCACCACTCCACCCGCGGATCAGGAGAGAAGCGACGGATATGGCCACGGAGCGCGTCGCCTCGGTGGATGCGCGGCGGGTGCGGCGCGTTCATGCGGTGCTGGTGCTGCTGTCCTTCTCGGCCGGAGCTGCCGACGCGTTCGCGTTCCTCGCTCTCGGCGGGATCTTCACGGCGAACATGACCGGCAATCTGGTGCTGATCGGCATGTTCAGCCGTCCCGAGTTCGCGCAGACCCTCGTGACGGCACTCATCGCGATCGTCTCTTTCGTGGGCGTGCTGTACGCGGCTTTTCGGCTCACTGTCCCGACGGGCGCACTGCCGGTAACGCAACGGCACACGCTGCGGCGTCTCGTGCTGCCCTCGCTGGTGCTGCAGACCCTCGTCGTCGCGATCTGGGCGGCGCTGCGCGGTGACGTCGGCATGGTGGAGCGCTGCATCGTGATCAGCCTGTCCGCCGCGGCGCTGGCGCTGCAGACGGTGGCTGCCAAGAAACTCTCCGACATCGAGGGGGTCACCACGACCTACGTGACCGGCACGCTCACCACCACGATGCACGATCTCGCGGTCCGCAGCGCGCACGGGCAGGGACTGCGCGTGCTGTCCGTCGTGGCGCTGCCGGTCGGCGCGGTATCCGCCACCGCCGCGTTGCTGCTGGCCGCCGAGCTGTGCCCGGTGGTGGCATGGTTGCCCGCCGTCGCCGCGGCGATTCTGCTTCTGTCCACATCGAGACCGTAGGTAGGACCGCGCTGACGCTGTGCGCCGATGATGGAGCACGGGCCCGACCACCTGAACGAGTGAGCCGGACGGGGGAGCGGCATCCGCGCCGACCCCAGGTCGGTTACCATTCGGGGATGACGAAACCGGCACCGATCGAAGACGTCCCGATCGGCGGCGACGTCATCCGCCTCGGGCAGTTCCTGAAGTTCGCGGGGATTCTCGACTCCGGTGGAGACGTGAAAGAGGCCATCATCGACGGCTACGTGAGCGTGAACGGCGAGGTCGATCGACGTCGCGGGCGCCAGCTGAAGCTCGGCGACATCGTCAGGTTCGAAGGGCGTCAGGTCCGGGTCTGCCCCTGATTGCTGTGCGGGGGAGGATGCGCAACTTTACTTGTGGGTTAATTAACCTGCGGGTATAGTACCGGTATGTCCGTCGCTCACCTGGATGCAACGTTCCTGGCCCTCGCCGACCCCACCCGGCGGGCGATCATCGGCCGCCTGAGCGAAGGAGATGCGACGGTGAACGAACTGGCTGAGCCGTTCGCGATGTCTCTTCCGGCGGTCTCCAAGCACATCAAGGTGCTGGAGCGGTGCGGGTTGGTGACCCGGTCACGACGCGCTCAGTTCCGTCCTTGTCGCCTGAACGTTTCCGCCCTCGCGGAGGCAGAGAGCTGGATCCAAGAGAGTCGCCGGGTGTGGTCGGACCGGTTCGATCAGCTCGACGAGCACCTTCGCGATCTGCAAGCCGGGGGAGAGGCCGCGCGATGAGCAGCCTTCCGGCTGAGTCGCGGCGTCCGGCATCCGCTGGCGACGTGACCATCTCCCGCACCTTCGATGCTCCCAGGGAATTGGTGTTCCGGTG
Organism: Microbacterium sp. zg-B185; assembly: GCF_030246885.1. Lineage (NCBI taxonomy): Bacteria > Bacillati > Actinomycetota > Actinomycetes > Micrococcales > Microbacteriaceae > Microbacterium > Microbacterium sp. zg-B185. Next base: position 1,894,109 of record NZ_CP126739.1, read on the forward strand.
CATGATCGATCCGCAGCACCTCACGCATTTCTGGGGACCGAGAGGGACGAGCGCGCCGATGGAGGGCATCGTCGTCGACGCCCGACCGGGCGGTGCCTTCGAGACCACGATGGTCAACGACGCCGACGGCAGCTCCTACTGCATGCGCGCGGTCTTCCGCGAGGTGGCCGAACCGGAACGGCTGGTGTGGGCCGACATCGATTCGGGCATGGTCACGACCGCGCTGTTCATCGACACAGGGGACGGACGCACGAACGTCCACATCCGTCAGACGCTCGTCCCGCCACATGCGATGACGGAGGATGCGCGGGCGGGTTTCCTCAGTTCGCTGGACCGTTTCAACGCCTATGCGCGCGCCCTCGCATCACCAGCTGAGGAGGACAGATGAGTGCCGTGCAGTCGGCAGACGGCACATCGATCCGGTTCGACCAGTCCGGATCCGGTTCGCCGCTGGTGCTCGTCCTGGGCGCCTTCAACACCAGGTCCGCCGGTGCGTCGCTGGCCGCGCACCTCGCGCAGCGGTTCATGGTCTTCAACTACGACCGACGCGGACGCGGACAGAGCGGGGACACCGCGCCGTACGAGATCCAGCGTGAGATCGAGGATCTCGCCGCGCTGATCGCTGCAGCGGGCGGAGAATCGGCCGTGTTCGGGTACTCGTCCGGAGCGATCCTCGCTCTCGCCGCCGCCGAGCACGGCCTTCCCATCACCGGCCTTGCGCTGTACGAGCCGCCCTTCCCCCTGACGGGCAGGAGCCGCGATTTCTTCACCCGGAGCGCGGGGGAGATCCGGGCGCTCATCGCTGAGGGGCGGCCGGATGCCGCGGTGGAACTCTTCCAGATCCGCATCGTCGGCATACCGCCGGAGGTGGTCGCGCAGATCCGCCACGCGCCCTTCTGGCCCGAGCTGGTCCGGATCGCACCGACCCTGGAATACGAGGTTCTTCTTCTCGCCTCCGACCCGGACCTGCCCGGGAGAGTCGGCATCCCCACTCTGGTGGTGGCGGGATCAGACAGTCCGTCTGTCCTCACCGACGCCGCCGAGAAACTCAGCCGCCGACTTGCGCACGGTTCATATCGGGAGCTCGCCGGTCGCAGCCACGACATCGACGCTGATGCACTCGGCCCCGTCGTCACCGAATTCCTCGCGCGGTGACCGGACCGTGCCGGCGGGGCCGTCGCGGTGTGAGATCGAATAGGGGAACACCGCTGCATTCCTTTGAGCTGACATAATGTGCATTATCGGCAATCGGTCGCTCGGCCTCGTTCCGGTGCGGACGTGGCGGTCGAGCCCATCCTCTCGGGCCGAATTCGCGCTTGATCGACCCTCGGGATCTGCGGGTTGCGATACGGACACGCCGCGTTCGTGGACGCCGCGAGTTCACCCGCCGGGTCTAAGCTGAGCCGCACCTCACAGGAATCTCCCAGAAAGGGATGCCTCATGTCCACAGAATTCGCGCCGGAAAGATCGCTCGTCAACGGCATCCGCACCGCCCTCGGCATCAGCGGCGTCCTGTCCCTGATCGTCGGAATCCTCATCCTGGCCTGGCCGGACAAGACCGCGATGGTCGTCACCGCGATCATCGCGATCTATGCGATCGCTGCCGGCCTGGTATACGCCGGCCTCGGGATCTTCTCGAAGACCCGAGGCGGCTGGTCGCGAGTCGGCCACATCGCCCTGGGCGTGCTGTTCGTCATCGCCGGTATCGTCGCGTTCCTGAACCTGGGAGGAGCGACGGCATGGCTCGCGCTGTTCCTGGGCTTCCTCGTCGGCATCATGTGGATCGTCGAGGGCATCGTCGCGCTGTCCACGCTGGATATGGCCGCATCCAAGGGCTGGACGGTCTTCTTCGCGATCATCAGCATCATCGCCGGCATCGTGCTGTTCTTCTCCCCGATCTGGGGCGCCCTGGTGCTGTGGTGGCTGCTGGGCATCTCCCTGATCGTGCTCGGCGTCATCCAGATCATTCGCGCCTTCACCTTCGCCAGCAAGGACATCTAGTCCGGCATCACGACAGAGCGCCCCGGGATCCCGGGGCGCTCTGTCGTCTCAGTCGTCAGGGACGATCGGTGACCGGCAGCTTCCGCCGCCACCAGTCCAGCACCGCCTCGAAGCGCTCGACGCGGTGGCGCGGCTGGCCGGCGCGCGTGAGCTCGTGATCCTCCCCGGGGAAGACCAGCAGCTCGGCCTCGGTCCCCTGTCGTTTCAGCGCCGAGTAGTACCTGGTCGCCTGTTCCAGCGGGCAGCGGAAGTCCAGTTCGGAGTGCAGGACGAGAGTGGGTGTCCTCACCTCGCCCACCACCGCCATCGGACTCTGCCGGGCGATCGCGTCCGCCTCGGTTCCGACGTATTCGTCTCCGAAGAAGGAGCCGATGTCGCTGGTCCCCTGGAACGAGACGGGGTCCAGGAAACCCCGCTCCACGATGGCCCCCGCGAAGCGGTGGTCGTGGGCGATCACCCAGGCGGTGAGGTAGCCGCCGTACGAGCCGCCCATGATTCCGACGCGTTCGCGGTCCAGCCGCGCGTCCTGCGCTGTGGCTCCGTCCAGGAAGTCGATGACGTCCGCGAAGTCGACGGTGCCCATCGCCCCGCGGATGCTGCGGCCGTGCTCGCTCCCATAGCCCGCTGAGCCCCGCGGGTTGCAGTACACGACCGCGTAACCGGCATCCACCAGCACCTGCGTCTCATCGAAGAGGTGGATGCCGTATGCGGCGTACGGTCCCCCGTGGATCTGCAGAAGAACCGGGAAGGGTCCTTCTCCCGCAGGCTGGGCGACCCAGCCGTGGATCGGATAGCCGTCCCTGCCCGTGATGGTCAGTTCGCGCGGTGTGACGACCGGCACCGCGTTGCCGAAGGACGTCAGCGCGCGGGTGTGTCCGCCCTCCACCAGCAGCAGTTCCCCCAGTGCCTCCGGGGTCGCGACGGCGGCCACGACCCGCTCCCCCGCGGCCGCGGATCCGAGGACCTCGACGTCGCCGCCGAGCACTTCTGTGCTCACGCCGTCGCGGGTCACACGCAGCAGACGGACGCGCCCGCGGGTGCGGTCCTGCACGAGGAAGTCCTCGCCCACCGGGCTGATGACGCTGCCCACCTCACCCAGGTCGATCGTCTCGGGATCCGTCAGCCGACGTGGGCCGTCCGGCTCGAGCAGCCACAGCGACGTGGCGGCTGCGACGAAGTCCGTTCCGGACTCCCCCACGTCCGCGGCCAGCACGGCGATCATCCCGTCCTCGGCGACGGCCACCTCGGAGATCGAGAGCGCGGCGGTCCGGTCGATGAGCTCGCGCTCCCCCGAGCCGTCGGCGCGCACGGCGATCAGGCGCGAGCGAAGATCCCGGTGGTCCGATTCGATCTCGTCCAGAACCGTCAGCACCTCGTCGTCGCGGAACACTGCGCCGGTCCGGGATGCCGCCCCGTGCGTGAGCTGAACGGGCTCGGCGGGGATGACCTTCTTCTCCGGCTTGTCTGCGCCGTCCGGCAGCGCGGCGGGTGCGGGTTCGTAGAAGGGCTCGGCGTCCACGGCCGGGACCGGTACGACGAACAGCTGCGCGGGCCGGTCGGCGAGGTACCCCAGGCCGTTGGAGTGCCAGCGCACCCCGGTGATGCGACGCGGCGCCTCGGCCGAGGACTCCAGGCCGTCGACGCTCCCGTACCGACCGTGCTCGGGAACGCGCGCGGAGAAGGCGAGGGTGGCGCCGTCGCCGGACCAGTCGAATGCGTCCACCCCGAGCGGGGCAGCCGTCACCTGCACCGGCTCACCGCCGCGGGCGTCCACCACGTGGAGCTGCGCCTTGCCTCGGTCATCTCCGCGCAGGAACGCGATCCGCGCCCCATCGGGGGACAGCTGTGGCGACCGGTCCGCGGTGCCGCGCGTGAGACGGCGTGCCTGGCCGTCCGGCAGATCCACGCGCCACAGCTGGCCGACGGCACGGTTGGCGGTCAGATCGGGCCGCGATGTCGCAAAGACGGCGAACGATCCGTCCGGGGCGAGGTCAGGCCGGCCGACCGACATGAGCTTCTCGATGTCTGCGGGTCCCATGCTCACTCCCCCTCGAACGACGTGGTGTCCCCGACCAGGCGCGTGTTGGCCGGCGGGATCGGATCGACCGCGGCATGGGCCACCTCGGCCGCGAACTCGCCGACGTTGTAGAGCTTGCCGGCCGATTCCCGGCGCGAGGCGATCGCGCCGGGGTTGGCCCGTTCGAGCAGCGTGGCGGTGATGGTTCCTTCGATCATGTCGCCGGAGACGACGACGAATCCGATCCCGCGGGCCTCCAGCTCGGGGATGCGCTCACGCAGCGCGTCTTCCCCCGCCCGTTTGGACAGGGCGACCGGGACGTACTCCGGCATGGTGGGCGTGGTCCGGATGAAGTGCGCCTGGTGGCTCGTGACGAACACGACCCGCGACCCGTCCGAGAGCAGCGGAAGCGCGGCGTCCAGAACCTGCAGCTGCGCGTCCCGGTTGAGTCGGAGCGCGTACTCCTCCCCCATCCCGGACTCCATGCCTCCGGAGGCATTCAGCACGAGGATGTCCAGGGAGCCGAAGGCCTGCTCCACCTCGGAGAACATCGCCTGCACCGACTCGGCATCCGTGAGATCGGCGCCCACCACCAGAACCTCGACGCCCGACTCGCGCAGCTGCGCAGCGAGCTTCTCCGCCCGGGGCGCCTTGTTGCGGTAGTTGATGACGACATTCGCGCCGGCCTGCGCGAAATAGCGGGCCGTGTCGGCCCCGATTCCCCGCGACGAGCCGGTCACGAGTGCTGTCTTCCCGCTCAGTGAGCCGGGGGCGAGAGGGATGAGGGGGTCGGTCACGGGAGACTCCAGGAGGGTGCGAAAGCGCTGATCGGGCGGATGCCGCGGCCTCCGCGCGCGGTGCGCGGGCGCCCCTCGACCCTACCAATCGGGGCGCCGCCGGGCGGGCCCGGTTCGGCCTGGAGTGGAGGCCCGCATGATAGGTTCGAGCGACAGGGAGGCATGCCGTGGAGTTCATCCAGACCATCGAACAATTCGCCTGGATCGGGTGGCTCGTCCTGATCCTGGTGTTCCTCGTGATCGAGATGCTGACCCTCGACTTCACCTTCCTGATGCTCAGCATCGGCGGCATCGCGGGGCTGGGTTCGGACCTCATCGGCGCACCAGTCTGGCTGCAGGTGATCATCGCCGCTGTCGTCGCGGCGGTGCTGGTGCTGCTTTTGCGGCCGCCGCTCCTGCGCCGCCTGCGCCGCGGTGAGGATCCCACACCGACCAACGTGGCCGCGCTGGTGGGACTGTCCGGACAGGTGCTCTCGACGGTGACACCGCACGGCGGTCAGGTGAAACTCGCGAACGGCGACACGTGGACCGCCCGCCCCGACCGCGGAGCCGAGCTGGAGCCGGGCACGGTCATCCGTGTCAGCCGAATCGACGGCGCCACCGCGTACGTCCGCCCCCAGGAAGAGGAACCGACCGCATGACCCCCGAGAGCTTCATCCCGACGGCCATCGGCTGGCTGCTGGCCATCGCGGTATTCATCTTCGTTCTGGTCGTCATCGTCCGCTCGATCCGAATCATCCCGCAGGCCACGGCCGGAGTCGTCGAGCGCCTCGGGCGCTATCACAAGACGCTGATGCCGGGCCTGAACATCCTGGTGCCGTTCATCGACCGCGTCCGTCCCCTCATCGACATGCGCGAGCAGGTGGTGTCCTTCCCGCCGCAGCCGGTGATCACCGAGGACAACCTGGTCGTCTCGATCGACACGGTGATCTACTTCCAGGTGACCGACCCCCGCGCGGCGACCTACGAGATCCGCAACTATCTGGGCGCTGTCGAGCAGCTGACCACCACCACCCTGCGCAACGTGGTCGGTGGGCTCAACCTGGAGGAGGCGCTCACCAGCCGCGACGAGATCAACGGTCAGCTGAGAATCGTGCTGGACGAAGCCACCGGCAAGTGGGGCATCCGCGTCGGCCGTGTCGAGCTGAAGGCCATCGACCCGCCGGTGAGCATCCAGGACTCGATGGAGAAGCAGATGCGCGCCGAACGTGACCGGCGAGCTCTCATCCTGACCGCCGAGGGCACCAAGCAGTCCGCCATCCTCACCGCCGAAGGTGCCCGGCAGGCGGAGATCCTGCGCGCCGAAGGCGACAAGCAGGCGGCCGTTCTGCGCGCGCAGGGCGAGGCCGAAGCGATCCAGACCGTCTTCAGCGCGATCCACCTCGGCAACCCGGACGACAAGCTGCTCGCCTACCAGTACCTGCAGACGCTTCCGAAGATCGCGGACAGCGCGTCCAGCAAGCTCTGGATCATCCCGAGCGAGTTCACCGAAGCGCTCAAGGGAATGAGCACCGCCTTCGCCGGCAGCGTCGTCGAGGCCGCCGCCAAGCGGCCCACCTCCGAAGAGGAACCCGCCAGGCCCACCTCGTCGTGACGCACGGCTGGTTCGCGGGCGCCGCACGACCCCGGGTGCTCGCCCACCGCGGTCTGCTGACCGCGGCGGACGTGGCCGACGGCGTGGTCGAGAACTCTTTCGCGGCCATTGCGGCCGCGCACGCAGCAGGAGCTGAGTACATCGAATCGGACTGTCATCTCACCGCGGACGGGAGGGTCGTGCTGTTTCACGACGCCGACCTGGTCCGCGTCGCCGGCGACCGACGCCGGATCGCCGACGTCACCAGCGCTGAACTCGACTCGCTGCTGGAAGGCCGCGGGGGCATGATCACGCTCGAGCAGGCGCTCGACGCCTTTCCCGATACGCGCTTCAACCTCGACGTCAAGGCGAAGGATGCCGCGGTACAGGTCGGTCGGATCGTGGCGCCGTACGCAGACCGGGTGCTTCTGGCCAGCTTCTCCGATGTCCGTCGGCGCACCGCTCTGGCCGCGGCCACGTCGGCGGCACCCGGCACGCGACCGGCCACATCGGCCGGCAGCGCGACGATCGGGCGCGTGCTCAGCGCTCTGGCGTCCCGCTCGTCCGGGCTCGTGGCGCGAGCTCTGGCGGACGTGGATGCGCTGCAGGTGCCCGAGCGGTACCGCTCGTGGCGCATCGTCACGCCGCGGCTGATCGCAGCGGCGCACCGCCATCACGTCGAGGTCCACGTGTGGACCGTGAACGACCCCCGGGACATGCGAAGGCTCGTCTCGATGGGCGTGGACGGCCTCGTCACCGACCGCGCAGACCTCGCCCTGGAGGTCCTCCAGGGCGACAATCCCCCACCCACCCACCCCTGAGCATCCTGCCCTGAGCATCGTCTGTGAATGACGCTGGGAGGGGCGCGGTTCGGATGATCCGCTCAGGTCACAGCGCTATACCTATACAGCGACGAGAGGACCACAAAATGGCAGACCGCAGCTTGCGCGGCATACGACTCGGCGCCCAGAGCTTACAGAGCGAAGAGGGCGTCGTGTTCCATGAACGCGCACAACACGTTTACCAGTGCACGTCATGCAAACGTGACACCACCCTGACCTTCGCGGTCGACGCGGAGGTCCCCGAGGCCTGGGAATGCCGCATCTGCGGCGCTGAGGCCCTGCTTCGCATCGGCGAGGGCACCGCGACCGTCGACCACAGCGAGGACAAGGTCCCGCGCACTCACTGGGACATGCTGCTGGAGCGTCGCAGCATTCCTGAACTTGAGGAGCTGCTCGAGGAGCGCCTCGCCTTCGTCCGCGCCCGGCGCGGATCCGGCGAAGACGCCACCAAGCTCAGCGCCTGATCGTCAACCCGGAACGCCGGTCCCTGCGGGGGCCGGCGTTTTCGCGTCCCCGGCCGCTCTGCCGCGGCGGAGTGCGGGCCGGCGCGTGAGGACGCCGGCGACGATCAGCGCGAGCAGGCTCCCCCAGCCGATCACGGTCTTGATGGCCTCCCCCGCGACCACTGCGGGGGTCAGACCGGTCCGCAGGGGGACCTTCGTGAGCATGTGGCCGGCCTCATCGGCCGCGAGCCCGTCGATGGTCGCCCCGTCAGGGGCGATCACCTGGCTGGTCCCCACGGTGGAGAGGTTGACCACGGATCTGCCGGTCTCAATGGCGCGCATGCGGGCGAACGCCAGCTGCTGGAGGTTCTCGTCGGTGCCGCGGAAATCGGCGTTGTTGGTCTGGAACATGTAGACCTCCGCGCCTGCCTGCGCGCCGTCCCAGATCACGTCGTCGTAGATTACGTCGAAGCAGATCGCGAGCCCCACACCCACGCCGGACAGGTCGAAGAACGGTGCCGCGGTGCCGGGCGTGTACTCGCGCTGGATGAGTCCGATCAGGTCGGGTGCGAACGGCTCGAAGAACGCCCGGTCCGGCACGTACTCGCCGAACGGCACGGGATGCCGCTTGTCGTAGATCTGCACGGCGCCTTCGTCTGGCCGCCACAGCATCGACGTGTTGAAGTACTCGCCATCGCGTGCGGTCACCGCCGCGACGATCAGCGGTGCGTCGATGCGATCGGAAAGCGCATCCAGGACGTCTGCGGTCTCCGGGTTGGTGATGGGATCGGAATCCACCCCGCCCTCCGGCCAGAGCAGCACGTCCATCTCCTCTCCGAAGAGCGGAGCCGTGGCTTGCAGTTGCGCGCGAAGCACAGCCCCGGGAGCGCGCTGGTCGAAGTACCCGGTGGGTCCGTTGCCCTGCACCGCCCCCACGCGCAGCGTTCCTGCCGCCGCGGTCGGGAACTGCGGGACGAGCATCAGCAGCAGGGCGACGATCGCGGTGGGAAGGACCGTCGCAGGGCTGCGGAAGCGTCCCACCCGCACGTATTCGATGGCGGCCGCGCACAGCAGCACCATCACGAAGCTGAGCCCCGACACGCCCACCCAGGAGGCGAGGTGCGCCAGCGGGCTGCCGGCCTGCGTGATCCCGATCCTGCCCCAGGGGAATCCGCCGTAGGGCCACGACCCGACGATCTGCTCGCGCAGGGTCCACAGCCCTGCCACCAGCATCGGCAGCGCGATGAGACGTCCGGCCGGACCGGGCAGCACGCGGGGCAGCCACCGGTATGCCAGCGTGATCGGGATGGCACCGGCGGCGGTGATCACCGCCTCCAGCATCGCGAGGGCGAGCCACGGCACCGGGCCCAGGTAGCGCATCGTGAAGAGCAGGTTGACCAGGAAGAACGCGGCGCCGAAGGCGAAGCCGACCAGCGCCGACGCCCAGACTTTGCGCCCGATCATGCCCAGCAGCGCCAGCGCCACAGCGGGGAAGGCCATGGGCCACCAGGCCAGAGCCGGGAAGGCGAGGGTCAGGAGCAATCCGCCCACGACCGACGTCGCGATCGCCGCCCAGAGGGGCAGCAGCGGGCGCGGGGCAGCGGCGAGTTGCACGAGACAACCCTAAACGGGCACGGCTCAGACGGAGCTGTATGCGACGATGCCACGGCGCACGGCATCCAGTGCTTTGCGCGCAGTCGTGGCCAGCGGGGCGTCGGCGACCAGGGAGAACTGGTCCAGCAGGTCGATGGTCTGCTTCGCCCACCGCACGAAGTCCCCCGCGGCCATGTCCGCCTCGATCAGCACCCGATCAAGCGGCATCCCGCGGGCCCACGAGTACATCGCCTCGGCGAGCCCGGTCGCGACGGTCTCCGTGCCGGGGAGGTGATGGTCCTGTTCCAGGTCTTCCAAGCGCTGCCAGAGCTCCTGCGTCGCGGCCAGCGCGGTGCGGAACGCGCCGCGCGGCAGTCCCCGCTCGCCGGGGCCGGATTCGTCTCGGCGGGGCTCGTAGACCAGGCAGCACGCCAGCGTGGCCAGGGATGCGGCATCCAGGCCCCGCCAGATGCCGGTGCGCAGCGATTCGGCGATCAGCAGGTCGCGCTCGCCGTAGATGCGTCGCATGGTGCTGCCCGCCGGAGTCAGCACCGTCGTGCCGTCGCCGGTCACCTCCACATAGTCCAGCTCCGTCAGCACATCGACCACGCGGTCGAAGATGCGCGCGACCGTGCCCGTGCGGGTGTCGATCTGCTGCCGCATCTTCTCCACCGACCGCATGAGCTTCCAGTACCGCTCCGCCCAGCGCGCGTGATGCTCCCGGTCCGGGCACTGATGACAGGGGTGGCGCTGCATGCGGCGGCGCAGGTCCCCGATCTCGCGCTGACGCGCTTCACGCGCGGCGCGTGACGCGTTGGCGTCCTTGCGGTTCAGCCCCTCCAGATCGCTCAGCTGCCTGCGGATGCCGGAGTACTCGGTGAAGTCGCCCCGATCGCAGGTCATGGCCTTCTGGTAGCCGGCCAGCGTCTCCTCCGACTCCCGCACCTTGCGGGCGAGGCCGACGACCGCGCGGTCCGCCTGGAACTGCGCGAAAGACGATTCCAGGATCTCGCGCGCCCGTGCCCGTCCGAACTGGTCGATCAGGTTGACGGCCATGTTGTAGGTCGGGCGGAAGCTGGAGTTGAGCGGGTACGTGCGTCGCGATGCCAGCGCAGCGACCTGCTGGGGATCCAGGCCCTCGGTCCACTGGATGACCGCGTGGCCTTCCACGTCGATTCCGCGGCGTCCCGCGCGGCCAGTGAGCTGTGTGTACTCCCCCGATGTGATCGCGACGCGCGCTTCGCCGTTGAACTTCTCGAGCTTTTCCAGCACGACCGTCCGGGCCGGCATGTTGATGCCCAGCGCGAGGGTCTCGGTGGCGAACACCACCTTGACCAGCTTGCGACGGAACAGGTCCTCGACGACCTCCTTGAACGCCGGCAGCAGGCCGGCGTGGTGCGAGGCGATCCCGCGCTCCAGGTTGTCCAGCCACTCCCAGTAGCCCAGGACGGCAAGGTCCTCATCCAGAAGAGCACGGGTGCGCTCCTCCACGATCGCACGGATCTGGCCGCGCTCCTCCGGACTGGTCAGTCGCAGGCCGGACCGGCGCACCTGCTGGACCGCCGCGTCGCAACCGACGCGGCTGAAGATGAAGAAGATGGCGGGCAGCAGGTTCGCCCGCTGCAGGAGCTTGACCACATCGGGGCGGTCGATCCGTTCCATGCGCTGCACGTTGGCCGCGCGCACGGGCCGCTGACCGCCTTTGGCCGGGCGCCGGCCCCCCTGGTGACGGCCGCCGCCTTCGTACCGACCGCTGTTCTGGGCCGAGCCGCTGCGCATCGAGGACGCGCGGCGATTGTTCTCGAACGTCGGGCCCTTGAACGAGCGGATGCGCATCAGCTCCTGGTTCACCTGCGCGGTGGCGATCCCGGCGCGGTCGTCGAAGAGTGGGAGCAGGTCGCCGCGGACCAGCACGTGCTGCTCCAGCGGCACCGGCCGGATCTCGGAGACGATCACCTCGGTGTCCCCGCGCACGGTGTCCAGCCAGTCGCCGAACTCCTCGGCGTTGGACACCGTCGCGCTGAGCGAGATGAGCCGTACGGCCGGGGGCAGGTGGATGATGATCTCCTCCCACACGGCGCCGCGGAACCGGTCGGCGAGGTAATGGACCTCGTCCATGACGACGTACCGCAGGCCCCGCAGCGCGCCGGAGTCGGCATACAGCATGTTGCGCAGCACTTCGGTCGTCATCACCACGATCCGGGCGTTGCCGTTGATGTTGGTGTCGCCGGTGAGCAGTCCGACCTCGTCGGCGCCGTACACCTCCTGCAGCTCGCGGAACTTCTGATTGGAGAGCGCTTTGATCGGGGTCGTGTAGAACGCCTTGTCCCCGAATCCGCCGACGGCCGGCTCGCGCATCGCCAGGTGGATCGCGAATTCCCCCACGATCGTCTTGCCTGCTCCGGTCGGCGCCGCCACCAGGACGCTGCGGCCGTCCTCCAGCGCCTGGCATCCGGCGATCTGAAAGGGGTCCAGCTCGAAGCGCTGCGAGGCGGAGAACTCCGCGGTGATCGGGTGGTCACGGTCCTTGGCCGCGCGTGCGTAACGCTCTGCGGGGCTCAGCTCCGTCACGCGAGGGCCTCGGGCGGCAGCAAGCTCGCCTCTCGCTTGGTGCGTCGCCGGTCGAACAGCATCGAGACGGCTGCGGCGGCGAAGAAGAGCACGACCAGCATCCCTGCGAGCAGCAGCATGCTCACCACGTCGGCGGCGGGAGTGGCGATCGCGGCGAAGACGACGGCCACCAGCACCGCAACGCGCCAGCCCTTCAGGATCGCGCGCCCGGTCATCACGCCGGCCAGGTTGAGCGCGACCAGGAACACCGGCAGGACGAAGGAGACGCCGACGACGATGAGCAGTTTGAACACGAAGTCGTAGTAGTACGACGCGTCGAAGAACGAGGCGCCGCCGTCGGGCACGAACGAGGCCATCAGCTCGACGATGTGCGGCATCACCAGCAGACCGACGTAGCATCCGGCGAAGAACAGCGGGACCGCGGCCGCGACGAAGCCGATCGTGTACCTGATCTCCTTGCGCGTCAGCCCGGGCATGATGAACGCCCAGAGCTGCCACAGCCACACCGGCGCCGAGATGAGCAGCCCGATCGCGAACGAGATGCGCAGACGCAGATCGAACGCGGACGTGACGGTGCTGAACATCAACTCCACCTTCGCGCTTTCACCCGCGGTCTCAGCGATCTCGCGGATGGGAACGGTGATCAGATAGATCACGGCATCCGTGATGAAGAATGCGACGACCATGCCCACGATCAGGGCCAGCGCCGCCAGGATGATCCGTTTGCGGAGCTCGACGAGGTGCTGTCCGAGCGACATGCGCTTCTCACGCCGGGGTTCGCCGGAGTCGGCGATGCGCGACGGTCCTGCGGTGGCCACGCGCAGGTCAGGGCTTGTTATCAGCAGCCCTGCTCGCGTCAGCGGTGGTCTGCGTGACCGACCCTTCGCTTGCGGGGCTGGCGAGCGACTCCGTCTTGCCAACGGCCGGGTCGTCGTCCTTCATGGCCTTCATCTCGCCCTTGAACACCCGAGCCGACTGGCCCATGCTCTTGGCCAGTGCGGGCAGCTTCGCGGCACCGAACAGCAGGAGGATGACGGCGAGGATAATCAGGAAGTGCCATCCTGTGAGACCTTGCAACATGTCGAGTCCTTCCGGTTCGTCGCTTCATTCTATCCCGCAGTGCGCGACGGAGCCGCGGTCGCGGGATAGTACGAGGCATCTCAACGGTACTGCACGAGGCCCGCTTCGGCCCACGCCGCGGCCGCGCGGCGCGCGGACTCCGGCTCCAGGATCTCGACAGCTCCGGCACGACGCGCTGCGAGCCGGCGCAGACTGTGCTCGTCGGCGATGTGCATGGTGGCCGTCGTGACACCGGCCACGGTCTCGAGGGCCGCCCGATCGAGGTACTCGCCGAGCAGCGGCGCCACGGACTCAGGAAAGCGGATGCGCGCGACGATCTCGCCGGTGCCGGTTTCGAACCAGCCCGGGACCGGGTCGGCGGCGTGCTCGATCGGGATGTCGGTCAGCTCCAGCTCGCTGACGCGGTCCAGATGGAACGTGCGCATCGCCTGTCGCAGGTGGCACCATCCCTGCAGATACCACTCCCCCGTGGCGATGAGCACCTTCACCGGGTCGACCGTGCGCGGGGTGGGTGCGGCATCCGGCGCCTTGTAGGTGAATGAGACCGCCACGCCGCGCTGCAACGCCTCGGCGACCGAATCGCGCACCGCGTCCACGGGGGCAGGAGCAAGGATCACGTCGGCCGGAGTGCTGGACGCGCCGCGCGCCAGCTTGGCGAGCAGGCCAGCGAACAGCTCGGTGTCCCCGACGCCGGGAATGGCGCGCGCCAGCTGCAGACCGGTCAGCAGCGCCGCCGCCTCACGGGCGGTGAGCTTGGGTGCGCGCTCCAGACCGACCGAGTTGGTGATGACGATGATGTCGCGCTCGTCGAGGAGGTCCCAGTCGATGTCGAACAGGTCGTTCGCCATCTGCCAGTACCCGCCGTCACCGGGAAGCCCGATCACGGTCAGGGTCTCCACCATCGCCCGCATCTGAGCGGGGGTCACGTCGAACTCATCCGCCGCTTCGGCGATCGAGACCTCGCCCTTGCCGATCAGGTACGGCACCAGCTGCAGCATGAGCGCTGCCCGGTCGGTGGCGATCAGCGGCTTGCGGGTGGTCATGCTGCTCCTCCGTGGATCGCGCGCGTGGCTTCGAGCCGCCGGAGGACCTGGTCGCGCAGCTCAGCCGGCTGCACGACCCTGACCTCGGGTCCGTAGGAGGCCAGTTCGTCCGCGAACACGTGGATGTCGACGAACGGCACGAGGATCCCCTGATCCGCCGGAAGCGACCTGCGGCTGAGCCGGAGCGCCGCCTCCGTGCCGGGATTCACCTCGAGGAGGGCGCGACTGCGCGCGGCCACCTCGTTCAAGCCGGCAAGGGCGCGCTCCCCCGCCCCCTCCCGCAGCGCCGGGTCGAACGTGTCGCGGGTGATGACGACATCCTCGACGATGCGCCGGAGCAGGAAGGTGCGGTCCGCGCCGACGTCCAGGTCGACTCCGAACACATGCCAGCGCGCCTCGTAGTCCACCAGTGCCAGCGGCTGCACGCGGCGAGTGCGCGGTGCGGACTCGCCCGGCTTGAGGTACCCGAACGTCACCACGCGTGATTGCTCGATCGCCTGCTGCAGGACTGCGAACGACGGCTCGCGGAGGCTGATGCGCGGCGAGTAGCCGATGATCGGCTCGTCCACCGCGATTCCGAGCGCGCGGATCTTCCGCAGCCCGCTGCGCGCGTCCGCCGACATCGAGCTTTCGCTCCACACGCCGCCGGCGAGGTTCAGCAGCGCCAGCTCGGCCGGCGTGAACACGATGTCCTCGGGCAGCTCGTACTCGGCGGTGGGGATGCGGTAGCGGGCTTCGCGCAGATCGTCGGGGTCCGCCCAGTCGCCGATCGTCTCGATGGGAACGCCGAGACGGCGCAGGGCCTCCTTGTCCCGCTCGAACATCTTCTCGAGCGCGTCTTTGGACGCCCCGGCCTCGGTCTGCTCCCGATAGCCGGAGACGGAGGTGAGGATGGTGTCCTTCGTCAGTCCCTGCTCGGTCGCCACAAGAGCGACGACGAGGTTGACGAGGCGCTCCTCAGGAGGATTCTTCGTAGAAGCGTTCGCGGGCACGAGCCTTATCCTAAGCGTCGGGCCGGTGCGACGTCAGCGTGTGGCGGGCTGGTCCAGCCCCAGAATGTCCACCACGAAGATCAGGGTGGAATCGGCCGGGATCGCTCCCTGCTCCCGATCGCCGTAGCCCTGATCGGGCGGCACGACCACGAGCACCTGCGAGCCGACGGTCTGACCGCGCAGGGCGTCGGCGAAGCCGGGGATCATCGAGTCCAGAGTGACCGATTGGGGCGAATCGTCCCAGGTCGTCTCGAAGACGGCGCGATCGTCCCAGGTCAGGCCGGTGTAGTGCACGCGCACCGGCTCGTCGCCGGTGACGACGGCGCCGTCCCCCTTCTTCAGCGTCTGGACGACCAGGTCGGCCGGCGGATCCGCGTCCGGCACGATCACGCCAGGCCGGCCGTCCGGAGCGCGCACGACCGTGGGGAGCCCGGCGCTGAAGTTGAACTGGTCCGCCCCGTCCGCCTTGGCCAGATACACCTTGCGAAGGTCGATCACCGCGACGGCGGTCTCCTCGGGGTCCAGTTCCAGGCCGGTGGCCGTCGCCTCCGAAATGCTGCCCGGCGGGAGCGCGACGACGATCCGGGAGCCCTCGGTCGCACAGATCAGGGCATCCTCGAAGCCGGGGATGACCTCGGTCCACTGCGAGACCGTGGACACACGCGACAGATCGCCGTCGTACGCGGTCTCGACGACCCGCTCGCCGGTCGCTCCGCTGGTGATGCTGACGTCGATCATGATCAGCTGGGAGTCGGTGGTGATCCGATTGCCCTCTCCGACGACCTCGTCCTGCACCGTCACCGCCGAGGCGTGGAAGGGAAGGTACAGGTCGACATCGGGCGCGTCGTCGGTCGAACCGGACACCGTGATCAGGTCGGTCACCGCCGAGTCGGAGGCGGTCGGCCGGGGGCAGGCGTCCCCGCCCGGCAACAGCGAACAGCCGACGAGTCCGACGGAGAGGAGTCCGAGGACCGCGAGGGAAGCGGAGATCTTGCGCACCGGAACAGTCTAGGGGCGCACTCGGTCAGTCCTGATCGCCGGATGCCGCCTGCCGCGCTCCGTCGGCGGCGCGTTCGGCCTCGCGCACACGCTTGCGGAGGTTCTTGTCCGTGATCACCCGGTCCCCTACCGCGCCAGGCGTCCACAGCTCCACGTCCTCATCGCCGTAGCTGGACTTCGATGCCCGGCGCCGCTGCTCCGGGGCGATCGCGCCGGGTGCCAGTCGGCGCGCCCAGATCAGGAACCCGGTGTGCGCGACCATCCGGTGGTCGGGGCGGACGGCGAGGCCCTCGACGTGCCAGCCGCGCACGATCGTCTCGTTGGCGTCCGGTTCGGTGAACAGCCCGGTCGCCCGGATGTACTCCGCCACGCGGCTCAGCTGTGTCGCCGTCGCGACGTAGCAGAGCACCACTCCCCCCGGCGTCAGCGCGTCAGCCACGACGTCGATGCATTCCCAGGGCGCCAGCATGTCCAGCACGACACGGTCCACGGATGCCGCGGCCACCGCGTTCGGCAGCTCCTCGACGAGGTCGCCGATGACGACGTCCCAGTTCGCCGGGACCCGTCCGAGGAACGTCTCGACATTGGCGCGCGCGACGTCGGCGAACTCGGACCGACGTTCGAACGACACCAGGTGCCCGCCGTCGCCGATCGCGCGCAGCAGCGAGAGCGACAGCGCCCCCGAGCCCACTCCGGCTTCGACCACGACACTGCCCGGGAAGACATCCGCTTGGGCGATGATCTGTGCGGCGTCCTTGGGGTAGACGATGGCGGCGCCGCGCGGCATCGACATCACGAAGTCCCGCAGCAGCGGGCGCAGCGCGAGGTACTCGTGTCCTGCGCTGTTGGAGACCACGGACCCGTCCGGCTGTCCGATCAGCGCGGTGTGCCGGAGCACTCCGTGGTGGGTGTGCAGCTCGCCGTCCTCGCGGAGGGTCACGGTGTGCAGTCGGCCCTTGGGGCCGGTCAGCTGCACACGGTCGCCGATCCGGAAAGGGCCGCTCGGACGGTCGACGGTCATGGTGCATCTCCTGGGCGGTGTTCGGAAGCGGATTGCACGTGTCCGGCGTGGAACAGCGCGACGTCCTGGGCGGTGCGCCCGGCAAGAGTGGGCCACACCGCGTGCGCGCCGGCGCCCGTGATCGAGACCATGTGCGGCACGCCGATCACGGCGGCACCGGACGCCACTGCGGAGCGCAGTCCGTTCGGCGAGTCCTCGATCGCCACGGTGTCGCGAGGGTCGACGCCGAGCGCGGCACAGGCCTGGAGGTACGGGTCGGGGAAGGGCTTGGGACGGGTGGAGTCGTCTCCGGCGATGACCACGTCGAAGGCGTGGGAGTCCATCAGGTCCACGACGGTCTGTGCCATGCGACGCAACGACATCGTGACCAGCCCGGTCCTGATGCCGGCCGCACGGAGGCTGGCCAGCAGCTCCTGCGCACCGGGGCGGAACGGCACGCCCTTCGTGGCCAGCTGGCCCATGACGTCGTCGGTGAGATGGTCGACGATCGCGTGGATGCCCATCTGCACCCCCGCGTCCTGGAAGATGCGCGCGGAATCCTCCAGTCCCAGGCCGACCAGCCGCAGCGCCTGCTCGTGCGACCATGTGCCGCCGAACTGGCCGACGAGCACCGTCTCAGCCGCCATCCAGTAGGGCTCGGTGTCCACGAGCGTCCCGTCCATGTCCCACAGGACCGCCGCCAAGGTGCTATCGCTCACTGCTCCATGGTAGTCGCGGGGCGACGACGGGCCGTTCCCGCTCCGGCCACCTGGGGGCACGCCGAGGCGTTGGCCGCCCGGCATCCGGCCGCGGAGCCTATCCTGGATGCACCCCGGGATCGCCGGGGGAAGGAGGTCGTGTGGACGGACTGGGACGCAAGGTGCTCGTCGCCGCCTTCGACGGGTGGAACGACGCGGGCGAAGCAGCATCCGCCGCGGTGTCGCACCTGCGCGACAGCGGCGAATACGAGCCGGTCTTCTCCGTCGACCCGGAGCTGTACTTCGACTACCAGTACACCCGCCCGCAGGTCGCGATGGACGCGGACGGCACCCGCGTCATCCGCTGGCCGGAGGCGACGATCCTCAAGCCGGTCAAACAGACTCGGAGCACCCAGCTGTGGCTGCTGACCGGCGTGGAGCCCGCCCGGGCCTGGCAGGCGTTCGCCACCGAGTTCGTGGACGTCGCACTGCGCGAGGACATCACCGGGTTCGTCGCGCTGGGCTCGATGATGTCGGACGTGCCGCACACCAGGCCCATCTCGATCTTCGCCGGCAGCGAGAGCGAGCACGTCCGCAACAGCCTCGACCTGGAGCGCAGCACGTACGAGGGGCCGGTGGGAATTCTCAGCGTGCTCTCGCATGCGGCCGATGCCGCGGGTATTCCGGCCGCGAGCCTGTGGGCCAGCGTGCCGCACTACGTCGCGGGGCACACGCCCTCGCCGAAGGCGACCCTCGCGCTGCTGGACCGCTTGGAGGACCTCACCGGGGCCCAGGTGCCCCGCGGCGACCTCGCGACCGACGCCGCCGCCTGGGAGGCCTCGATCGACGCGGCCGCCGCAGACGACGAGGAGATGACCGAGTACATCCGCCAGCTCGAGCGCACCCGCGACACCTGGGACTCCCCCGAGGCGTCCGGCGACGCGATCGCACAGGAGTTCGAGAAGTACCTGCGGCGCCGCGGCGACGGGCCGGCCAAGCCCGGCCGCGACGACCCGCGCCGCTAGCGCGGGTCTGCCTCAGTACGCCTGGAGGACCCCGGCGCTGAGCAGCACCAGCAGCAGCGAGCCCAGCGCGACGCGGTAGAGCACGAACGGCAGGAAGCTGTGCTTGGAGATCCAGCGCATGAAGAACGCGATCACGCCGAGCGCCACCGCGAAGGCGACGACCGTCGCCACCGCCGTCTCGCCGAGGGTGAAGACCCCCGGCTCGTCCCAGCTCTTGAACAGCTGATAGAACCCGCTGCCGAAGACCGCCGGGATGGCCAGCAGGAACGCGTAACGGGCGGCCGCGGCCCGCTCGTAGCCCAGGAACAGGCCGGCGGTGATGGTTCCGCCCGAGCGGGAGACGCCGGGCACCAGCGCCAGCGCCTGGGCGAAGCCGAAGATCACGCCGTGCGGGACGGTGAGGTCCTTCAGCTGGCGCCTTTTCGCCCCCACGTGATCGGCGATCCCGAGCAGAACGCCGAAGAAGATCAGCATCCCGGCGATCAGCCAGAGCGAGCGGAAGGTGGTCTCGATCTGATCCTGGAAGAGCAGACCGAGCACCACGATCGGGATGCTGCCCACGATGATGAGCCAGCCCATCCGCGCGTCCGGATCGTTGCGCGCAATCCTGCCCAGCAGCGCCTGGAACCACCGGGTCACGATCCGCACGATGTCACGCCAGAAGAACAGCACGACCGCCGCCTCCGTGCCGATCTGCGTGATCGCGGTGAACGCCGCCCCCGGGTCCTGTGCGCCGGGCAGGAACTCGCCGAGGATGCGCAGGTGCGCACTCGATGAGATCGGCAGGAACTCGGTCAGTCCCTGGACCAGGCCGAGGATGATCGCCTCCAGAAGCATGGGCGCGCCTTTCGTGCTCAAGTGGAGCGTTGCGGTGAGGTCAGGTGCGGGTCAGTACGTGCGCAGCAGGTCCGTCAGCACTCGCTGGCCGAAGATCAGCGCATCCAGCGGAACGCGCTCGTCCACGCCGTGGAACATTCCGGTGAAATCCAGATCGGCCGGCAGCCGCAGCGGCGCGAAGCCGTACCCTTCGATGCCCAGCATCGACAGCGCTTTGTTGTCCGTCCCGCCGCCCATCAGATACGGGATCACCGGCACGCCCGGATCGGCGCGCCCGAGCGCCGCCACCATCGCGTGCACCAGAGCACCGTCGAACGGGACCTCCAGCCCGACGTCGCGGACCACGACCTCGACCTCGACGTCCTCGCCCACGATCCGCCTGATATCGGCCAGGGCGGCCTCTTCACCCCCGGGGAGGGTGCGCACATCGATCAGCGCTTCGGCCACGTCGGGGATGACGTTGTGCTTGTAGCCGGCCGTGAGCCCGGTCGGGTTCGTCGTCGTCCGCAGCGTGGACCGGATGAATCCCTCAGCCGGCCCGGTGGCCATCGCCAGGCTGTCCGGATCCTGGTCGGAGGCGCCGGTGAGCTGCCTCAGCCCATCCAGCATCTGCTCGCTGGTGGCGGTCAGCTGGACCGGCCACTCGGTGCGCCCGAGCGCCGCGACCGCCTCCGCAAGGCGGGTGACGGCGTTGTCCGGGTGGACACGGCTGCCGTGTCCGGCCCGGCCGCGGGCGCGCAGACGGATCCAGATCAACGCCTTCTCACCGACCTGCAGCAGGTAAGCACGCCGGTCGCCGACCGCGATGGAGTACCCGCCGACCTCACTGATGGCCTCGGTCGCACCGTGGAACCATTCCGGATGCTGGGTCACGACCAGGTGGGATCCCTCGACCCCGCCGTTCTCCTCGTCCGCGAAGAAGACCAGGATCAGGTCGCGCTCGGGCCGCTCACCGGCCCGGAGGATCTCCGCGACCGAGGTCAGGATCATCGCATCCATGTCCTTCATGTCCACGGCCCCGCGGCCCCACAGCATCCCATCGCGGATCTCGCCCGCAAACGGATCCACGGACCAATCCTCGGCGATCGCCGGGACGACATCGAGGTGCCCGTGCAGCACGAGTGCGGGCTTGTCCGGATTGCGTCCCCGGACGCGGGCCATCACGTTGGTACGGCGCGGGATGGGCTCGTAGTACTCGGGGGTCAGGCCCAGCGACTCCAGGTACGCCCCGACGTACTCGGCAGCCTCACGCTCGCCCTCGGCCTTGCCGCCGCCCCAGTTGGACGTGTCGAAGCGGATCAGATCACGGGCGATGCGCACGACCTCGGGGAGGTCTGAACCGGGGCTGGGCATGCGGACTAACCTACCCGCTGGCCGCCGGCCGGCCCTGCACACGGATCGCCGTCCGAAACGACGAAGGCCCCCTCGAAAGGGGGCCTTCGTCGTTCTGTGCGCGAGGGGGGACTTGAACCCCCACGCCCGTTAAAGGGCACTAGCACCTCAAGCTAGCGCGTCTACCTATTCCGCCACCCGCGCATGGGTTTGGGTTGTCGCCAACCGAAGATCGACATTATCACGTCCGGAGCCCCAGGCCGTAACCGCGGTCACCCGACCGAGACCCCGAACAGCCATCCGAGCGCGTACGTGACGGCTGCCGCGCCGTAGCCGATCAGCAGCTGCCGCAGGGCGCGGCGCAGCGGAGGGCCGCCGGAGAGCAGCCCCACCATCGCCCCGGTCGCCAGGAGCGCGATACCGACCAGCACGAGGGCGGTCAGGACCGCCGGCAGCCCGGACAGCCCGAACATCCAGGGCAGCACCGGGACCACCGCACCGGACGCGAAGAAGAGGAAGCTCGACAGGGCCGCATTCCACGCCCCGCCGACGACGTCGTGCTCCGACGGCACGTCCAGCGGTCCGCCGCGCGGGGTCGTGCCGTCCTGCGCGGCGCTGACCACCCGCCGGGCGCGCTCCAGAGCCTCGGCGGGCGACAGCCCCCGCGTCCGGTACACCAGCGCCAGCTCGTTCGCGTCCAGATCCAGATTGGGCAGCGCGGCATCCGCATAGTCGCTGGGTTCGGTGGCCTGCAGCAGCTCCCGCTGCGAACGCACGGACACGAACTCGCCCGCGCCCATCGACAGGGCGCCCGCCAGCAGACCGGCGATGCCGGTGAACAGCACCACCTGTGGGGCGACACCGGTGGCTCCGATGCCCAAGACCAGTGCGAGATTGGAGACCAGCCCGTCGTTCGCACCGAACACGGCGGCCCGGAACGTGCCCGACAGTCGCCGGCGTCCGCGCGCGGCCAGCCCGCGGACCACCTCGTGGTGGACCTTCTCGTCTGCGGCCATCGCGGAGGTGGCGAACGGCTCGCTCTCGTAGGGCGAACGTCCCTCCGCATTCTGCGCGAGGGCCAGGACGAAGATCGACCCGAACCGCCTGGCCATCCAGCCGAGCAGTCGGGTCCCCACATCCGGTCTCGGGAGCTGTGCGGGCTCGCCGCCGAGCAGGCGCAGCCAGTGCGCCTCGTGGCGGCCCTCGGCGTCGGCGAGCGCCGTCAGGATCGCGCGCTCCTCGCCGTCGCGCCGCGCCGCGAGCTCGCGGTACACCTGTGCCTCGGCGCGTTCGTCGACGAGGTACTGGGCCCAGCGACGCCGGTCGCGGGTCGTGGGCTCTGCGGGCGCGGTCAATGAAGCCTCCGGGCGGGGGTGCGGGACTGTTCAACGGTAGCCAGCGCCGTGCGCCGGCCTCAGCTCAGCGCAGCGATTGCCAGCATTTCGGGCCTCCGAACGAGGACCGTCCGGGTCGGCTTCAGGAGTGCACGCGAGCGCGGAGCAGGTCGATCCGAGCCTGCAGCTGCGCCACGGTGGCGTGGCTGACCGCAGGGCCGCCGCAGACGCGGCGCAGCTCGGCGTGCACGATTCCGTGCGGGTCGCCGGTCTGGCGCGCGTACACGCCCACCAGGCTGTTCAACAGCTGCCGCTGCTCCTTGAGCGTGCGGTGCAGCGCCTGCGGCGGCGCTGCGGCCTCGGGCGGTCCCTCGCGCGCCTCACGGGTGCGGCGGTGCTTGCTCTGGCGCGCCTGCCGCTGCTGCAGCAGCTCGTGCACGTGCTCCGGCTCGAGCAGCCCGGGCAGCCCGAGGAACTCCTCCTCCTCGGGCGTGCCCGGTACGGCCAGCTCGCCGAATTCGCGACCGTCGTACAGCACCCGGTCGAAGTGCGCGACCGACCCGAGGGCCTGGTAGGTGAATTCATAGGTCAGGGCGTCGGATGCCGGTTCCTCCCGCGCGGCGGCATCCATCGCGTCCTCATCCAGCGCCCATTCGTCCTCGCCCTCGGTGTCCCGATCCAGGGCGTGGTCGCGCTGCCGCTCCAGCTCGTTGGCGAGGGCGAGCAGCTGCGGAACGTGCGGCAGGAAGATGCTCGCCGTCTCGCCGCGCCGCCGGGCGCGCACGAAACGACCGACCGCCTGAGCGAAGAACAGCGGCGTGGAGGCGGAGGTCGCGTACACCCCGACGGCCAGGCGAGGCACGTCCACGCCCTCGGAGACCATCCGGACGGCCACCATCCACCGCGTCGTGCTGCCGGCGAACGTCTCGATGCGCGCCGATGCCTCTGACTCGTCGGACAGCACGACGGACGGCTCCTCCCCGGTGAGCTCGCGCAGGAAAGCCGCGTACGCGCGCGCAGACGTCTGATCCGTCGCGATCACCAGGCCGCCGGCATCCGGAATCTGCTCACGGACCTCGGTGAGCCTGCGATCGGCCGAGCGCAGGACGGCGGGGATCCACTCGCCCTCCGGATCCAGGGCGGTGCGCCAGGCCTGCGCGGTGATGTCCTTGGTGTTGTCCTGTCCGAGCTGGGCCTCCATCTCGTCGCCGGTGCGGGTGCGCCAGCGCATCTGCCCGGCGTAGACGAGGAAGATGACGGGACGCACCACTCCGTCCGCGAGCGCCCGCCCGTAGCCGTAGCTGTAGTCGGTGCGCGAGAGCCGGATGCCGTGCTCGTCCGGGTGATACTCCACGAACGGGATCGGAGCCGTGTCGCTGCGAAACGGGGTGCCGGACAGCAGCAGCCGCCGGGTGGCGCGGCCGTAGGCTTCGCGCAGCGCCTCGCCCCAGCTGAGCGCATCTCCGCCGTGGTGCACCTCGTCCAGGATCACCAGCGTGCGGGCATCCATCACGACCCGCTGATGGACAGAGGCTTTGACCGCGACCTGCGCGTAGGTCACGGCGATCCCGTGGTACTGGCGCGCCGGGGCGAAGTGGCGGTTCGTGAAGGCCGGATCGAGCCGGATCGAGACGCGGGCCGCGGCGTCCGCCCACTGCGTCTTGAGGTGCTCGGTGGGAGCGACCACGACGATGCGATCGATCACGCCCCGGCGCAGCAGCTCACTGGCCAGCCGGAGGGCGAACGTGGTCTTGCCTGCGCCCGGTGTCGCGGCGGCGAGGAAGTCCCGGGGTCCGGAGCCGACACCGTCCGGCCCGTCCAGACTGAAGTATCGGTCCAGCGCCTCGGCCTGCCAGGCGCGCAGGCGCTGAGCGGTCCCCCACGGTGCGCGCTGCGGGTACGCCGGCGACAGGTGCTCGGCCGCCGCACCACCGATCGGAAGGACCGGTGGGGTCTGGATGAGGGCGTCGCTGTCCATGCCGCGCCCTTTCCTCGTGCTGCCGTCCGCGACGCGGACAACGACTGACCACCTTAGACGAGGAGCCCGACAACCCAGCGCGGGTCGGGCGGGCACGGTAGCCTCGAAGCGGTCCCGACCCGAGGAAGAACAATGCCCCCCAGCGACGAGCCGACTGCGGAGATCTCGAATCTCGGCCCTCACCCGTGGCGACGATACGTCGCACTCGGCGACTCGTTCACGGAGGGCATCGGCGACCCCGAGCCGGGCTTGCCGGGAGGACACCGCGGCTGGGCGGACCGGGTCGCCGAGGTGCTCTCCCGGCAGGTCGACGACTTCGCGTACGCGAACCTCGCCGTTCGCGGCAAGCTCATCGCGCAGATCGCCGATCAGATCGACCCCACGCTGGAGCTGCGCCCGGACCTGATCACGTTCTCGGCCGGTGGCAACGACGTCATCCGTCCGGGCACCGATCCGGACCAGATCGCCGCGCAGTTCGAGGATGCCGTCGTCCGGCTCAGTCGCGATAACGCGACCATCGTGGTGTTCACGGGCATCGATACGAACTTCACGCC
The DNA here is from genome assembly GCF_030246885.1 of Microbacterium sp. zg-B185. Taxonomy (NCBI): domain Bacteria; kingdom Bacillati; phylum Actinomycetota; class Actinomycetes; order Micrococcales; family Microbacteriaceae; genus Microbacterium; species Microbacterium sp. zg-B185. Next base: position 1,918,818 of record NZ_CP126739.1, read on the forward strand.
GGTGTTCCGGCCCTTCCGCGGAAAGATCGCGATCTACAACGAGAACATCCGTGCCATCGCCGAGCGGTACGAGTGCATCGTGGCCGACCAGTGGGCGCTCAAAGAGGTTCAGGATCCGCGGTTCTTCGACCCCGACCGGCTGCACTACAACTCGCTCGGGCACCACGAGGTGGCGCGCATGGTGCTGCGCGCCCTGAACGTCCCCAACGATCTGCAGCCGATGCAGCCGGACCCTTTTCCTGTCGGCACGTGGCGCGCCGCGCGCACCGAGGATTTCGTGTGGGCGCGGACGCACTTCGTGCCGTGGGTGCTGCGCCGTGTCCGCCACCGATCCTCCGGGGATGCGATCACCGCAAAGCGCCCCGCGCCGCTGCCGGTGCGGAGCGCGCCCGCCGGCCAGGAGGCTCCCCCGCCGCCGGACGAACAGCGCTAGCCTGCGTCCGCAGCGGCTACCGCGTGTTCGGGTGCGGCGCCCGCAACGCCCACAGCGCGACGGCGCTGGCCGCAGCCACGTTCAGCGAATCCACGCCGCCGCCCATCGGAATGGTCACGATCGTGTCGGCCGCCTGCAGCGCCCGGGGACTGAGGCCGTCGCCCTCGGAGCCGAGCATCAGCGCCACCCGTTCGGGGCGGTGCGCGGCGAACTCATCCAGCCCGACGGCATCATCGGCCAGGGCCAGGGCAGCGAGATGGAATCCCGCGTCGCTGAGGATGTCGCGGGCGGGACCCCATTCCGGCAGCCTGGTCCACGGCACCTGGAAGACGGTCCCCATGCTCACCCGGACACTGCGCCGGTACAGCGGGTCCGCACAGCGCGGAGTGATCAGGACGGCATCGGCGCCGAGGGCCGCGGCGCTGCGGAATGCCGCCCCCACGTTGGTGTGATCGACGATGTCATCCAGCACCACGACGGTGCGCGCCCCGGCCACCACCTCCGCGACCGACGCGAGCGGCGGCCGGTGCATGGCCGCCAGGGCGCCGCGGTGCACGGCGTACCCGGTGAGCGATTCGGCCACCGCCGAGGTGACCACGTACACGGGTGTCGCCTCGTCCTCGCCCAGGAGCACCGTGACATCGGGCAGCCATTTCGGCTGGACCAGCACCGAGCGCGGACGGTGGCCCGCGCGCAGCGCCCTTCCGATCACCTTGGCCGACTCGGCGATGTACAGACCCCCGTCCGGTTCGAGCACCCGGCGCAGAGCAACATCGGTCAGGTCGCGGTAGTCCGCCAGCCGGGCATCTGCCGCATCGGAAATCTCGACGACCTTCATCCGTGCTCCCTCGATCCGCGCCACCGGTGACGCCGGACCGCCCTCCCACTCTCCCAGGTGCGGACCGATACGTAACATCCCGGAAAACCGCGCCGCCTACACTCTGAGCACAGGCTCGAACTCGAGGGGGTGATCGCATCACGGCCGTGGCCCAGCAGGATGCCCAGACCGCCGAGGAGGTCGACCGCGCCGTGAACGCGCTCTCGGGACGCAGATTGGCCGTCCTCACCGGCGCCGGCATATCGACCGATTCCGGCATTCCCGACTATCGGGGCACGGGAGCGCCGGTGCGCGCGCCGATGAGCGTGGAGCAGTTCCTGGCCAGCGAAGACGCGCGCCGCAGGTACTGGGTCGGCAGCCACCTCGGGTGGCGCGCCTTCTCTGCGGCCGCGCCGAACCCCGGCCACACCGCCCTGGCGGCGCTGGAGAGGCAGGGCATCGCCACCGGCGTCATCACCCAGAACGTCGACGGCCTCCACCTGCGCGCCGGGAGCCGCCGGGTGGTGGAGCTGCACGGCACGATGCGGCGGGTCTTCTGCACGCACTGCGGTCAGGTCTTCGACCGTCGTGACCTGGCGCAGCGGGTCGAGGCCGACAACCCCTGGATCACGATCCCCGAGAACGTCCCCCTCGGACCCGACGGCGACGTGCTTCCGCAGAGCACGACAGGATTCCGCATTCCCGCCTGCACGGTGTGCGGCGGCATGCTCAAGCCCGATGTCGTCTTCTTCGGCGAGTTCATCCCGGCCGAGAAGTTCCGCGAGGCCGAGCAGCTGGTGCGCGCGAGCGACGCCCTCGTGATCGCCGGCTCCTCCCTCGTGGTCAACTCCGGCATCCGTCTGCTGGAACGGGCCCGGCGGCGGCGGCTGCCCATCGTGATCGTCAACCGCGGTCAGACGCGGGGCGACGCGCGCGCGACCGTGAAGATCGATGCAGGGGCCAGCGAAGTCCTCCAGGCGCTCGCCGACGCGCTACCCGCCCCGGCAGCCCAGCGGGGCGCATAGGCTCGAGCGGTGACTCTGCTGACCCTCGTCCGCCACGGCGAGACCGACTGGAACCGTGCCCGGCGTGTCCAGGGATCGACCGACATCCCCCTGAACGAGACCGGCCGGGCTCAGGCGCGGGATGCCGCCGCCGCCCTGCGCGCCCAGCTCGACCTGTCCGCGGCCGCCGCCTGCCCCGTCGTGGTCTCGAGCGACCTGTCGCGCGCGCGGGAGACGGCCGAGATCATCGCGGATGAGCTCGGCCTGGCGGCACCGCGCACCTACGCCGGGATGCGGGAGCGGGCGTACGGCGAAGCCGAAGGCGTCGACGCGGACGAGTTCCTGGCGCGCTGGGGCGACTGGCACGCCGCGGAGATCCCGGGCGCGGAGCCGTGGCCTCAGCTGCGCGCGCGCGGACTGCGCGCACTGGACGAGATCGTGCGCGACGCCCGCCGAGCGACGGCGCCCGCCGCGGCATCCGTGGTCGTGGTGACACACGGTGCGCTCATCCGGGAGCTGATCCGCCATGCCACCGGGGGCGAACTGCCGCTGGTCGGGGAGCGCCTGGCGAACGGCTCCGCGCACACCATGCGGTACGAACCGGAGCGCCTCAGCCTGCTCACCTACGCCGGCGCGAGGGCGTAGTTCCGGCGGGCGCTACGCCCGCCGCAGCGTGGCGCGGGCGTGGCGCAGCACCGGCTCGTCGACCATGCGGCCCCGATGGGTGAAGACGCCTCCCTCGGTCTCGGCCGCAGCCAGCACCGAGCGGGCCCAGGCGAGGGCGGCGGGGGTGGGCCGGTACGCATCGCGGATGATCTGAACCTGGCTCGGGTGGATGCAGGCGGTGGCGGCGAAGCCGGATGCCGCGGCGTCGGCCGCTTCGATCGTGAGCCGCTTGGTCTCGGCGATATCCAGGTGCACCGCGTCGACCGCGGCCTTCCCCTGCGCGCCCGCTGCCAGCAGGACCCGCGCGCGCGCGACCCGTGCCACGTCGCGGTAGCGCCCGTTGGGCTTTCGGCTGGAGGTGCCGCCCAGGCTGGCGACCAGATCCTCCGCTCCCCACATGAGCGCGACGACCTGATCGTGTGCGGCGAGCTTCTCCGCGGCCACCACACCGCGTGCCGTCTCGCAGAGCGCGATGATCGTGAACCGCCGACCGATCGCTCTGAGCTGGGTGACCCCCTCGGCCTTCGCGATCATGACGGTGCGGTAGTCCGTCTGGGACAGGGTCGCCAGGTCCGCCACGAACGCGTCGGTCCCGGGCGGGTTGATGCGGACGATCACCCGATCGGGATCGAGTTCGGATTCGATCAGGGCGCCCCGGGCAGCGGTCTTGGCCGCCGGTGCGACGGCGTCCTCGAGGTCCAGGATCACCGCATCCGCACGCTGCAGGGCCTTCTCGAAGCGCTCCGGCCGGTCCGCAGGGCAGAACAGCAGCGCGGGCCCGTGGTCCAGAACGGTCATGACTCCTCCTCGGCGTTCGCGGCGTCCCGGCACCACATCAGCGCGATCCTGGTGGCCGTCGCGACGACCGTGCCGTCCTGATTGCGGCCGGTGTGGCGCATCGTGACGATCCCCTGGCCGGGTCGTGAGGCGGAGAGCCGCTTCTGCAGGACCTCGGTCTCGGTGTACAGGGTGTCGCCGTGCACGAGCGGTGCGGGAAAGGCGACGTCGGTCATCCCGAGCTGGGCGACCAGCGTGCCCTGCGTGATCTGGCCGACCGAGGCCCCGACCATGGTCGCCAGAGTCCACATCGAGTTCATCAGCCGCTGCCCGAACGGCTGCGTCGCCGAGTACGCAGCGTCCAGGTGCAGGGCCTGCGTGTTCATCGTCAACGCAGAGAACAGCACGTTGTCGGCTTCGGTCGCGGTGCGCCCCGGGCGATGGTGGTAGCGGGCGCCGATCTGGAGCTCCTCGAAGTACAGTCCCCGCTGGATGTGGTCGCTCTGCGGCGATACCGGCTCGTTCACGGCGCTCACGCTACCCGAGGCGCCGATCACAGGCCGAGCGCCCGTGAGATGACCAGGAGCTGCACCTCGCTGGTGCCCTCGCCGATCTCGAGGATCTTCGAGTCCCGAAAATGGCGCGCGACCGGGTACTCGTTCATGAACCCGTTGCCGCCGAAGATCTGCGTGGCATCACGGGCGTTGTCCATCGCCGCGTCGCTCGCGGTCAGCTTGGCGATCGCCGCCTCCACCTTGAACGGCCTGCCGGCATCGCGCAGGCGCGCCGCGTGGTGCCAGGCCAGACGCGCGTTGTGAACGCGCAGCTGCATCCGCGCGAGCATGAACTGGATGCTCTGCCGCGTCGAGAGCTGCTCACCGAACACCGTGCGCTTCTTGGCGTAGTCCACCGCCGCTTCCAGGCATCCCTCGGCCGCGCCGGTCGAGAGCGCGGCGATCGCGATGCGGCCCTCGTCCAGGATGTGCAGGAAGTTCGCGAAACCGCGTCCTCGTTCGCCCAGCAGATTGCCTGCAGGCACGCGTGCGTCCTGGAAGGTGAGCGGATGCGTGTCGGAGGCGTGCCATCCGACCTTGTCGTAGGCAGGCTCCACGGTGAAGCCGGGGGTGCCGTTGGGCACGATGATCGTGGAGATCTGCTTGCGGCCGTCGCTCTCCCCCGTCACCGCCGTCACGGTGACGAACCGCGTGATGTCCGTGCCGGAGTTGGTGATGAACTGCTTGGAGCCGTTGATGACCCACTCGTCCCCGTCCAGCCGGGCTGTGGTGCGCGTCGCGCCGGCATCCGAACCCGCCTCGGGCTCGGTCAGGCCGAAGCCGGCCAGAGCGCGTCCGGCGAGCAGGTCCGGGAGCAGCTCGTGCCGCTGCGCGTCGGTGCCGAAGCGGAAGACCGGCATGGCGCCGAGGCTGACGCCGGCCTCCAGCGTGATGGCGATCGACTGGTCGACCCGCCCCAGCCCCTCGATGGCCAGGCACAGGGCGAAATAGTCGCCGCCCTGGCCTCCGAACTCCTCGGGGAACGGGAGGCCGAACAGACCCAGCTCGCCCATCTGGGCCACCACCTCCAGCGGCAGCGTGTGGGTGCGATCGGCCTCATACGAGCGCGGCGCCACCACCTCGTCGGCGAACTGGCGCACCAGCGCGGCGAGTTCGCGCTCCTCGTCGTTCAGGTTGTCGTCCATGGGTCGTTCCTCTCCTGCTGGGCCGGGTCGGGCAGGACTCGGGCGAGCACGTGGTCGCGGTGCACCTGGTCGCCGACCGTGGCCTGAATGGACGCGGTCCCGTCGTGCGGAGCGATCACCGGGTGCTCCATCTTCATCGCCTCGATCGTGACGATCCGCTCGCCCGCGCGCACCCGGGTGCCGCCGGTGACGTGCACGGCCACGACGGTTCCCGGCATCGGCGCACGCAGCTCCGGCGAGGATGCCGCGGCCAGACCGGCACTGGTCCTGAGCTGCCTCTCCAGCGCCGCGCGCCGGCTCAGCGGCTCCAGCCGCGACGTGACACCGTCCGCGTGCACCCAGACCGCGCCGTCGCCGTCCACGGCGACGCGTGCGTCCGGGAGCGCGGCGGCCGCCGCCGCCGCGAGGATCTCGCCCGCCTCGGTTGCGAAGCGGCAGCGGCGCGGCAGCGCGGGGCCACCGGCGCGCCAGCCCGTGCCGCTCTGCCAGAGACCGAGCGACGGCGGCACCGGCGTCTCGGCGGCGTGCGCGGTCGCCGCGGCGGCCGCACACAGCGCGGTGCCGCTGGGCTCCGGGTCGGCGAACGGCGGCATCCGGTCGATCAGGCCGGTGTCCATGTCGCCGTCCCGCACCGCTTCGTCGGCGAGGAGGGTGCGCAGGAAGGCGACGTTCGTGTCCACGCCCAGCAGCACCGTCTGCGCCAGCGCCCGGTCGAGCAGCGCGAGCGCGCCGGCCCGGTCGGGAGCGTGGGCGATCACCTTCGCGATCATCGGATCGTAATCCGCGGTGACCACGCTGCCGGTCTCGACGGCCGAGTCGGTGCGCACCTGCGGCGCCGGCGCCCATTCCAGCACGGTCCCGGTGGCGGGCAGGAATCCCCGCGCGGGCGACTCCGCGTACACGCGCGCTTCGATCGCGTGCCCGTCCATCCGCACCTCGTGCTGGGCCAGTCCGAGGTGTCCGCCCGCCGCGACGCGCAGCTGCAGCTCGACCAGGTCCAGTCCGGTCACCAGTTCGGTGACCGGGTGCTCCACCTGCAGGCGCGTGTTCATCTCGATGAAGAAGAAGTCCTGCGGGCGGTCGGCGGCGACCAGGAACTCCACCGTTCCCGCCCCCCGGTAGTCCACACTTGCCGCGGCCGCACACGCGGCGACGCCCAGACTCGCCCGTGTCTGCTCGTCGATGATCGGCGACGGCGCCTCTTCGACGACCTTCTGGTGGCGCCGCTGCAGGGTGCACTCCCGCTCGCCGAGGTGGATCACCCGCCCGTGCGCATCCGCGATCACCTGCACCTCGATGTGCCGGGGCCGCTCGATGAGCCGCTCCAGCAGCAGCGTGTCGTCCCCGAACGCCGCGGAGGCCACCCGACGCGCCGTTGCGAGCGCCTCCGGCAGCTCCGCCGGAGCGCGCACGACCTGCATCCCCTTGCCGCCGCCGCCCGCGGAGGGCTTGATCAGCAGGGGGTAGCCCACGTCGGCAGCGGCATCGGCGATCTCCGCGTCGGTCAGCTCGCGGGCATCGATGCCCGGGACGATCGGCACCCCGCTGGCGGCGACGTGCGCCTTGGAGCGGATCTTGTCGCCCATCACATCCAGCGCCTTCGGTCCCGGGCCGATGAACACGATCCCCGCGGCGGCGCAGTCGGCTGCGAACGCGGCGTTCTCGGAGAGGAAACCGTAGCCCGGGTGGATCGCCTGCGCACCGGATTCGCGCGCGGCCGCGAGGATCGCCCCGCCGTCCAGGTAGGACTCGGCTGCGGCGGCCGGGCCCACCCGGAAGGACGCGTCCGCCTCGCGCACGTGCGGAGCGTCCGCATCGGGGTCGCTGTAGACGGCGACCGAGCGGATGCCGAGCGCGCGCAGGGTCCTGATCACGCGGCGGGCGATCTCGCCGCGGTTTGCGACCAGGACCGTGTGGAACATCTCGGCGGGCTCGAGAACCGAAGCGGGCACGTCGCTCACATCCGGAAGACGCCGAAGCGGGGTTCGGGGAGCGGAGTTCGCGAGACGACGTCCAGAGCGAGACCGAGCAGGTCGCGGGTGTCCGCCGGATCGACGACGCCATCGTCCCAGAGCCGGGCGGTCGCATAGTACGGGTTGCCCTGCTGCTCGTACTGGGTGCGGATCGGCGCTTCGAAATCCGCCTGCTCCTGAGCGGACCACGCGCCGCCGCGGGCCTCGAGCTGATCGCGCTTCACGGTGGAGAGCACCGACGCCGCCTGCGTCCCGCCCATCACCGAGATCCGGCTCGCCGGCCAGGTCCACAGGAACCGGGGCGAGTAGGCACGACCGCACATCGAGTAGTTGCCGGCGCCGAACGATCCGCCGATCACGACCGTCAGCTTGGGCACGCGCGTCGTGGCGACCGCGGTCACCATCTTCGCTCCGTCCTTCGCGATGCCGCCGGCCTCGGCATCGCGCCCCACCATGAAGCCGGAGATGTTCTGCAGGAACAGCAGCGGAATGCCCCGCTGGTCGCACAGCTCGATGAAGTGCGCGCCCTTCTGCGCGGATTCCGAGAACAGCACGCCGTTGTTGGCGACGATCCCGACGGGATGTCCGTGGATGCGGGCGAAGCCGGTGACCAGCGTCTCGCCGTAGGCGCGCTTGAACTCGGCGAACGCACTGCCATCGACGAGGCGGCCGATCACCTCGCGGACGTCGTACGGCTGGTTCACGTCGACGGGCACGACCCCGTAGAGGTCGGCGGCGTCGACGGCCGGCGGCACGGTCGCGATGACCTCCCACGCCGGTGCGGCCGGCGGGGGCAGCGTCGCGATGATGTCGCGGACGATCTCCAGGGCGTGCTCGTCGTTCTCGGCCAGGTGATCGACCACACCCGACCGGGTGGCGTGCAGCTCGCCGCCGCCGAGTTCCTCGGCCGTCACGATCTCGCCGATCGCGGCTTTGACCAGCGGCGGTCCGCCGAGGAAGATCGTGCCCTGGTTGCGGACGATCACGGTCTCATCGCTCATCGCGGGAACGTACGCGCCACCGGCCGTGCACGAGCCGAGCACGGCGGCGATCTGCGGGATGCCTTCGGCGGACATCCTGGCCTGGTTGAAGAAGATGCGGCCGAAGTGGTCCCGGTCGGGGAACACCTCGTCCTGCATCGGCAGGAACGCACCGCCGGAGTCGACGAGGTACACGCACGGGAGCCGATTCTCACGGGCGATCTCCTGCGCGCGGAGGTGCTTCTTGACGGTGAGCGGATAGTAGGTGCCGCCCTTGACGGTGGCGTCGTTGCACACGATCATCACCTGCCGGCCGTGGACCAGCCCGATGCCGGCGATGACACCCGCTCCCGGCGCGTCTCCCCCGTACAGCCCCTCCGCCGCGAGCGGCGCGACCTCCACGAACGCACTGCCCTCGTCCAGGAGGCGATCCACCCGGTCGCGCGGCAGCAGCTTGCCGCGGGCGAGGTGGCGCTCCCGCGACGCCTCCGGCCCGCCCCGCGCCGCGACCGCCAGGCGCGCCCTGAGCTCGTCTGCGAGGGCCTCCTGCGCCGCACGAGTGCGCTCGAAGGCGTCGTCGTGCACGACCGCGGTCTGCAGTGCCGATCCGGCTGCCGCCATGTCATCTCCGTCGACGTCACGATCGCATCACGTCGGTTGTCCCGGCCGGATGCCATTGGTTAGGGTTCACTAACTGAGCATTCAGGTTAGCGAGGATTAACTGAAATGACAAGCGGTGTCACCGAGCGTGGTCGCGCGAAGGCCGACCGCCAGGAGGCGATCCTGCACGAGGCCGCACGCCTGTTCGCAGATCGCGGCTTCAGCGGAGTGAGCCTCGAGGAACTCGGCGCGGCGGTGGGCGTGAGCGGACCGGCGGTGTACCGGCACTTCGCGAACAAGCAGGCTCTGCTCGGAGCGATTCTGGTCCGCGTGAGCGAGCGGCTGCTCAGCGGCGGCCAAGACGTGATCGCCTCGCACGACACCCCCGAGACCCGGCTGGACGGTCTGATCCGCTTCCACGTCGACTTCGCCCTCACCGACGCCGATGTCATCCGCGTCCAGGACCGCGACCTGGCCAGCCTGAGCGAGCACGACCGGCACACGGTCCGCCGGCTGCAGCGGCAGTACCTCGAACTGTGGACCGCGGTCCTCGCCGAGATCCACCCCGACCGGTCCGAGAGCGACCTGCGCGTGCGCGCGCACGCCTGTTTCGGGCTGATCAATTCCACACCGCACAGCATGCGGGCGCTTCGCACGTCTCCGACCGAGAACACGGTGCGCGGCATCCTGGAGTCGATGGCGCGGTCCGCGCTCACGTCGTGACGGTCATCGCAGGAGCATCGCCCGGCCCGGTTCGCGCAGGATGTCGGCGACATCGCGCAGGAAGCGCGCACCCTGCTCGCCGTCGACCAGCCGGTGGTCGAAGGACAGACTGAGCGTCATCACGTCCCGCAGGGCGATCTCGCCGCGGTACTCCCAGGGTTGGCGCCGGACGGCACCGATGGCGAGGATGCCGGCCTCGCCGGGGTTGAGGATCGGCGTGCCGGCATCGACGCCGAACACGCCCACATTCGTCATCGAGAACGTGCCCCCGCTCATGTCTGCGGGGGCCGTCTTGCCCGCCCGCGCCGTTTCCGCCAGTCCTGCGATGGCATCCGCGAGCTCGACCAGAGTCATCTGCTCCGCGTCACGGACGTTGGGCACGACCAGGCCGCGCGATGTGGCGGCGGCGATGCCGAGGTTCACGTAGCGGTGCTGGAGGATCTCGCCGCTGTCGGCGTCCCATCGGGAATTCAGTTCCGGATGCCGCATCAGCGCGAGGCAGACCGCCTTGGCCGCGACCGCCATCACGCCGATGCGATGACCGGCCAGCCCCCGGTCCGCGCGCAGCGACGCGATGAGCTCGCTGGTGGCCGTCACATCGACGGTGTGGAATGTCGTGACGTGCGGCGCGGTGAACGCGCTGCGCACCATCGCGTCGGCGGTGTGCTTGCGCACCCCGCGGATCGGGATCCGGGTGACCCGTTCCGCGTCCGAGGTTCGCGATGATGCCACCGGCACCGGGACGGCGGGTGCGGATTCGCGGGCCTGCAGGTCGGCCGCGTAGGCCTCCACATCCGTGCGGGTGATCAGTCCGGTGGCACCGCTGGGCGGGACCATCGCCAGATCCACGCCCAGCTCCTTCGCGAGCTTGCGAACCGGGGGTGTGCAGCGGGGACGCTCCCGCAGGGCGTCGGCGGGCTCGGTGTGGATCGCGTCGTGCGGAGCCGCGTCGAGCACGGCCGTGTCCGGCGCGGAGGTCGGACGAGCGCCGCGGCGGGCGCGTCGCTGGGGGCGGCCGCCGCCGCGCGGTGCCGCGCCGTAGCCGACCAGATTCGGCTGCGCCCGCTCCGGGACCGGTTCTGCCTCCTCCGCGGGCGGGTCCTGCGCCGACGCGGGCTCGGCGCCGGCGATGTCGAAGGAGATCAGCACGGAGCCGACCTCGATCACGTCGCCCGCGGCCGCGTGCAGCGTTGTCACCACTCCCGCGTACGGGGAGGGCAGCTCGACGACGGCCTTGGCCGTCTCGACCTCGGCGATCGTCTGGTTCAGCGTCACCGTGTCGCCCTCGGCGACGAGCCAGTGGACCAGCTCCGCCTCGGGGAGGCCCTCACCGAGGTCGGGAAGGTGGAAGTCCGTCGCCATCAGAGCAGGCCTCCGCCGACGGTCGCGGCGTGGTCCGCCTCAGCAGAACTCCACTCCGGCCCCGAGAGACTGTGCGGTCGGTCCAGGACCCGGTCGACGGCATCCAGGATCCGATCCAGATCGGGCAGGTGGTGCTTTTCCAGCTTCGCCGGCGGGTACGGGATGTCGTGGCCGGTCACGCGGACCGGTGCCGACTCGAGGTAGGGGAAGCAGTGCTCGGTCACGCTCGCGATCAATTCGGCACCCACTCCGGCTTCGCGGGCCGCCTCGTGCGTGACGACGACGCGTCCGGTCTTGCGCACCGACGCGGACACGGTGCGGTAGTCGACCGGCGAGATCGAGCGCAGGTCGACGACCTCGATCGAGATCCCGTCGTCCTCCGCGGCGATGGCCGCATCCAGCGCTGTCGCGACCTGGGCGCCGTAGGTGAGCAGCGTGACGTCAGAGCCCTCGCGGGCCACCCTGGCCAGACCCATCGGCGCAGCATCGGCCAGGTCCAGATCCAGGTCGACCTCGCCCTTGGTGTGGTAGAGGCGTTTGGGCTCGAAGTACACCACGGGGTCGTTCGATGCGATCGCCTGTCGCAGCATCAGGTGGGCGTCCTGCGGGTTGGCCACGGCGACCACGCGCAGCCCGGACGTGTGGACGAAATACGCCTCCGGCGACTCCGAGTGATGCTCGGCAGCACCCACGCCACCCGCCCACGGGATGCGGATGGTGATCGGCATCTGCACGTTCCCGCGCGTGCGGTAGTGCAGCTTCGCGACCTGGCAGACGATCTGGTCGAAGGCGGGATACACGAACCCGTCGAACTGGATCTCGACGACCGGGCGATACCCCCGGAAGGCCAGACCCACGGCCGTGCCCATGATCCCGGATTCGGCCAGGGGCGTGTCGATCACCCGCGCTGCCCCGAACTGGTCGAGCAGTCCGTCGGTCACGCGGAAGACGCCCCCGAGCTTGCCGATGTCCTCGCCCATGACGAGAACTTTGGGGTCGTCCGCCATCGCGCGGCGCAGACCCTCGTTGATGGCCTTGGCCATGGTCAGCTCAGTCATCGCGCACTCCCCTGGGCCGCAGCATCCTCACCGGCGAAGCCGTCCAGATAGGCGGCGAACTGCGCGCGCTGCAGGTCCAGGCCGGCGTGCGGTTCGGCGTACACGTCGTCGAAGACCTCGATCGCGGGCCGCGTGCGTGCCGACAGGCACGCCGTCCGCACGTCCGCGCCCCAGCGGTCGGATTCGTCGGCGACCTCGCGGGCGAACTCCGCGGAGAACTCGTCCTCGGACCGCAGCAGCGCCTCCACGCGCGCCAGCGGATCGCGTCGGCGCCAGCGCTCGACCTCGTGCGGGTCGCGGTAGCGGGTGGGGTCATCGGAGGTGGTGTGCGGGCCCATGCGGTAGGTCACGGCCTCGATGAACGCCGGTCCCCCGCCGGTGCGGGCATGCTCGACGGCCCATCGCATGGCCGCCAGGCACGCGAGGACGTCATTGCCGTCGACACGCAGGCTCGGGATGCCGAAACCGGGGGCACGGCCGGCGAGTGGGAACTTCGCCTGCACGGTGACCGGCTCCGAGATCGCCCATTGGTTGTTGGTGCAGACGAAGACGACGGGCGCACCGAACGACGAGGCGAACACCATCGCCTCGTTCACATCCCCCTGGCTGGTCGCGCCGTCCCCGAAGTACGCGCCGGCCACCTGGTCGGTGCCGTCGAACCGGATGCCCATCGCGTAGCCGACGGCATGCAGGGTCTGCGCGCCGATGATGATCTGCGGGGTCGCGGTGTTGATGTCGTAGGGATTGAACGTGGAGTGCGCCTCGCCGCGCCAGGCGAGCACGAAATCCGACGCGATCGCACCGCGGACGAAATTCACGCCGATCTCGCGGTAGCTGGGGAAGACGAAGTCGTCGGGACGGAAGGCACGGGCGGTGCCCACCTGCGTGGCCTCCTGCCCCTGACAGGGAGCCCACAGCCCCAGCTGGCCCTGCCGCTGCAACGCGACACCCTCGGCGTCGATGCGGCGGACGACGGCCATGTCGCGGTACAGGCGCCGCAGGCCGGCGGCGTCGATGTCCTGGACCCACGGATCGAGGTCGCGGTGGGCAATGCGCCGGCCGTCCGGACCCACCAGCCGGGCGATATCGTCGAGGTTCGTCGCCGGTTCGGCGGTCGGTGTCAGGGTGTGCATCATCGTCATCCCTCTTCGTTGCGGGAGGCCCTCGTGAGGCCGCCCGTCGCGGAACGCCGGCTTCGTCGCCGACGCGCCCGAGATTACGTCGATCTTGCACCTAGCTCAAGCATCCAGAGGTCTGCTGAGCATGTTGCCAAACGCAGCCCGGTGCCGCGTGGTAAAGTTTCACAGTATGAGCACCCTCGATCACGTCGACCTGGAGCTGCTCGCGGCCCTCGCCGCGGACCCCCGCGCAACCGTGGTCGCGCTTGCGGAGCGGCTCGGGCTCTCCCGCAACACCGTGCAGGCGCGGATGGCGCGGTTGGAGCGCTCCGGCGTGTTCCTCTCCTACGAGAGAGCGATCTCCCCCACCGCGCTCGGCTTCCCGATCGAGGCCTTCATCAGCGTCATGGTGCACCAGGCTGACCTCCCGCGGATCACCGCGGATCTGGCCCACGTGCCCGAGATCGTGCAGGTGCACGGCCTCAGCGGTCAGGTCGACCTGCTCGTCCGCGTCGCGTGCCGGGACACCGAGCACCTGTTCGACACGGATGCCCGCATCCTCGCGATCGACGGCGTCGAGCGCACCGAGACCTCTCTGGTGATGGGTGAGGTGATCGGCTACCGCGTCACGCCGCTCATGGCGCTGGCACGGCGGGAAGCGTAGCAGCACCCCTCCGGGAGCCGCGCGGGTGCGCGTCGAGGCGGACGAGCACGACGCCCACCAGGATGGCAGCCCCGCCGGCGAACTGGATCGGCGCGGGGACCTCGGCGAGGAACAGCCACGCGAACCCGAGCGCGAACAGCACTTCGGACAGGCCCACGAACGAAGCCACGCGGGAACCGATCCGCGGTACGGCGATCACCCCCAGCGCATAGCCCAGGGTGGTAGCCAGCGCAGCGACCCAGAGCAGCGGCACGAACCACGGCACTTCGAGACCGGCGAGGACCACGGAGACGGCGGGCGCCGTGAACGGCATGATCCCCGTGACGCACAGCACCGCCATGATTACTCCCCCGGTCAACAGGCCCCCGGCTGCCAGAGCGAGCGGCGGCAGGTCCTCGCCCGCGCGCGCCGAGATGACGAAGTACGCGCACACGCACACTGCAGCCGCCAGGGCGAACAGCGTGCCGAGCAGGTCGAAGCGCGCACCCCCGACGTCCACGACCAGCACGAGTCCGACGATTGCGACAGCCGAGCCCCACAGCACCAGCGCGGAGGGTGCTCTCCGCGTCCGCATCCACACGAACGCCACCAGCAGGACCGGCGCCAGGTATTGGATGAGCAGGGCCACCGCCACCGGCATCCGCTGCATCGCCGAGAAGAAGAACAACTGGCAGCCGAGCACCGGCATCAGCCCGAAGCCGAGGATCAGCTTGCCGTGGCGACGCAGGAACCGCGGCTGCCGTCGGACGGCCAGCACGAGCGCCGGGGAGAGGATCAGCCCGGCGATGCCCATGCGCACCAGGAGTGCGGCGCCGAGAGACCAGCCCTCCTCCAGAAGCGGCTTGATGAACGGACCACTGGAGGAGAAGGCGAGGGCGGAGACCACCGCCAGCAGCAGGCCCGATGCGCCGGCGCGAGATGCCGTCGGCGAGAGGAGGGGAACTGCTGCGGTGTGAGCGGCCATGTGTGATCCGGCTGTCGGGGCGCCCTGTCAGGAGTGAACTGCGCTTACACTGGTGACACTACGCGTTCAAACTGTCAGGAGTCAATATGGTGTTCATTCGTGACACCGAGCAGTCGCTCAGGGCGGCCGTCCAGCTGGTGAACACACTCCCGGGGTACGACGGCGAGGACACGCTGCGCACCCTGCAGGACTTCGAGGCGTACCTCGCGCTGAACCCGTACACCGGCGCGATCGCCCGCGACGAGGCGGAGCTCTCGGCCGTCCGCGGCATCCGATCCCGCCTCCGGCGGCTGTGGGACGTGGACCGCGACGGCGCCGTGCCGCTGGTGAACGAGATGCTGCGCGACGGCCGCGCGCTGCCGCGCCTGGTCATCCACGACGACTACGACTGGCACATCCACGCCACCTCGGACGATGCCCCGCTGGCGACGCGGATCCTGGTGGAGGCTGCGATGGCGTTCGTCGATGTCATCCGCTCGGACGAGTACGACCGGGTCCGCGTGTGCTCCGCGGACGACTGCGACTCGGTGTACATCGACTACTCGCGCAACGGCTCCAAGCGCTACTGCGACACCGGAAACTGCGGCAACCGGATGAACGTCAACGCGTACCGGGAGCGGAAGGCGAGAGAAAGCTCCTGATCGCGGCGGCCGCGGCCGCCGGCGTCTCGTAGTGCACCAGATGCCCGACGTCCGCGATCTCGACGAGTTCGGCGTCGGCGAAGAGCGTCGCCAGGTGCCGCTCCGCCTCGATCGGGGTGATGTCGTCGCGCTGTGCGGCGACCAGGAGCGTGGGCTGGGCGATCGCCGGCGCGAACTGCCGCACGTCGTGCGAGACGGAAGCCAGGAAGGCGTCGTGCAGCGCGTCGCGGTCGGCGAAGCGCGAGAAGTACGTGTCGTGCTGGTCGTGGATGAAGCGGCGCAGCCCGGGGTCGCGCGTCTTGGCCATCGACACGCTCATGACGCGGACGATCACGGCGTTGCGCAGCAGCGCGTCGCCCAGTGGCTTGGGCAGACGCGCGCCGGCCCAGTAGTAGAACACCGCAAGGCGGGTCAGCACGCCACGCGGTCCTTCCAGCGCGGGCGCGCCGATGGGGTTCACCAGGATCACGCGCGGCGTCGGCATGCCGCCGGCGACCGCCGCGGACACCACGATCGATCCGAACGAGTGCCCGAGGATGACCGCTCCCGGCGCCACGGCGAGGACGAACTCGCGCAGCCAGTCGGCGTACGTGGACAGGTCGTGGCGCCTGCCCGGCAGAGGCGGCGTCTCGCCGAACCCGGGGAGGTCGGGTGAGATGACCCGCACGCCGTCCAGGTGCGCCACGACCGGCTCGAGCCCGTGGTGTTCGCCGCGGAATCCGTGGACCGCCACGATCGTGGTGTCTGCGTCGGCCGGCCCGTAGATCCAGTACGCGGTGGTGCCGCCGAGGACTTCGGCATGCCGGCGCTCGACGGGAAGGGCGTCCAGGAGCGTCGCGTACGGATTGGGGACGGGCATGCTCCGATTCTACGAGCCCCGCCGCGGGGTCCGCGCTGATGTCGGAGGCGACGCATACCGTTGTGGGCATGGACCGAACGCACGAAGCGGATGCCGCGTCGCCGCAGGGCACGACCCCGCCATGGACGCGGGTGATCGGCGTCTTCGATCTGGAGACCACGGGTGTGGATGTGGCCGAGGATCGTATCGTCAGCGCCCACGTCGGGCTGCTCGATGCGAACGGCTCCGTGATCCTGGCGCGGAACTGGCTCGCCGACCCCGGCGTGGACATCCCCGCCGCCGCGACCGCCGTGCACGGCATCTCGACCGAGCACGCGCGCGAGGTCGGCGCGCCGGCGTGCGACGTGGTCGAGCAGGTCACCGACACGCTGCGCTCCCTGCTGGATGCCGGGATCCCCATCGTCGCGTACAACGCCGCGTTCGACTTCTCGCTGCTGGCCTCCGAGGCGCTCCGGCACGGCGTCACGCCGCTGCGCAGTCCCGCACCCGTGATCGACCCGCTCATCATCGACAAGGCCTACGACAGGTATCGGCGCGGAAAGCGCACGCTCGCCGTGGTCGCCGCGCATTACGCGGTCCGGTTGGACGACGCTCACGAGGCCGCCGCCGACGCCGTCGCGGCCGGGCGGATCGCGCAGGCACTCGCTGCCCGCTTCGCCGGGCTGCTGCCGGCGCGGGCCGAAGAGCTGCACACGGCTCAGATCGCGTGGGCGCGCTCCCAGGCGGCGAGTCTGACCGACTACTTCATCCGCATCGGTCGGCTCGACCCGGACGACCGGGTGGACGGGCGCTGGCCGGTGCGCTGACGTCGCACGCGAAAGGCCCCGCCGAGGCGGGGCCTTTCGCGTGCGGTCTGCCGACTAGTTGCCGGAACCGCCGAAGTTCTTGAAGCGCTGGTTGAACTTCTCGACGCGACCGGCCGAGTCCATGATGCGCTGCTTGCCCGTGTAGAACGGGTGCGATGCCGACGAGATCTCGACGTCGATGACCGGGTACTCGACGCCGTCGAGCTCGATCTTCTTGTCGGAGGTGACCGTCGAACGGGTCAGGAACGTCTCGCCCGAGCCGAGGTCGCGGAACACGACGGCCTGGTAGTCGGGGTGGATGTCAGTCTTCATGCGGAGTCCTTGAGGATGTTGCGTTCCTTCGACGTGCGCAGGAACCGAGGAAAGTCTGCGGTGCGAGTGCACCAAGGACCGATTCTATCAGGCTCCGGGCGCCGAGACGGAATCGGGCTCTCCGGCGGCGCGTGCGGCGTACCTGCCGCCGTCGACGGTGAGGGCGATCGGGATGCCGAACGCCTCGGTGAGCGTTTCGGCGGTGAGGGTCTCCTGCAGTGGGCCGGCGGCGACCGCGCGCCCTTCGCGCAGCAGCAGGACGTGCGTGAATCCGATCGGGATCTCCTCGACATGGTGCGTGACCATGACCATGGCCGGCGTCGTCGGGGCCTGCGCGTACCCGCTGAGCAGGGTCAGCAGCTCCTCGCGCGCACCCAGGTCCAGGCTGGCGGCCGGCTCGTCGAGAAGCAGCAGCTCGGGGTCGGTCATGATGGCGCGGGCGATCTGCACCCGCTTCTGCTCGCCGTCGGAGAGGGTGCCGAACGTGCGATCGGCCAGACCGTCCAGCCGCCACTCGGCAAGAACGCGCAGGGCCCGGCGTTCGTCGATGTCCTCGTACGCCTCGTTCCACCGACCGAGCACGGAGTACGCGGCGGTGAGCACGACGTTCAGGACCGTCTCTTCGGCCGGGAGGCGCTTGGCCATCGCGGTGGAAGCGAATCCGATGCGGGGGCGCAGCTCGAACACGTCGGTGCGGCCGAGCTGCTCGCCGAGGATCCGCACCCGACCGGAGGTGGGATGCAGCAGCGTGTCCGCCAGCTGCAGCAGGGTCGTCTTGCCTGCGCCGTTGGGTCCGAGGATCACCCACCGCTGGTCGTCTTCGACGGACCAGTCCAGGTGGTCCACGATGTCCCGGGAGCTTCGGCGTACGACGACATCGGAGAACTCGAGCACCTGCGGCATGCCCTTAGCCTATCGGCGGTTGCCGCTGACCTCCGCGTAGAGCGCGGTCGTGGCATCGGCGATCGATGCCCAGCTGAAATCGTTCGCCGCCCGCTCGCGCCCGGCGGCGCCGTAGGCGGCCGCACGCTGCGGATCCGAGACGACTTCGGTCAGCACGCGCGCCAGGTCATCGACGTACTGGTCGGGGTGCAGCGGGGTTCCGGTCCCGTCCTGGACCTGCTCGATCGGCACCAGCCGACCCGTGACACCGTCGCGGACGACCTCGGGGATGCCGCCGGTCGCCGTTCCGACCACGGCCGCACCGCACGCCATCGCCTCCAGGTTCACGATCCCGAGCGGCTCGTAGATCGACGGGCACACGAACGTGGTGGCCGCGGTGAGCACCGCGCACAGCTCGTGCCGCGGCAGCAGACGGTCGATCCAGACCACCCCGCTCCTGCTCTCCTGCAGTCCGCGGACGAGCTCCTGGACCTCTGCCATGATCTGCGGCGTGTCGGGCGCACCCGCGCACAGCACCAGCTGCACCTCCGGCGGCAGCTGCTCGGCGGCGCGCAGAAGGTATGGCAGCCCCTTCTGCCGGGTGATCCGTCCCACGAACACGACGGACGGCTTGGCCGGATCGATCCCGAGCTCGGCCAGCAGAGTGGGGTCCTGGACCGGATGCCAGGCATCGACGTCGATCCCGTTGTAGATCACCCGGACTTTGGCGGGATTGAGCGTGGGATAGCTGCGCAGGATGTCGTTGCGCATGCCGTCGCTAACCGCGACGATCGCCGCGGCGCCCTCGTATGCCGTCTTCTCGATGTAGCTGGACACCGCGTAGCCGCCGCCGAGCTGCTCGGCCTTCCACGGGCGCAGCGGCTCCAGGCTGTGCGCCGTGACGATGTGCGGGATGCCGTGCAGCAGTGCGGCGAGATGGCCGGCGAAGTTGGCGTACCAGGTGTGGCTGTGCACGACGTCGGCGCCGGCGACATCCGTGACGATCTCCAGATCGGTGCCGAGCGTCTGGATCGCGCCGTTCGCGGTGGACAGTTCCGCGGGCACACCGTACGAGGTGGTTCCCTCTTCGTGACGGGGGGCGCCGAACGCGCGCACCTGCACGTCGATGCGCTCGCGCAGCGCCTTCACGAGCTCGGTGACGTGCACCCCCGCCCCGCCGTAGACCTCTGGCGGATACTCCCTGGTGATGATGTCGACTCGCATGTCAACACGCTAGTACGCGGGCGGAAGAGCGGCATAGGGTGGTGCCATGCATGCAGCGCCCAAGGTTTTCGGGATCATCCTCGCGGGCGGCGAGGGAAAGCGCCTGATGCCCCTCACCGCGGACCGCGCCAAGCCCGCCGTGCCCTTCGGCGGGCAGTATCGGCTCATCGATTTCGCGATATCGAACCTGATCAACTCCGGTCTGGGGCAGCTCGTCGTGCTCACCCAGTACAAGTCGCACAGCCTCGACCGGCACATCTCCCAGACCTGGCGGATGTCGCCGCTGCTGGATTCCTACGTCACCTCGGTGCCGGCCCAGCAGCGCCTGGGCAAGCGGTGGTTCTCCGGCTCGGCCGACGCCATCCTGCAGAGCCTGAACCTGATCAACGACGAGAGGCCCGACATCGTGGTCGTGATCGGCGCCGATCACGTCTACCGCATGGACTTCCGCCAGATGCTCGATTCGCACATCGCATCGGGTGCGCGGGCCACCGTCGCCGGCATCCGCCAGCCCCTGTCGATGGCCGACCAGTTCGGTGTGATCGATGTCGAGCCGTCCGACCCGACGAAGATCCGGCAATTCCTGGAGAAGCCGCAGGACGCCACGGGACTGGCCGACGCGCCCAACGAGGTCCTCGCCTCGATGGGCAACTACATCTTCGACACCGACGCGCTGATCGAGGCAGTCGAGGCCGACGGCGAGGTGCCGACCTCCAATCACGACATGGGCGGCGACATCATCCCCTACTTCGTCGCGCGCGGCGAGTCGGGCGTGTACGACATGAAACTGAACGACGTGCCCGGCTCCACCGATCGGGATCGGGACTACTGGCGTGACGTGGGGACCATCGAGTCGTTCTTCGACGCACACATGGATCTCATCTCGACGCTGCCGATCTTCAACCTGTACAACACGCAGTGGCCGATTCACTCGCAGACCGTCAACTCGCCGCCGGCGAAGTTCGTCCGCGACTCGGTGGGCCGCATCGGCAACGCGATCGACTCGATCGTCTCACTGGGCTCTGTGCTGTCCGGCACGCATCTGGAACGCAGTGTCGTGGGCCCGTGGACGCTCGCCGCCGGCGGCTCGACGATCACCGACTCCGTCCTGTTCGACCACGTCCGCGTGGGTCAGGGCGCCCGCATCCACCGCGCGATCCTGGACAAGAACGTGGTGCTGGCCGACGGTGCGACGGTGGGGGTGGACCGGGAGCGCGATGCCCATCGGGGCTTCACGATCACCGACACCGGCATCACCGTGGTCGGCAAGGGCATCCACGTCGACGCCTAGCCCGGTGGCGGGCGTCGGCATTCCGCGGCGCTAGCGTGGAGGGATGCCTGCGCCGAAGACCCGCTTCCTGCTCGTGCTCGACGCCGACTCGACGCTCATCCGCAACGAGGTGATCGAACTCCTCGCCGACGAGGCGGGCCGCGGCGCCGAGGTCGCCGCGGCCACCGAAGCGGCCATGCGCGGAGATGTCGATTTCGCCTCCAGCCTCCGCTCGCGCGTGCGCGCACTGGCCGGCGTTCCGGTCACCGCGTTCGCTCACGTGCGGGCGCGGATCCAGCCGACGCCGGGCGTACGTGAGCTGATCGCCGCAGCGCACCAGCGCGGCGGCCGGGTCGGTGTGGTCTCCGGCGGCTTCCACGAGATCCTCGACACGGTCGCGCCCGCTCTCGGCGTGGACGTCTGGCGGGCCAATCGCCTGAGTGTGGTGGATGGCGGGCTGTCCGGATTCGTGGACGGCGAGATCGTGGATGCCGAGGCCAAGGCCGCCGCGCTGCGCGAGTGGGCGGCGGAAGCGGGCATCCCTTTGACACGGACGATCGCCATCGGCGACGGCGCCAACGACCTGCGCATGATGGCCGCGGCGGGGCTCGGACTGGCCTTCAACGCCAAGCCGGCCGTCCGTGCGCAGGCGGATCTGGTCATCGAGCGCGTGGACCTGCGAGAAGTGATCCCCGTCCTGCCGTGACGCCCAGCACGATGTCGGCGGCGCTGGTTAGCATCCCTGCATGCACATCATCCTGGTTCCCGGTCTGTGGCTCGATGCATCCTCGTGGGACGAGGTGACTCCCGCGCTCGAGCAGGCCGGCCATAGGGTGCACCCGCTGACCATGCCCGGCGTCGGAGAACCCGCAGAGCAGTCGTCCGAGATCGGCATCGCGGACTGGATCTCGGCCGTCGTGGCCGAGATCGACCGCGCACCCGGCAAGGTGATGCTGGTCGGGCACAGCGGCGGCGGCAACGTCGTGTACGGCGCCGCCGATGCCCGCCCGGAGAAGGTGACGCGGATCGTCTACGTGGACACCTTCCCACCCGGGGAGGGAAGCTCCATCTGGGATTTCCCGGTGGTGGCGGGAGTGGTGCCGTTTCCGGGCTGGGACACCTTCGAGCAGGCCGAGGTGGCCGACCTGGACGCACGCGTGCGCGCGTCGCTCGCTGAGCGGATGCTGTCGGTCCCCGCGCGGGTCCCCAGCGACCCGCTGTCGCTGCGCGACGAACGCCGTCGGCGAGTGCCGACGACCATGCTGACCGGCGCGATGACGGAGGAGGAGATCCGCGGCTACATGGCAGCGGGACCCGCCTGGGCAGCCGAGCTGACCGCGCTGGACGAACTGGAGATCATCGAACTGGGTTCGGGGCACTGGCCGCAGTTCTCGATGCCGGACCGTCTGGCTGCGGCCATTCTCACCGCGGTGCCGGACGCGGGGCCCTGACCTCTCGCCCTCAGTGGCCCATGCCCAGTCCGCCGTCGACCGGGATGACCGCGCCGGAGATGTACGCCGCGTCGTCGGAGGCGATCCAGGTCACCACCCCGGCGACCTCGTCGGGGGTGGCGAACCGACCGGCGGGGATGCTGCGCTTGTACTCGGCCTGGGTCTCATCGGGCAGCGATGCCGTCATGTCGGTCTCGATGAAGCCCGGTGCCACGACATTGGCGGTGATCCCGCGGCTGCCCAGTTCCCTGGTCAGGGAGCGGGCGAAGCCGACCAGCGCGCTCTTGGAGGCGGCGTAGTTGATCTGGCCCGCCGACCCGTACAGCCCCACCACGCTGGAGATGAGGATGACGCGCCCCCACTTGGCGCGCAGCATCCCCTTGGACGCCCGCTTGACGACACGGAAGGCTCCGCCCAGGTTCGTGGCGATGACGCTGTCGAAGTCCTCCTCGGTCATGCGCAGCAGGAGGGTGTCCTTGGTGATCCCCGCGTTCGCGACGACGATCTCCACCGGCCCGAGCTGCGCCTCGATCTGGGTGAACGCGGCGTCGACGGCGGCGGCATCGGTCACGTCCGCACGGACCGTGAGGGTGCCCATCGGACCGTCACCGGAGCGCGCCGTGACAGCGACCCGATAGCCCTCCGCGACGAAGCGCTCGGCGATGGCGCGGCCGATGCCGCGATTGCCTCCTGTGACAAGAACGACGCGATCGGACATGCAAGCTCTCCCGGGGGCTGGACGCGATGGACTCGGCCAGCCTAGCCGTGCCCTGATCGACCGCCGCGCCTCCCATCCCGGCGTATTCTTGGAGGACCGTGAAGAGTTCGTCGAGGCCCCAATCTGCGACGTCGCTGCCGCGCGCACCGCGCGACGACGAGTCTCGGCGTTCGTCCCGGTATCTGGTGCTGATGGGCATCCGCATCGCCTGCTTCATCCTGATGGTCGTGATCACGCCGTACGGCTGGTACACGTGGGTCCTCGGTGGCGCGGCGATCGTCCTGCCCTACATCGCGGTGGTGCTCGCCAACGTCGGCGCGAACGTGCGCCGAACCGGGGCGGAGAACCCGGAACGTGCGCTGCCGGCCACCCCATCGGCTCCCTTCATCCCCGGCCAGGATGCACCCGTCCTGCGCATCGAGGAGACCCGCGCGGTGGAGCGCCCCCGGGACAGCTCGGACGGCCAGGCGTGAGCGGCCCGCCGGAGCCGCGCGCCGACGTGCCCGCCTCGGACTGCTCACGCGCCGGATGCCGCGCCGCCGCCCGCTGGCGGGTGGAATGGCGCAACCCGAAGATCCACGCGATCGATCGTCGAAAGGTGTGGGTGGCGTGCGACGAGCACCGCGACTATCTGCGGGACTACCTGGCCGCGCGCGAGTTCCCGGTCCAGGTTCGACCGCTGGACCCGGCGGACGCGGGAGGTCCGCGGTGAGCCGGGCAACCGCGCCCGCCGCGGTCAGGTGGACCGCATACGTCGCCGTCGCGATCGTCTTCGCGCTGGCGTGCGCCTTCCTGGCGAACTGGCAGTTCACACGCAACGCCGACCGTGCGCAGCAGCTGGCGCTGGTCGAGCAGAACTACGACGACGCCCCGGTGCCCCTCGCCGAGATCATCCCGCCGGGTGGGGAGCTGCAGGCGCCGGACGAATGGCGACCGGTGCTGCTGGAGGGCCGGTACGCCGTCGAGGATCAGCTGCTGGTCCGCAACCGGCCGCACGGCGGCACCGCCGCGTTCGAGGTGCTGGTGCCGTTCCGTCTGACCGACGGACGGGTGCTCCTCGTGAACCGCGGCTGGGTACGCCCCGGCGAGACCCAGCCACTCCCCGATGAGATTCCGGCGGCGCCCGAGGGCGAGGTCACGGTCATCGTCCGAATGCGGCCCGCCGAGCAGCTGCCCACGTCCGGACGCTCCGCCCCGGAGGGGCAGCTGCCCACCATCCATCCCCCCGCCGCGGCCGAGATCATCGACCCCGCGGTCGGCGAGGACCTCGAGCTGAGCGCCTACGGAGTGCTCGAGTCGGAGGATCCGGCACCGGCGACGCGGCCCACCCCGCTGGAAGTACCCTCCGAGGACCCCGGACCGCATCTGTCATACGCGATCCAGTGGATCCTGTTCGCCGTGATGGGCTTCGTGTTCATCGGCTACATCATCCGCACCGAGCGGCACTACCGGCGTGAGGATGCCGAGGAGCGCCGACCTCGCGATCGGGACATGCAGGACGAGGATTCGATCCTGGACGCGGCAGAGGTCACGCCAGTGAGATGAGCTCCTGGTAGTCCCTGTTCCACAGGTCCTCGACACCGTCCGGCAGGATCAGGACCCGCTCCGGGTTGAGTGCCTCAACCGCGCCCTCGTCGTGCGAGACGAGGACCACGGCGCCCTCGTAGTGCGCGAGCGCTCCCAGGATCTCTTCGCGTGAAGCGGGATCGAGGTTGTTGGTCGGCTCATCCAGCAGCAGCATGTTGGCGCTGGAGACGACCAGGGTCGCCAGCGACAGCCGGGTCTTCTCGCCGCCGGAGAGCACGCCGGCGGGCTTGAGCACGTCATCGCCGGTGAACAGGAAGGAACCGAGCACCTTGCGCGCCTCGGTCGCCGAGATGTCCGGAGCGGCCGACATCATGTTCTCCAGGACGGAGCGGGACACGTCCAGATTCTCGTGCTCCTGCGCGTAATAGCCGATCTTCAGCCCGTGGCCGGGCTCGAGCTGTCCGGTGTCCGGTTTGTCGACGCCGGCGAGGATGCGCAGCAGCGTGGTCTTTCCCGCACCGTTCAAACCCAGCACGACCACCTTCGAACCGCGGTCGATCGCGAGGTCGACGTCGGTGAAGATCTCCAGGGATCCGTACGATTTCGACAGCCCGGATGCCATCAGCGGCGTCTTCCCGCAGGCCGCAGGCTTGGGGAAGCGGAGCTTGGCGACACGCTCGACCTGGCGCACCTCGTCCAGGCCGGAGAGCATCTTCTCCGCGCGCGCGACCATCTGGTGAGCGGCGGCGGCCTTCGATGCCTTCGCGCCGAACCGCGCCGCCTGCAACTGCAGCTGCGTCGCCTTCTTCTCGACGTTGACGCGCTCCTTCTTGCGACGTTCCTCGTCGGCGACGCGCTGGCGCAGGTAGTTCTTCCAGTTCATGTTGTAGACGTCGATGACCTGGCGGTTGGCGTCCAGGTAGAACACCCGGTTCACCGTCTCGCCGACGAGCTCCACGTCGTGACTGATCACGATCAGCCCGCCCTTGTAGTTCTTCAGGAAATCGCGCAGCCACACGACGCTGTCGGCGTCCAGGTGGTTCGTCGGCTCGTCCAGGATCATCGAGTCCGCGTCGGAGAACAGGATGCGGGCCAGCTCGATCCGGCGTCGCTGCCCGCCCGACAGCGTGCCCAGCGGCTGCTCCAGGATGCGGTCCGGAAGGGAGAGGTTGTGCGCGATGGATGCCGCTTCGGCTTCGGCCGTGTATCCACCCAGCGCCTCGAACCTCTCGGTGAGGCTGCTGTAGCGCTTCATCGCCTTGGCGGACACGTCCGCGTTCTCGTCCCCCATCAGAAGCGACGCCTCGTGCATGCCGAGGGCGATCGTGCCGAGCCCGCGCGCATCGAGGATGCGGGTTCGGGCGAGCATCTCCGGGTCACCGGTGCGGGGATCCTGCGACAGGTACCCCAGCTCACCGGACCGGTCCACGCGTCCGGCCGCGGGCAGCAGATCGCCGGCCAGCACCTTGGTGAGGGTCGTCTTGCCTGCGCCGTTGCGGCCGACAAGGCCGACCTTGTCGCCGTTGCTGACGCGGAAGGAGACGCCCGCCATCAGCACGCGGGCTCCCACGCGGATTTCGAGGTCGTGCACGGCGAGCACAGCAGACGTCCGTTTCTTTTCGGAGAGGAGAGGGCGGCCGAACGGCCAGCCTCCTATCCTACCGCCTGCGCGGGACTCCCCCGGCGAGAACTCCGATCCGGTGTGCAGGGATCGCACTCGCCGGCACCTCGCGACGCCTGTTCGCGCTGACCTCCGGGCTGCATCGTGGGTTCGTCGTTGCCGCCGGAAGCGTCAGCTGAAGGCAAGCCCCGGCCGATCGGCCGGGGCTTGCCTGTTCTCGAGCCGATCAGCCCTTCGCGGTGGTCGTCGCGGCGGCGAGCTGCTCGACCATCTGGGGAAGAATCCACGGCAGGGTCAGCGCGGTCGGCGAGATCGCCGCGACGTTCTCCTCGCCGACGATCGCCCCGACCGCACCGGCCGCGACGGCCGGGATCAGTGTGGTGCGCGCCGAGGTGAGGAACGTGTTCAGCGCGTCCTCGCTGTCCACCTGCGTGAAGATCACCTCGGCGTCGATCTGGTCCAGGTTCTCCGCGCTCACCGTCGTGTAGAACGTCGACTCCCCCTCGTCCAGGGCGGTGACGGACTCGGCGGTGACGAAGCCGAGGTCTTCGAGGATCTCCACCCGCGGGTCCGCGGGGAGGTAGAGGTAGAACGTGTCGACATCGTCGGAGGCGTACGCGATGGTCGTCCCGTCGAATTCCGGGTGCTCGGCCGCGGCATCCGCGACCTGCTCGTCCAGGTCGGCCAGCAGCTGATCGGCCTCAGCCTGCAGCCCCAGCGCTGTCCCGGTGTCCGCGATCACATCGCGCCACGGGGTGGACCACAGTGCGTCCTCGGGAGCGACGACCGGAACACCGGCTCCGGTGACCGCGTCGTACTCCTCCTGCGTCAGTCCTGAGTACGAGGCGATCAGGACATCGGGCTCGGTCGCCAGCAGCTCCTCGACCGACAGCTCGTAGGTCGCGTTGTCGAGGATGACGGGCTCCTCGCCGCCGAGGTCCGCGATGGCCTCTTCCACCCACGGCGTGATGCGGTTCTCGCCTCCGCCGTAGTCCATCGACGCGATCGCGACCGGAACGATGCCCAGTGCGAGCACGGCGTCGGTCGCGCCCCAGCCCCAGGTGGCAACGCGTTCCGGGGCGGATTCGATGACCGTCTCTCCGTAGATGTGCTCGAACGTCACCGGGAAGCCGGCCGACGAGCCGGCACCGCTGGATTCGGTCGACGCCGGTTCGGCGGTGCCGGCGGTGCCGGCGCAGCCGGTGAGGAGGAGGCCTCCGGCAACCGTGAGCGTGACGAGCGCGCGCAGGCGGGTGTGGGATCGGGACATGCGGGATCTTCCTTTCGGTCGCGTCACGCCTGGTCCGCGGGGGCGTGAGCGCCGCCGGGGACCGGGATGACGAGGGGGGTTGAGGTGAGCGGGTCGGGGATGACGAGGGCGTCCAGGTCGAAGGCCCGCGCAACGACCTCGCGAGTGAGGACATCGGCGGGAGCGCCGTGCGCAACGACGCGTCCGTCGGACATGACGACGAGGTCATCGGCGTAGCGCGCCGCGAGATTCAGCTCGTGCAGCACGACGACGATCGTCGTGCCATCGGTGCGGTTGAGGGTGCGCAGCAGATCGAGGACCTCGATCTGGTGGCTGAGGTCCAGGAATGTGGTGGGCTCGTCCAGCAGGAGGATCCGCGGCTCCTGCGCGAGGGCCATGGCGATCCACACGCGCTGACGTTGACCGCCGGAC
The DNA here is from genome assembly GCF_030246885.1 of Microbacterium sp. zg-B185. Taxonomy (NCBI): domain Bacteria; kingdom Bacillati; phylum Actinomycetota; class Actinomycetes; order Micrococcales; family Microbacteriaceae; genus Microbacterium; species Microbacterium sp. zg-B185. The sequence continues at coordinate 1,946,648 of NZ_CP126739.1, forward strand.
AAGTCGCCGACGGGCCGCTCGGCCAGCGCGGTCACGCCGGTCTTGGCCATGGCGTCGTCCACGCGCGCGGTGTCGGCAGCGCTCCATCGCTGGAACACCCCGCGGTGCGGATGCCGACCGCGCGAGACGAGCTCGGCGACGGTGAGCCCGTCGGGTGCGGTGGGATGCTGGGGCAGGAGGCCGACGCTGCGGGCGAAGCTACGGCGGGGCAGCGTCGTGATGTCGGTGCCGTCCAGCTCGACGCGGCCCGCGAGGGGCGCATTGACCCGGGCCAGCACGCTCAGCAGCGTCGACTTCCCGCATGCGTTGGCGCCGATGATCATGGTCATCCGTCCGGGGGCGAAGTCGAGGTCTAGGCCCTCGATCACCCGGCGGCCCGGATAGCCGGCGGCCAGGCCGCGTACGCTCAGGCGAGGTGGATCTGCGGGAGTCACAGCTGTCGTCCTTTCGACGTGGCCAGGAGCCAGAGCAGGAACACCGCGCCGATGGCGCCGGTCACGACGCCCACCGGCACCGACATCCCCGGCAGAGCGAACTGCGCCACGAGGTCTGCCGCGCCGAGCAGTGCGGCGCCGACCGCGGCGCTCGTCCCGATCCCCACGGCGCCGTGACCCAGCAGAGGACGCGCGATCGCCGGTGCGCACAACGCGATGAACGCGATCGGGCCCACGAAGGCGCACGTCACCGAAGTGAGCAGGACGGCCGTCAGCACCGCGGCTGTGCGGACCGTGGCGGTGCGCACGCCGAGCGATGCGGCGGTCGCCGCGCCCATCTGCGTGAGCGGAAGCCAGCGGGCGCATGCGATGACGGCAGGAGTTGCCAGCAGCGCCACGACGAACACGGTGGCGACATTCCACCACGGCGTCGAGGAGAGGCTGCCGGTCAGCCAGATGAGCGCCGACTGGGCGAGCTCGACCTTGGCGCGGACCATCATGTAGTTCATCAGCGCGACGCACAGGAACGCGACGCCCACGCCGGCGAGGATGAGCCGGTAGCCGCCGTCGGCGCGCCGCTGTCCGGCCAGCAGGAGGAAGGCGGCCACGATCAGTCCGCCCCCGAACGCGGCGACCGCCAGCAGCGGGCCGCTGAGCCCCAGGATCAGGATGGCGAACACCGCCGCCGCACCGGCGCCACCGCTGATCCCGAGCAGATCGGGGCTTGCCAGCGGGTTTCGCAGCAGCGATTGAAGCAGCGCGCCGGCCGCTCCGAGTGATGCGCCGACCAGGAGCGCCATCGCGATCCGGGGGGCGCGCACCTGGAACACGACATAGGTCTGCACGCGGTCTCCTCCGCCCCAGAGGGTGCGCCACAGATCGGCGGGGGCGATGTGGTAGTCCCCCACGGAGAGCGATACGACGGTCACGATCAGCACCGTCAGGAGCGCGGCGGACACGACGAGGCCACGACGGCGTCGCACGCGGGCGCGGATCTGAAGGACGGACGCGGTCACAGCGTCACGCTCCGGCGTCGCAGGACGAGTGAGATGAGGACGGGAGCGCCGACGAAGGCGACCACGAGTCCGGCCTGGATCTCGCCGGGCGGGGCGATCACGCGACCCAGGATGTCCGCGGCCAGCAGCACGATCGCGCCGGCGGGCGCGGCGACGGCCAGCAGCCATCGGTAGTCCCCGCCGACGATCGGCCGCAGCGCGTGCGGAACGAGCAGTCCCAGGAACACGATCGGACCGGCGATCGATGTCGCCCCACCGCACAGCAGGACGGTCGCGACGATGCCGAGGAGGCGGGTGCGCGCGACGCTCTGTCCCAGTCCGGTCGCGGTCTCCTCTCCCAAGGCCATCAGGTCCAGTCCGCGCGCGGAGCTGAGCGCGATGATCGCTCCGATCGCGATGGGTGCGGCGACCACGGCGACGGTGTCCAGCCCGCGCACGGTCAGCCCGCCCACCTGCCAGTAGCGGAACACGTCGAAGGCCGTGATGGAGGTGGTGAGGATCAGGGTGCTGACCGCCGTCAGCCCAGCGGTCACGGCGGCGCCGGTCAGGGCGAGCTTGGCCGGACTGGACCCGTCCGGGCCACGTGTTCCGATGAGCGCGACCAGCACCGAGGCGACCGCCGCCCCCGCGAAGGCGAACCATACGAAGCCCGACGGGGCGGTGATCCCCCAGATGGTGATCGCCGCGAGCACCGCGATGGACGCGCCCGCGTTGATGCCGAGCAGGCCGGGGTCGGCGAGGGGATTGCGCGTCAGCCCCTGCATCAGCGTTCCGGCCAGCGCCAGTGCGGCTCCAGCCAGCACCCCGATGACCGTGCGAGGCACCCGCTGATCGAGGATGACGCTGTGGTCGGCGATCGACAGGTCGCGGTGCAGCAAGGCATCCACGACCACGGCGGGTGCGACGGCACGTGCCCCGATCATGAGGCTTGCTGCCACCATGACCAGCAGGAGCACGATCGTGACGAGCAGCGCGATCCGCCCGCGACGCTCGCGGGCGCCGGTCACTCCTGTCGCTCGGATTGACCGAGCCGCCAGTACCCCATGAACGCGACACGTTTGCGGTCGACGCCGCAGCCCTGCACGAGGTGACGGCGCAGCGCCTTGACCATCGCCGCCTCCCCCGCGATCCACGCGTAGAACTCCCCCTCGGAGTCCTCCGGACTGTCCCACAGCAGGTCGCGGTCGACGTCGATGTCAGCCAGTTCCTGTCGTCGCGGTGCCGCCGCCTTGGCCAGCACGTCGCCCGCCGAGGCACTCCATGCGGTGACCGCCTGGGTGACCGCGTCCCCGTGTCCCCGGTCATCGCGCTCGAGCCACGTCACCCGGAATCCGGCGGGAAGGTCCAGCGACTGACGATCGGCCGCAGCGGGCACCTCGATGAACGCGTCCACGTCGTACGACTCGTCGAGGGACTCCAGGATGGAGCAGATCGCCGGCGCCGCCGTCTCGTCACCGGCGAGCATGATGCGGCGGGCGGTGCCGGGGTGCCAGTCCAGTCCGAGGCGGAACCCCTCGCTGCGCTGGTCGGGTCCCACGATCACGACCTGCTGGCCGCGGGCAGCCCGCTCGGCCCATGCGCCGGCGGGGCCGGCATCGTGATGCACGACGAAATCCACCGTCAGTTCGCGCAGACCGGGGTCGATGCGCCGCACCGTGTACGTACGCAATGGTCCGCGGGCGTCACCGGGCAGCTCCCGCCACATCGTGTACCAGTCGCCGGCGTCGATCACAGCCTCGTCGTGCTGGCCGATGTCGCTCAGAGTGCCGTCCGCCAGCGGCAGGATCAGCTTGACGCGCTGGTCCAGGCCCGCGGTGCCGAAGACGCCGAAGTCCGGACCGGTGAACACGACGCGGACGAAGTGCGGCGAAAGCCGGTGCACGTCAGCCACGGTCGCGGCATAGGGGCGGTACGAGGGGCGCGTGCCGACGGCAACGGATGAGCTCACTCAGTTAGGGTAGCCTTACCATTCCTCCAGTGGCAAATCGGTTCCCGTGTCCGTCACGCATTGCGCCCCGCGGGCACGCTCTCGTGGCCGTGTCCGAGCCGGAGACCCGGAACCAGCGCCAGCAGCGCCAGGACCGCGGCGATCGCGAAGACGGCCGGGAAGCCGGCGCCCGTGCCCGCGAGAGCGGTGAAGACCAGACCCATCACGGCGATCGTCACCGCGGCACCCACCGAGTCCGAGATGGACAGAGCGGAGGAGTTGAAGCCCTGGTTCTGCGGCGCGGAGTACGCGAGGGTCAACACCGTCAGCCTCGGGTACATGAGCCCCATGCCGCTGCCGGCCAGCGCCCAGCCGACGATGAGGACCGCCGGAGGCAGGTGCCCCCAGGCGACGGCAGCGGCCACCACGACCGACGTGAACAGCTGCGCGCACCCGATCACCGCGATCCGGGTGTTCCCGATGCGATCGCCGAACCGGCCTTGGACATCCGCCGCGGTCGCCCAGGCCAGGGCCGCCGCCGTGAGCCCGAGACCCGCCCACGTCGGCGAGAAGTCGTATTCGTCGATGAGCAGGTATGGCACGTAGATCTCCGCGCCGAACAGGGCACCGGCGATCAATCCGCGCATGAGGACCACACTGGGCAGTCCGCGGGCGGCGCGCAGCGCACCCCGCGGCAGCAGAGGTCGCGCCGCCGATGCGATGACGATGACGGATGCCGCCACCGCCGCCGCCGACCACGGCCCGAACCCGCCGGCCAGGCTCAGCGCCAGGGCGCCGGCCGCCACCGCCACCGCACACGCCAGGCGCAACCCGATCCGACCAGCCGCCGGCGCGTCGACGCCCAGCGCGATGCCGTGCAGCCGGAGTGCGACCATCGTGAAGGACAGGACGGTCAGCGCGGCGACCCCGAGGAACACCCACCGCCAGTGCAGATACTCCGTCACCGCTCCGGCCAGGAACGGCCCGATCAGCGACGGCACCACCCACGCCGCGGAGAAGGCCGCGAAGACGCGACCGTGCAGCTGCGACGGGTACACGCGCGCCACCACCACGTACAGCGCGACAGTCTGCCCCCCGGCTCCCAGACCCTGGATCAGACGGCCGACCACCAGGATCGGCATGGACGGGGCGAGACCGGCCACCACCAGCCCGAGGACGAACAGCGCCGTCGCCGCATACAGCGGTGCACGGGGACCGAACCTGTCGCTCCAGGCGCCCACCGCGACCATGCCGATGACGCTGGTGGCCAGGGTCCCGGCGAATGCGACGGCGTACAGCGCGTCGCCCTCGAGGTCCGCGCTGACGACGGGCATCACGGTCGTCACGGCCAGAGCCTGCATCGCCGCGAGGAAGATCAGTGCCGAAGCGCCGAGGGTCACCCAGACGTAGCGCGTTCCCCAGATGCTCGACAGCGGCTCGACGGGATCTTTCACGGGGAGACCAGCGCCCCCATCCGTTCGACGGCCTCGCGCAGCACCTCCGGCGAACAGCCGAAGTTGATCCGGACATGCCCGGCGCCCTCCTCGCCGAACAGCGGGCCGAGATGCAGTGCCACCTTCGCCTCCCGTCGGATCCGCACGGCGGGGTTGTCTCCCCAGTCGAACGAGCGCAGATCCACCCAGGCCAGGAATCCGGCGTCGGGGATCCGGTAGCGGGCGCCCGGAAGGTGCTCGGCGAGAAGCTCCGCCAGCAGCCGGCGGTTGGCATCCAGCGCGGCCAGCAGCCCGTCCAGCCATTCGTCGCTCTCTTCGCTGAACGCGGCGACGCCGGCGATGGCGCCGAACAGTCCCGTCCGCCACTCCACCTCATCCGGCAGGGACCGCACCACCGCCGCGGGCTCCTCCCCCGCAGTGACCATCAGGGCGCACTTCAGACCGGCGAGGTTGAACGCCTTGCTCGCGCTGACCACGGCGTATCCGACGCGCGCGGCGGTCGGCGAGGCATCCAGGAACGGCGTGAACACCGCCGGCGCGTACACGAGCGGGGCGTGGATCTCGTCGCTGACCACGCTCGCGCCGTATGCGGAAGCCAGCTCGGCCAGCGCGACGAGGCTCGCGCGGGAGTGCGCGGTGCCCGTCGGGTTGTGCGGGTTGCACAGCAGGACGGCGCGTGCGCCGGCGGCGAGGGATGCCTCGATCCCGACGAGGTCCAGCTCCCAGCCGGTGCCGGTGTCCACGAGCGGCACCCGCTTGACGACGGCACCCGCCTCGGGGACGCATTCGTAGAACGGGGGGTACACCGGCGGAGTCACGATCACCCGGTCACCGGGCGCGGTGACCTGCCGCAGGATCTCGACGACCCCCATCATGACGTCGCACGTGGTGCGCACCTGTGCGGGATCGACGCTCCAGCCGAACCGGCGCTGCGCGAACTGGGCATAGGCGGCGGCGATGCCCGGCTCCGGTGGGGTATATCCGGTGTCACCGAGATCGACGGCCTGCCGCAGCGCCCGCGTGATCGCCGGGGCGGGGGGGAAGTCCGTCTCCGCCACGAAGAGCGGAAGCACCTCGGGCGGATAGCTGCGCCACTTCGTGCTGGAACGGCGGCGCAGCTGGTCGAGGGGAAGGGCCTGGAGGGGGGGAGCGCTCACCCATCGAGCCTAGCGACGCTGCGGGATGCCGCGTTCCCGAGCGTCAGACGGCGACACTCAGATCGCGAAGCCGAGGGCGCGCATCATGTCGCGGCCGTCGTCGGTGATGCGCTCCGGACCCCACGGCGGCATCCACACCCAGTTGATGCGGAACCGTTCGACGACGTCGTCCAGCGCCTGAGCGGTCTGCTCCTCGAGCACGTCGGTGAGCGGGCATCCGGCGCTGGTCAACGTCATATGGATCACCAGGGCGTCGTTCTCGTCGTCCCAGCCCAAGTCGTAGATCAGGCCGAGGTCGACGACGTTGATCCCCAGCTCGGGGTCCATGACGTCCTTGAGGGCCTCTTGGACCTCGTCGTACTTGTCGGGCGCGAGCGTCGCGGTCATGGCAGGATCCTACGCTTCGCCGTCGGTCACGGGCTCGAGTGCGGGGACGAGGAATCGGTCGTAACCTTCGTCCTCGAGACGCTCGGCGAGCTCGGGCCCGCCCTCCTCGACGATCCGCCCGGCGATCATGACGTGCACGAAGTCCGGGTGGATGTAACGCAGAATGCGCGTGTAGTGGGTGATCAGCAGGACGCCCAGGCCGGTCTCCTCCTTGGCACGGTTCACGCCCTCGGAGACGATCTTCAGCGCGTCGACGTCCAGGCCGGAGTCCGTCTCGTCGAGTACCGCGAACTGCGGCTTGAGCAGCTCCAGCTGAAGGATCTCGTGGCGCTTCTTCTCACCACCCGAGAACCCCTCGTTCACGTTGCGCTGCGCGAACTTGGAGTCCATGCGGAGGTTCTTCATCGACTCCTTGACCTGCTTCGTCCACGTCCGGATCGGCGGCGCTTCGCCCTCGATCGCGGTCTTGGCGGTGCGCAGGAAGTTGGTGACGGTCACACCGGGGATCTCGACCGGGTACTGCATGGCCAGGAAGAGGCCTGCGCGGGCGCGCTCGTCCACCGTCATCGCCAGGACGTCCTGGCCGTCGAGGGTGATCGTGCCGGACGTGACCGTGTACTTCGGGTGCCCGGCGATCGTGTACGCGAGCGTCGACTTGCCCGATCCGTTGGGTCCCATGATGGCGTGGGTCTCGCCCTTGCGCAGGACGAGGGTCACCCCGTTCAGGATCGGCGTTATTCCGGCATCCGTCTCGACCGTCACGTGGAGGTCGCGGATCTCGAGGACTGACATGGGGACTTCCTTCACAGCTCTTTGAGGACGGCGGGATCGATGAGCACATCGTCTCCCTCGATCGTCACGGCATACACGGGTACGGGCTCGTACGCGGGGAGGTTGAGGGGCTTTCCGGAGCGGAGCGAGAAGGCCGAGCCGTGCGCCCAGCATTCGATCGTGTCACCGTCGACGAACCCCTCGGCGAGCGAGATGTCGCCGTGCGTGCAGACATCGCCGATCGCGTGGACCTCGTCGTTGGAGTCGCGGACCACCGCGATCGCGACGCCGTCGACCTCCACGCGGATGGCGGAGTCCTGCTCGAGCTCGCTCAGCGCGCAGACACGGGTTGCGCTCACTCGGGCGCTCCTTCCTGGAGTTCCAGTTCGATGGCGGCATGCAGCTCGGTCTCCAGCGCGGGGATGCCGATGCGCTGCACGATGTCGCTGAGGAATCCGATCACGACCAGGCGTCGGGCCTCCTGCTCGCTGATTCCGCGGGACTGCAGGTAGAACAGCTGCTCGTCGTCGAAGCGTCCCGTGGCGCTGGCGTGGCCGGCTCCGCGGATGTCGCCCGTCTCGATCTCGAGGTTCGGGATGGACTCGGCGCGCGCGCCGTCGGTGAGGACCAGGTTGCGGTTCGCCTCGTACGAGTCGGTTCCCACCGCGTCCGGTCCGATCAGCACGTCCCCGATCCAGACGCTGCGGGCGCCGGCACCCTGCAGGGCACCCTTGTAGAGGACATCCCCGCGTGTGTCCCTGCCCTTGTGGAAGAGGTAGACCTGGCTCTCCAGGTGCTGTCCGCTGTCTGAGTACGACAGTCCGTACAGCTGCCCCTGCGAGCCCGGTCCGGCCAGCTCCACGCTCGGGTTGATCCGAACGAGTCCGCCGCCGAAGCTGACCACGATGTGACGCAGGGTCGCGTCGCGGTCCACCCGGGCCTGGTGGGATGCCGCGTGGACGGAGGCATCGGACCACTCCTGCACCGTGATCACCGTCAGGTGTGCACCGTCGCGGACGATGATCTCGACGTTCTCGGCGAAGTGCGCTTCACCGCGGTGACGGAGCAGCACGACACCGCGCGCGTTCGGGGCCGCTTCGATGATGAGGTGGGCGTGCGCCCGCGCGCTGCGGCCATCCGCGCCGTTGCCGGTGATGTCCACGACGACCGGCTCGACCAGTTCGATGTCGGCCGGGATGCGCAGGTGCGTAGCCTCGGTGGCCTGCTGCCAGGCGATCGCGGCCGGGCGGTCCTCGGGGGTGAACACCTCGCCGCGCGGCGAGTCGCCGACGCGCTTGGGCCCGACCTCCACCGCGTCCGCACCGCTGATGGCGAAGCTGACCGCGCCGGTCGTGCCTGCGGCATCCTCCAGCAGCGGCGCGATGCGGTCGATCGGGGTGTGCTTCCAGTTCACCTCGCGGCCGGTGGGCAACTCGAAGTCGGCCGGATCGTAGGAGCGCGCGCGCTCGGAGCGGGTCTGAATCGGAGCCCACGCCCCGTCGGTGTGGCCCTTCGCGCCGGGCACCGAAGTACCCGGCACCGTTGCGGGTGCCTGTGTGGAGGTCGTCATCTAGCCGACACTGCCTTCCATGCCCATCTCGATGAGCTTGTTGAGCTCCATGGCGTACTCCATGGGAAGTTCGCGAGCGATCGGCTCGATGAAGCCGCGGACGATCATGGCCATCGCCTCGTCCTCCGGCATCCCGCGGCTCATCAGGTAGAACAGCTGCTCTTCACTGACCTTCGACACGGTGGCCTCGTGGCCGAGCTGCACGTCGTCGACGCGGATGTCGATGGAGGGGTACGTGTCCGAGCGAGAGATCGTATCGACCAGGAGCGCGTCGCAGCGGACGGTGTTGGCCGAGTGGTGCGCGTTGGCGTCCACCCGCACTTCACCGCGGTATCCGGCTCGGCCGCCGCCGCGCGCGATGGATTTCGACACGATCGATGACTGGGTGTACGGCGCCATGTGGACCATCTTCGCGCCGGCGTCCTGGTGCTGTCCGGGACCCGCGAAGGCGACGGACAGGGTCTCGCCCTTGGCGTGCTCGCCGACCAGGAAGATCGACGGGTACTTCATCGTGACCTTCGAGCCGATATTGCCGTCGATCCATTCCATCGTCGCGCCCTCGTGGGCGATCGCGCGCTTGGTCACCAGGTTGTAGACGTTGTTCGACCAGTTCTGGATCGTCGTGTAGCGCACGCGGGCGTTCTTCTTGACGATGATCTCCACGACGGCGGAGTGCAGTGAATCGCTCTTGTAGATCGGCGCCGTGCAGCCTTCGATGTAGTGCACGTACGATCCCTCGTCGGCGATGATCAGGGTGCGCTCGAACTGGCCCATGTTCTCGGTGTTGATCCGGAAGTAGGCCTGCAGCGGGATCTCCACGTGCACGCCGGGGGGCACGTAGACGAAGGACCCGCCGGACCACACGGACGTGTTCAGCGCAGCGAACTTGTTGTCGCCGGCCGGAATCACCGTGCCGAAGTACTCCTCGAAGAACTCCGGGTGCTCGCGCAGCGCGGTGTCGGTGTCCATGAAGATGACACCCTGCGCCTCGAGCTGCTCGTTGATCTGGTGGTAGACGACCTCGGACTCGTACTGCGCTGCGACGCCGGAGACGAGGCGCTGACGCTCGGCCTCGGGGATGCCGAGACGCTCGTAGGTGTTGCGGATCTCCTCGGGAAGCTCCTCCCAGGAGCCGGCCTGCTTCTCGGTGGAGCGCACGAAGTACTTGATGTTGTCGAAGTCGATCTCGCTCAGATCGGCGCCCCACGTCGGCATGGGCTTGCGCTCGAACAGCGCCAGTCCCTTCAGCCGCGTCTTGAGCATCCACTCGGGCTCGTTCTTGAGAGTCGAGATTCCGCGGACCACGGCTTCGCTCAGACCGCGCTGGGCAGTCGCGCCGGCGGCATCGGCATCGTGCCAGCCGAACTCGTACTGCCCGAGGCTTGCCAGCTCGGGTCGGTCGATCAGGACATCCGACATCGTCACACTCTCCTCCGGGCCGCAACGGTGTCATCCGCCCCGGCATTCCTGCTCCCTCGGTGGAGTACCGACGAGGGATGCCGCTGGTGGGCCCAATCAGTGGCGCCGTCCTGCGCGCCTACACTGTCAGTGATGCAGAGCGCGACGCGCCAGCATCCGACCCTTTGATTCTACAGGGTCCCGCCGCCGCGCCGGGTGGCCGGGACCCGCTCCGACCACGTCGGAGTGCATTCCCAGGAGGCGAGGCCCGATGGCCGCGGACCCCACGACCACCCCCGACCGGGGACTGCTGCGACGATTCGTGACGTGGCTGCCGGCCCGCGTGGACCGTCGCGTCATCACGGCGGCCTGGGCGAGCCTGGTCGTGCAGGTGGGCATCGTCGGCACCGGCGGCCTGGTCCGGCTCACCGGGTCGGGGCTGGGCTGCCCGACGTGGCCGCGCTGCACCGACGATTCGCTCGTGCCGACCGCCGAGATGGGCATCCACGGCGTCATCGAATTCGGCAACCGCATGCTGACGTTCATCCTCGTGATCGTGGCCGTCACCATGTTCGTGTTCGTGGTCCGCATGCGCCGGGAGCGCCGCGATCTGTTCTGGCTGTCCCTGGCGATCGGCCTGTACGTGCCCCTTCAGGCGATCATCGGCGGCATCACCGTGCTGACCAACCTCAACCCCTACGTCGTGGGATTGCACTACTTCGCCTCGGTCATCCTCGTCGGCCTCGCCACCGTCCTGGTGCAGCGCGTCTACGCCGCGCCCGGTCCCCGTGTGCGCGCCGTCCCCGGCTGGTATGCCGCGACCGCGCACCTGACCAGCCTGCTGGTGGCGGTCACGGTGATCGTGGGCATCCTCGTGACCGGATCGGGGCCGCACGCCGGGGACGGCGGCGCGGCGCGGAACGGCCTGAATCCGGAGTTCATGCAGCACGTGCACTCCTGGCCGGCCTACGCGCTGCTCTTGGTCACGCTCGTGCTGCTGGTCGGCGCCGGTCGCACTCCCCCGCACCTGCGGCTGCGACTGTGGGTAGGTCTGCTGCTTGCGGTCGAGGCGGCCCAGACCGCGGTGGGCCTGTGGCAGGCACGCGCCGGTCTGCCCATCGTGCTGGTGAACATCCACATGGTGCTCGCGGTGCTGCTGGTTGCGGCGATGACCGCCGTGGTGCTGCATCTCAAGGCGAGTGCCCAGGCTCCGGCCGATGTGCCGGCGTACGCTGGCTCGGTCGGAACCGCTTCCGCTGCCTCCCGTCAGGACTCATAGCGGGTTCATCGGATTCGCACACGTGCGATTCGCCCGGCCGCACCAGGCTGGGCGGATGCCGCGGCGCACGCCATCGTCCCGCGCACACCCCCGACACCCATCGAACCAAGGAGTTCCCGCATGACTGCACGCCCCAGCCTCGTCCGCAGCATCCCGTTCTGGATCCTGCTGGTCGGCTCCCTCGCCACCGGCGTCCTCGGCGCATGGCTCACCGTCGACAAGCTCGCCGTGATGTCCACCGCTCTGACCGCCGGCACCGCGACACCGGTCGACGTCTACGTCGGCCAGGTGTGGGCGATCGTCGGCGGCATCCTGATCGCGACCGGACTCGTCGGACTCGCCCTCGCCCTCGTCGTCGCCGTGGTGCGCTCGTTCGTTCCCGCCACCGACGTGGAGATCATCGAGGCGCTGGACTGGTCGGCAGAGGACGATGCCCACGACGACGTCCCCGCAGCGGAGTCCGAGCACGTCGCGGAGGCCGCGCCCCAGCGCTGAGCCGAAGACCTCGAAGGGGCGGGAGTGCGCACATCCGCGCATTCCCGCCCCTTCTGCTCGATACTGGCTCCGTGGACCCCGTCGGAACGATCACCTGGATCGTTCTGTTCGTCCTCACGACCGTCGCGATCACGGGCATCGTCGGCCGGCTGGGCTGGTCGGCCCCGGTCGCCCTGGTCGTCGTCGGAGGAGCGGTCTCGTTCATCCCGGGCGTGCCGGAAGTCGAGGTCCAACCCGAGCTGATCCTCTACGGCATCCTCCCGCCGCTGCTGTTCGCCGCGGCGATACGCACCAGCGTGATAGACGTGCGTGCGCGCCGGGACAGCATCCTGCTCCTGTCGGTTGGATTGGTCGCATTCACGGTGGTGGTCGTCGGGTTCGCCGCGTACGCCCTGGTCCCGGCGATCACCCTGGCGGCGGCGTTCGCGTTCGCGGCGGTGGTCGCACCGACCGACGCGATTGCCGTGACCGCGATCGCCGGGCGCCTGGGACTGCCGCGGCGCGTGGTCACCATCCTGGAGGGCGAGAGCCTGCTCAACGACGCCACCGCGCTGGTCGCGCTGAACGCGTCCATCGCGGCGATCGTCAGCTCCGTCACGCCGGCCGAGATCGGATTCGAGTTCGTCGTCGCAGTGGTCGTCGGGACCGGGGTGGGTCTGGGCGTGGGCTGGGCCGTCACGTTCGTGCGTTCACGGTTGCACTCGGCCGTCCTGGACACCAGTCTGACCTTCGTCACACCGTTCGCGGCGTTCCTGGTGGGCGAATTCCTGCACGGGTCCGGAGTCCTGGCCGTGGTCCTGGCCGGCCTGTATCTGGGCTATCGGGCACCGTCCGTCTCCTCGGCCGAAGCGCGGGTCGCCGAGCGGCTCAACTGGCGCACGATCAAGTTCCTGCTCGAGAACACCGTCTTCCTGTTCATCGGACTCAATCTCCAGGGGATCCTGCAGGGCGCCATCGCCACCGGCCCGGGCCTCTGGCCGACCGTCGGGATCTGCGTCGGCATCCTGGCCGCCCTGGTGGCCTCCCGCTTCGCCTGGGTGATGGGCACGACGCTGCTGTACCGGAAGGGGCCGCGGCGGCTGCGCGAGCGGGGCTGGGCCTGGCGCAACGGCGTCGCGGTCTCCTCGGCGGGCGTGCGCGGGGTCGTCACCCTGGCCGCCGTCTTCCTGCTGCCGAAGGAGACGCCGGGCCGGGAGTACCTGCAGTTCCTCGCGTTCGTCGTGGTGGTGGCGAGCCTGCTCGGGGGCCTCGCGCTACCGGCGATCATCCGCCGCCTGAACCTTCCGAAGCCCAGCCTGGTGCAGGAGCTGGCCGAACGGCGGCTGCTGATGGCCGAGGCCCGCCAGGCCGGAATCGATCTGCTGGACGCCCAGGAGCTGCCCGAGGAGGAGAAGCACGTCGCCGCGCTCCTGCGCACCGACGCGGGCTTCCTCGGCGAGACCCTCGTCGCGTACGGTCCGGACGCGTCCATCCCGCAGCTGGAGGCGAAATACCGCCTCCGCCGCGCGATGCTGGATGCCGAACGGGCCGCCGTGCTGAAGGCCCGCGCCGAGGGGCGCTATCAGGAGCCGGCGATCGTCGCCGCGCTGCAGGCGATCGACGCGGAGGAGACCGCGCTGCGCGCCCAGTTCCCGAAAGAGGGCGAACAGGCCTGAGCGGCCCGGCTCAGAACGGAAGCAGCGGGTCGACCGCGATCGCGACGAACAGGAGGGTGAGGTAGGTGATCGAGGCGTGGAACACCCGCATCGGCCGGGGCTCGGTCCCGCGCACGGCACGGCTGTACAGCCGGTGCGACTCGTAGATGAACCAGCCGCCGAAGACGATCGCCGAGACGGAGTAGACCAGCCCCATCCCCGCCACCGGGATCAGCAGCAGCGAGCACGCCACGGTCGCCCACGCGTACAGGATCACCTGAAGCCCGACCTGCGACCCGGAGCGCGTCGCCCCGAGCATCGGCACGTCCACGCCCTCGTACTGGTCCTTGTACTTCATCGACAGGGGCCAATAGTGCGGCGGCGTCCACAGGAACACCAGGGCGAACAGGATCATCGGCGTCCAGGTCAGCGATCCGGTGACCGCCGACCAGCCGATGACGACCGGGAAGCACCCGGCGATGCCGCCCCACACGATGTTCTGCTCGGTGCGGCGCTTGAGGATCATCGTGTAGATGACGACGTAGAAGAAGATCGCCGCCGCCGACAGGGTGGCGGCGAGCCAGTTCGTGGTGAACCAGAGCCACACGGTGGATGTCGCAGCCAGGGTCCACGCGAACACCAGCGCGCCGCGCGGCGAGACCTCGCCGGTCACCAGCGGGCGATTCGCCGTCCGCTGCATGTGGGCATCCATGTCCCGGTCCAGGTACATGTTGAACGCCGCCGCGGATCCCGCGCTCATCGAGCCGCCGAGCACGGTCGCCAGCACGAGCCAGATGTCGGGGAACCCGCCCTGGGCGAGGATCATCACCGGCACCGTCGTGACCAGGAGCAGCTCGAGCACGCGCGGCTTGGTCAGCGCGACGTAAGCCCGGATCGTACGGCCCAGCGAATGAGGTCGTACGGCGGACGCGTCCGCCGTCATCATGGTGTCCATCGCTCCCCGCTCGACCGCCTGAACCTGCCCTCCGAGTCTATGTCATTCGCGCCCGCTGGCTTCCGGCCCTTCGCTATGCTGAGACAACACGCGCCCTGCGCCGGCTGCTGCTCCCGATTGCGGCGCGGTCAGCGGACTCGGGTGCACTTCTTCTGAGAAAGGCGGCCCGGTGTCAGAACTGCGTTGGGATGAAATCGATCGGCGCGCGGTGGATACCGCTCGCGTGCTGGCGGCGGACGCGGTCGAGAAGGCGGGAAACGGCCACCCCGGGACGGCGATGAGCCTCGCCCCTGCGGCGTACCTGCTGTACCAGCGGGTGATGAACCACGACCCGGCCGATGTGCACTGGCCCGGCCGGGACCGGTTTATTCTGTCGGCGGGTCACTCGTCGCTGACACAGTACGTGCAACTCTATCTGGGCGGTTTCGGACTCGAGCTGGACGACCTGAAGTCACTGCGGACATGGGGGTCGAAGACCCCGGGACACCCCGAGTACGGCCACACCGAAGGCGTCGAGATCACGACGGGTCCGCTCGGTCAGGGCCTGGCCTCTTCGGTGGGCTTCGCCTACGCCGCCCGCTACGAGCGCGGCCTGTTCGATCCGGACGCGGCGGCCGGCGAGTCCCCTTTCGACCACTTCATCTATGTCATCGCCAGCGACGGCGACCTTCAGGAGGGCGTCACCAGCGAGGCGTCCTCCCTCGCCGGTCACCAGGAGCTGGGCAACCTGGTCGTGCTGTACGACGCGAACCAGATCTCCATCGAGGACGACACGAACGTCGCCTTCACCGAGGACGTCGCCAAGCGGTATGAGGCATACGGCTGGCACGTGCAGACGGTGGACTGGAAGAAGACCGGCCAGTACGTCGAAGACGCCGCGGAGCTGTTCGCCGCGCTCGAGGCGGCGAAGAGCGAGACCGTCAAGCCCTCGATCATCATCCTGAAGACCATCATCGGCTGGCCCTCGCCCGGCAAGCAGAACACCGGCAAGATCCACGGCTCCGCCCTCGGCGCCGACGAGCTGGCCGCGACCAAGAAGGTGCTCGGCTGGAACCCCGACGAGAGCTTCGTCGTGCCCGCGGACGTGCTCGCGCACACGCGTGCTCTCGGTGAGCGCGGCGCGACGGCGCACGCCGAGTGGCAGGAGCGCTTCGACGCCTGGGCGACGGCGCACCCCGAGCGCAAGGCGCTGTGGGATCGCGTGAACGCCCGCGAACTGCCCGAGGGCATCGCCGCGGCGCTGCCGAGCTTCGAGCCCGGAAAAGACGTCTCCACGCGGGCCGCGTCCGGCGCGGTCATCAACGCGCTGGCCGCGGAGCTACCCGAGCTGTGGGGCGGGTCGGCAGACCTTGCCGAGTCGAACCTCACCACCATCAAGGGCGCGAACTCGTTCATCCCCGAGGAATGGTCCACGCACGAATGGAGCGGCGACCCCTACGGCCGCGTGCTGCACTTCGGCATCCGCGAACACGCGATGGGCGCGATCATCAACGGGATCGTCCTGCACGGTCCCACCCGTCCCTTCGGCGGCACGTTCCTCATCTTCAGCGACTACATGCGCCCGCCGGTCCGTCTGGCCGCGCTGATGAACGTTCCCAGCATCTTCGTCTGGACGCACGATTCGGTCGCCCTCGGTGAAGACGGCCCGACCCACCAGCCGATCGAGCAGCTGGCCGCGCTGCGCGCCATCCCGAACTTCACGGTGGTCCGCCCCGGTGACGCCGCAGAGACCGCGGTGGTCTGGCTGGAGATGCTCCGCCGGCACGCCGGGCCGGCCGGCATCGCCCTCACCCGCCAGAACATCCCCGTGTTCGAGCGCGGCCAGGGCGCGGCGTCGGGTGACACGCTGGCTTCGGCCGACGGTGCCGCGCGCGGCGCCTACGTCCTGGCCGAAGCACCGGCCGGAAGCCCCGATGTCATCCTCATCGCCACCGGCTCCGAAGTGCAGCTGGCCGTCGCTGCCCGCGAGACACTGGCCGCCGAGGGCGTGCAGGCGCGAGTGGTCTCCGCGCCGTCGCTCGAGTGGTTCGACGAACAGGACGCCGACTACCGCGAGAGCGTGCTGCCGTCTTCGGTGCGGGCGCGCGTGTCGGTCGAAGCGGGCATCAAGCTGCCGTGGCGGGCGCTGGTCGGTGACCGCGGTCGAAGCGTCTCGATCGAGCACTTCGGCGCATCGGCGGATTACAAAACCCTGTTCGAGAAGTTCGGCGTCACCGCCGAGGCCGTCGTCGAGGCGGCACGCGAGACCCTGAAGGAGAACTCATGAGCACCCCCACCGCACACCTCGTGGCCGAGGGCGTCAGCATCTGGCTGGATGACCTGTCCCGTGAGCGGATCGTCAGCGGGAACCTCGCCGACCTGATCGCCACCCGCAACGTGTCGGGGGTCACCACGAACCCGACGATCTTCGCCGGCGCGATCGGCTCCGGCAGCGAGGCGTACACCGGTCAGCTCGGCGTGCTCGCCGGCCGCGGCGCGTCCGCGGACGAGGCGATCTTCGAGATCACCACCGACGACGTGCGCGCTGCCGCGGATGTGTTCCGGCACGTCTACGACGAGACCCACGGCGTGGACGGTCGCGTCTCGATCGAGGTCTCCCCCGACCTCGCGCACGACACGGACGCGACCATTGCGCAGGCCAAGGAGCTGTGGGCCAAGGTCGACCGCCCGAACATCCACATCAAGATCCCCGCGACCAAAGCGGGTCTGGCTGCGATCACCGAGGCGATCGGCTCGGGGATCTCGGTCAACGTCACGCTGATCTTCAGCCTGGAGCGATACGCCGACGTCATCGCCGCGTACCTGGCCGGCCTCGAACAGGCCAGCCAGGCCGGGCACGACCTGTCCGGCATCCACTCGGTGGCGTCCTTCTTCGTCTCACGGGTGGACACCGAAGTCGACAAGCGCCTGACCGCGATCGGCACCGAGGAAGCCGCGGGTCTGAAGAGCCTCGCCGGCGTCGCGAACGCCCGCCTGGCGTACGAGCTGTTCGAACGCGAGTTCGCCACGGACCGGGCCCGCGCCCTCGTCGATGCCGGCGCCAACGTGCAGCGGCCGCTGTGGGCCTCGACGGGCGTGAAGGATCCGGCGCTGCCGGACACGCTGTACGTGACCGAGCTGGTGGCCCCCGGCACGGTGAACACGATGCCCGAGAAGACCCTCGAGGCGACCTTCGATCACGGCGTCATCGCCGGGGACACGGTCACCGGCGCCTATGCCGGCGCGCACGAGGTCTTCGACCGTCTCGCCGGCGTCGGCGTGGACTTCGCCGAGGTCACCGAGGTGCTCGAGGACGAGGGCGTGCAGAAGTTCATCACCTCCTGGCACGAGCTCCAGGACACGGTGAAGGCCGCTCTCGAGGCAGCGCAGTCCGGCGCATGAGCTTTGAGATCCATCTCACCGGGCATGTCAAATCCGTCGTCCGCGAGACGCTGCCAGGCCTGATCGCCGATCTCGTCGCGTCCGGCATCACCGCCGGCGACGCGTCGCTGTGGGGTCCGGATGCCGAAGCCGAGGCATCCGGGCGTCTGGGGTGGGTGCAGGCGGTCTCCGTCTCGCGGCCACTCGTCCCCGAGATCGAGGCGCTGCGCGCCGAGCTGCGCGCGCGGGGCGTGACCCGGATCGTGCTCGCCGGCATGGGCGGCTCCTCGCTCGCGCCGGAAGTGATCGCACAGACCTCCGGGGTTCCGCTCGTGATCCTGGACTCGACCGCGCCGAGCCAGGTGCTGGCTGCGATCGATGGCGACGCGGCGGCCGGCGGTCTGCAGCAGACCGCCCTGGTGGTCTCCTCCAAGTCCGGCTCCACCGTTGAGACCGACTCCGCCAAGCGCGCCTTCGAAGCCGCGTTCGGGGACATCGGCATCGATCCGCTCGAGCGCATCGTCGTCGTCACGGACCCCGACTCGCCGCTGGACCGGGCCGCCCGCGCCGACGGCTACCGCGTGTTCAACGCGGACCCGACGGTCGGCGGACGCTACTCGGCGCTGACCGCCTTCGGACTGGTGCCCGCGGGACTGGCCGGTGCGGACATCTCCGAACTGCTCGACGAGGCGGAGGCTTCGCTGCTCGAGGTCGCGATCGACAGCGCCGACAATCCCGCGCTCGTCCTGGCCGCGGCCATCGCCGGCGGCGAACCGCGACGCGACAAGCTGGGCCTGATCACCGACGGCACCCACATCGTCGGCCTGCCGGACTGGATCGAGCAGCTCGTCGCCGAGTCCACCGGCAAGGAGGGCACGGGCATCCTGCCGGTCGTGCTGCTGCCGGTATCGCCCGAGGCCGAGCAGACGCCCCCGGACATGCAGATCGTCCGCTTCGTGGACGAGGCCAACGAGTTCCACTTCCGTGAGCGGCACGAGGGCGAGGTGCTGGTCAGCGGCTCCCTCGGAGCACAGTTCGTGGTGTGGGAGTACGCGACCGCGATCGCCGGGCGGATGCTGGGCATCAACCCGTTCGATCAGCCCGATGTCGAATCCGCCAAGACCGCCACCCGGGGGCTCCTGGAGGCGCGACCGGAGGCCACCGATCCCGCATTCGCGGTCGACGGCGTCGAGGTGCGGGTGTCCGATCCGGCACTGGCCGCCTCCGGCACGGTCGCGGATGTGCTGGACGCCCTGTGGGCACGGCTGCCCGCGAACGGGTATGTGTCCGTCCAGGCGTACGTGGACAGGCTGCGCCTGCCCCAGCTGCACGGACTGCGCGAATTGGTCGCGGCCGACTCCGGTCGTCCCACCACGTTCGGCTGGGGACCACGGTTCCTGCACTCCACCGGCCAGTTCCACAAGGGCGGCCCCGCAGTCGGGGTCTTCCTGCAGATCCTGGAGCAGACCGACGTGGATCTGGAGATCCCGGGGCGTCCCTTCACCTTCGGACAGCTGATCCAGGCGCAGGCGGCGGGCGACGCGGACGTGCTCGCCGCGCACGGCCGCCCGGTCGTCACCCTGACACTCACCGACCCGCAGGCCGAGGTGCTCACGCTGTTCGAGGCCGCGCAGTGACGGTCGAGATCTCGCGCGATCACAATCCGCTGCGCGACGCGGAGGATCATCGCCTCAATCGCATCGCCGGCCCCAGCGCGCTGGTGATCTTCGGCGTGACCGGCGACCTCTCCCGCAAGAAGCTGATGCCGGCCGTGTACGACCTCGCCAACCGCGGACTGCTGCCGCCGGGCTTCGCCCTGGTCGGCTTCGCGAGGCGGGACTGGGAGGATCAGGACTTCGCGCAGGTCGTGAAGGAAGCCGTCAAGGATCACTCCCGGACGGAGTTCCGGGAGGAGACCTGGGAGCAGCTGTCACAGGGAATCCGATTCGTCCCCGGCGAGTTCGATGACCCGAACGCGTTCGCCCGGCTGCGCGAGACCGTCGAGAACCTCGATCTGGAACGCGGCACCATGGGCAACCATGCGTTCTATCTCTCGATCCCCCCGAAGGACTTCCCGCAGGTCGCCAAGCAGCTGAAGGACTCCGGTCTGGTCGATGACACGGCCGATCAGCCCGAACGGTGGCGGCGGGTCGTCATCGAGAAGCCGTTCGGCCATGACCTCGCCTCCGCGCGTTCGCTCAACGACGCGCTCCGGTCGGCCTTCCCCGCGGATTCGATCTTCCGCATCGATCACTACCTCGGCAAGGAGACGGTTCAGAACATCCTCGCGCTGCGCTTCGCGAACGAGCTGTACGAACCGCTCTGGAACCGCAACTACGTCGATCACGTTCAGATCACCATGGCCGAGGACATCGGGGTGGGCGGTCGCGCCGGGTACTACGACGGCATCGGGGCCGCCCGCGACGTCATCCAGAACCACCTCCTCCAGCTGCTCGCACTGACCGCGATGGAAGAGCCGATCTCCTTCGACGCCCGGGATCTGCGCGCCGAGAAGGAGAAGGTGCTCGCTGCGGTGACACTGCCGCCGGATCTGGGCGCGTCCACCGCCCGCGGACAGTACGCCGGCGGCTGGCAGGGCGGCGAGGAGGTGCTCGGCTTCCTCGAAGAGGACGGCATGCAGCCGGACTCCACCACGGAGACCTACGCGGCCATCACTCTGGAGATCAACACGCGCCGGTGGGCGGGGGTGCCCTTCTACCTGCGCACCGGTAAGCGCCTCGGACGGCGCGTCACCGAGATCGCGGTGGTCTTCAAGCGTGCGCCGGAGCTGCTGTTCTCGCGCGGGCAGACCTCCGGGCTGGGCCAGAACGCGCTGGTGATCCGAGTGCAGCCCGATGAGGGCGTGACGATCCGCTTCGGCTCCAAGGTGCCCGGCGCGGGCGCCCAGGTCCGCGACGTGACGATGGACTTCGGCTACGGTCACGCATTCACCGAGGCCAGTCCCGAGGCCTACGAACGACTCATCCTGGACGTCCTGCTCGGCGATCCCCCGCTCTTTCCACGTCATGAAGAAGTCGAGCTGTCCTGGAAGATCCTCGACCCGATCGAGGACTTCTGGGAGAAGGAGGGCGGTCCGCTGGAGCAGTACCCACCCGGCTCCTGGGGGCCGGCATCCGCCGACGCCATGCTCGCCCGCGACGGACGCACGTGGAGGCGACCATGATCATCGACCTGCCCGACACGACCGTCAGCAAGATCTCCAAGGCGCTGGTGAACGTGCGCGAAGAAGGCGGGGCCGTGGCGCTGGGCCGCGTGCTGACGCTGATCATCGCCACGCGCCAGGGCGTCGAGGAAGAGGCCATCGAAGCGGCCAACGACGCGTCACGCGAGCATCCCATGCGCGTCATCGTCATCATGCTCGGCGATCAGAACAACGCGCCCCGCCTGGATGCCCAGATCCGCGTCGGCGGTGACGCCGGTGCCAGCGAGGTCATCGTCCTGAATGCGCAGGGACCGGTGGCATCCAACCATGACAGCCTCCTGACCGGCCTGCTCCTGCCGGACGCGCCCGTGGTGGCGTGGTGGCCCGCCGAGACGCCGGAGGTGCTCTCCACCTCTCCGATCGGACGCATCGCCCAGCGTCGCATCACGGATGCCTCGGCGCAGAAGGATCCGGCCGCATGGCTGGGCGCCCTGGGTGCCAACTACGCGCCGGGAAGCACCGATTTCGCCTGGACCCGCATCACGCGGTGGCGTGAACAGCTCGCCGCGGTGCTGGATCAGCCGCCCTACGAACCGGTCACGGCCGTCGAGGTCCGCGGCGCGTGGGATTCCCCGTCCACCGCCCTCTTGGCCGCGTGGCTGCGGCTCAAGCTGGATGTGGACGTCACCTACGAGTACCTTTCGCACGACGAGTGGCCCGGTGGCATCAAGTCCGTGCGCCTGGAGCGCCCCAGCGGTGTCACGCTCCTGGAGCGTCCGAGCCCGGCGCTCGCGGTCCTCACGCAGCCGGGGCAGCCCACCCATGACCTGGCCTTCCCACGTCGGAGCCTGCGCGAATGCCTGGCCGAGGAGCTGCGCGGCCTGGATCCGGACGTCCTGTATGGTCAAGTCATCACCGAGGGACTGGAACTCCTGGAACCGGCGACGGAGACCCATGGCTGAATTCGGCACCGAGAAGCGGGTTGTGATCAGCCCCGATCCAGCCACTCTCGCTGAGTCCGTCGCCGAACGGTTGATCCACCGTCTCGCCAAGCGCGCAGCCCACAGTCGTCCCGTCCACGTGTGCCTCACCGGTGGGTCGATGGGATCGGCGGTGCTGATGGCCGCGATGCGTCACCCGCGTCGGAGCAGGGTCGATTGGTCCGGTGTCCACTTCTGGTGGAGCGACGAGCGGTTCCTGGCGCGCGATGATGCGGAGCGGAACGAGCGGCAGGCGCGTGCGGCGTTGCTGGACTCATTGGAGATCCCGGCGGGGAACATCCACGCCGTCGCGGCGAGCGATGACGGGGTGGAGCTGGACGAAGCCGCCGACCGCTATGCGGCGGAGCTCGCCCGCTATCCGCAGAAGGACGGCACTCCGTGGCCGTCGTTCGACATCTGCTTCCTGGGCGTCGGGCCGGACGGGCACATCGCCTCGCTCTTCCCCGATCGACCGGAGATCCTGATCACCGATCGCGTCACCGTGGCGGTGCGCGATTCGCCGAAGCCCCCGCCGGACCGCGTTTCGCTGACCCGACCGGTCATCAACGGATCGAAGCGGGTGTGGCTGGTGCTCTCGGGCGCCGACAAGGCTTCCGCGCTCGGTCTGGCGCTGGCCGGCGCCAGCTACTCGAGCGTCCCGGTTGCCGGGGCCAAGGGCCGCAAGCGCACGGTCTTCTTCGTCGACCAGGCGGCGGCATCACAGGTTCCGCCCGAACTGATCGACCGGGAGTATTGACGCGTCGCGGATCAATGCGAGCGAAGCCCGCGTTGATGCGCGACGGGTCAAGATCGAGTAGGCGCGCCAGCGCCGTATCGAGATCCCGTCCGCGGGGATCTATTCCAGGCCGCGGCGCTCCCGCAGCTGCTTGAGGGCGTCATCCAGGAGCGCTTCGGCCTCTTCCTCGGTACGACGTTCCTTCACGTACGCGAGGTGCGTCTTGTACGGCTCGGATTTGGCCAGCGCCGGCGGGTTCTCCTTGTCGCGCCCGGCCGGGAGGCCGGAGTGCGGGGAGTCGATCGTGTCCGGGATCTCCTCTTCGGGAATCCCGGCCGCGAAGTAGCGGACGGTCTCGTTGCCGAGGGCGTCCCAATAGGAGATGGCGATGCGCTCGGCGTGGAATCCGTGATCCTGCTCACCCATGGGACCCGCACCGACGCGGGTGCCGCGGATCGCATTTCCTCCGCTGGCCATCAGACGCTCTGGAACTTCGTCAGGAGACCGAGGGCCACGATCGCGACGAACCAGGCCAGCGCCAGGACGACCGTGAACCGGTTCAGGTTCCGTTCGGCCAGACCCGAGGAGCCCAGCGCCGATGTCATGCCGCCGCCGAACATGTCCGACAGCCCTCCACCGCGTCCTTTGTGGAGCAGGATGAGAAGTGTCAGCAGCAGGCTGGTGATGCCCAGGAGCACCTGCAGGACGAACTCTAGGATCTGCACAGATCTAAGCCTTTCACCGCGCCCGAGACGGGCGCACGATTCCCCAGTATAAGCGCGGTCAGACGCCGACGTGTTTCTGATAGCGGACGATGGCCGCGAACTCGTCCACGACCAGACTAGCCCCGCCCACCAGCGCGCCGTCGACGTCCGGCTCGCGCATGAAACTCGCGATGTTCGTCGACTTCACCGATCCGCCGTACAGGACGCGGGTCCGCTGCGCGGCATCCGGCCCCAGCTTCGCGGAGATCACGCCGCGCAGCTTCGCGCAGACCTCCTGGGCCTGATCCGGGGTGGCGGCCTGGCCGGAGCCGATGGCCCAGACCGGCTCGTACGCCACGACGATCTCGGCATCCGCGGGCACGCCTTCCAGCGCGACCTCCAGCTGGCCGACCGGAACGGCGCTCGCGCCGAACTTCTCCAGGTCCTCAGAGGTCTCGCCCACGCAGATGACCGGGACCAGCCGGTGGCGCAGCGCGGCCTGCACCTTCGCCGCGACGACCTCATCGGACTCATCGTGGTATTCGCGGCGCTCCGAGTGCCCGACGATGACATATCCGCAGTTCAGCTTGGCCAGGAACGCTCCGGACACCTCGCCGGTGTAGGCACCGGAGTCCTTCGTCGACAGATCCTGCGCGCCCAGCGCGAATGGGATCTTGTCCGCGTCCAGCAGGGTCTGAACGGTGCGCAGGTCGGTGAACGGCGGGAAGATCCCCACTTCGACACTGCCCTCGACGTGCTTTGCCTCTTTCAGAGACCAGTGCAGCTTCTGCACGAAGGCGATCGCCTGCTGGTGGTCCAGATTCATCTTCCAGTTGCCCGCGATGAACGGGGTGCGCCTGATCTGCGTCGCAGCCGTTGCACCAGGATCGTCTACTGCCATCCGAGGACCTCCAGTCCGGGGAGCTTCTTGCCCTCGAGGAATTCCAGGCTTGCTCCGCCGCCCGTCGAGATGTGCCCGAACTGATCGTCCTGGAAGCCCAGCTGACGCACGGCTGCGGCCGAGTCGCCGCCGCCCACGACGCTGAGTCCGCGGACTTCGGTCAGGGCCTGAGCGACCGCCTTCGTGCCGGCCGCGAACGGTGCGAGCTCGAAGACGCCCATCGGCCCGTTCCAGAACACCGTGCGGCTGTCCCGGATGACCTCGGCGAAGCGCGCCGCGGTGTCCGGTCCGATGTCCAGGCCGAGGCCGGACGCGCCGAACGGGGTGTCCTCGATCCGGTCCGCCGCCGTCACCACATGCTCGGCGTCCGCGCTGAAACTGGACGCCACGACCACGTCGGTGGGCAGGACGATCTCGACCCCGGTCTCCTCCGCGGTCTTGACGTACTGACGCACGGTGTCCAGCTGGTCGGCTTCGAGCAGGCTCGCGCCGACACGGTGACCCTGGGCGGCGAGGAAGGTGAACAGCATCCCCCCGCCGATCAGCAGCCGATCCACCCGCGGAAGCAGGTGCGAGATCACGCCCAGCTTGTCGCTGACCTTGGAGCCGCCGAGCACGACGGTGTACGGACGCTCGGGGTTCTCGGTCAGGCGGTCCAGGACATCCAGCTCCGCGGCGATCAGCAGACCGGCGGCGGACGGCAGGATCTGCGCCAGCTCGTACACGCTCGCCTGCTTGCGGTGAACGACCCCGAAACCGTCGGAGACGAGCACGTCGCCGAGCTGGGCGAGCTGCTCGGCGAAGGCGCGACGCTCGGCCTCGTCCTTGGAGGTCTCACCGGAGTGGAATCGAAGGTTCTCGATCACCGCGACGCCGCCGTCTTCGAGCGCGGCGACCGCGTCGGAGGCCGACTCCCCCACCGTGTCCCGCGCGAACGCGACCGGCGAGCCGAGCAGCTCGGACAGCCGCTGAGCGACCGGGGCCAGACTGTACTTCTCGTCCGGGGCACCGGCGGGACGACCGAGGTGAGAGCAGACCACCACGCGGGCACCCTGCTGGATGAGCGCGTTGAGAGTGGGGAGCGACGCCCGCACGCGGCCATCGTCCGTGATCACGCCGTCCTTCAAGGGGACGTTGAGATCGCAGCGGACGATGACCCGCTTGCCGGCGAGCGAACCCAGCGAGTCGAGGGTGCGCAGAGGCATGATCGCTTAGAGGCGTTCGGCGACGTACTCGGTGAGGTCGACGAGACGGTTGGAGTAGCCCCACTCGTTGTCGTACCACGCCGAGACCTTGACCAGGTTGCCGCTGACGTTCGTCAGCTCCGAGTCGAAGATCGACGAGTGCGGGTTGCCCTGGATGTCGCTGGAGACGATGGGGTCCGCGGTGTACTCGAGGTACCCGGCGAGACGTCCCTCGGCGGCGGCAGCCTGGTAGGCGGCGTTGACCTGGTCCACGGTGAGACCCTCGGTCGGCGTGACCACCGTCAGGTCGACGATCGAGCCGGTGGGCACCGGAACGCGGTAGGACGAACCGCTGAGCTTGCCGCTCAGCTCGGGCAGCACCCGTCCGATCGCCTTGGCCGCACCGGTCGACGCGGGCACGATGTTGATCGCCGCACCGCGCGCGCGGCGGAGGTCGCTGTGCGGGCCGTCCTGCAGGTTCTGGTCGGCCGTGTAGGCATGCGCGGTCATCATGAACCCGCGCTCGATTCCGAAGGCGTCGTTGAAGACCTGCGCGAGCGGCGCCAGGCAGTTCGTGGTGCACGAGGCATTGGAGATGATGGCGTGCGCGGCGGGGTCGTACTCGCCCTCGTTCACGCCCATCACGATGGTGACGTCGTCGCCGGTGGCCGGTGCCGAGATCAGCACCTTCTTGGCACCGCCGGCGATGTGCTTCTTCGCGTCTTCGGCCTTGGTGAAGCGGCCGGTGGACTCCACGACGATGTCCACGCCGAGCTCACCCCACGGGAGGTTGGCCGGGTCGCGCTCTTCGAAGACCTTGATCTTCCTGCCGCCGACCGTGATCGAGTCCTCGTCGTAGGAGACCTCTTCGGCGAGGGGGCCACTGACGGAGTCGTACTTCAGCAGGTGTGCGAGGGTCTTGTTGTCGGTGAGGTCGTTCACCGCCACGATTTCGAGGTCGGCACCCTGCGCGAGTGCGGCGCGGAGGTAGTTGCGTCCGATGCGGCCGAAGCCGTTGATTCCGATCTTGACAGCCACGGAGATTCTCCTGAGATGTGTGGTGCGCGACAGCGCGTTGATGCGGTTGTGGGGGGACGGCGACGTCCCGGCGGGGGTTCCCCGCCGGGACGCCCATTCGCTATGACAGTACCAGCAGGCCCGAGGTCTTCTCGCGGGCTGCGGCGAAGCGGGACTGGACATCAGCCCAGTTCGCGATGTTCCAGAACGCCTTCACGTAGTCGGCACGGACGTTCTTGTAGTCCAGGTAGTAGGCGTGCTCCCAGACATCCAGCAGCAGCAGCGGGACGGTGCCGGCCACGATCTGACCCTGCTGGTCGAAGAACTGCTGGATGATCAGGTTCTGACCGATCGAGTCCCAGAACAGGCCCGCCCACCCTGATCCCTGGACCCCGAGGGCGGCCGCCGTGAACTGCGCCTGGAAGGCGTCGAAGGATCCGAAGAAGTCGCCGATGGCCGCCTCGAGCTCACCCGTGGGCTTGTCGCCGCCGTCCGGGGAGAGGTTGGTCCAGAAGATGGAGTGGTTGGTGTGCCCGCCGAGGTTGAAGGCGAGGTCCTTCTGCAGCTTGTTCACGTTCGCGAGGTTGCCGCTCTGGCGGGCCTCGGCGAGCTGCTCGAGTGCGGTGTTGGCGCCGGTGACGTACGCCTGATGATGCTTGTCGTGGTGCAGCTGCATGATCGTCGCACTGATGTGCGGCTCAAGAGCGGCGTAGTCGTAGGGGAGGTCGGGCAACGTGTAGTTCGCCATGTTCTCTTCTTCCTATCGGCGCTGCCCCGATACTTCTCGGTGCAACGGGAATGACGTCCCTAGCCTACTAACGCGGCACCGCCGCGCGCTCAGTCCTCGGCACCTACCGGAACGGCCGCCTCGGTGTCGGGGATCCCGTCGGTCTCGGCCTTCTTGTCCGCCATGGCCAGCAGGCGGCGGATCCGTCCGGCTACCGCGTCCTTGGTCAGCGGGGGGTCGGCGTGGTGGCCCAGTTCGTCCAGGCTGGCGTCGCGATGGGCCAGGCGCAGCTCCCCCGCCTCGCGCAGGTGCTCGGGGACTTCGTCGCCGAGGATCTCCAGCGCGCGCTCGACCCGTGCGCACGCGGCCACCGCTGCCTGGGCGGACCGGCGCAGGTTCGCGTCGTCGAAGTTGACCAGCCGGTTCACGCCTGCCCGCACCTCCCGGCGCTGACGCATCTGGTCCCAGTCGCTGGACGCGCGGCTGGCGCCCATCTGCGCCAGGGCGACGCGGATCGCCTCACCCTCACGGACCACGACGCGCGGCACGCCGCGCACTTCGCGAGCCTTCGCGGGGATGCCGAGACGGTGTGCCGCGCCGACGAGCGCCATCGCAGCCTCGGGCGCGGGGCACGTGATCTCCAGAGCGGCCGAACGACCCGGTTCGCTCAGTGTCCCCGCTGCCAGAAAGGCGCCGCGCCAGATCGCGGCCAGGTCCGACCGCGATCCGGTGGTCAGCTTGTTGGGCAGTCCGCGCACGGGACGGCGGCGCTGGTCCAGCAGGCCGGTCTGACGGGCAAGCGTCTCGCCGCCGTCGATCACGCGCACCGCGTAGTGGCTGCCGTTGCGGGCGCCCGACCCCTGCACGTGCACCAGCTCGGGTCGTACTCCGTACAGCTCGACGAGGTCGCGGGCGACGCGCCGCGCGAGCACGTCCGAGTCCAGCTCCGCCTCGACGGCCACCCGGTTCGCGATCGAGTGCAGCCCGCCGGAGAAGCGAAGGAGAGAGGTCAGCTCGGCCACTCGAGCCGTGGGACTCGGATCGCGCACAGCCGTCAGTTCGGCCTTCACGTCAGCGGTCAGCGACACGGATCTCCTCGCAGGCAATGATGCGGATGGGGGTTTGGAACGAGGGTCAAGCCTACTCGCGACCCCGCTCACTCACGACCCAGGTCGCGGTGCTTCACCCGCACCGCGACGCCGGGCACGCTGGACAGCCGCGCGGCCAGTTCCTTGGCCACCGCGACGGATCGGTGCTTTCCGCCGGTGCAGCCGACGGCGATCACGGAATGGCCCTTGTTCTCCCGCTGGTATCCCGCCAGGACCGGCTGCAGGGCCGCGGTGTACGCGTCGATGAACTCGGCTGCACCCTCCTGGGTGAGCACGAAGTCCCGGACTTCATCGCTCTCTCCGGTCAGCGCGCGCAGGTCGTCGTTCCAGAACGGGTTCGGCAGGAAGCGCATGTCGGCGACCAGATCGGCGTCCGGCGGCATCCCGTATTTGAATCCGAAGCTCATGATCGTCACGGAGTGGCGCGCGGCGCCCTCCGCGGAGAACAGATCGATGACCTGTGTGGCCAGCTGGTGGATGTTGAACCCGGAGGTGTCGATGATCACGTCGGCGCTCTCGCGAACGGCAGCGAGGCGATCGCGCTCCAGCCGGATGCCGTCCAGGACCGTGCCGTCACCCTGCAGCGGGTGCGGCCGGCGGACCGCCTCGAATCGGCGGACCAGCACGTCGTCGGAGGCGTCCAGGAACATCACCCGCACCGGGCGCCCGTCCCGCAGCGCCCGGGTGATCTCCGGCAACGCGACGAACAGATCGCGGCCGCGCACGTCGACGACCACCGCGACGCGCGGCAGCGCGCCGGCGGCGAGCTCGGTCAGCTCCAGCAGCGGGCGCAGCATCTGCGGGGGCAGATTGTCGACCACGTACCAGCCGAGGTCCTCGAGGGCATCAGCGGCGGTGGAACGGCCTGCGCCGGACATCCCGGTGACGATGAGCACCTCACCGGGCGGGCGGTGCTCCTCGGCGGGGGCATCCAGAGCACCGGTCTCAGCGTTGGTCATCCCACCCCCGTCGTCGTCTTCAGCCTACTCACTTGTGAGATGGGCATGGATCGCCGCCGCCAGCTTCGGCCCTACGCCGGGCAGCTCCATGATCTCCTCCGGTGTCGCGCGCTTCAACGCGGCCACCGAGCCGAAGTGCCGCAGCAGCGCCCTGATCCGCGCCTCGCCCAGTCCGGGGACCTCGGCCAGCACGCTCTGGATGTCGCGACGGCGACGTCTGCGCTGGTGCGTGATCGCGAAGCGGTGCGCCTCATCGCGAAGGCGCTGCAGCAGGTACAGCGCCTCGCTCGTGCGCGGCAGGATCACGGGGTAGTCCTCCCCCGGCATCCAGACCTCTTCGAGCCTCTTCGCGATGCCGCACAGGGCGATCTCCTCGTGGCCGGCGTCGGCCAGTGCGCGGGCGGCGGCCTCGACCTGAGGCTTTCCTCCGTCCACGACGAGAAGCTGCGGCGGATAGGCGAAGCGCGGTCGCCGCCGCCCGCCCTCGTCCGCGTCTGCCTGCTCCTCGGGCCGGTCCAGGTAGGCCAGTCGGCGCGTGAGCACCTGGTAGAGCGAATCGGTGTCGTCGGTGGTCTCCGGGACGCCGAACGAGCGGTACTGGTCCTTGCGCGGCAGCCCATCCTCGAAGACGACCATCGACGCGACCACGTTGGTTCCGCTCAGGTGCGAGACATCGAAGCATTCGATGCGCAGGGGTGCCTCGGCCAGGCCGAGTGCCTCCTGCAGGTCGCTGAGCGCCTGGGTGCGGGCGACGTAGTCGCTCGTGCGCCTGGTCTTGTGGATCATCAGCGCCTGCTGGGCGTTCAGAGTCGCGGTCTTGAGCAGGTCGGCCTTGCGCCCACGCTGGGCTACGAGGATGGAGACCCGCTTGCCGCGGCGTTCGCGCAGCCACGCCTCGAGTTCGCCGGCGCCATCCGGGAGCGAGGGGACGAGCACCTGACGCGGGATGTCTGCGGGTGCGGCATCGCCGTAGGCCCGCTGCAGCACCTGGTCGACCAGCTCTCCACCGGAGATGTCCAGTTCCTTCTCGACCGTCGTGGCCCGCACCCCGCGCACGCGACCGCCGCGGATCACGAACTGCTGCACGGCAGCGTGCAGCTCGTCCTCCGCGATGCCGAACAGGTCCGCGTCGGTGTCCGCGGACAGGACCAGCGCGCTCTTGGACAGCACGGCGTCGATCGCGGCGAGACGGTCGCGGTAGACCGCGGCGGCCTCGTAGTCCATCGCCGCGGACGCCTCGCGCATGCGCGCGTTCAGCTCCTTGGCGAACCGCTGGTCGCCGCCGCCCATGAACGCGATGAAGTCCTCGACGATCGCCCGGTGCTCCTCGATCGTGACCTTCATCGAACACGGGCCGCCGCATCGCCCGATCTGCCCCGGGAAGCACGGGCGGCCGCTGGACATCGCCTTCTTGTAGGACGCGTCGCTGCAGGTGCGGATCGGGAAGACCTTGATCATCAGATCGATGGTGTCGTGCACCGCCCACACCTTCGGGTACGGGCCGAAGTACTTGGCGCCCTTGATGCGGCGATTGCGCGTGACGATCACGCGCGGCGCCTCGTCGGCCAGCGTGATCGCCATGAACGGGTAGGACTTGTCGTCGCGGTAGCGGACGTTGAACGGCGGATCGAACTCCTTGATCCACATGTACTCGAGTTGCAGCGCGTCCACGTCGCTGTCCACGACGGTCCACTCGACCGACGCCGCGCTGGTGACCATCCGGCGCGTGCGCTCATGCAGCGTGCGCAGCGGCGCGAAGTAGTTCGACAGGCGCGCACGCAGGTTCTTCGCCTTGCCGACGTAGAGGACCCTGCCCGCGGCATCCCGGAATCGGTAGACACCCGGGTTCGTGGGGATCTCGCCCGGTCGCGGCTTGTACGCGACGGTGGGCCGGGATGCGGGCATGCTCACCCGGCCTTGCGCACCGCGGTGATGCCGAGCACCTCCGCCAGGAAGGCGCCCGTGAAGCTGCCTTCCGCCTGCGCCACCTGCTCGGGCGTGCCGGTTGCGACGACCTGGCCGCCGCCGGATCCACCCTCCGGCCCCAGGTCGATGACCCAGTCCGAAGATTTGATGACGTCCAGGTTGTGCTCGATCACGATCACCGTGTTGCCCTTGTCGACCAGACCGTTGAGCACCTCGAGCAGACGCTGCACGTCCTCGAAGTGCAGGCCCGTGGTCGGCTCGTCCAGCACATACACGCTGCGCCCGTTGCTGCGACGCTGGAGCTCGGTGGCGAGCTTGACGCGCTGCGCCTCGCCACCGCTGAGCGTCGTCGCCGACTGCCCCAGGCGGACATAGCCCAGCCCCACGTCGACCAGGGTCTTCAGGTACCGGTGGATGGCCTGAATCGGCTCGAAGAAGCCGGCGGCCTCCTCGATCGGCATCTCGAGCACCTCGGCGATGTTCTTGCCCTTGTAGTGGACCGAGAGGGTGTCGCGGTTGTACCGCTTGCCATGGCAGACCTCGCAGTCCACGTACACGTCGGGGAGGAAGTTCATCTCGATCTTGATCGTGCCGTCGCCCGAGCACGCCTCGCAGCGCCCGCCCTTGACGTTGAAGCTGAAGCGGCCCGGCTGGTAGCCGCGCACCTTCGCCTCCGGGGTCTCGCTGAACAGCGTCCGGATCCGGTCGAACACACCCGTATAGGTCGCCGGGTTCGAGCGGGGCGTCCGGCCGATCGGCGCCTGGTCGACGTGCACGACCTTGTCGAGATTGTCCAGGCCGGTGACCCGGGTGTGCTTGCCCGCGATGCGACGTGCACCGTTCAGGCGACTGGCCAGCACTTCGTACAGGATGCCGTTCACCAGCGACGACTT
Source organism: Microbacterium sp. zg-B185 (assembly GCF_030246885.1). Lineage (NCBI taxonomy): Bacteria > Bacillati > Actinomycetota > Actinomycetes > Micrococcales > Microbacteriaceae > Microbacterium > Microbacterium sp. zg-B185. Next base: position 1,978,784 of record NZ_CP126739.1, read on the forward strand.
GCCCGAGCCGCTGACGCCGGTCACGGCGGTCATCACGCCGAGCGGGAAGTCGACCGTCACGTTGCGGAGGTTGTTCTCACGCGCCCCGACGACCGTCACCATGCGCTTCTTGTCGATGCGACGGCGCTTGGTCGGCGTGGGGATGGATCGCCGGCCGGCCAGGTAGTCGCCGGTGATGGACCGAGGATCGTTCAGCATGTCGGCGAGCGGCCCCGAGTGCACGACGTGACCGCCGTCGACGCCGGCCCGCGGGCCGATGTCCACCACCCAGTCGGCGGCGTGGATGGTCTCCTCGTCGTGCTCGACGACGATCAGCGTGTTGCCCAGGTCGCGCAGAGTCAGCAGCGTCTCGATCAGCCGCCGGTTATCGCGCTGGTGCAGACCGATGGAGGGCTCGTCCAGGACGTACAGCACACCGGTCAGTCCGGAGCCGATCTGCGTCGCCAGGCGGATCCGCTGAGCCTCGCCGCCGGAGAGCGAGCCGGCCGACCGGCTCAGGCTGAGATAGTTCAAGCCGACCTGCAGCAGGAAGTTCAGGCGCGCGCGGATCTCCCGCAGCACCTGCGCGGCGATCTTGGCCTCGCGGTCGGTGAGCTTCAGCTGCTCGAAGTACTCCTGCGCATCGCCGAGGCTCAGGCGCGAGGCATCCGCGATGGAGTGCCCGTGCACGAGAACGGCCAGGACCTCGGGCTTGAGCCGGTCGCCGTTGCAGGACAGGCACGGCACTTCGCGCAGGTACTCGGACCAGCGCTGGCGCTGCGAGTCCGAATCGGCCTGCACGTACTGACGCTCGATGTACGGCACCACGCCCTCGAACCCGGACGAGTAGCGCATCTCACGCCCGTACCGGTTCTTCCACTTGACGGTGACCTTGTAGTTCTCGCCCCGCAGGACCGCCTCCTGCACGTCAAGCCGCAGGTCGCGCCAGGGGGTGTCCAGCGAGAAGTTCAGATCCGCGGCCAGACCCTCCAGCAGCCGTTCGTAGTACTGGAACAGACCCTTGCCCTGGGTGGTCCACGGGATGATCACGCCTTCGCGGATCGACAGCTCGTCGTCGCCGAGCATGAGGTCCACGTCGACCGACATGCGCGTGCCGAGCCCGGAGCACGTCGGGCAGGCGCCGAAGGGCGCGTTGAACGAGAAGGTGCGCGGCTCGATCTCGGTCAGCTGCAGCGGGTGCCCGTTGGGGCACGCGAGCTTCTCCGAGAACGACTGCCACGCGGCATCGCCCTCCTCGTCCACGAAGTTGACCTGCATGATGCCGCCGGCCAGACCCAGCGCCGTCTCCACCGAGTCGGTGACCCGGCTGAGGATGTCGGGGCCGGCGACCAGCCGGTCCACGACGACGGCGATGTCGTGCTTGTAGCTCTTCTTCAGCACCGGCGGCTCGGCCAGCTGGATGAGCTCGCCGTCGACGACCGCACGCGCGTAGCCCTTGGCCGAGAGCTCCTTGAACAGGTCGACGAACTCGCCCTTCTTCTGCGACACGACCGGCGCGACGATCTGGTAGCGGGTCTTCTCGGGCAGCTCCACGAGCTGATCGGCGATCTGCTGCACCGTCTGACGCTGGATGACCTCACCGCACACCGGACAGTGCGGTACCCCGATGCGCGCCCACAGCAGGCGCATGTAGTCATGGATCTCGGTGATCGTGCCGACCGTCGAACGCGGGTTGCGGTTGGTCGACTTCTGATCGATCGAGACAGCGGGACTCAGTCCCTCGATGAAGTCGACATCGGGCCGGTCCACCTGCCCGAGGAACTGACGTGCGTACGCGCTGAGCGATTCGACGTAGCGGCGCTGGCCTTCGGCGAAGATCGTGTCGAACGCGAGGCTGGACTTGCCCGACCCGCTGAGCCCGGTGAACACCACGAGGGAATCGCGTGGAATGTCGAGGTCCACGTTCTTGAGATTGTGAACGCGGGCACCGCGAACACTCAGCTTTCCACTGGAGTTTCCGGGCGCGGCGACAGGGACGATGGGCACCACACAAGTCTAGGCGGGGCCTCCGACACCAGCGCCGGAGACCCCGCCTTCACGGGCTGTTGCCAGATGCGCCGCTACCGGATGATCACCGGAACGGTTCCGCTGGTGGACGGCTTGACCGTGTCGCTGCCGGCATACGACGCAGACAGCGCGTGCACGCCCCGGCCGAGGGCCGGGAGCGTCACCTTGACGGTCCCGTGGTCCTGGGCGGTGAGGGTGGCCGTGGCGATCACCTCGCTGCCGTCGCGGATCGTGACCTCCCCGGTCACCGGTGTCGCGCCCTCCGCGAGCACCAGCACCCGATACTGGATGGCCGCGTTCTGCTTCGCGTACAGCTTGTTCGGGATGCCGATGGTGATGCTGCCGGCACGGTCGACCGTGGTGAGCGCAACCTCGATCGACGTGCCGGTCGCCGCGCCGGTCAGGGTCAGCGCGATCGCGCCAACCGGGGCGTCCGCCGGCAGCTCGACAGCGACCGAGGCCGTCCCGTAGTCGTCGTACGGTGCCGTGCCGGGCGTCGAGTCCACGGGGAACGTGCCCAGCACCCGGTCGGCGAGCGAGACGATCAGCTCGGAGTCGCGCACGTCGGTCGCATGGGTCATCGACCACGACCGGACGTCGAAGGCCACCGTGGATCCGAGCTCGTAGGCAGTCGGCGCGTCCTGCGGGAACGCGACCTCCACGGCGTGCTGCGCGTAGTCGACGGGAAGCGGCGTCGATGCGGCGAAGGCGCCCATGTAGTCCACCATCGCCGCCAGGTCGACCTTGCCCGTATCCCTCTTGCCGGTGCCGTTCGCGAACTCGCGGAAGTTGTCGCCGCCGGTGGAGAGGAAGGAATTGACCGTCACGGAGTAGCTCGCGGTCAGGTCGATCGGCTCGCCGTGCAGCCACATTCCGGTCACGGTGCCCTGCGGAGCCGAATAGGGGGCGCGCAGCGATTCGTCCTCCGGAGTGGTCGGGTTGTCCAGCTCCTGCTCGGACACGGTCTGCTGCGTGTAGGTGTACTCGAAGCCCTCCGAGACCCCCAAGCGCAGGAAGGGCCGCGTGGGCAGCTTGTTGAAGGCGTCCCGCTGCCACTGCTGCTCGAGCACGGATTTGATCTGCGCCCCGGTCAGCTGCAGGTTGACCAGGGTGTTCGCGAAGGATTGCACCGCCGCCGCCTGACGGACCGTGACGACCCGCGGATACGATCCGTCGCCGGGGTCCACTCCGGTCATGTCGGCGCGCAGGCCGCCCGGGTTCATGAACGCGATCTGGGAGGCACCGGACTCCGGCGCCTCGGTCGCCCACTGCTGCACCTCCGCGACCAGATTTCCCAGCGTGGATTCGCCGCCGCGGTTCTCGATGCGCGCGCCCTCCGCGTTGAGCACCTGTGCACGGTTGAAGGGTCCGCCGATCGTGCCCAGCTCCACCGCGCCCAGGGCGTCGGCTTCCGTCGCGGCCCGCGACACGATTCCCGCGACGGCCGTGTCGGCCGGGTAGCGCGGCGACTCGACCGGATCCTCCAGCTTCAGCAGCGCCTGGGACACCGCCGAGACCGCACCGGTCGCGCCGTCGACGGTGAACTGGAGCTGGTTGAGGTTGGTGCCATACTGCCCGGCGGAGACGACCGGGCGGTCCGTGACGGCACGTCCTTCGCTCGCCCACTGCGCGACCGGGAACGAGCAGTCGTACGCGAGGTGGGTGTGGCCGGATACGATCGCGTCCACGTCGGCCGAGACGTTGTTGACGATGTCGGCCCATGGGCCGGTGTCGTCCATGGTCGCGCAGTCCGTCGTCGGGGCGCCCTCGTGCACCAGCATGACGACGAGGTCCGCGCCGCCGGCGACGAGTGCCGCGGCTTCGGTGTTGACGGACTCGATGATCGGCAGGACGTCGATGTCGGCGATTCCCCCGGGGCTGACCAGAGCCCGCAGCTCCTCGGTGACGGCACCGACGAAGCCCACCGACACGTCGCCGAATTCCTGGATCCACGTGGGGGGGACCGCCGGTTCGCCGGTGGATCTCACCCTCAGGTTCGCCGCGATGTACTCCCACTCGGCGCCGCCGTAGGGGTTCGTGGTCGGGTCGTACGGCGCCATCACGCGCTCGACCAGATCGGCGTAGCCCTGATCCAGTTCATGATTGCCCACCGCCGACACGTCCAGGCCCGCTCCGTTGAGGGCGTCGATCGTCGGTTTGTCGCTCTGGATGAAGGATTCGAACGTGGAGGCGCCGATCAGGTCACCCGCCGCGGCGAAGACGGTATTCGGGTTCTCCGCACGCAGCTGCGTGACGGCACCGGCCAGCACCGCTGCTCCGGCTTCGCCGTTGGTCGTGTTGTTGAGGATCCGACCGTGGAAGTCGTTGGTGGCGAGGATCTGAACGACAATGGGTGCGGCATGGGCTGCCGGGGTGGTGAGGGCACCGGCGCCGAGCGCGAGGATCGTGGCTGCAGCTGCGACGGAGAGCCGTCGGCCGGTGCGGGAGAGGGACTGTGACCGGGATCGCATGGACATCCTCTGAGGTCGGATCGATGGGGGGACGATTACCGCCGGGGCTGCGCGCGTTGTCGGTGCCACGCTGCACCTCGAAAAAGCCTAGAAGCCGATCCGCGACTTGCCAATGGGCTCGGCGACAGTTCACCGTTGCGTCCGCAACCGGCCGCTCGCGGTCGCTCAGCGTTCCGCTGCGACGGGCGCACGGCCGGCGAAACGCACCAGCGCCTCGCGGATGCCGGAGATCTCGGCGGCGTCCATCCCCACGCGTGCCATGATCTGGTGTGGCACCCGCAGCGCGTCCTCGCGCAGCGCCTCGCCCTGCCGGGTGAGGGCGATGTCGAGGACCCGCTCGTCGTCGCTGCGCCGGGTGCGGGTGACCCGCCCTTGGGATTCCAGCCGCTTGATGAGCGGGGACAGCGTCGCCGGTTCCATCGCCAGCTCCCCCGCCAGCTCGCCGAGCGAGCGCGGGGATTTCTCCCACAGCGCCAGCAGGACGAGATACTGCGGGTGTGTCAGCCCGAGCGGCTCGAGAACCGGCCGATACAGGGCCACCACGTTGCGGGCGGCCGTGACGATGGCGAAGCAGAGCTGGTTCTCCAGCGCCAGGATGTTCTCGGTCATGAGGGAATCATATCGACACGAATAGTTAGTACACTAATCACATGAGTGACGACAGGATGCCCCTCCGGCAGCGGGTCCGCCAAGCCGGCGGCTGGTACGCGTGGTTCAACACGAACCTCATCCGCCTGGCCGGCCCGGCAGCCGTCGGTCCGTACGAGACGACGCCGCCGCCCTCAGTGGCCGAGCGGGCCGACCGGGCGTGCCCCCTGTGCGGTCACCCGATGACGGCCCACACGTTCGACCGATCCGGTCCCAAGCCGCTGATGCACTGCCCGTGACCGCCGGGCGCGCTCACGCATGCCCGGCGCGCTCCATGGCGCGCAGCTCCTTCTTCATGTCCTGCACCTCGTCGCGCAGACGCGCCGCCAGTTCGAACTTCAGTTCGCCGGCGGCGACCAGCATCTGGTTGGACAGATCCGCGATCGTGGCCTCGAGCTGATCGGCGCCCTCCGCGGCGATCCCCTCTCGGCGCAGGCGCGGCGTCGGGGACTTGCCCTTGCCGGACTTGGACATCGCGGCGTGCCGCCGAGAGAGCATGTCGGCGGTGTCGGCGCCCTCCCGGGCCAGCACCTCGGTGATGTCGGCGATCCGCTTTCGCAGCGGTGTCGGATCGATGCCGTGCTCGAGGTTGTACGCGACCTGCTTCTCGCGGCGCCGATCGGTCTCTCCGATCGCGGCCTTCATCGAGTCGGTGATGGTGTCGGCGTACATGTGCACCTCGCCGGAGACGTTTCGAGCTGCCCGGCCGATGGTCTGGATCAGCGAGGTCCCGGAACGGAGGAATCCCTCTTTGTCGGCATCCAGGATCGCCACGAGGGAGACCTCCGGCAGGTCCAGCCCCTCGCGGAGCAGATTGATCCCGACCAGCACGTCGTACACCCCGGCGCGCAGCTCGGTCAGCAGCTCAACGCGGCGCAGCGTGTCGACGTCGGAGTGCAGATAGCGGACCCGGACTCCGTGCTCGCTGAGGAAGTCGGTCAGCTCCTCGGCCATCTTCTTGGTCAGCGTCGTGACCAGCACCCGCTCATCGCGTTCGGCCCGCACGCGGATCTCCTCGAGCAGATCGTCGATCTGGCCCTTGGACGGCTTGACCACGATCTGCGGATCGACCAGCCCGGTCGGGCGGATGATCTGCTCGACCACGCCGTCGGCGATGCCCATCTCGTACCGGCCCGGTGTCGCCGACAGGTACACGGTCTGACCGACGCGATTTTTGAACTCGTCCCAGCGCAGCGGCCGGTTGTCCATCGCACTGGGCAGGCGGAAACCGTGTTCGACGAGCGTGCGCTTGCGCGAGGCGTCGCCTTCGTACATGGCCCCGATCTGCGGGACGGTGGCGTGCGATTCGTCGATCACGACGAGGAAGTCCTCGGGGAAGAAGTCCAGCAGGCAATGCGGCGCCTCGCCGGGTGCGCGTCCGTCGAGATGGCGCGAGTAGTTCTCGATGCCGGAGCAGAATCCGAGCTGCTGGAGCATCTCGAGGTCGAATGTGGTGCGCATGCGCAGGCGCTGCGCCTCGAGGAGCTTGCCCTGCGACTCCAGCTCCTTCAGACGGATGGCCAGCTCCGCTTCGATGGTGCCGATCGCCCGTTGCACGGTGTCGGTGCCGGCGACATAGTGCGAGGCCGGGAAGATCGGCACGGAGTCCAGCTTCTGCACGACGTCGCCGGTCAGCGGGTGCAGCATGTACAGCGCTTCGATCTCGTCGCCGAAGAGCTCGATTCGGATCGCATACTCCTCGTACACCGGGATGATCTCGATCGTGTCGCCGCGGACACGGAAGTTGCCGCGGGAGAAGTCGACGTCGTTGCGGTTGTACTGCATCGCGATGAACTTGCGGATCAGGGCGTCGCGGTCGTACTGCTCCCCCACCTGCAGCGCGACCATCGCACGCAGATACTCCTCGGGCGCGCCGAGGCCGTAGATGCACGAGACGGTGGAGACCACCACGACGTCCCGGCGGCTCAGCAGGGAGTTCGTGGTCGAGTGACGCAGGCGTTCGACTTCGGCGTTGACCGAGGAGTCCTTCTCGATGAAGGTGTCCGTCTGCGGCACGTACGCCTCGGGCTGGTAGTAGTCGTAGTACGAAACGAAGTACTCCACCGCGTTGTTGGGCATGAGGTCGCGGAACTCATTGGCCAGCTGGGCCGCGAGGGTCTTGTTGTGCGCCAGCACCAGGGTGGGTCGCTGCACCTGTTCGATGAGCCAGGCCGTGGTCGCCGACTTGCCCGTTCCGGTGGCACCGAGCAGCACCACGTCCGTCTCACCCGCGTTGATACGGGCTGTCAGTTCGGCGATCGCCTGCGGCTGATCCCCCGAGGGGACGTATTCGCTGACGACCTCGAATGGCCGCACGGATCGTGTCGTCTGCATCAGTCCAGGCTAAACGCGTCCTCGGACATCACGGCGGACGTTCGCCGTCAGCCGAAGCCGCCGCCCCCGTCGAAGCCGCCGCCGAACCCTCCGGCGTCGAAGCCGCCGGAGTAGCCGCCGCCGTCGTAGCCGCCGCCGTATCCGCCGCCGTCGAATCCGCCGTGCCCGGCTGCGTCGATTCCCCCCGCGCCGGGACTGACCATCTCACCCAGCCAGCCGGGCTGGTCGCCGAGGATCAGCGAACCGGCGCCGACCGTGAAGTACGTCATCACCGACGTCGCCCCGACGAACTGGTACGCGACCAGGGCCATGACACCGGTCTGCATCATCACTTCACGCGGGTCGACGTACTCCCTGCGATCGGCGACCGCGGTCCTGGCCCTGACCGCGTCCTCGGCCGCGGCATCCGGTGCGCCGCCGGCTGCCGCGTGGCCCATGCGCCGTTCCTCGGCTCGTCTGACCAGCTTCGCCAGGATCGAGGGGTCCTCCGGCGAAGCGTTCTGCTCGGCCGCCGACATGAAGGGGCGCAGCTGCTCGAACATCTCGCGCCGACGTGCCACCGGCACGTCGGCGAACGCGGAGGCATGGGCGCTTTCGATGACGCTCGCGGGAAGGGTGTTCAGCAGGTACACGTAGCGCGAGATCTGCTCTTCCTCGCTGACCGCCGTGTAGGGGCTCCTGCGTCTGCGGAACCTCGACAGAATGCCCATGGCGCACCTCCGTTGCTGCGGGTTCCAGGCTACTCGCGAGAGGTCTGCTGAGACAGCCTCATCCAGAGCTCGTCGGTCTGGCGCACGGTGTCTTCGAGCGATCCGGCGGTGTCGATCACGACGTCGGCGATCGCCAACCGCTCCCTGTCGGAGACCTGCGATGCGATGCGGGCCGCGGCCTCCTGCTCGGACAGCCCTCGCAGCTCCACCAGGCGACGTCGGCGCACGTCGGCCGGCGCATGCGCCACGACGATCAGGTCCCACGGGTCGCCCAGGCGCGCTTCGGCCAGCAGCGGCACGTCATAGACGACGACTGCGTCGGGGTCGGCCGCGAACGCGGCCGCGAACTGCCGCTGCGACTCGACCCGCACGGCGGGGTGCACGATCGCGTTCAGCCGCGAGACGGCGGCGGGGTCGCCGAAGACGCGCGCGCCCAGCGCAGCGCGGTCGAGCGAGCCGTCGGGGCGCAGCATCACCTCGCCGAACTCGCCGGAGATGGCCGCGAGCACCGGGGAACCGGGCTCTTGGACGCTGCGCACGACCAGGTCGGCGTCCACGACCACGGCTCCGTGCTGGGCGAGGTGCCGTGCGATGGTGGACTTTCCGGACGCGATGCCTCCGGTGAGGGCGACGAGTGGCATGCATCGAGGATGCCATGCTCAGAACTTTGGGGAGTCCTGAGGAGCTCCTGAGCCGGAATTGAGTCCGGCCGCGTATCGTCGGTTGCACCCGAAGGAAGCAGATCCTGGGACGGCCTCTGGGGGAGGATATGCGATGACAGGCGGACGCGATCGTGCGACGCCTGGATCTCGCGCCGTCCGTCCGCGTCACGCAGCGCAGCTGCGACGTGCAGGATCTGGTTTCGGTACGGCGGGATGGCGATCGTGGGGGCGATCGCCATCCCACACCGTTCCTCTGGCGCCGTGATGAGCGACCCGGACAGGAAGTTTCAGGCCGCCTTCTGGGATATCATTACCGACGTTCAGGCGCCGGCCATCGAGTCGTCCGCGCCGGAGGGTGCGAAAGTGGACGAAGCACGCGTCGCGGTGGTGATCGAGGATGAAGAAGACATCCGGTCGCTGCTGTCTGCCGTCCTGTCGCAGGCAGGATTCGCCGTGCACGCGGGTGCCACCGGCGAGGAGGGTCTGACGCTGGTCCGCACGCACTCGCCGCTGGTGACGACCCTGGACGTCAACATGCCCGGCATGGACGGCTTCGAGACGGCGAAGCGGATCCGCGCGATCAGCACCACCTACATCGTCATGCTCAGCGCGCGCACCGAGGAGATCGATGCGCTGCAGGGCTTGGAAGCCGGTGCGGACGACTACGTGGCCAAACCGTTCCGCCCCCGTGAGTTGCGCGCGCGGATCGACGCGATGCTGCGGCGGCCGCGACACCACCTCGCGACCGGATCCTCCCCCGCCCCCGACAACGTGGACGCCTCCCCGGTGGGCTGGCTGGAGCACCAGGGCGTGCGGCTGAACCCGCAGACCCGCGTCGTGACGCTCGAGGGGACAGGCCTGGACCTCACCCGCAGCGAGTTCGACATTCTCGCGGAGCTTCTGCGCTCCGGCCGTCGCGTGCGCGCCAAGTCCGACCTGGCCACGATGCTGCGCGGCGAGCAGGTCACCGGCACCGAGTTCTTCAGCGACAGCGATGCGCGCGCGATCGAGGTGCACGTGGCGAACCTGCGTCGCAAGCTCGGCGAGTCGCCCGCGAGTCCCCGCTGGATCGAGACGGTCCGCGGAGTCGGCTACCGCCTGACGGCCTGAGCCCTACTCGGCCTCGCCGACGAGGATCGAGGTGTCCACGCTGGTCGCGGCGCGCCGCGCCGCGCCGCGCGCGACGGCGGACAGCGCCTGCGGGTCGTAGCCGGTCGTGTCGCTCAGCGCGACGCCCACCCCGACGACCGGTATCACCGCGCCCAGGGCGCCGTCGGCGCCGACGGCGCCCAGATCATCGAACAGCCCGCGGTAGATGGCCCCGGCTTGACGGCGCGCTTCCCGGGGGGATTCCATCAGGCCTCCGACCAGAAGTCCACCCGGCCCGTCCTCGGCGACGAAGGCGTTCGAGGGCGCGTGGCGGCGCACACCGGCGCGCCAGGTCTCGGTCACGGTGCGGGCCACATCGCTGCCGAAGGCCGTGGAGATCTGCTCGAGGTCGTCGATGCGCACCGCGATGACCCCGATCAGTTCCGACCGGTGGCCAGCCCGCTCGGCGAGGTCCTCCAGCGCGCCGAGGAACACGTCCTGCGCCAGAATGCCGTCACGGGTGCCGAACCCGGGGGGGCGGAGGTGAGCGCGCATCGGCGCGCGGGGGGCGCGCAGGACGGAGGTGGCGACGACCGCGACGATGGAAAGGGTCACCGTGACGAAGCTGGCCGCCACCGTGCCGAACGCATTCTGGAACAGGTCGCTGTCCACTCCGGATGTGAAGTAGACGATCGTCCTGCCGAGGAAGAACAGCGACTGGACGCCGAACACCGCCGACAGCGCCCAGGCGGTGCGCGAGGAGCCCAGTTCCCCGCGCACGCACTCCCACGACGCGGCGCCGGCGAGCACCATCAGCGGGATGAACATCCACAGCGCCCCGGCCCAATCGCCTCCGTCCGGGCCTGCCACGTAGACCGAGCCGGCCGCGGCCACGCTGGTGGCGGCCACCACGACCGCGGGCCAGTCGGTGCGGTGATCGTTGAAGCGACGGCATCCGAGCCACATGCAGCCGGTGCCGGCCACGAAGGCGCCGTTCCCGACGGCCACGGCCCACCAGGCCTCCGGAGACCGAGCCCAGATGAGGTACGCCAGCGTCGTGAGCATCGCGGCGAGGAAGCCGAGGGCCCAGAGGCGCCCGGCGCCTTCATCGCGACGCAGCAGCGTGCCGACGATGAAGAGGAGGCCACTGACGTTGACCACCAGCGCGCTCATCACCAGCACGCTGGCGAGGTCGAGGGCGAGGTTCATGCGGGGGTCCCTTCCGGGGCTGTTGCGGGGAGTTTGACGATGAAGGTCGTACCGACGCCGGGCGCGCTGTGCAGGCCGAGCTCGCCGCCGTGCGCGCGCACGATGTCCCTGCTGATCGCAAGACCCAGCCCGGTGCCCGCACGCCGCGACGGTCCAGCCTTGTAGAAGCGCTGGAACAGGCGGGCGCGCTCGGACTCGGTCAGGCCGGTGCCCGTGTCGCGGACCAGGATCCAGCTGGAGACCCCGTCGCCGGTGGTGCCGAGGAAGACCGTCCCGCCCTCGCGGTTGTAGGTGATCGCGTTGGAGAGGAGATTGTCCACGACCTGGCGGATGCGCAGCGGATCGGCCCAGAGGATGGCCTCCTCCAGGCCGCTCGTGTCGATGGTGATCGATCTGCCTGCCGCGCGCGGGGCCAGCGCCTCCGCCGACGCCCGGACGATGTCGCGCGCGTCCGTGGGCACGGGCGAGAGGGACGCCGCGACCGACGTGGACGTGCTCGAGGCCGCCAGGATGTCGGCGATGATCCGCAGCAGGCGTTCCGCGTTGCGCTCGGCGATGTCCAGGTTCGACCGCACGTGGTCGGGAAGCTCCGGATCCTCGATGGCGAGGTCCAGGTAGCCCAGTATCGAGGTCAGCGGGGTGCGCAGCTCGTGCGAGACCGAGGCGACCAGGTCCTCCCTGGCCCGCAGTGCGTTCAGCTCCGCGGTCACGTCGCGCGAGACCAGGACGGCTCCGGCATCCTGCCCGGACGAATCGGTCAGGCGGCGTGCGGTGATGCTGAGCGCCTGCCGCGGCCCCGGCTCCCCGCCGAACCACACGATCTGGCCGTCGAACGCCTCGCCGCGCAGCGCGCGCTCGAGCGGCAGCTCCTCCCGCGGCAGAGCGGTGCGCCCGTCGTCGCGGAACGCGGGGACATCGCCGGCGGCGTCCTCCACCGGAAGGACGATCTGCTGCAGTCGGCCGTGTGCCTCGTTCGTCACGGCGACCTGGCCGTCCGGCGCGATGCGGATCACGCCGAAGTCGACGGCATCCAGCACCTCCGTCAGCTCCTGCTCTTGTCGGCGGGTGCGCTCCAGCAGCCGCCGCAGCAGGTGCGACTGCTTGGCCAGCAGCATCCGCTGGGCATCCGAGCGGCGTGCGGACAGGTGGCTGGTGGTGGCCACCGCGATCAGCACCAGCGGCAGCAGCAGCGTCGCATACGTGAAGTGCTGGTTCAGGGCCGTCAGCAGCGCGGCGATGCCGACCCCTGCCACGACCACCGCGATCAGCCCGAACAGTCCGAACCCGGCTGCCAGCCACGTGGTCGGAAAGATCCAGAGCAGTCCGAGCGCGGATCCCGGAGCCGACACCTGGATCAGCGTGATGGCGACGATGTCCACGGCCGGCACCAGTGCCACCCAGCCGGGGGCCACTCGGTTCCACGGGATCACCAGCGTCGCACCGGTGACGACGGCGATGACGACCACCCCGGTGAAGAACAGCACCACATCGCCCGCGAACGGCCCGAACGCGATCATGAAGGCGAGCGCGAAGACGACCGACCCCAGCAGGAGCTGGTTCAGCGTCGCAGCCCGGGCACGGGTGCGGTCGACGAAGTCCTCCTGCAGCCACGTCAAGCGGCGGGCGCGCGGATGGGGCACCGGCTCCTCCGGGACGGTCTGGGTTGCAACGGCCATACCGCGACGGTAACGGATGCCGCCGCCCCTGCGCCCCGGAAACGGCGTCAGCCCCGGAGCGCCGCAGCCTCGCTGAGCCATCGCGCGTAGAGATCCCAGGGATCCTGCGCCCCACATCGCACCGTCTCGATGTGCGCGCGCAGCCGGTCCGACAGGCGGAACCACTCCGTGCGATCGAATCGTTCGTCCAGGAACTGCGCGTGTCGGCGATGCTCGAGGCGACGGTCGCCACGCTCGAATCCGAGCAGGTCGTCATGGCGGATGGCGGCCAGCCGTTGCCGCGGGTTGCCGCTGGTGCCGATCTTCACCCGATCCTCGAACCGGAGGTAGTACACCACGTCCACGCGCGGCGGCGGCAGCTCGGCGTCGACCAGCTCGCCGTGCGTCCACTCGCACACGGCGCAGAGCCAGCCGGAGGGGAAGCGGACTCCGAGGCGCGAGCCGCACAGACGGCACGGAGCCGGCAGGAGGTCAGGGGCGCCGAGTTCGCGGCTCGCCCATTCCGCCGCCACGACGAGGTGAGGCTCGCACAGATCGAGCGGGGCATCCGGCGGCGCGGGGCTGCGGCAGCCGTCGATCACGCAGCAGGTGGGCACGTCCGCATGCTACGCGGGAGGCCGGACACCGCTTGCCGACCACGGCGGCAACGGCGAAGGCCGCCACCCGGGGGTGACGGCCTTCGCTGTGTGCAACTGCTGAGGATCAGCGACCCGAGAGCTTCTCACGGAGCGCGGCGAGCGCCTCGTCGTCGGCCAGGGTGCCGCTGTTGCCGTTGTCCGACGCGAACGAGCTCGACGCGGAGCTGGTCTCGGTCGGAGCCGCGGCCTCGGCCTCGATGGCCTTGGCGACGGCAGCCTTGTGCTGCTCCCAGCGCGCCTGGGCGGCTGCGTACTCGAGCTCCCACTTCTCGCGCTCGGCGTCGGAGCCTTCCTTCCACGCCTGAGTCTCGACGTCGAATCCCTCGGGGTACTTGTACTCCCCGTTCTCGTCGTACTCGGTGACCATGCCGTACAGGGCCGGGTCGAACTCGGTGCCGTTGGGGTCGACCGACTCGTTCGCCTGCTTCAGCGACAGCGAGATACGACGACGCTCCAGGTCGATGTCGATGACCTTGACGAAGACCTCTTCGCCGACCGAGACGACCTGCTCCGCGAGCTCGACGTGCTTGCCGGAGAGCTCCGAGATGTGCACCAGGCCCTCGATGCCGTCCGCGACGCGAACGAACGCGCCGAACGGGACCAGCTTGGTGACCTTACCCGGCGTGACCTGACCGATCGCGTGGGTGCGGGCGAAGACCTGCCACGGGTCCTCCTGCGTCGCCTTCAGCGACAGCGAGACGCGCTCGCGGTCCAGATCGACCTCGAGGATCTCGACGGTGACTTCCTGGCCCACCTCGACGACCTCGGAGGCGTGCTCGATGTGCTTCCAGGAGAGCTCGGAGACGTGCACCAGGCCGTCCACGCCACCCAGGTCGACGAACGCACCGAAGTTGACGATGGACGAGACCGTGCCCTTGCGGACCTGGCCCTTGTGCAGGTTGTTCAGGAACGACGTGCGCGACTCGGACTGCGTCTGCTCGAGCAGTGCACGACGCGACAGCACCACGTTGTTGCGGTTCTTGTCCAGCTCGAGGATCTTCGCCTCGATCTCCTGGCCGAGGTACGGCGTCAGGTCGCGGACCCGGCGCAGTTCGATCAGCGAGGCGGGCAGGAAGCCGCGCAGGCCGATGTCGACGATGAGCCCGCCCTTGACGACCTCGATCACGGAGCCGGTGACGACACCGTCAGTCTCCTTGATCTTCTCGACGTCGCCCCACGCACGCTCGTACTGCGCGCGCTTCTTGGACAGGATGAGGCGACCTTCCTTGTCCTCCTTCTGGAGAACCAGCGCCTCGACGGTGTCGCCGACCTTGACGACCTCGTTGGGGTCGACGTCGTGCTTGATGGAAAGCTCACGCGAGGGGATGACGCCCTCGGTCTTGTACCCGACGTCGAGGAGGACCTCGTCGCGGTCGATCTTCACAACGGTTCCTTCGATGAGGTCGCCGTCGTTGAAGAACTTCAGAGTCAGTTCGACCGCGGCCAGAAAGTCCTCAGCAGATCCGATGTCGTTGATGGCGACCTGCTTGGTGGCCGGGGCGGTCGTTGCGATAGTCATGTAGTGGGTTGTCCTTGTTGGGTTGGGTATCGGGCTGGGACGCACGGGCAGACAGCTGCCTGCGGCCTCAGCGGGGTGGATTGGATTGCGAATGTCACGCACGCATGGCAATGAAGCCACGAGGGTGACGTTTCACAGTACCAGAACGCTGCTGTGGCCCGCATTATTTCGCGCTGCGGCCATCGGTTCAGCGCGCCCCCAGTGCTGCCGTCAGCCGCTCGAGTCCGTACGCGAAGGCCTGCTCCACGTCTCCCCCGAGCCGGAATGATCCCGACAGCTCCATGTTCACGAAGCCGGTCGCCCACGCCGTGAGCAGGCGCGCGGCATCGAGCGCGGCATCCGCCCCCACGAGTTCGCCGGTGGCCCGAAGCACCGGCACGGCGGCACGGGCCATCGCCGCCTCGGCGCCGTCCGCGGTGAAGAGCAGACGGAATCCCTGCGGATACCGGTGCGCGAACGAGCGGTACGTGCGCGCCAGCCCCCCGATCGAGCCGTCCGATGCCTCCAGCTGACGCGCCAGGTCGTTCGCCGTCTCCTCTGCCACCAGTGTCAGCAGCGCGTCGCGGTCGCGCACCCGCTTGTAGAGCGACGGCGCGCGGACCCCCACCTGCTCGGCGACCGCATGCATCGTGAGCTTGGCGGGACCGGCCGATTCCAGGATGCTGCGTCCCGCGGCCACGATCTCGGCGAGCGATGTGCGTTCCGGCGTAGGCATGAGCGGGCTCCAGACGATGGTGACGATGGCTATTGACCAAAGCTATCATAGCTATGTACCATAGCCATCAATACCCGCACCCACCGAGGAGAACGCATGCAACTCGCACCGCACCTGCACCGGATCGGCAACGACGTCGTCGCGGCCTACCTGGTCGACGCACCGGAGGGCATCACGCTGATCGACGCCGGCCTGCCGGGACACTGGCGTAACCTACGGGCCGAGTTGACGGCGATGGGGAGGTCCATCGAGGAGGTCCGCGGCGTCGTGCTCACGCACGGAGACAGCGACCACATCGGTTTCGCCGAGCGGCTCCGCGAGGCGCACGGCGTTCCGGTCTACGTGCACGCCGCGGACGCCGATCGCGCCCGGGGCGGTGACAAGCCGAAGCTGACGATGGGGCCGATGCGCCTCGGCGCCACGGTGCGGTTCTTCGCCTATGCGCTGCGCAAGGGCGGAATGCGGACGCATTACCTGACCGAGGTGGTGGAGGTGAACGACGGAGAGGTCCTACCGCTGCCCGGCGCGCCGGTCGTGATCGGGCTGCCTGGTCACTCCCCCGGCAGCATCGCCGTGCACGTGCCGTTCGCAGATGCGCTCTTCGTCGGCGACGCGTTGACGACACGGCACGTCCTGACCGGACGGACGGGCATGCAGCCCGCGCCGTTCACCGACGAACCGTCGCGCGCGCTGGAATCGCTCGGACGCCTGGCGACGGTGGCGGCCGGCTGGGTGCTGCCCGGTCACGGCGCCCCATGGCAGGGGCGGCCTGCGGATGTGGCGGCTGCCGTGCGCGAGGGCATCAGCCCTTGAAATCGTCCGGATCGACGTCGTCCAGAAATCGCTTGAACTCGTCGAGCCGCTGCTCGGCCTCGATCGCCGTCTCGGCACCGCTCTCCAGCTGGCTCTCCAGCTCCGCCTCGAGCTCGGTTTCGATGTCGCTCTCGGTGACCGTGTCCGGCACGCCGGCATCATCCATGACCGCGTCGGCCACCCAGATCGGCGCGCCGACCCGCGAAGCCAGGGCAACGGCATCCGATGGCCGAGCGTCCACGACACGCTGCCCCAGACTGCTGGAGAGCGTGACCTCCGCGTAGAAGGTGCCCTCCTCGATGCGGGTCACCGCGACCCCGGTCACCGACGCGTCCAGCGAGTCCAGCAGCGATCGCATCAGGTCATGGGCGAGGGGACGCGGCACCGCAGCCCCCTCGACCGCGACCAGGATGGAGGTCGCTTCCATCTGACCGATCCAGATCGGGAGGATGCGACCCTCACCGGCGATCTCGTCCAGCGGTTTGAGCAGGATGACGTGCTGGCCTGTGGGGTCGAGCGCGACTCCGGCGACGCGAACCTGGATCATCGGCCCTCCTGCCTCATGGGCGCGTGTGTCCCATCGTAGGCTCCTGCTGCGCGCCGGCCAGAAGAGGATCAGGACCGCGCTGCACCGGCCGCGGCAGGTTCGTCGGGCAGGACCAGCGCAAGCTCGCGCGTGTCATCCCACGGTTCGGTCCAGCCCAGGCGAGTGAACAGCCCGTCCAGCAGCATGCCGGTGAACCCCCAGACGAGGTGAGCGTCCTCACCCTGACCCACCAGGAAGCCGGGTCCGCGCCACTCCTGGCCGTCGCGCCGGATGACCGTCACGCCGCGGTTCGCGGGGTCGACCAGGTCGGCGACGGGTGCCCGGAAGACATCGGCCGACTCGGCGTGGTCCACCGCGTGCACGGGTGACGGATGCCGCCACCACGCCAACACGGGAGTCACCAGATGCCGGGAGTACGCCAGCGGCAGATCCTCCAGTGTGCCGAGCACCTCGACCCCGGCCGGGTCGAGCCCGGTCTCCTCGCGAGCCTCGCGCACGGCAGCGGCGATGGGTGAGTCATCCTCCGGATCCACGCGGCCGCCGGGAAGTGCCACCTGCCCCGGGTGCGATCGCAGCGTCGTCGCACGCGAGAGCAGAAGCAGGTCGAGATCGCGGGAGAGCGCGTCGGACTGCGCCTGGTGCTCGCTGGAGAGCGAGTCGAGGATGCCGAACAGCACCAGCACCGCCGCACGACGCGGGTTCTCCCCCAGCGGTACGCGGGAGAGCACGTCGAACTCCGCTCCGCCCAGGCCGGCTGCGGCGGCCTTCGCGACGCTGATGAGCTGCGCACGGGCACGCTGGGGGGCGGAGTCGGATGGCATCCGTTCAGGCTACGCCGGAAGGCTCGGCGCGCAGACGGTCGGTCGCCGTCTCGTCCAGAGCGCGCAGCGCGAGGAACGTGATCCACTTTCGACGGATGCCCCGGCGGCACATCGAGCGGGAACCACATGCGGCCGGGGATGTCGTCCTCCTGCAGCCACGTGCCATCACGCCGACGCCGTGATCGGACGAGCTCGAGGCTCTCCGCCGCACGCGGATCGAGCGGCTCGCGGTCGTGACGCGCCGCACGGGTGACGTAGTCGACCGCCTTCAACGCCGTGAACGGCGCGCGGAAGGGATAGAGGATCGTGCTCGCCCACGAGCCGACCTCCTCGCCGGTGGTCAGCCGGTAGCGCAGGCGCCGCTCCAGCAGGTACTCCTCTCCCCGCTTGCGTGCCGCCCGCAGCTGCGCGGTCCCGCCGGTCCGCTGCTCATACTCGAGCAGCGCGACGAGGGCGTTGATGGTGGAGTGGAACGAGGACCTGGTGGAGCCGTCCACCCAATCGCAGTTCCATCCGCCGTCGGCGAGCTGATGATCGGGGAACCATTGAGCCAGCCCGGCGACATCCGCGCCGAGCCAGGCGCCGTTGGCCAGCGTCATGGCGTTGATGCACACGTCCACCTCACCGTCCCAGTACGGCGAGTCGTCGTACTCCCACCGGGAGTTGCGGGCCAGCTTTTCGGCCGTGCCGGCCAGGGCGGCGGCATCCAGTCCCCACTCGCGCAGCGTCGTCAGCGTCCATGTCGTCGCCGTCCAGGGCTGACCGGCTTCGTCGTCGCTTCGGTCCGCGGGGAAGAACGCCCCGCCCGCCCATTGCCCGTCCGGGTCCTGATGTGCCAGCAGGGCCGCACCGTGCCCCTCGGTCGCGATGCGCGCACGGGTGGCCTGCCAGGTCTCGGCCGGGGCGTCGAGCAGGTCGCGCTCGACCTGCCACCGCAGCACAGGATCGGAGTCAAGCAGCCAGGAAGTCACGTCCATGCCCACACGGTAGGACGTGGTGCCGACGTGCGCCAAGGGCGGAGGAACACGGGCTGCCCGAACCTGCGGTGGCCACGGCTGCGGCAGGCATCTACCCTCGATGCATGGCGAGCGGAGCCGAAGCGGGCTGGTACGACGACGGCAGCGGAAAGCAGCGCTGGTGGGACGGCACACGCTGGAGCGCGCACTACGTCGACCTGAGTGAACCCGCCATCGAACTGCGGGCCGACGCAGGACCCGCGATCAGCGGTTCGGCAGAAGAGGGCTGGTACGACGACGGGCGCGGCCGTCAGCGGTGGTGGAACGGGACGCGATGGACGGATGCCGCCAGGTTCACCGGCCAGGAGCGATCGTTCGCCGGAGTCGTGGTCGACGGCCGCTGGCTCCACTTCGGGGCGCTGAGCGAGCCGGCGGCCGGTGCGCGAGCCTCCGCCGAGACAGGGGCGCTGCTGCTCAAACGCGGGCTCCTCGGAAAGCCGGCGACCACGCGCACCCTGTTCGGCCCCGGCGGGCCGATCACCCCCCGGCTGCTGCCCCGTGCCGTGCGGGCGGACACGACGTACCTGTTCGTCCAGGTGGCCGGGCAGGTCTGGCTCGCGCCCGTTGCGACCGGCCAGGACCGCGAAGCCGAACAGTTCGCGACGTGGATCAACACCGTGTCCGACCACTACCGCTACCGCCCCTGATCCGTCTGAGCCTGCCACGCCCGGCGCCTGACACACGGTGATCGCGGTGCGTCGGGGTCTGCACTCGAGCGAGGATTGAGCGGTCCGCGTCAGGGCGCGCGGAGAACCTTGTACATCGCCTTGCCGCGCGCGAGTTCGTCGACCAGCTTGTCGAGATACCGGATCTGCCGCATCAGCGGATCTTCGATGTCCTGCACCCGGACACCGCAGACCACGCCGGTGATGAGCGAGGCATCGGGGTTCAGCCGGGCGTCGGCGAAGAACTCCGTGACGGTGGCGCCGTCGGCCAGATGCCGGCTGAGCTCGGCTTCGTCGAAGCCGGTCAGCCACCGGATGACTTCGTCGACTTCCTCCTTGGTACGGCCCTTCCGCTCGGCTTTGGCCACGTAGAGGGGGTAGACCGCCGCGAAGCTGGTCCGGAAGATCCTGCTCATGCCAGGAGTGTAATGCGACCCTCTGACCGCGCGTGGATGAGCGCCTCCTCGAAGGCGGGTGCGCGATCGCGTCCCGCCCACGCGGCGACCCCCTTGCGGACAATACCCCAGTCCACGATGCTATTCGCCAAGAATCACCCGTTTCTTTTCGTCGAGCAATGTGCTGGGGGTCCATCATGAGTCATCCGTCCGCGCGCAGGAACCGCAGAGCCGCGGTCGCGCTTCTGACCGCGTTCGCCGCCGCGATCTCGGTCGCGTCCGCCGGCGCGACGGCGGCGTCGGCCGACACGCCGCAGTCCTGGGTGGTCGCAACCGGCTTGGACAATCCGCGTCAGCTCTCCATCGGCGCCGGTGGAGCGATCTACGTCGCCGAGGCGGGCACGGGCGGCGACGGGGTCTGCGTGCCCGACCCCGAAGACCCCACCGCCAGCGAGTGCCTGGGCGACACCGGCGCTGTGACCGAGATACGGCGCGGCACCCAGACCCGGATCGTCACCGGTCTGGCCTCTCTGGCCGGCCCGGATGGCTCTGGCGCCACCGGCCCCTCCGCCGTGAGCGTGCGGGGCAACACCATCGCCGTGCTGATGGGCTTGGGGGGCGACCTCGACAAGCGCGCCGTCCTCGGAGCGGGCGGTGCTGCGCTGGGCACCGTGCTGACCGGCCGTATCGGCGGGGCGCTGAGCGTCGCAGCGGATGTGACCGCCTACGAGGCGGCAGCCAACCCCGACGGCGGGGAGGTCGATTCCAACCCCAGCGGATTCGTCGATGTCAACAGCAAGCGCTGGGCGGTGGCGGATGCCGGAGCGAACGCGGTCATCAGCGTGGGTGGCAACCTGCCCGACACGACGCTCGCCGTGCTCCCGCCGGTGCTCGCCGTTCCGCCGTGGGGAGGGGACCCGATTCCCGCCCAGTCGGTGCCGACGCAGGTGGTCACCGGCCCCGACGGCGCGTACTACGTCTCAGAGCTGCTCGGATTCCCCTTCCCTGCCGGGGAGTCCCGGATCTGGCGGGTCGTTCCCGGTCAGCAGCCGACGGTCTACGCAACCGGTCTGAGCAACGTGACGAGCCTCGTCTGGCAGCACCAGACGCTGTACGCCGTGCAATTCAGCGACGGCAGCCTGCTGAGCGAGGAGCCGCCGATCGGCTCGCTGCGCGAAGTCGTGCCGGGAGCCGAGGAGCACCCCGCCGTCCTTGCCGGGCTGCTCGCTCCCTATGGTGTGGCCGTTCACGGCAAGACCGCGTACGTCAGCGTCGGTGCCATCCTGCCCGGCGCGGGTGAGGTGCACGCGGTCGACCTCGGCTGAGCCCGGCTCACGGGCGCGGCCAGTCCCGCGCCCGTGAGCCGCTGCACCGAGGCGTACGGTCCCGGACGGCCTCGGCGGGGCGCCGATAATGAAGGGGTGGAGCCCTGGGAGATGCGCGAGTGGTACGCCGAGTACCTCGACGCATGCAACCGGCATGACCTGGACGCCGTCCGAGAGTTGGTCGATCCTTCGGTTCGGCGTGCGCACCTGCCCGGTGGGGCGGAAGCGTGGATCTCGGACATGGCCGAGCTCTTCCACGCATTCCCCGACTGGCGGTGGCGCCGCATCCAGCTCATCGTGGAGGACGATCGTCTCGCCGCGCATCTGCGCGCAAGCGGCACGCATCTCGGCGCATTCCGAGGCATTCCGCCGACACGACGTCACGCCAATGTGGCGGAGTTCGCGATCTACCGCGTCGCGAACCGACGCGTCGTGGAATTCTCCGGCACGACCGGCGATTTCGAACTGCTCGCCCAGCTGAGAGGCTGAGCCGCTCGCTCTTGCGTCGTGGGCTGTCGGCATGCTCCGGACCCGACGCTCGGTCTGAGTCCGGTACGCCCTGCCGGCGCCCGGCGGCCGGGGCGCGCAGCCGCGCACCCCATGGGACTAAAGTCCCGCCGTTATGGCGGGCGAGACGAAATCACTCTTGATTGCCGCGTCGTCCGTGCTTAGCTATTCGCACCCGGATTGGAGCGGCGGGAATGAGTGATGACGCGGTGACGCGTGCCGGCTCAGCGGACGACAATGACGTCCCTGACTCGGATGTAAGAGTGTTCGTCATCAATCACCGGGACATCGTCCGACGGGGCTTGCGGGCCGTGCTGGAAGACGCCGATGATCTCGTCGTCGTCGGGGAATCAGCCGGCGTCGAATCGTGCGTGCCCGAGGTGGAGAGGGCCGAGCCCGACGTCGCCATCATCGACGGGACCGGCGCGCCCACCGAAGCCGTAGAAGCCGTGCGGACCCTGCGAGATGAACGTGACGATGTCCAGTTAGTGATCCTCGGCCATGCCGACGTCGAACGCACCCGACGGACCGCGATAGACGCGGGCGCGGACGGCTATCTGCTCGATGACGCGGTGGCCGGCGATGTGCACGACGCGGTCCGTCACGCGGCACGCGGAGACCGGATGCCGGGCACGCCGGCCGGGGCCGGCGGGGCAGTTGCCGATCAGAACGAGATCGTTCCCGATCTGACCCTCCGCGAGAGACAGGTGCTGAGCCTGATCGCCGCCGGCATGACCAACCGCCAGATCGGCGAGCGGCTGGGTCTGGCGGAGAAGACCGTCAAGAACTACACCTCTGCGGTCCTGGCGAAGCTGCATGTGCAACGCCGCACGCAGGCGGCGATCTACAGCATGACCCACGCCGAGAACCCCGCTCCTCGCAGCCGAAACTAGTCGCCGCGCACCCAGCCGTGCCCCGCTCCGCCGCAGCCGGCTGAGCGTGAGTCGGCCCGGCCCGGCCCGGCCCGGCTGGCCCGCCGGAGGACCAATGGCACTTCCACCGACGCGGGGTTCTGACGGAATGTGGTGGTGCCGGCACTTCGCGGCGGCGACGCCGAAACGCGTCGACGTCCGCTCAACAGGAAGGAGAGCCGATGGATCGCTACCGGTTCTGCTCCGCGGCCTTGTCCTCGCTTCACGGGCACACCTTCCACGGCATCCATCCCTCTCATCGCAGCGAGCCGCCCGGTCGGGTCCATGGCGCGGACTCCGCCGGATCGCCGCTCGTTGGAGCGCAACTGCGCGGCTGACCCCGCCCAACGACCGTTGCCCGGCCGCCTGCGACGTCATCTGCGCGCACGCGGCGCAGATGACGTGTGGAGTCGGCTCTGTGCGACCACTCAGCCACACAGCCGACTTCGCCCACCCCTTCGGCACCCACAAGGAGCGACATGAACGACTACACCTGGAACCGTCAGCCATCGGCCGGCGCACGCCCGATCACGCCCAGTGACATCCACCTGCCCCCGACTCAGCCCATCGACGTGTCCGCACTCATCGCTGCAGAGCTGCTACAGCGCGCTGTGAAGGGCCCGCCGGGTTAGACCGCGATCAGCGGGAGAGTGAATCGACCGCGGCGGCCACGACGCGCGCCATCCGCTTGCGGATGAGGTGGTCTCCGCCGTCGATCTTCTGCACCGCGACGTGGCGCATCCGTTCCACGATCCGCAGTGCACCCGGCACGAGGAACGGGTCGAGCGTCCCGTACACGACCTGGATGCCGGTGTCCACGGCTGCGATGTCCGTGATCGCGGTCTGGGACTCGATCGAGTTCTCCAGCGAGAGGACGAAGGCCGTCCAGTTGGTCTCATCCACGACGAGCGCGTTCTTGATCGGCGACAGACGCGCCACGAAGGCGGCATTGCGGATGGTGAATGCCGGGTTTCCCCGCAGGAAGTCGTAGACCTGCCGGTAGATCTTCATCGCGGCGCGGTCGATCGGATCCCCGACGACATCCGGCGGCAGGTAGATCGGCGGGCTCACCAGCACCAGTCCGGATAGGTGCGTGGAGCGCCGCGCGCCGTACCGTGCCGCGATCAATGCGCCCATCGAATGCCCCACGAGCACGAATGGTCGTCGCAGCTCAAGCCGCCGGAGCGTCCGCTCCAGGTAATCGACGTGTTCTTCCAGTGTGAACGTCGAGCCCTCCGGAGCGGGCGAGCCCCCGAACCCGAGCAGATCGATGGCCACCACACGGTGGGTGGAGCGGATCAGCGGCACGACATTCTCGAATGTCACCGAGGAGGACGCGATGCCGTGCACCAGGACGACGACCGGTCCGGTCCCCTCATCCAACGCCACGTGCAGCGACGGCCGGTTCCGGCGCTCCCGCAGCTTCGCCAGCGCTCCGGTCAGAACGCCCCGTGCGCTCCCATCGGCGCCGGTGCGGTCATCCCGCGGGCCTTCACCTACGCTGTCCCGCTCTGTCTCCACGGCGCATTCCGATCGTGGCGGCGAACGGCCGGTTGCGCCGCACTCTGTCACCGAACACCGATCCGACGACAGACGCCAGGGCCAGAGGTCCCCGCGCGGAGAGCACGGGGACCGGCACGCGCGCCGGCGCGTCCGGGGTGCGGCGTCCACGGGACCAATGGCACTGCCCCTATGTGCGGCCGGTAGCAGAGGGTGGCCATACGCATCCGGCGTCTGCTCGGATGCGTCACTGTTCTGCTGTATGAGAGGAAAGATCATGGCTCGCAATCTCGTGCGATTCGACCCGTTCATGGGACTGGAAGTGCTGCGCCACGACCTGTTGAACGACACCTTCCTCAGGGGAAGCCGCGGCAAGCTTCCGACCACCGACGTGTACACCGAAGGCGACGACGCGCTCGTCGTCGAGGCACATCTGCCCAATTTCGACGAGAAGGACGTCTCGGTGACCGTGGACCGCGGCGCTCTGGTGATCCAGGCCGAGCGGCACGAGAAGCAGGAGGACAAGGGCAAGAACTACGTGCTGCGCGAGAGCAGCAGCAGCTTCTACCGCAGCATCGCGCTACCGGAGCAGGCAGAAGACGGCAAGATCTCCGCGTCGTTCGAGAAGGGCGTGCTGAAGGTCACCGTCCCGCTCAGCGGCGGGACGTCTCCGCGCAAGATCAGCATCGGCTCCGCGCAGGGCGAGATCGGCGGCGCGGGAAAGGCCGCGCCGGCAAGCGGCGCAGCTTCGGAAGGATCGGGACCCTCGCAGTGATGCGTCGAGCCACCACTTCCCACGTGCGTCAGCGGGCGCGACCCGGCACGCGCGGGCTAGCTCTCAGCACGTATCGCCTCCCCATTCGCGGGGTGAACTCGGACTGAGAACGCTGCCGGGTTCCCTCCTCGTCTGTTGGTGCTTGCGGGGAGGGGACCCGGCTTCGTATGCGCGGCGTCGCCCTCGGGCGCCGGCGCGCGTCGCGCCCGCCCTCGGCGGGCGGGACTTTGGACACTATTGCGGTCTAGCGCTGCGGCGCATGATGAAATCGGCGGCGGAATGACAGAACCACCTGCCCGGCCGCGCTGGAGAAGTGCGATGATCCGGGTATTCCTCGTCGACGAGAGTGAGATCCTGCGGCTGGGCATCACGACGCTGATCCAGTCGCAACCGGGGTTCCGAGTGGTCGGCGAGTGCAAGTCGGTGCTGCAGGCGCCGGCACGCATCGCGGCCGCCGCGGTCGATGTGGTGGTTCTGGATGCCCATCTGCAGGATGGCAGCGGGATCGAACTGTGCCAGGTGGTGCGCTTGATGCGCCCGATGCCGCGCTGCCTCGTCTTCACCGCAGACTCGGCGCGGGCCACACTCATCGCCGCCACGCTGGCCGGAGCATCCGCGTACGTCCTGAAGGGCGCGCCGCCGTCCAGCTTCGTGGAGGCACTGGTGCGGGTCTCGGACGGTGAGCAGCTGCTCCTGGCGCCGGACGGCGCGACCGGGACATCCCGCGCCGCGGTGCCGGCGACCGCCCGCGCGGATCCTGATCTCTCCCTCCGTGAACTCCAGGTGTTGCGGCTGATCACCGAGGGGATGACGAACAAGCAGATCGCGCACGTTCTGGACCTGGCAGAGAAGACCGTGAAGAACTACGTCTCGGGACTCCTCGTGAAACTCGGCCTGGAACGGCGCACCCAGGCCGCTGTCTACGGAGTCGTCCACGGCGTGCGGCGGCCGGAGCCGGCGATGCCCGCCGTGGCACCGCGTGCGACCGACCCCGCCACGATCACGGAGCCGGTGCGTCATCCGCTCGAACCCTGATGGTCCGGCCGGGCCCACGGCGCAACAGCGATCGACCCCGCGCCCGGGAGCGCGGGGTCGATCGCTGCCGTGGTCCTAACGACGGGTGGCGGTGACGATGAGGTACTCCCACGGCATGACACCGTCCCGGAAGAACCGATCCCCGAGCGCCGCCATGTCGGCGTCGAGAGCGGCGACCTTCTCGGGGTCGTCGGCGATGAACCGGTACACCGCGATCGTCGGACCGTAATTGGCCTTGAAGAAGTCACGCAGTTCCTCGCCCGTGGCGAACCGGTCGACCAGGAGCGCCTGCTGGTGGGCAACCACGCCCTCGACGCGGTCGCCCAGAAGCATCCGGACATGCTCGACGCTCCCCCACAGCGGAGCGGGCGAAGAGCCGGGCGGCGGCGGCGGCGCGTACGGCTTCATCGTCGCGAAGAGCTGCCCCACGAAGCCGTTCGGCGTCCAGCTCAGGATGCCGATCCGCCCGCCGGGGCGGGTTACCCGGACCAGTTCATCCGTGGCGAGCTCGTGGTGCGGTGCGAACATCACGCCGATGCTCGAGAGCACGACGTCGAATTCGGCGTCGCCGAACGGGAGGGATTCGGCATCCGCGGTCTGCCAGGTCAGGTCGATCCCTTCGGTCTCGGCGGCGGCGCGTCCGACGGCGAGGAGCTCCGGAGTCAGGTCCGTGGCGATGACGGCGGCACCGCGCCGAGCGGACGGGATCGCGGACGTGCCGGTGCCGGCAGCGACGTCCAGGACGCGCTGGCCGGGCTGCACATCGACCGCTTCCACAAGGATGCCGCCGAGGGGGCGGACCACCTCGTCCACGACGACGGGGTAGTTTCCACTGGCCCACATCGCGGCGTGCTTGGCCTTGAGCGCCCTGTCCTCGGGGGTACCCGTCACGGTGCCGGTGGTGCTGGTAGAGGTCGACATCTGATTCCTCCTGTTGTGGTTGGTGCCACCACGGTAGGAATGCCGGGTCGTTGCGCGCATCGGCGCCGACGCGCAGGATCCGCCCCCCGGCGCAGGCGGGCTGGCGGCCGGCGCGTACGCGCTACGTGGCGGACAGAAGTCGTGCGACCGCGGCAGTGCGGGCTGTGCGCCCGCTCAGCCCGAGCTTCGCGTACACGTTCTGCAGATGCCGCTCGACGGTGCGCACGGACAGGAACAGCTCGGCGGCGATGGCATCGTTGTCGTACCCGGCTGCGGCACGACGCAGTATCTCGAGCTCCCGCGGAGAGATCAGCGCCGCGACGTCGTCGGGGCGGACGTCGGTGGCCGCACGCCGGTCCGGCTCGAGGAATTCCGTGATCTCGTGCAGGAAAGCCGGCCAGGCGGGCTCGTCGGCCAGCACGATGTGATTGTGACTGTCCAGACCGACGAGACGGGCACCGCGAATGCCGGCCGCGAGGTGCCGGGCATGATGGAACTCGTTCATCTGATCGCCTCGACTGTGGATGACCAGGGTGGGAAGATCCAGTTCGGGCAGGCGCCACGACGAGTCGGTGACCTGGCGCTGGGCGCGGGAGGTGACCGCTGTCTCGGTGTCGCATGCCCGCCGCTGCAGGTCGTCGAGCCACCGCATCTGATCCTCGGTCCCACCGGGGATCATCATGCTGCTGAAGACCCGACGGAACTCGGACGTCGGCCGAGCCCATCCCACCCGGATCAGCGCCTCGAAGGCCGCCAACAGCTCCAGCTCCTCCGCAGTCGCCGCTGCCTGCGCCCCCGAATAGCTGCCGTAGAACACCAGGCGGGTGAGGCGGTCGGGATGCCGCGCGGCGTACTCGATCGCGACCGGACCACCCTGCGCCATGGCCATGAGCGCGAACCGGTCGAGCCCCGCGTCCGCGACGACGGCCTCCAGATCGGCGACGCGGGCGTCCAGGCTGTGGTCGGTGACTCCCCGGTCCGAGAGCCCGTGCCCACGCTCGTCGTAGCGGATGACGGTCGCGATCCTGCCCAGTTCGACCAGGTAATGGCGCCACACCGGGCTCTCCCAGTCGAACTGCAGGTGGCTGAGCCAGCAGGCATCGATCAGCAGCGGCGGCCCGGATCCGTGCACGGCGTACGCGATGCCGACCCCATCGGCCGACCGGGCGAACCGGATGTCCTGGACGACATCGGCCTTGCGCGTCTCCACGCCGACATCATAGAAGGACCGCGTCCTGAGCACACCGGGGTCGGCGAGCGCGGGCATCGGGCGGCCTCGCATCCCCTGCGCCTACTGTGGGCAGGAGACTGCGCCGCACAGCGCCGGCGGCGCCGCACGACGAAAGGCTTCTGTGAACATCACCCTGCTCTCACGATTCGTGGCGGCGGCCGAAGAACTGCACTTCCCTCGGGCAGCACAGGCCCTCGATATTCCGCTCGCCTCGCTGTACTCCTCGATCGAGAAGCTGGAGCACGAGGTCGGTCATGCCCTGTTCACCCGCGATCAGGGCCGGATTCGACTGACCCCGGCCGGTGCTCGTCTTCTGGCCGATGCCAAGAGCCGGATCGCTGCAGCACCGCCGGCAGCGGAAAGGCCCGCCGTCCCGGCCGGGGGCAAGGCCAAGGCGTCGAAGGGCAAGGGGCGCACCCCCGCCGTCAAGGGCCAGCCGAAGCCGTTCAAGAAGCGTCAGGGCCGATAACCGGCGGACGCCGCCGAGCGGCGCATGCCGTGTCGGCGCCTAACGCGGGTCCAGGGCGTCGCTGAGCTCGGCGAGGAACCTGGCGATCACCGTCAGCTCGGCAGCGTCGTACTTCTCGGCGACCCCGCGCATCACGCGGAGTCGCTCGCCGAAATGGCGGAAGAAGGCGCTGCGCGATTCGTCCGTGAGAACGACGATCCGGGCACGCCCGTCGCTGGGGTGGGGTCGCCGTTCGATGTGACCCGATCGGGCGAGGCGGTCCAGGAGCTTGGTGGTGGAAGCGGTGGAGATGCGCAGGTGACGCGCCACCTCGTGGGGACTGACCGTCTCTCCGCGGCCTTCTCGGACGATGAGCATGCGCAGGGCGGCGAGGTCGCTGGAGTTCATCTCCATGTCGCCCTTCATCCCGCCGTGCATGCGATCCATGGCGTCACTGAGCGCCCGGACGCCCTGCAAGACGTCGGTGACGACGCGGTCGTTCGATCCTTCAGCCGGCCGGGGCTGCGACATGTGGACACTCCCTCCCTCCCCTTGTATCATCAGCGGAAAGCTTATCGCTAGCTAAACTAGCGAAAATGAGGAGGGTCCATGATCGATGCTGACCACGTGGTCCTTCTCGATGAGGAGGGTCGAGCGATCGGCACCGCTCCGAAGAGCAGTGTGCACGGGACCGACACCGCCTTGCACCTCGCATTCTCCTGCCACGTGATGAACGACGCCGGGCACGTGCTGGTGACACGTCGAGCCCTCGACAAGACCACCTGGCCGGGCGTGTGGAGCAACTCGTTCTGCGGGCATCCCCGTCCCGCCGAGCCGGTGCTCGCCGCCGTGCATCGCCGCGCAGAGTACGAGCTGGGCCTCGCGCTCGCCGACATCGAACTGGCACTGCCCCTGTTCCGCTACCGCGCCGTCGACGCGAGCGGCATCGTCGAGCACGAGGTGTGTCCGGTGTACATCGCCCGGACGAGCACCGAGCCGGTCCTGAACCCGTTGGAGGTCAGTGAGGCCAAGTGGGTCGACCCGCACGATCTGGGCACATCTCTGACCGCGACCCCGTGGGCGTTCAGTCCGTGGCTGGTCCTTCAGGCGGAGCAGCTGCACCTGTTCGACTCCGAACCTGCGCTCCCCCGACGACGCGCGTCATGATCTCCTCCGCCACACGTGCGGCCATCGACGACGCGATCGATGGCTCGCTGAGCAGGCTGCGACGGCGCGCGGCCGACCTCGGCGACGGATTCGAACAGCTCGCAGAGGCGATCGGCCGCGCCACGGCCGGTGGCAAGCGCACGCGGCCGGCGCTGGTGGCTGCCTCGTACACGGCCTTCGGCGGCGACTCGTCCGCGTCCCCCGCGCTGTGCTCCATCGCGGCGGCGTTCGAACTCCTGCACACGGCGTTCGTCGTGCACGACGACGTCATCGACCACGACACGGTGCGTCGCGGCATCCCCAACGTCGCCGGCGAGTTCCGCGCGCGCGCCCGGGCGCGAGGGGCCGATGCCGACGATGCCGCGCTCGTCGGGGACGCCGCGGCGATCCTGGCCGGCGACCTGCTGCTTCACGAAGCGTCCCGCCTGGTGGCTCTCGCGGACGTGTCCGCCGACGTCCGCGCCCGCTTGTACGCACTGCTGGACGAAGCGATGTACGTCTCCGCCGCCGGCGAACTCGCCGATGTCGAGAACGCCGTGATGCCGGACTACGCCGAAGCGGAAGCCATCTTCGACGCGACCTTCAACAAGACCGCCGTGTACTCGTTCAGCGCCCCCCTCTGCGCCGGCGCCCTGCTGGCCGGGGCGCCGGCGGATGCGCTGGCCGCACTGGAGACCCAGGGCGGTCGGCTCGGACTCGCCTTCCAGCTCGTGGACGACCTCATCGGCGCGTTCGGCTCGGCCGAGCAGGCGGGGCGCGACGAGGGCGGTGATCTGCGTGAGTCAAAGCGCACTCCGCTGATCGAGCTGGCGCGCCAGAGCCCATCCTGGTCGCGGGTGAACGACGCGCTGGCGCTGGCCTACACGGGACCGATCGCCGTCCGGGAGGCTCAGCTGGCGCTCGAGGAGAGCGGCGCCCGGTGGAGTGTGCGCACGCTGATCGTGGACACGCTCGGCGAGGTCCGCGCAGCCGTGGAGGCTCCGGCGTTTCCGCCCGCGGCCCGAACACTGCTGCGCGACATCGCGGACCGCGTCCAGGAGCGCATTCCGTGAGTCACAAGCCGACCGGGCTGGCCCTGTACGACAAAACGGCCGAGGATGCCGCGGCCGCAGTGATCTCCTCCTACTCCACATCGTTCGGCCTGGCCGCGCGCCTGCTCGGTCCGCGACCCAGGCCGCACGTGCGCAACGTCTATGCGCTGGTGCGGATCGCCGATGAGATCGTAGACGGACCCGCCACCGCGGCGGGATTGGATTCGACCGCGGCGCGCGCAGTGCTGGATGAACTCGAGGCCGAGACGGTCGCGGCGATCGGACGCGGCTTCAGCTCTAATCTGGTCGTACACGCGTTCGCCCGCACGGCGCGGGAGTGCGGAATCGGCGAAGACCTCATCGCGCCGTTCTTCCGCTCGATGCGCACCGATCTGCTCACCACCCGGCACGACGAGACCTCTCACCACGAGTACGTGTACGGGTCGGCGGAGGTGGTCGGCCTGATGTGCCTTCAGGTCTTCGTCAATGCCGGCGCGCGGCATCCCACCGCCCCCGATGATGACCTCACCGACGGCGCCCAGCGCCTCGGTGCGGCCTTCCAGGACGTGAACTTCCTGCGCGATCAGCATCACGACGAAGACGCGCTCGGCCGCGACTACCTCGGTCTGTCAACCGGCGCATCGACCCGCGCCGAGATTCTGGATCGCATCGACGCGGACCTCGCCGCCGCGGCAGCGGTGATCCCGCGCCTGCCCGTCGACTGCCGGCGCGCGGTCACCGCCGCCCACGACCTGTTCGCGTCGCTGTCCGCCCGGCTGCGCCGGGAATCGGCATCCAGCGCGCGTGTGCGCGTTCCCAACCCCGTGAAGGCGGCCCTCGCCGCCCGCGCCTGGCTCGGCTTCGCACCGCGCCGGAGCACCCCGCGAGCACCAGCATGACCACGAGCGAATCGACGACGGAGGATCAGCACATGCCCGAGGATGACAGCGGCGCCGCCATCGTGATCGGCGCCGGGATCGCGGGGCTCGCCACGGCCGCGCTGCTCGGCGCAGAGGGATGGCAGGTGACCGTCCTGGAAGCTCGGGACGAGGCCGGCGGCCGCGCCGGCTCGTGGGAGCACGAGGGCTTCCGTTTCGACACCGGACCCAGCTGGTACCTCATGCCCGAGGTCTTCGACCACTTCTTCCGCCTGCTGGGCACCTCCGCCGAACGGGAGCTGGACCTGGTGCCTCTCGACCCGGCCTACCGGGTGTACAGCCAGCCGTCGCCGCAGCACCGGCTGCCGCCCACGGACGTGCGGTCCGGGCGGGATGCCGCGACCGGCCTGTTCGAGCGGATCGAGCCCGGTGCCGGCGCCAAGCTCGATGCCTACCTGGACTCGGCCGCGGACGCCTACGAGCTGTCCGTATCGCGGTTCCTCTACGACACGTATGAGACCACCGCGGGTCTGCGCGACCCCGTGCTGCTGCGGCGGGCCGGCCGGCTCGCTCCCCTGCTCACCCGTTCGCTGGCCAGCCATGTCGAGCGCCGGTTCACCGACCCCCGGCTGCGCCAGATCCTCGGCTATCCGGCGGTCTTCCTGGGCGGCTCGCCCTACAGCGTGCCGAGCCTGTATCACCTGATGAGCCACCTCGACCTCGACGACGGCGTCCTGTACCCCCGCGGCGGATTCACCGAGGTGATCGCGGCCGTGCGCCGGCTCGCGATCGCCAACGGCGCGACGATCCGCACCGGCTGCGAGGTTGTCGAGATCACCACGACGGATGCCGCGGTCACGGGCGTCCGCCTCTCCGACGGTCGCGGCATCCCGGCGTCGCTGGTCGTCTCGACCGCCGACCTGCATCACACCGAGACGGCGCTTCTCCCCCCGCACCTGCA
Organism: Microbacterium sp. zg-B185; assembly: GCF_030246885.1. Taxonomy (NCBI): domain Bacteria; kingdom Bacillati; phylum Actinomycetota; class Actinomycetes; order Micrococcales; family Microbacteriaceae; genus Microbacterium; species Microbacterium sp. zg-B185. The sequence continues at coordinate 2,011,409 of NZ_CP126739.1, forward strand.
GAGCTATCCCGAGAAGTGGTGGGCGAAACGCACCCCCAGCCCCGGCGCGCTCCTGGTGCTGTTGGGGGTGGACGGAGAGCTGCCGCAACTGGCTCATCACACCCTCCTGTTCGCGGAGGACTGGCGGGCGAACTTCGACGACATCTTCCAGGAGCCCAGCCGGATCCCGGCGCCCGCCTCGCTGTACGTGTGCCGCCCCAGCGCCACCGACCCGCACGTGGCCCCATCGGGTCACGAGAACCTGTTCGTGCTGGTGCCGATCCCCGCCGACCCCGGCATCGGTCGCGGCGGGATCGACGGCGACGGCGACGCGGCAGTCGAGACGGCTGCGGACCGCGTGATCCAGCAGATCTCGGACTGGTGCGGCATCCCGGATCTCTCCGATCGGATCGTGGTGCGGCGCACGATCGCCCCCGGTGATTTCGCCGCCGATCTGCACTCCTGGCGCGGGAACGCGCTCGGTCTGGCCCACACGCTGGGACAGAGCGCGATGTTCCGCCCCCGCAACGCGTCCCGCAAGGTCCGCGGCCTGTCGTACGCCGGCGGGTCGGCGCTTCCCGGCATCGGACTGCCGATGTGCCTCATCTCAGCCGAGCTGGTGCTCAAGCGCCTCCGCGGCGATCGCACCCCCGGCCCCCTGCCCGAGCCGGCCAGGGTGTGACGTGCCCGGGGTCTATCTGATCGCGATTCTCGTCTCGGCCGCCGGCATCGCCGCGCTCGACGCGCGGTGGCGTCTGGCCGCCTGGGACTCGCCGGCGCGCACCGCCGTGGCGGTGCTGCTCGGCACGGCATTCTTCCTCGCCTGGGACGCGGTGGGGATCGCGACCGGCGTGTTCGTGAAAGGTGACAGTCCGCTTCTGCTCGGAGTCGACCTGGCCCCCGAGCTGCCGGTCGAGGAACCGTTCTTCCTGGCGTTCCTGTGCTACCTGGCGCTCGTGGTCTGGTCCGCGGCCCGACGGCTGCCTCGGCTCAGTGCAGACCGGCGCAGCCTCGAGGGGACGCGCGAGTGACCTACCTGCTCATCGTGGTGCCGTTCGTCCTGGCCACCGCGGTCGTGACCCTCGCCACTGTCCGGCGTCCGTGGTTCGCCCGTCGGATGGGTGCGTCGGGCATCGCCGCCCTCGTCCTGGTGTGCCTCACTGCGGTGTTCGACAACCTGATGATCGCCGTCGGGCTCTTCACCTACCCGCCGGAGCACCTGAGTGGCGTGCGGATCGGACTGGCGCCCGTGGAGGACTTCGCCTATCCCCTCTGCGCGGCGTTCCTGGTGCCCGCCGTACTCACCCTCCTGACCCGGCCGGCGCCGGTCGAGGCGACCGCATGAGCGACCGGCAGGCGCTGCGGCCCGGCGCCGTGATCCGGCAGCTGTTCATCGCCTCACGTCCGGTCAGCTGGATCAACACGGCCTACCCGTTCGCCGCGGCGTACCTGATGACCACGCGCGAGATCGACGTGACGCTGGTCGTCGGCACGCTGTTCTTCCTCGTGCCCTACAACCTCGCGATGTACGGGATCAACGACGTGTTCGACTACGAGTCCGACCTGCGCAACCCGCGCAAAGGAGGCACGCACGGGGCGGTCCTGGACCGGCGCATGCACGCCGTCACCCTCTGGGCGGCGGTGCTGGCCTGCCTGCCGTTCGTGATCTTCCTGGTGCTCGTCGGCGATCCCTGGTCCTGGCTGGTCCTGGGCGTGAGCCTGTTCTTCGTGGTGTTCTACAGTGCGCCGCCGCTCCGGCTGAAGGAGGTGCCGTTCGCGGACTCGGTGACCTCCAGCATCCACTTCTTCTCCCCCGCCGTGTACGCGCTGGTGCTCGCCGGGGCGACCTCGAGCTGGCAGCTGACTGCGGTGATCGTCGCATTCGCGCTGTGGGGCGTGGCTTCGCACGCGTTCGGCGCCGTCCAGGACGTGGTGGCCGACCGCGAGGCAGGCATATCGTCCATCGCAACGGCCCGCGGCGCCCGATGGACGGTCTGGTTCTCGCTGGCCTGCTATCTCGCCGCGGGTGTGGTGATGCTCGTCACACCGTGGCCCGGTCCGCTCGCGGCGCTGGTGGCCGTTCCGTACCTGGCCACGGTGTGGCCCTTCCGGCGCATCACCGACGCGACCGCCGAGCGGGCGACGGCCGGCTGGCGGCGGTTCCTGTGGCTCAACCAGATCGCAGGCTTCGCCGTGACGGTGCTGCTGATCTGGGTGTGGCTGCTCACCGACTGAGCCGCTCGGCCGGCGGCATGGTGCCCGCCCGAAAAGCGGAAACGCACCCCCGAAGGAGTGCGTTTCCGCGTGACCTGCGCCGGCCGCTGCTAGTCGCCGAGCTCGATGAGCTGCTCGATGGCGGTGGTGAGCCGCTCATCGGCCGCCCCGTACGCCGCCCAGTCACCGGCCTGAAGCGCCGCCTGACGGTCCAGCAGGGCCTGCTGGGCCTCCTGCAGAGCAGCCTGGTAGGTGTCCGCAGGCGGCGTGGCGGGTGCGCTCGGATCCGGTGTCGGCTCCCCGGGCGTCGGCGTCGGCGTCGGCGTCGGGCCGGGTGTCGGAGTGACATCCGCGTCGCCGGTGTCGACCCCGGAGTCTCCGCCGAACAGTGCGTCGAGCGCCTCGTTGAGCGTGTCCTCGAACGCCACCTCGTTGCCGAAGGCGACCAGCACCTTCTGCAGCTGCGGCAGCTGGGTGCCGCTGGAGGCCTGGACGAACACGGGCTGCACGTACAGCAGCCCGCCGCCGACGGGGAGGGTCAGCAGGTTGCCGTTGATGACCTCGGACTGTCCCTGTTTGAGCAGGTTGATCTGAGAGGAAATCAGCGGATCCGAGTTGAACGTGTTCTGCACCTGGCCGGGACCGGGCACAGTGGTGTCCGCGTCGACCACCAGCATTCGGAGCTTGCCGTAGTCGGCGTTCTTCACGCCGGTCTCGCTGCCCGCGTTGGAATCGACGGCGAGATACCCCATCAGGACGTTGCGTGACGCGGTCCCCTCCGAGGCCGGGATGAAGCTGGTGAACATCGAGTAGGTCGGAGCGTCCTGGCCGGGCATCTGCATCGTCAGGTAGTACGGAGGCTGCAGAACGGTGTCCAGCTGCGGGTCGTTCGGCGTCTGCCAGGCGTTGTCGCGCTGGTAGAAGGACTGCGCGTCATCGACGTGGTACACGCCCAGTGCGTAACGCTGCACCTTGAACAGGTCCGTCGGGTACCGCACGTGGGCCATCAGATCGCCCGACATCTCGCTGATCGGCTTGACCGTGGAGGGGTACACGTTCTGCCACGCCTGGAGCAGGGGGTCTTCGTCATCCCAGGCATAGAGCGTGACCGAGCCGTCGTATGCGTCGACGGTGGCCTTGACCGAGTTGCGGATGTAGTTGATGTCATCCAGCGCGAACCGCTGCGCGGTCGTGTTGGAGTCCGAGATCGCCTGCTGGAGGCTCACGGTCGTCGAGTACGGGTAGTTCGCGCTGAGGGTGTAGCCGTCCACGATCCACACGATGCGCCCGTCGACCACGCTGGGGTACGGGTCGCTGTCGAGGGTCAGGTACGGTGCAGCTTTCTGGACGCGCACCCGCGGATCGCGATCGTAGAGGATCTGCGAGTCCTCGTTGACGTAGTCCGAGAAGAGGATCTGCTCCGACTGGAACTTCAGCGCGAAGATCAGCCGGTTGAAGACGCTGCCGATGCTCGGACCGCCGTCTCCGGTGAACGTCGTCTTCGTCTCGGACGCGCCGTCCGCGCCGGACGGGTAGTCCAGCTCGACCGGGTCGGTGCCCTCGGGCGCGCCCACGATCGAGTACGGCGGCGAGTACTCGCCGAAGTACACCCGCGGCTCGAAGTCCTCCTGATCGGAGAGGAAGCCGGCGGCCGGGATGCCGCGCTCGAGGAAGACCGGGTCGCCGTCCGTGGTGCGGTCGTTGCCCTTGGCCGCGACGACACCGTAGCCGTGCGTGTAGACCAGCGACGTGTTCTGCCACGACGCGGCGGCGCCGAGCTGGTCCATGTTCAGCTCGCGGACGGACACGACCGTGTCCTGGGAGACGCCGTCGATCTCGTAGCGGTCGACATCGAGCGGGTCGGCGAACTGGTAGTAGCCGCGGAACTGCTCGAGCTGTCGCACCGTCGGGCTGATGACGGTGGGGTCCATGATGCGGATCTGCGCGGTGGTGGCCGCGTCTTCACGCAGCTGATTGGGTCCGACGTCGGTGACGGCTTCGAAGTTGGTCTTCTCGAGCCCATCGATGCCGTACGCGGCTTGCGTCATGTCGATGCCGCGCTGGTAGTACTCCCGCTCCAGCGCCAGCTGGTTCGGGCGCACCTGGAAGGTGTTGACCACCCACGGGTAGCCGACACCGACGACGATCGCCGAGACCACCAAAAGCGCGGTGGCGATCAGCGGGTACCGCCAGCGGCCGATGATCGCGGTGACGAAGAACAGGATCGCGACGATCACGGCGACGACCGCGAGGATCGTCTGCCCGGGGATGACGGCATGCACACCGGTGTACCCGGGACCGGTGATGCGATCGCCCGGCTCGACGAGGGTCTTGTAACGGTCCAGCCACAGACTGGCTCCCTGAGCCAGGAGATACAGCCCGGCGATCACGGCGAGCTGGATGCGCGCCGCCTTGGAGATCCGAAGCTCACGCTGGCCGATCCGCACCGACCCGTACAGGTAGGACACGAGGGCGGTCACGAGCAGGCACACCAGGAGCACCGCCGAGACGAACCCGAGCAGCGCGCTGTAGAACGGCATCGCGAACAGGTAGAAGCCCGTGTCCAGGTTGAACTGAGGGTCGGTCATGTCCGTGGCGACGCCGTTGAACCACAGCCACGTGGTCTCCCACTGCGCGGATGCCGCGAAGCCGGAGAAGAACCCGAAGAAGATCGGGATGCCCCACATCGCCAGGCGGCGCAGCGGTTCGACGACCTCCTGGTAGCGGTCCAGCTGCGAGCTGAGCCGCGCGTACACCGGGCGCAGGCGGTAGGCGAGCTGGATGGCGAGCCATACCGGGACGGCCATGCCGATGAACCCGATGACGAACATCACCACGCGGGCGGTCCACTGCGTCACCAGGACGGAGTCGAAGCCGAGCTGCGCGTACCACTGCCAGTCCGCGTACAGATTGGCGAACACGAAGAAGGCCACGACGAGGGCGGCGATGATGGCGAGGGAGATCGCGATGATCCGGCGGGAGCGAGAGGGCGTGGCCGGGGCCGGCGCTGAGGTCGTGGTCACAGGTCCATCCTAGGTGCGCGGGTCTGGGGGGCCGTCGAGTCCGCCCTGGGCGAACTCCCGGAGAATCCGGCCGGCGGCATGAGCATGCTCAGCCGACGCCGCAGGTCGGCAGGTCGGCGACATCGCCGTCCTCGCTCACGGCGTCCAGCACGGCGAGCGCATCGTCGAGCTCCGCGACGGAGAACACCTGCAGGCCGTCCGGAACGTGCCCGACGACCTCTTCGCAATTGGCTTCGGGCGCCAGGAACCACTGCGCACCGGCATCGACCGCCGCCCACATCTTCTGGCGGATACCCCCGATCGGGCCGACGACGCCGTCCGCGGTGATCGTGCCGGTGCCCGCGACGGTCTTTCCGCCGTTGAGCTCGCCCGGTGTGAGAGTGTCGATGATGCCGAGCGCGAACATCATGCCCGCGCTGGGGCCGCCGACGTTGTTCAGCTGGATCGTCACGTCGATCGGGAAGTCGTAGGCGGTGGTCAGCGTGACGCCGATCAGCCAGACCGTCTCACCGTCGACCTCGGACGGGCGCGGCGTGATCGACACCGACTGCTGCTGGCCGTCCCGTTCGATGCGGAGCTCGATCGGCGCTCCTTCGCCCTCGTTGACGAGCCCGCGCAACTCGTCGACGTCGGTCACCGGCATCCCGTCGGCCTCGAGGATCACATCGCCCTCCTCGAGGGCATCCTGGGATGCCGAGTCCGGGGTGAACGAGTACACGCTCAGCTGCGGATCGACGTCGTAGCCCAGTTCGGTCAGGGCGGCGGCGGTGGCGTCCTGCTGCGAGTCGACCATCATCGCCGCGCTCTCCTCCTCGCGCTCCTGCGTGGTCTGGTCCTGCGGGAAGACCGCGTCGATCGGCAGCACGGCACGGCTCGGATCGAACCAGGCGGTGGCCAATTCGAACCAGGAGGGGGTCCGATCACGGTTGCCGACCACCTGGACGGTCAGCAGGTCCAGGGCACCGTCGGTGGGGAAGGTCTCCGCGCCCTCGACCGAGATCAGCGGGACCTGAGTGCCGTCTGCGGCCGATGCCGTGCCGAGGGTGTTGTAGACCGGCCCGGGACGCTGGATGACGTACGAGGTGGGCAGGAACGTGATAATCAGCAGCACCGCGAGCGCGATGGCGAGCGCCCAGACACCCGCGAGCATGTTCCGCGACATGCGGCGTACGGGGGCGGGCGTGATGGTGACGTTCTCGTCGAACAGCGCCACGGCGGGTGGACCTTTCTCTGCCTGGTCGTTCGCGACCGGCGTAAGGGCGGAAAGGTCCGTGCCGGGTGGTGCGATGATCCGTGCGACTAGCGTAGAGCGCGAGTTCATGACCCGGCTGAAAGGCGGCTGAAGTGCCAGACTCCAATCCCGAGGACGACCAGACCCCGGAGGAGCAGTTCCAAGAGCTGATCCGGCAGCTGTTCGGCGGCGCGGGCGGACAGGTCGATCCTGAGCAGCTTGCGCGGCTGTCGGGCATGGGAATCGACCCCGCGATGATGCAGACGGTGATGCGGCACCTTCAGGGTGCCTTCTCCGGCGGCGGCGACGAGGGGATCTCGTGGGATCTCGCCAAGCGACAGGCGCTGCACATCGCCAACCAGGACGGCCTGGTCGTCACGGACGGTCAGCGAACCGACCTGGACCAGGCCTTCGCACTGGCCGCGCTGTGGTTGAGCGAGGCCACCACCATCTCGGAGCTGGCCACCCCGCCCCGGTCGTTGACGCGCGGCGGGTGGGTGGAGGCGACGCTTCCGGTGTGGCAGGAGCTGGCTGAGCCGGTCGCCACGAGCATCGCCGACGCTCTCACCGAGGCGCTGCGCGATCAGGCTCCCGAGGAGATGCAGGGCCTCATCCAAGGCGCGGGCCGCCTCATGCGCACCGTCGGCGGATCGCTGTTCGCCTCGCAGCTGGGTCAGGTCGTGGGCAACCTGTCCAAGGAGGTCGTCAGCGGCGGCGACGTCGGCATCCCGCTCATGCCCGACGGCGATGCGGTGATCCTGCCTCAGAACTTCGCCGACTTCGGCCGCGATCTGGAGATCCCGGACGACCAGCTGGCGCTGTACATCGCCACGCGCGAACTGGCTCACGCCCGCCTGTTCCGCCACGCCCGCTGGCTGCGGCTGCATGTCATCGCGCAGATCACCGACTTCGCCCGCGGCATCCACGTCGACACCGACGCGCTGGAGGAGCTCGCCTCGCGGTTCAACCCGTCCGAGCCGGAGGAGCTGCGGCGCGCGCTGGAGAGCGGCGCGCTGCTGCCCACGCGCTCCGAGGCGCAGAACGCGGCGCTGACGCGCCTGGAGAACCTCCTCGCCACGATCGAGGGCTGGGTGGATGTGGTCACCGACGCGGCGACCGCGCGTCTTCCCTCCGCCGACCGGATCGCCGAGGCGGTCCGGCGCCGCCGGGCGGTCGGCGGGCCGGCCGAGCAGGCGCTCAGTTCGCTGGTCGGCCTGGAGCTGCGCCCACGGCGCATGCGCGAGGCTGCGGCGATGTGGCGGGCGGTGACGGATGCTGTCGGCGTCGCGGGCCGGGATTCGCTGTGGGACTACCCGGACCTCATGCCGACGGCGGAGGACATCGACGATCCCGCCGGTCTGGTGGCACGGCTGGAGGCGCGGGCGCGGGGCGAGGAGCCGGCTCCGGACGAGATGGATGACGCGCTGGCGAAGCTGCTGGCCGGCGAGGACATCGGCCAAGCGCCCGCCGAGGGCGGGGCAGCCGATGATTCCGGGGCGGATGCTTCGGACGCGGGTTCCGCGGCCTCCGACGAGGACGGCCCGGCCGGACCGGACGACCCGCGCCCGGTCTGACCGGGCACCGGGCGCCACCGACTCCTCCCCAGCGCCGGCGTGACCGGGTTTCGCCGAGCGGACCTGTGGACAACGCGGCCGCTCGTGGAGCGCGGTCCAGAATCGGGGCATGCTGCGACTGGATCCGGGCCTTCCTCCGCTGTGGCGCACGCCGACCACGCTGCAGTTCGGCCTGGACGCGGTGGCGGTGATCGAAGACCCCGAACCTTGGCAGCAGCGGCTGGTCCGAGAGCTGGAGCGGGGCATCCCCGAGGCCGTGCTGGATCCCGTCGCGGTCGCATTCGGCGCCCCCGAGGGCGCTGCTGCCGGGTTCGTGCGGAGCATCGGACGGGCGCTGCTCGCGCCCCCGTCGCCGGGTCGTCGGGTCGTCGTGCAGGCACCGCAGGACGGCGGGGGCGGCATGGCGGACGCCGTGGTGGGCGCGCTCGAATCCGCCGGGGTCGACGTGACGCGGATGACCTGGTTCGGCGCCCCCGACGAAGCCGTGCCGGCCGATGCCGTCGTGGTCGTGCTCGCGCATCACCTGGTCGAGCCGCGCCGGACGGCCGCGCTCATGGGCGCGGACGTCCCGCACGTGCCGCTCGTGTTCTCCGGCTCCGGTGCCGAGATCGGGCCGTTCATCGTCCCGGGACGCACCGCGTGCCTGGCGTGCATCGCAGCGCACCGCCGGGACGCGGATCCGGCGTGGCCGCACCTGGCCGCCCAGCTGCTCGGACGGCGCCCACCGGAGGTGGCGGAGGCGCTGGCCGTGGAGGCGGCCCTGCTCACCGCACGGCTGATCAGCGCGGCCGAGCGGAGCCCGCAGCGGATCCGCTGCCGCTCGCTGACCTTGCGCGAGAACTCGCTGCACCGGTCGATGCGCGTGCACCGCCCGCACGCAGCGTGCCGCTGCCGATCTCTCGGAGGAACCGCGACGGCTGCCGTTCCCGCGTTCCCCTCGACCAGGACAGCGACAGCGTTCGCCCGGCCCGCGTGATGCCCACGTACGCCAGCCGGCGCTCCTCGTCGACCTGCTCGAAGGTGGTGGCGTAGCTGATCGGAAGCAGCCCTTCCGCGAAGCCGAGCAGATGGACGTGGTCCCATTCCAGCCCCTTGGCCGCGTGCAGAGTCGCCAGCGTGACCGTGCGCATCCCGGGTTCGTGCTGGGCCTTGGCCCGTGCCTGCAGTTCATCGGTGAATCCGCGCAGGGTCGTCCCCGGAGGCGACTCCTCCGCCAGGCGCAGCAGCGCCGCGCGCGCCTCCCACGCATCGCGCAGCGCGCCTCCCGCCTGCGGCGGTTCGTTGGTCAGACCCAGCGAGCGCAGCACGTCACGCACGGCGTCCACGAAGTCGGTCTCCAACGGCGCGACCGAGGCCCCCCGCAGCGCCATGACGGCCTGGCGCACTTCCGGCATGTCGAAGAATCTCCGACCGCCCAGGACGCTCGTGGCGATCTCGTGGCGCGCGAGGGCGCGCACCAGCTCGGCCGACTGGGAGTGCGCCCGGTAGAGGATCGCGATGCGGCGGGGATCGACGCCCGCCGCGATCCGCGCGGCGACCTGCGCCGCCACCCCTGCGGCCTCCGCGACGTCGTCCTCGTACGCCGTGACCACCGGGGTCTCCCGCGGCTCGACGTCCGCGGTGCCGGTTTCGGCCGCCGTGAGCTCCAGCGCTCCCGGCCGGCCACGCATGAGTTCGTTCGCGACCGCGAGGATGGCCGAATCCGATCGGTAGTTCCGCTCCAGGCGCACCACTCGCGCGTCCTCGTGCGCATCCGCGAAATCGAGCAGGTATCGCGCGTCGGCGCCGGCGAACGAGTAGATCGTCTGGCTGGCGTCGCCGACCACGCAGATGTCGCGACGATCGCCCCGCCACAGCTCGAGCAGGCGGTACTGCAGGGGCGAGACGTCCTGGAACTCGTCGACCGTGAAATGGCGATACTGCTCGTGCACGGATGCCGCGACGTGCGGCTCGGCCTCCAGCATCCCCGCGCAGGCCAGCAGCACGTCCTCGAAGTCGAGCTGGCGGCGCTGGTCCTTCACCTTCTCGTAGGCACGCTGCAGCTCGACCACCCGGCCGACCTCCAGCCTGCCCACCCCGTTCGGGCGCGCGGCGGCGTACTGGTCAATGCTGCGCATCGTCACCTTGCGCCACTCGATCTCGCTCGCCACGTCGCGCAGTGTCGCGACATCCGGCGAGATCCCCATGCCGTCGGCGGCGTGTGCCAGCAGGCGCACTTTGTTGTCCACGATGCCGGGGGCCGTGTCCCGCGCGACGGTGGGCCAGAAGAAGTTCAGCTGCGCCAGTGCGGCGGCGTGGAAGGTCCGCGCCGACACGCCCTCCACGCCCAGCGCACGCAGCCGTCCGCGCATCTCCCCCGCCGCCTTCGCCGTGAAGGTCACCGCCATCACCCGGCCAGGCGAATACGCCCCGGTGTCCACTCCGTGCGCGATCCGATGCGTGATCACCCGCGTCTTGCCGGTGCCGGCGCCGGCGAGCACGACCACTGGCCCGCGGAGGGTGGTGACCGCCTCGAGCTGGTGGTCATCCAGACCGGAGAGTGCGGGATCGGTCACGGCGCGCTCGCGTACCACTCGCTGATCAGCTGATGGGCGATCGAGGCGGACCCGGGCAGGATCAGGTCGCCCTCGCCCCGCAGGCTTGCGCCGATCTCTGCGCGCTCGAACCAGCGCACCGCGAGGATCTCCTCGCCGTCCGCTTCGGCGGCGGCGTCGTCGGCGGCGACCGCGAGGAACCCCAGCATGAGTGAACGCGGGTAGGGCCAGGCCTGCGAGCTGCGGTACTGCACGTCGACCAGGTCCACTCCCGCCTCTTCCCGCACCTCCCGTACCACGGCCGACTCGAGCGACTCCCCCGCCTCGACGAAACCGGCGAAGCACGAGAACCGGTTCTGCGCCCACAGCGCGTTCGAGCCGAGCAGGAGGCGATCCGGGTGGGTCGCGCTGGTCACCGCCACGATCACCGCCGGGTCCGTCCGAGGGAAGTGCTCGCGTCCGCATGAGGGGCAGTGCCTCGACCAGCCGCTGCTGCGCGTCTGCGTCCGCGCACCGCACGCCGGGCAGAACGGAGCCTCCAACAGCCAGCGACCCAGGCTCAGCGCTTCGACGAAGGCACCGGCATCCGAGGCCGTCAACGAGCCGCCGACCACGCGCAGCGGCGCCCAGCCGGCCGGCGCCGCAAGAAGATCCTCTTCGCCGCGGGCGAAGACGGCCACCAGCGCCGCCGCCCCGGTGGCGGTCCGACCCAGGAACGCCCACTCCGCACCGGAGGGGACCGCTGCGGGGGCGACCCAGTGCAGCGAGTCCGGCGCGGCCAGCGGCGCGGTGTCGCCGTTCAGCACCAGCACACGAGTCGCATCGTCCAGGCGCGCCGATTCCAGCAGATCGGGGTCCGCCCGCTCGTGCGCCGCGCGATCGAATCCGGGGCGTGCCAGCGGGGCGGAGCGTGTGCTGTCGGGGGCAGTCATCGAGACCTCTCTGCCGCTGGTCGACAAGCCGGGCGTGGCGCGGGGGCGCAAGAGCGCACCCGGACCTACCCTGGGCACATGGCACGCTCACCCCTCACTCTAGCCGCGTCGGTCACCTCGGCTCTGCCCCGGGTCGGCGTCGTAGGGGTCGGCATCCTCACCGAGGGCGCAGCCGGACGCTACGACTCCGCGCTCGCCGAACTGGACGACGGGCGACGCGTCGTGGTGCGCGCTCCGGTGGATGCCGAGGCGGCGCCCGAGCTCGCCGCCGAAGCACGCGCCCTGCGTGCCCTGACCCCCGGCGTGCGCGGGCTCCTCCCGTTCCGCGCACCGGAGCTGCTGGGCGAGACCGCGCTGGGCGATGCCCGCGCGGTGGTCGTGGACTTCCTGCCCGGCTACCGCGTCGATGCCGCTCACCTGCCACCCGGCCGCGGCGCCGCCAGCTCGATCGGCGAGGCGCTGGCCGCACTGCATGCCCTGCCGCTGTCGATCGTCCGCACCGAGGGCCTCCCGTTCCGCACCCCCGCCCAGGTGCGCGAGGACGTGTCACGTCTGCTGGATCGTGTCGAGTCGACGCGATCGGCACCCCACCGGCTGCTCGAACGCTGGCGCCGCGCCGTCCAGACCGACGAATTGTGGCGCTTCGAGTCCGCGGTCGTGCTCGGCGGGGCCGGTGCCGCATCCTTCCTCTTCGAGGATGAGGATGCCGTGCCCGTCGTGACCGGCGTGCTCGAGTGGCACGGCCTGTCGGTCGGTGACCCCGCCACGGACCTGCAGTGGCTGGCCTCCGCCCCCGCCGCCGCAGAGGACGTCTACCTGGCCTACGTCTCCCACAGTGGGCGCGCGCCGGACGCCCTGGTGCGTGAGCGGGCGCGGCTGTACGCCGAACTCGAGTTCGCCAAGTGGCTGGTGCACGGAGCCGAAGCCGGGCGCGAGGACATCCGGGAGGATGCGGTCGCACTCCTGGAGTCGCTGGCTGCCGGAGTGCGCGACGATGACATCGTCCCGGATGCCGCGCTCGGCGTCGATGACGCGATCGCACTTCTGGACCGGGTGCCCGACGCCCAGTCCACTCCCGTGGACACCTCGATGCACACGGACGCATACGACCCGGAGGAGTTGGCCCTGTGGCTCTCCGCCGACGAGGACGACATCGCCGGAGACGGCCCAGGCGAGGACGCTGACGCTGCACCCGCGAACGCGCCGCGCAGACAGCACGACGATGTCTCCACGGCGCCGGTCGACATCTCGATGTGGGCGCAACGGCCTCAGCCCGCCGCGCAGGCGAACGGCACGACCGGCGCCGAGACCGGCGACGCGCAGGCGGACGCGGAGCGCTCCTCCGACGCGGCGCTGCGGCGGTGGCTCTCGGACTGACCGGGGCGCGCGCCTCAGCCGCGCAGCACCAGGTCCGCGGCGACGTAGTACAGCGCCACGTCGATCTCCTCCAGAGGCACACCGTGCATCGCGTGGTAGGCGTGCCGATACAGCTGCAGCTGCAGCATCCGCTCGTCGCGCTCCGCGTCGGTCCGCGGCGGCGCGCCGGTCTTCCAGTCCACGATCTCGATCCGCCCGCCCCGGTCGCTGCGCCGGTAGACGGCATCCAGCTTGCAGATGATGACGTGCGGTCGTGCGTCCAGGCCGATCCCCGGCTCGTCCGTGACGGTGAAATCGATCTCCGTCTCGACTTCGATCGGGCTCAGCGCTCCCCATTCGGAGGAGGCGAAGTTCGCCTGCAGCGTGGCGAGCACGGCGGCATCCTCGGCGGAGGCGGTCGTATCCGGTGCGTCCTCGTCCAGTTCCCACAGAGCGTCGTCGAGGGACCCGGCCGTGCCGACGCGACCCGAGCGCTGCTCCACCCAGGCGTGGAAGAGGGTCCCCAGCCGGGTCTGACGGAACGGTCGCTCCGGCAGCGGTCGCGCGATGCGTCCGACGGTGCCGGCGTAGTCGGACACGAACTCCTTGTAGCGCGACGCGGCGATGCGTGTCGGCGCACTCTCGGTGGGGGGACGCTGTCGCTCGTCGCGTTCCGCGAGCAGCAGCGCGACGTCGCGATCGGGTGCGACCCGAGGGCGGGCGATCGCCGCCTCGACCGCCGCCGCCGCTCGTTCGACGACCTCGCGCCGTGCACCCAGCGGGTCGATCGGCCACTGCAGCATGCGTCGCTCCCCCAGGTACGGGTTCTCGCCGGGGACGTCGTCGGGCAGTTCGACGCGCAGCGCCGCCGCGATCTCGTTCAGGAACACGCTGCGCTCGCGCGGCCGCTTGGTCCCTGACCAGCTCGCGCCGGTCAGCAGCAGGTGATCGCGGGCGCGGGTGACCGCGACATACGCCAGCCGGCGATCCTCCTCGAGCTGTCGGGCGCGGTTGGCCGCCACGAACGACTCGAACGCGGCCTTCAGGTCCTGCTGCGTCGGTGCCGCGTCCCGTTCCCACTGCAGCGCCGGCAGCCACCGCGCATCGCCGCGGAAGGAGTACGGCAGGACCCCGAAGCCGAGCCACCCCTTCGTGTCCCGCGGCGCACTCGGCAACTCGTCCTTGACCAGACGCACCACCGCCACCGCATCCCACTCCAGCCCCTTCGAGCCGTGGATCGTGAGCAGCTGCACGACATCGTCCTCGGGCGGCTCGGTCCGCGGCGCGAACTCGTCCAGCTGCTCCGCGTGGTCCAGCCAGGCCAGCAGACTCGAGATCGACCCCGACTCGTCGGCGGCCAGGAACGCGTGCAGCTCGTCGACGAACGCGCGCAGCTGCGCCGAGGCGATCCGAGCCGGTCCGCGCGACTCGTTCGCCGCCAGTTCCACATCCAGGCGCAGCTCCAGCTCGATCAGGCGCACGAGGTCGGGCATCGGCATCCCCACCGCCCTGCGCAGGCCCGCGAAGACCGCGCCCGCCTCGCGCAGCCGCTCCCTGGCCTCGGGAGTGAATGCGCTCAGCCAGCCGTGATCGGCCCTGTGACGCAGCACGAAATCGAGCGCGTCCACCAGCGAGCCCTCGTCGTCCCCGGCGCTGCCGCGGATGCGTTCCACGACCTCGGGTGCCAGCGGCTGCAGCGCCGCGTCGTGCCGCGCGATGCGCCGGGCCAGCGCGGCGAGCTCACGAAGGTCGGGAAGCCCGATCGCCCAGCGCGGCCCGGCCAGCAGGCGGATCAACGCGGAGCCGGCGGCAGGATCGCTCAGCACGCGCAGGGCGCACACCACGTCGACGACTTCCGGTGTGGACAGCAGTCCGCCCAGTCCCAGGATGCGATGCGGGATGCCGCGGCGGCCGAGGGCGTCGCCGAAACGCACCATGTGCTTCTTGCTGCGGAAAAGGACCGCGCCGGTGCTCGATCTGCCGGCCGCGGCGCGCTCGTCCCGCACCCGCGCAAACCACGCCGCGACGCGGTCCGCCTCGGTGTCCAGGTCGGCTTCGAAGACCAGGTCGACGGCACCGGCCGGGGCGCCGGGACGCGCGCGCAGCTCCTCCACGACGACGGCGGCGCGAGTGGCCAGCGGCGCGAGCACCGCGTTCGCGGCGCTCAGCACGCCGGCGCTGTTGCGCCAGCTCGTCAGCAGCGAGAACTGTGCGCACTCCCGCCCCGGCGAGAACGACCCGGCGAAGCCGCCCAGGTTCCCGGCGCTGGCACCGCGCCATCCGTAGATGGCCTGGTTCGGGTCACCGACCGCCATCACGGCGGTACCTGCGAACAGCTCGGCCAGCAGGTCGGTCTGCACGACGGAGGTGTCCTGGTACTCGTCCAGCAGGACCACGCGGAAGCGCTCCTGGAGCTCTTCGGCCACGACCGGGTGCGTGCGGACCACTTCCAGTGCTCCGGCGACCTGGTCGGAGAAATCCAGCACGCCGATCCGGCGCTTCTCGGCGGCGTAGGCGCGGGCCAGGTCCGCGAGCAGGCCGAGGGCGCCGACCTTCTCCGCGGCGTCGGCGACATCGCTGTAGACGACCGTGCCTTTGCGGACCGAGGGCCGCTCGAGCACGTCATCGAATCGCTCCGGGAACGCGGCGAGCTCTTCGAACGAGACGAGGTTGTCGACACCGTCCCGTGCGATCCGCAACGCCGCATCGACGATGCTGCGTACCGCCTCGCCGCGGGTCTCCAGTCGCGGGTCGTCGGAGCCGAAGACCACCCGGCGCATGAGCAGCCAGGCCGCGGACTCCGAGAGGATGACCGCCTCCGGGTCGCGGCCGATCCGGACGGCGTGCTCGCGGACGATCTGATCGGCGAAGCTGTTGTAGGTCGCGACCGTCGGACGGTGCAGGAGCGCGTCGTCGTCGGGAGCCTCGCCGACCGCGCCGACCTCGGCAGCCAGCGCGTCCATCGCCGCCGCGCGGGCCGAGGATGCCTTCACGCCGTCGCCGCCGCCGCGTTCCAGCTCGCCGAACACGTCCAGGCGGCCTTCGGCGTGCAGGACGGGAAGCGCAGCGAGAAGTCCGCGGCGCTCGAACTCGGCCAGCCGCTGCAGACGGCGCTGGATCCGCTCCGCGAGTTCGCCGGCGGCCTTGCGGGTGAAGGTCAGCCCCAACACCTCGTCACGGCGCACGATCCGGTTCGCCACGAGCCAGACCACCCGGGCGGCCATGGTCTCGGTCTTGCCGCTTCCGGCCCCGGCGACCACGAGCGCGGGCTCCAGCGGCGCCTCGATCACCTCGGTCTGCTCGCCGGTCGGGGGGAACTGACCCAGCGCTGCGGCGATGACCTCCGCCGAGAGCGTGGCCACCGAAAGCGATGCCGTCACGATGCGCTCACCGCGCCGATCGTGTGGATCCGGCACAGTCCGTACGAGAACTCGTCGCGGCAGTGGTCTTCGTACGGTGCCGCGAACGTGGTGCCCCGCATCACCGCCACCGCCGACCGGACCCGGTCCAGGAACAGCTCGCGGCGTTCGTCGTCGAACGGCGGCTGCCACGGGGTGGCGTAGTCCGCTCGCGACGCCGTCGGCCGCAGCACAAGCAGCTTGGCTCCCCCGGCCGGCAGACCGGCGGCGGCAGGGATGGCCCCGGACTCGAAAGCAAGCTGGTACGCGCCCAGCTGCGGGTTGTCCACGACCTTGGGATCGGTCTGCGGTTCTCGCTTGCCGGTCTTCAGATCCATGATCACGACCGTTCCCTCCGGGGTGAGCTCGACCCGGTCGATGTAGCCGGAGAGGATCGCACCGTGCTCGAACGCGTCGGCGTCATCCAGCGGGATCGCGACCTCGAAGTGCGGTTCGGCGCCGATCAGCGCACCGCCGGCGTCCTCGAACCGTCGCAGATACAGGTGCAGCCGTCGCACCAGATCGCGCGCGCGGGTTCGCTCCGCGCGGTCGCGCCATTCCGCCTCGAAGCTCAGCTCGCCCCAGCGCGATTCGACCTCGGCCCACAGACTGGCCTCGTCCGAGCCCGCCGAGTGCTCCAGCGCCGCGTGGATGATGGTGCCCAGCCCGGCGGTCGCGCCGCCCGGGTCGCCGCCCAGGTCTCCGATCACCCAGTTCAGCTCGCATTCCTCGAGCGTGTGCAGCCGCGACGGCGAGACCCGCACGTCCTCGCGGGACAGATCCCGCAGCGGGCCGGTCGAGGTGGGCGGTGCGACGCCGAACCACTCGCCCGGTACGGAGCCGGGGACCAGCGCGTCGGCCAGCAGAGCGAGCTGCTGTGCTGCGCGCGCGGCGCGCTCGCCGCCCCTCGCCCGCGAGGACGGGTCGGTCAGGGCACGCCGGTGCTGCGCGACCAGGCCGCGCAGCGACAGCGGATGCTCGACGGCGTGCCGTTCCGGGTCGGGCAGGAACTCGAAGAACACACTGGGACCGGTGTCATCGTCATCGACCGCGGTCACGATCACCCGATCGGTGGCCCGCGAGAGAGCGCGGGCCAGCAGCCGCAGCTCGTCGTGCATCGCAGCGCGTCGTCGGTCGAGGGTGGAGGCGGCCCCCGCGTCGGCCCTGGTCGCGGCATCCGCCAACCGCCAGGTGTCCAGCAACGATCCGCGCAGCCGCGTGTTCGGCCAGACGCCGTCCTGTACGCCTGCCACCACGACGGTGTCGAACTCGGTGCCCAGCGCCCCGGCAGGGGTGAGGATGCGCACCGCCTCGCCGCCGGCCGGAGCATCCAGACGGTCTTCGGCGACGTCGCTGTCCAGGATGCCGCGGACGAACACCCGCGGGTCGGCGTCCAGGGATCGTTCGACGAAGCGCTTCGCCGCCTGGAACAGTGCCACCACGGCATCCAGATCCCGGTTGGCCTGATCCGCCAGCGGACCGTGCCCGCGGGCCGACTCGGACCACGCGCGCTGCAGGCCGCTGCGCTCCCACGCGGTCCACAGCAGCTCATGGGCGGTGGCGCCGCGAGCCAGTTCGTCTCGAAGCACTCCCAGCGTCCGCGCCACGACGGCTGCCCGTCGCGCCTCTCGGGTGTCGATCAGGTCCAACTCCAGCGGCTGCAGCATCGCCGACACGATCAGCTCGCGGCCGGACCGTTCGCCGCCGGCTGCGAGCTCGCCGTGGCGCAGCGCCGATCGCAGCCGCCGCAGTTCGATGGCGTCCAGCCGGCCGCCCGTGCTCAGCAGCGCCTCCGCGGCATCCTCGAACGTCCACTCGTCCCGGGCGGCGAGTTCGATCAGCCGGAGCAGGTCACGCACCGGTGGCAGGGTTCCGAGCGGGCGCCCTGGACCGCTCGAGCGGGTCGGCACCTCCCGCGCCGCAAGCTCTGCCTCGAGGGCGGCGACCTGCCTCGTGTCGTGCGCGATCACGGCGCAGGAGGACCACCGGATGCCGTCATGGACGTGCCGCTCGCGCAGCAGCCGCGCGATCGCATCGAACTCCTCGGCGGGCGAGCGCAGCGTCAGAGCCCGCACCGAGCCGTCCGAGACGACGGCGTCCCCCTCGGCGGAGGGTCGTACGCGGTGCGCGACCAGACCGACCGCCCCGATGCGCTGCGTCACCTGGCGGACGATCTCGTTCTGCCAGCCGGTCCCCCGGTGCGCGGCAGCCAGCACCGAGACGCTGCCGAGACTGCGCGCCAGGCGCGCGAAGTTCTCCGGGGTGGCGCCGCGGAACGCTCCGGAGCCGACATCCGGGTCGCCGAACGCCAGCACCGCGATCCCGCGCTGCCGGCATGCCTCGAGCAGCTCGACACCGCCCAGCGTCAGCTCCTGCGCGTCGTCGACGAGGATCATTGCGAGGCGTTCGATGACCTCCGCGCCGGGCGCGCCGGTGCGCAGCACTCCCACCGCCTCACGCACGAGCCCGGCTGCATCCCGGTGCGCGCCGCGCATGTCTGCGCGCACCTGCAGGTACTCGGCGAAAAAGGATGCCATCGCCTGCCACGCCGGGATCGAGTGGGTCTGCCCCAGCGCGTGCAGCCGGTCGGGCTCGATGCCGAGCGTCGTGCATTCGGCGAGGAAAGTGCGCACCTCGGTGCGGAAACCCTTGGTGGACCGGACCTCGCGCCCCAGCCAGTCCGGCCAGCGGCCGACGCCGGCCCGCTCGTCCTCCGCATCGCCCTCCAGCAGGTCCTGGATCAGCTGGTCCTCGTCCCCGCCGGTGAGCAGCTGCGGGGGCTCCTCACCCGCCGCGACTGCGCTCGCACGCACGAGCTGGTAGGCGAAGGAGGCGACGGAGCGCGCGATCGGACCCGATGTCGCACGACCCACTGCGAGGGCGAGCCGATCACGCAGGGCGGTGGCCGTCTGCCGGGAGGGGGTGAGCACGACCAGCGCGTCCGGGTCCGCGCCGGCTGCGACCAGTGCCGCGACACGTGCCACCAGCGCGGTGGTCTTGCCGCTTCCCGGCGCGCCGACGACGACGCCGGATGCCGCGGCCGGCAGCGCGATGACGGCGCTCTGGTGCCCGTCGAGCACGGGTGCCACGCCCGAGCCGTCCGCGGAGTCCATGGCTTCGACGGTACCTCCACGTGCGGACATGCGGCCGCTGCCGGGCCGCCGGTCCGGCGTTCGCCGAGAGCGTGCAGCCGACGGGCGGGGCCCTTCCACCGGTGTCGTAGAGTTGCCATGCGCGCCGGGCGTACCGGCGCAGAGGCCCCGGGACTCGATCCCGCCGCAGGAGGTATTTCCGTGGAGATCCGCATCGGCATCACGAACACCGGCCGTGAGCTCAACTTCGAGACCAACGAGCCCGTGGCGGACGTGAAGCAGTCCGTCACCAGCGCACTGGACGCGGGCGCGACCCACGTGAGCTTCACGGATGCGAAGGGCACCAGCTACATCGTCCCGACGGCGAGCCTGGCGTACATCGAGTTCGGTACCGAAGAGTCCCGTCGCGTGGGCTTCGTCGCCTGACATCAGCCCGTCCGTGCAGATCCTCCTCGCCCTGCTCATCGGCGCCGTGATCGGCGCCGCCCTGCACTTCCTCGCGCCCGCGCGCGGCACGCGCGGCGTGGTCCTGGCCCCGGTACTCGGCGCGTTGATGTCCGGGTTGCTCTGGATGATCCTCACGTGGGCCGGTCAGGGGCTGGACAGCCCGTGGCTGTGGCTGTCGGCGTTCCTCGCTCCGATCGCCGTGGTCTACCCGGCGCTCGTGATCCTGGCGCGTACCCGCACCGCGCACGATGCCCAGGAGCGGGCCCGTCTCAAGATCGGCTGAGTGCGGCCCGGTCTGCCGCGCACCATCGGAGGGGAGCGGGAGGTGGCCGGTCTAGGCCGCCAGCCCCATGGCGTCCATGCGCTTGGAGTGCGCGCCCATCAGCTCGGTGAACACCGGCTCGACCTTGCGCTCGTCTGCGACCTGCAGCGTGCTCGGCCGCAGGGCCGCGCGCGCGATGAGCAAGGTGTCGCCGACCAGTCGACGCCCCCACATCGCCAGCAGCGACCTCCACTCGGGGTCGCTCGCGATCGTCGCGCCGATGATGTCCACGATCGCCTCCCGGTCGTCATCGGCCCGGAGGATCCGCTCCACGCGACGTCCGGTATCGCCGTAGCTGGAGGCGAGCGCGAGGTAGAAGTCGTCCAGCATCCCCGCGGTGATGTGCACCGAGAGCATGGTCTCCTGCGACCTCACGCCGTGCGTCGCGCGGCGGAAGGCGTCCAGCGGCTCGCGGAACGGCAGCATCAGGCTGGTGGGGTCGTCCCCGCGCTCGCGGATCAGCGCGACCAGCTCCTCGTGCTTGCGCAGCGCGGCACCGGCGGCGCGGGAGAGCGACTCCTTCTGCGCCAGCTCGGGGGTGGAGGCGATCAGCTCCGACAGGGTTTCGAAGAAGCCCAGCTGCAGATACGCGGCCTGGCCGAGGAACGTGTCGATGTCGGGCGCGAGCGCCTCGAAGTCGACGCGTTGAGCATCGCTCGCGTCACCGCGCGAACGCAGCTGGAGCTTTCGTCCCTGCGGGCGCTGCTGCCAGAACCACTTCACCACGACCTCAGCATAGGCGGGGCGTGTCGTGACGCGGAGGGCGGCGGTGCCGCCACATCCTGGAGGAGGATGTCTCCACTCCCAGCCCGAACCGTTATCCTGGAGGGGTCCCCGGTTTCGGATCGGGGCTCCCCGCGCCTGTGGCAGAGAAAGGGCGTGGATCCCACCCCGCCCGCGCGGCGATATCGCACAGCGCCAGGGCACCCACGAGGCAGCATCTCACTGCCGGACAGGCACACATCGTGACGACCTTCGCCGAACTCGGCGTCGACCAGGACATCGTAGACACGCTCGCCGCCCGCGGCATCGTCGATGCCTTCCCCATTCAGGAGCAGACCATCCCCCTCGGCCTGCCCGGCCAGGACATCATCGGCCAGGCCAAGACCGGCACCGGCAAGACCTTCGGCTTCGGCATCCCCGTGGTCCAGCGACTGGGGCTGAACCCCGAGCACGGCGTCAAGGCGCTGATCGTGGTCCCCACGCGCGAACTGTGCGTGCAGGTCTACGAAGACATCGACATGCTCACCACCGGCCGCTCGACCAGCGTCGTGGCCATCTACGGCGGCAAGGCCTACGAGGGGCAGATCGAGCAGCTGCGTGCCGGCGCGCAGATCGTGGTCGGTACCCCCGGACGCCTGATCGACCTGAACAATCAGCGCCTGCTGGATCTGTCGCATGCCACCGAGGTCGTCCTGGACGAGGCCGACAAGATGCTCGACCTGGGCTTCCTGCCCGACATCGAGAAGATCTTCCAGAAGGTGCCCGCCATCCGGCACACGCAGCTGTTCTCGGCGACGATGCCCGGACCGATCGTCGCTCTGGCCCGCCGGTTCATGACGAACCCGATCCACATCCGCGCCACCGACCCCGATGAGGGGCTCACCCAGGCCAACATCAACCACCTCGTCTACCGCGCACACTCGATGGACAAGGACGAGGTCATCGCCCGCATCCTCCAGGCCGAAGGCCGTGGCAAGACCGTCGTGTTCACGCGCACCAAGCGCGCCGCTCAGCGGCTCTCCGACGAGCTCGGCGATCGCGGCTTCAACACGGCGTCGGTTCACGGCGACATGAGCCAGGAAGCGCGCGAGCGGTCCATGGCCGCGTTCAAGGCCGGCAAGAAGGACGTGCTGATCGCCACCGACGTCGCCGCGCGCGGCATCGACGTCGATGACGTCACCCACGTCATCAACCACACCATTCCGGATGACGAGAAGACCTACCTGCACCGCGCCGGTCGCACCGGCCGCGCCGGGAAGACCGGCATCGCGGTCACGTTCGTGGACTGGGACGACCTGCACAAGTGGGCGCTGATCAACCGGGCGCTCGAGTTCGGTCAGCCCGAACCCATCGAGACGTACTCCTCCAGCCCGCACCTGTACGCCGACCTCAACATCCCGGCCGGCACGAAGGGACGCCTGACCACGGCCCCGAGGACGCAGACGATCAAGACGCAGGATGCCGCGCCGGCCCGGTCCGCGGAGCGCGACGGCTCCCCGCGCCGCCGCCGTCGCCGCGCCGACGAGCCCGGCGGAAACGGCACCGAGGCCGCGGCGCAGCGGACGGCCGCTCCCGAGGTTCCCGCCGACCACGGCTCGCAGGATGCCGCGGAAGGCGCCGGGACCCATGACGGCGGCGGCAAGGAGCACCACGACGGCAACGCGGCGCCGCGCCGTCGGCGCCGTCGTCGCGGATCCCGGGGCGGCGCACCCGTCGCCGGCGCGTGACCCGCGGCAGCCGCAGCTGATCGTTCAGATGCGCCGGCAGCAGGAGGATTCAGGCGAATCCACACTATCGCCGGCGCATCTGCCGCTTCGATCGTGGCCGCGCCCGGTCCACCCGCCGGGACCGTGACGCGCTGAGCGGTGCGCGCTAGTGTGAGCGGCACGGCGAGTCTCGCCGGAACCGTCGCTCACGAAAGGGCAGCCATGAGATACCTCGACGCGGTGGAGTATCAGGGATTCTGGGGGTCGTTCTGGGACCTCATCTGGTGGTTCCTGATGGCCTTTGTCTTCGTGTCCTACCTCTTCGCGCTGTTCGCCGTGATCGCGGACCTGTTCCGCGACCACAAGCTCAGTGGGTGGGCCAAGGCCCTGTGGTTCATCTTCCTGATCGTCTTCCCCATCCTCTCCGTGCTGATCTACCTGATCGTCCGCGGCAGAGGCATGGCCCAGCGCAGCGCCGCCGAGGCGAAGGAGCTGCGCTCCGCGCAGGACGAGTACATCCGGTCGGTGGCGGGTGCCAGCCCGTCGGAGGAGATCGCCAAGGCCAAGACGCTGCTGGATTCCGGCGTGATCACCCAGGACGAATTCGACCACATCAAATCCCGTGCGCTGAGCTGACCCCCTCCCGCGCCACGGGTTCGCGCCTGCTCAGGGGTAGACCGGGTCGGTTCCCGTGCCCCGCTCGATGATGCGTGCCACCATGTCGTCGCTGGTCGTGTTCTCGCCGGGCTGGTTCGGCTTGCCGAGTCCGTGGTAGTCGCTCGAGCCGGTCACGATCAGGTCGAGCTTCTGGCAGATGCGACGCAGGGTGCGGATGCCGGCCTCGAGGTTCTCGCGGTGCCCCAGCTCGAATCCCGCCAGCCCGGCATCCAGCATCCGCTCCAGCA
Organism: Microbacterium sp. zg-B185; assembly: GCF_030246885.1. Lineage (NCBI taxonomy): Bacteria > Bacillati > Actinomycetota > Actinomycetes > Micrococcales > Microbacteriaceae > Microbacterium > Microbacterium sp. zg-B185. Next base: position 2,034,845 of record NZ_CP126739.1, read on the forward strand.
GGGGCATGGGCAGCAGCCCCGCCCGGCCGGCGGGGTGCGCGATGATCGGCACCCCGCCCGCGCCGACGACCAGTTCCACGGCCAGCACCGGATCCGGCGCGTACAGCGCGACGTAGTAGTCGCCGGAAGGGCTCAGGATCCGGGAGAACGCCTCGGTGCGGTCGCGCACGTGACCCTTCGCGACCAGGGCGTCGGCGATGTGCGGTCGCCCGACGGTGGCACCGTCCGAGGTCTGCGCGAGGATGTCGCCCCAGTGCAGATCGAAGTCGCGTCCGATCCGGTCGGCCATCGTCCGCGCCCGCTCCAGCCGCGATCGCCGGATCCGGTCGGTCATCTCCCGCAGGCTCGGGTCGTCGGGATCGACCAGGTATGCCAGCACGTGCACACTGCGCCACTGATATCTCGCGGACAGCTCCATCCCCGGGATGAACGTCATTCCCAGGGATGCCGTGGCCTCGGCCGCCTCGGCCCAGCCCGAGGTGGTGTCGTGATCCGTGAGCGCGGCCGTGCGCAGGCCGTGCCGGTGCGCGGCTGCCATCACCTGCGCGGCGGATTCGGTGCCGTCGGAGTGCACCGAATGCAGGTGCAGGTCGCTCGGCCCCCTGAAACGACGTGTGTCCGGCATCCGTCGAGCGTATCGCGCAGCCTTCGGCGCCCGGTCCACGCACGCTGTCGCCGAAGCCCCGGACCGATCTCCCAGACTGCTGACATAGAGTCGCGGCGTGCTTCGCCTGCTGGGGGTTTTCGGGACCGTGATCTGCGCGATCGCGGCCGCCGTACTCACGTGGCCGGCGTTCTTCCGGCTGGAGCAGGTCTTTCCGATCGCGCAGATCATCTCGTTCCGCGGTCCGCTCGCGGTGGCCTTCGCCGTCCTGATGGTGGTTGCGCTTCTCTTCGCGATCGCGCGTCCCCTGCGCGCGTTCGCGTCCGCGATCGCCGTGATCGCCGCCGTGGCGATGCTCGCGAACGCGGCCGTCGTGGCGACTCGTGGCATCGGGACCGAGACGCTCCCCGCCAAGACGGAAAGCAGCATCCGGGTGATGACGTGGAACACCGCCGGGGCCGCGACCGCGCCCGAGACCGTCGCGCAGATCGCCGTGGCGATGGACGCGGACATCGTCACGCTGCCCGAGACCACCATCGAGACCGGCGAGAAGGTCGCGGTGGCGATGCGCGATCTCGGCCATCGCATGTGGGCGCACCACGCCGAGTACGGCACGGACGGATGGGATGCACGATCCACCACGCTGCTGATCTCGCCGGACCTGGGCGATTATTCGGTGATCGAGTCCTCGCAGGACGGCACGAGCAACACCTCGACGGTGCCCAGCGCCGTGGCGATGCCGATCACCGGCGACGGACCCATCGTGGTGGCCGCCCACGCCGTCGCCCCGCGTCAGAGCTACATGCAGCACTGGCGCGACGACCTGACGTGGCTGGCGGACCAGTGCGCGGATGCGAACGTCATCATGGCGGGCGATTTCAACGCCACCATCGATCACATGGCGAACCTGGGGGTCGACGGCGGGACGCTGGGACGCTGCCACGACGGCGCCGTCGAGACCGGAACCGGCGGGATCGGCACCTGGTCGGCCGAGATGAACGCCATGCTCGGCGCCCCGATCGACCACGTGATGGCCTCCAGCCATTGGAAGCCGACCGGGTCCCTCGTGCTCACCTCGATGGACGGCTCCGGAAGCGATCACCGACCCTTGATCGTGCAGTTCGAGCCCGTCGACTGAAAACCCCGCTTCGGAGCGGTGCGTGCACCGCCGACCCTCCGGTCCCCTCTGCACACATATGGCTTTGCGGTGCGCAGTGCGAGACTTGTCCCATGAGCACCTCAGGCGACAGCGACACGATCGGCAGCACCGAGCTGGCCCCCGAAGCCGCACCGACCGAGATCCCGGCGAACAGCTCGGTGAACCGGCGGCAGGGATTCGGCCAGGGATTCCTCGACACGATCTCGACCGGGTGGGCCGACCGCCCCGAGCTGCTGCCGCCCGCGCGTGAGCAGGCGCCGTACGCCGCCCGTCGGCGGGATGCGGTCTCTGCGGCCTTCCCGGGCCGACGGCTGGTCATCCCGGCCGGTCCGTACCAGGTCCGCAGCAACGACACGGACTACCCGTTCCGCGCCCACTCGGCCTTCTCGCACCTGACCGGCTGGGCCGCGGACTCGGTGCCGGACTCGGTGCTCGTCTTCGAGCCGACCGGCGAGCGTGGCCACGACGTCACGCTGTACTTCCGCGAGCGGGCCGACCGCGCGACGCCGGAGTTCTACGCCAACCCGTCGATCGGCGAGTTCTGGATCGGGCCGCGGCCCGCGCTGGCGGGAGTCGCCTCGGACCTGGGCGTGGCGACCGCGCACATCGACTCGTTCCAGCCGACGGAGACGGACCTCGTCCTGGACGAGGATGCCGACCTCACTCGCTTCGTCTCCGAGCTGCGACTGCACAAGGACGACTACGAGCTCGCCCAGCTGCAGCTGGCGGTGGACGTCACCGCGGACGGCTTCGACGACATCGTCGCGAACCTGCCTCGGATCATCGACCATCCCCGCGGCGAACGCGTCGTGGAGGGCGTTTTCCATCAGCGTGCGCGCAGCGACGGCAACTGGGAGGGGTACGACACCATCGCCGCCGCCGGCCCGCACGCGTGCTACCTGCACTGGACCCGCAACGACGGTCAGGTGGCACCCGGCGACCTGATCCTGGTCGACGCCGGCGTCGAGGTTGACAGCCTGTACACGGCCGACATCACGCGCACGATCCCGGTCAGCGGGCGGTTCAGCCAGGTCCAGCGTCGAGTGTACGAGGCGGTCCTCGACGCCGCGGACGCGGCCTTCGCCGCGGCGCGACCCGGCGCGAAGTTCAGCGACCTGAACGCCGCGGCCTGGAACGTCATCGCCCACCGCCTCGAGGAGTGGGGGGTGCTTCCGGTGACGGCCGCGCAGTCGCTGGATCCCGAGACCGGGCACCACCATCGGCGGTACATGGTGCACGGCACCAGCCATCATCTCGGCATCGACGTGCACGACTGCGCACAGGCGCGCCGGGAACTCTACGCGGGCGGCACGCTCGAGCCGGGGATGGTCTTCACGATCGAGCCGGGACTGTACTTCCAGATCGACGACCTGACCGTACCCGAGGAGTACCGGGGCATCGGCGTGCGCATCGAGGACGACATCTTCATGACCCCGGACGGACCGGTCAGCCTCTCCGCGGCGATCCCCCGCACCGCCGACGAGGTCGAGGCCTGGGTGGATCGCCTGAATCCGTGACCTTCACCCCGCCGCCGGCCTTCACCACGCGCCCGACGCTGACGGGCACGTTCGGGATGACGGCATCCACCCATTGGCTGGCCACCGCCAGCGCGCAGGCGGTCCTCGAGCGCGGAGGCAACGCGTTCGATGCCGTCGTCGCCGGGGGTTTCGTCCTGCATGTCGTCGAGCCGCACCTGAACGGGCCGGGTGGCGACCTGGTCGGCATCTTCGCGACCGCCGCCGACCCGGCCGCGCCCGTCGTGCTGATGGGTCAGGGGCCGGCTCCGGCCGGTGCGAGCATCGAGCACTACCGCGAGCAGGGACTGGACCTGGTTCCGGGGGCAGGGGGCCTCGCGGCCGCGGTGCCCGCAGCGGTGGACGCCTGGCTCACGCTGCTGCGGGACCACGGGACGTGCGAGCTCGGTGATGTCCTCTCCGCCGCGATCGGCTACGCCCGCGACGGTCATCCGCTGCTGGCGCAGGCCAGCGCGACCATCGGCCGGGTCGCACCGCTGTTCCGCGAGCATTGGCCGTCATCGGCAGCGCTGTGGCTGCCCGAGGGACGCGTTCCCCCGGCGGGGACCATGGTGCGCAACCCCGCGTACGCCGACGTCCTGGAGTCGCTCGTGGCGGCCGGTCGCGGGATCCGGGATGAGGGCCCGGTCGGCCGCGCGGCGCGGATCGACGCGGCCCGCGGGGAATGGAAGAGCGGGCGCGTCGCCCAGGCGGCGTCGGCGTTCCTCGCGGTCCCGCACCGCCACTCGGACGGGCGTGATCATCGCGGGGTGATCACGGCGAGCGACTTCGCCCGGTTCGACGCGGGGTACGAAGCACCGGTCAGCATCCCGTTCCGCGGTCACACGATCGCCAAAGCGGGCGCGTGGACGCAGGGACCGGCGCTGCTGCAGACGCTGCGGATCCTCGAGGGGCATGCCGAGGCCGACCCGTCCACAGAGGCGGGCGCGCACGCCGTGCTGGAGGCGCTCAAGCTCGCCCTGGCGGACCGGGACGCGTACTACGGCGACGGCGATGTGCCGCTGGACGTGCTGCTTTCCGAGGAGTACGCGAGCGTCCGCCGCGCGCAGATCGGGCAGAGCGCGTCCCACGAATGGCGCCCAGGGCGCATACCGGGTCGGGAGCCCTTCCGTCCGCCGCTGCGGACGGCCGCCGCGGAGGGAGCCAGCGGCGGGGGCGAGCCGACGATCGACCGCTCCGGCCAGACCCGTGGGGACACGTGCCACATCGACGTCGTGGACCGCTGGGGCAACATGATCGCCGTCACACCCTCCGGCGGGTGGCTGCAGTCATCCCCGACCATCCCCGAGCTGGGCTTCTGCCTCGGCACCCGTCTGCAGATGACCTGGCTGGACGAGTCTTCGCCGGCGGCCCTGCGGCCGGGCGCGCGGCCACGGACCACGCTGACCCCGACGCTGGTGCTGCGGGCGGGTCAGCCGATCATGGCGCTCGGAACGCCCGGCGGCGACCAGCAGGAGCAATGGCAGGTGCCGGTGCTGCTGCGCATGCTCGCGGGCGGATACTCCGCGCAGGAGGCGATCGACGCGCCGTCGCTGCACACCACCGCACTGGTGGACTCCTTCTGGCCTCGCGGGTGGGATCCCGCGGGCGCCGTGGTGGAGGACCGCATCGGCGAGCCGGTCATCGCGGGCCTGGAACGCCGCGGACACACGGTCACGCGCGCCGGAGACTGGTCTCTCGGGCGGGTGTCCGCAGTGGGGCGGGATGCCGCGACCGGCGTGGTGTGGGCGGCGGCGAACCCCCGGGGCATGCAGGGCTACGCCGCCGGGCGCTGAGCCGCCCCGGCTCGCTCAGCCCGCGACCGAACCGCGCATCCAGCTCGCTGTCAGTGCGGCCAGGTCCGCGCCGATTTCATCGGCGGGGCGCTTGCGTCCCTTGACCTCGAAGGAGTGGCCGCCGCCGTCGATCCACGCGATCGATGCGCTCCGGCACGAGGCCACCGCGTCCTCCAGCTGCGCGTGCGGGTCGACGAACGGGTCGTTGGTCCCCTCGACGAACAGCTGCGGCTGCGGCACCGCCGGCAGGTGCGCGACGCGCGCCTTGGCCGGATCGCCCGGGGGATGCAGCGGATAGCCGAGATAGATCAGCCCCGCCGGCTGGATGACGCCCTCTGCCGCAGCCATCGAGGCCATCCGTCCCCCATACGACTTGCCCGATGCCCAGACCGGGCCGCCGTCCGCCCGCTCCGTGGCCACCGACATCGCGGCCGTCCAGGCGAGGACCGAATGCGCGGCAGGCCCCGGCATCCTTCGCCCCAGCTGGACGTAGGGGAAGTTGAAGCGGAGCGTCGCAAGGCCTTCCGCCCGCATCGCGCGGGCGAAACCGACCAAGAAGGGATGCGCGTAGCCGGCGCCCGCGCCGTGGGCGATCACGATGGTCCCCCACGCGCGGTCGGGGCGGCCGTACGCCGCGTCGACCTGCACCGGGCCGGACGCAAGCGCAACGGCGAAGCTCGTCTCGGCCTCATCCGCCGTCATCGCGAAGGCTGCGGATCCGCTCCGCCCTCGTCGGCAGCGGCTCCGTCTTCGGGCCGTGTCGGCTCGTCCGGCCCGGGCCGGCCCGAAGCGCGCGGTTCCGCCGGATCGTCGGCGGCCGGTGCGACCCGCTCGCCGTACCGCGGCGGCTCGGCCGCGGCGTCCCCCTGCGGCGGCGCGGGAGGCGGGATCGGGGGTGGTGTCGCGGCAGCGGGGGCGACCGGCGGCCGTTCTCGGGGAGGCGCCTGTCCGCCCAGCACCTGGCGCGCCCGCTGCACGCTGCCGGCGGCGACGGTGACCTCGTAGTGTTCCGCGATGACCTGCATGACGGAGGCGAAGTCGCGGCGGCGCCGCACGAAGGAGTACGTGATGAGGCTCATCAGCATCCCGATCGCGATGCCGACGAAGAGCACTCCCACGAACGCCTGGATCGGCACCGAGGGCGTGCCGATCACGAGGATGGCGGAGAAGAGCAGACCCAGCAGCACGCCGTTCATGGCGCCGGAGCGCGCTGCGGTGGCGTAGCCCAGGCGACCCGTCACCCGCTCGACGGAACGGAGGTCCTGTCCGACGATCGCGATGTCGCGCGCGGGCACCTCCGCTGCGATCAGCGTCGAGACCGCCTTCTGGGCGGCCTCGTACGTCGGGAAGCTCGCGATGCTCTGCCCGATGTCGTCAGGGCTCTGCGGGAACCTCCCGTTGATGCTCACCCTCCCATCATCCCACGGCTTCACCTGCCGCCCTCTCCAGCACACCGGGCTACGCTGGAGCGCGTGAGCATGCAGAGGGTCTTCGTGGCACGCCTGTCGGGGTGCTCCGTCTTCGACCCCGCCGGCGACCGGCTCGGCAAGGTGCGCGACGTGGTCGTCATCTACCGCAAGGACGACCCGCCGCGGGTGGTGGGCCTGGTCGTGGAGATCCCCGGCCGCCGCCACGTCTTCGTCTCGATCGGGCGGGTGACCTCCATCGCGACCGGCCAGGTCATCACGACCGGCCTGATCAACGTGCGACGCTTCCAGCAGCGCGGCGGCGAGGTGCGCGTCATGGCCGAGCTGCTCGGCCGGCGCGTGACGCTCACCGACGGCAGCGGGACGGCGGTCATCGAGGACGTCGCGATCGAACGCAACCGGCTCGGCGAGTGGGACGTGGGTCAGTTGTTCCTGCGGCGCCCGCGCACCAGCGCCTCCCCCTTCGCCAAGGGGCCGACGACGTTCGCGACCTGGAACGAGGTGCGCGAGGGCCACCCGGGCGAAGCGCAGTCGGCCGAGCAGCTGGTCGCCTCGTTCGCCGATCTGAAACCCGCGGACCTGGCCAACACGCTGCTGGACCTTCCGGACGAGCGCATGCTGGAGGTCGCCGAGGAGCTCTCCGACGAGCGGCTCGCCGACGCCCTGGAGGAGATGCCCGAAGACGAGCAGGTGCATATTCTCGAGCGGCTGGGCGACGAGCGCGCGGCGGACATCCTCGACGCGATGGAACCCGATGACGCGGCCGACCTGCTCGGGCAGCTTCCGGACGCCCGTTCCGAGCAGCTTCTGGACCTGATGGAGCCCGAAGAGGCCGAGGACGTGCGCGCACTGCTGCAGTACGGGCCGGACACCGCCGGCGGGCTCATGACGAGCGAGCCGATCGTGCTGTCCGCGGACGCCACCGTGGCCGAGGCCCTGGCGCTGATCCGCCGGCACGAGCTGCACCCGGCCCTGGCCGCCGCCGTCTTCGTGACCCTCCCGCCGTACGAGACGCCCACGGGCCGGCTGCTGGGCACCGTGCACTTCCAGCGCATGCTCCGCTATCCCCCGCATGAGCGCCTGGGTGCGATCATCGACGACACCCTGGACCCGGTGCCGGCCACGGCGTCCGCCGCGGAGGTGGCTCGCATGCTGGCCAGCTACGACCTGGTGTCGCTGCCCGTGGTCGACAAGGCCCGGCGCCTGGTGGGGGCGGTCAGCGTCGACGACGTTCTGGACTATCTGCTGCCGGACGACTGGCGCTCCGCGGGCGGTGACGACGAGCAGCACCCGTCGGCGCCGGCCGGAACGACCCCGGCCGCGGCGTCCGCCGGGAGCACCCGGGCCGGGAGACGACGCTGATGGCACGTTTCCGGCAGCCCTCGCTCGACGCGCCCCGCGGCCGTTCCGGCATGCTGAGTCGCAACCCGCAGCCCTCCAGCGACCGGTTCGGCCGGTTCTCCGAGGCGTTCGCCCGGGGAATGGGAACCTCCGGGTTCCTCATCGGGATAACCGTCTTCGTGACCGTGTGGCTGCTGTGGAACTCCCTGGCGCCTGTCGAACTGCAGTTCGACCCGAGGGCGACGAACTTCACGCTGCTGACGCTGATCCTCTCCCTGCAGGCGTCGTACGCGGCCCCGCTCATCCTGCTCGCGCAGAACCGGCAGGATGACCGTGACCGTGTTCAGATCGAGCAGGACCGTCAGCGTGCCGAACGCAACCTCGCCGACACGGAGTACCTCGCGCGCGAGGTGGTCGCGTTGCGCATGGTGGTCACCGATGTCTCCGAGGACGTGGTCACCCGAGACGTGCTGCGTGCCGAGCTGAAGGCGCTGCTGGAGCAGCTGCAGGACCGTGGAGCGACGGCGCCCAGGGGTGGCGCCGAGCGGTGAGCCCCGACGATGCCGTGCGGCGTGCGGTCGGCGCGGTGATCGATCCCGAACTGCGGCGCCCGATCGCCGAACTGGACATGGTCCGCGACATCGCCGTGGCCGATGGTGTCGCATCCGTCGGCATCGTGCTGACCATCGTCGGCTGCCCTGCCGCCGATCGGATCTCGGCGGACGTGCGCGCCGCCGCGGCCTCCGTGCCGGGTGTCACGAGCGTCTCGCTCGAGGTCGGCGTGATGTCGCCTTCGGAGCGGCGTGATCTGACCGAGCGGCTCAGGGGCGGGCGTCCCGCCCGCGAGATGCCGTTCGGTCCTGGCTCGCTCACGCGCGTGGTCGCCGTGACCAGCGGCAAGGGCGGAGTGGGAAAGTCGACCGTCACGGCGAACCTCGCCGTCGCCCTGGCCCGACGCGGCCTGGCGGTCGGACTGGTGGATGCCGACGTCCACGGCTTCTCGATCCCGGCGCTGCTCGGACTGGTCGATGCGCACGGGGACGTGGCCCAGCCCACCCGCATCGACGATCTGATGCTCCCGCCGGTCGCGTACGGGGTGAAGGTGATCTCGATCGGCATGTTCCTGCGCCGCACCCACGGCGACGCTCCGGTCGAGGCGGTCGCATGGCGCGGTCCGATGCTCCACCGGACCGTGCAGCAGTTCCTCACCGACGTCTACTTCGGCGATCTCGATGTCCTCCTTCTGGACATGCCGCCCGGCACGGGCGACATCGCGATCACCGTCGGTCAGCTGCTGCCCAACGCCGAGGTGGTCGTGGTGACCACGCCGCAGGCGGCGGCATCCGATGTGGCTGTCCGCAGCGGCATCGTGGCACGTCAGACCGGGCAGCGCGTGACCGGTGTGGTGGAGAACATGTCCGGGATGGTGCTGCCCGACGGCACGACGTTCGAGCTGTTCGGATCCGGGGGTGGCGCGGCAGTGGCCGCCGCGCTGTCCGAGGGCACCGAGCCGGTCCGGCTGCTCGCCTCGATTCCGCTCAGCACGCTGCTGCGCGCGGACGGCGATGCCGGGACCCCTGTGGTCCTCGCCCACCCCGCCGATCCCGCCGCTGCCGCGATCGAGGCGCTCGCGCAGACCCTGGCCGCGGCTCCCCGCGGCCTGTCCGGACGCGCGCTGCCGCTGCGTGCGGGCTGAACCGGGTCAGGTCGCTTCGTTGTCGAACGGCGGCGGGTCGTCGTGGCTGAACGGTGCGGTCGCCCGCCCGGATTTCGTGAACGGGTTCGACGACGTCACGGCCGCCGCCGCGCTTGCGGCGCGCACCGTCGGGACGGGCGCATCATCCAGCAGCGCCTCGCGGATGATCCGGCGCGGGTCGTACTGGCGGGGATCGAGCGTGCGCCAGTCGACGTCGTCGAAGTCGGCGCCCATCTCGTCCTTCACGCGTGTCTTCGCCGTCGTGACGTACTCCTTGGCGCGCTTGGCGAACCGCGTCAGGTTCTCCGCATATCGCGGCAGCCGTTCGGGGCCGATGAGCAGCCCCGCGACCACACCGATCAGCAGGAGCTTCTCGATGGTCAGCCCGAAGAACATGCATTCAGGTTACCGCCGCGCCTGAGCGCCCGGCGCGACGTGGCCGCGTAGGCTGACCGGGAAGGAGCACCGATGGGCGAGCAGGACGCGAACTACCGCTTCGCCGATGAGGCGACGATCGAACCCGAGCACATCACGCGCGCCCGCGCACATGCTCTGGAACTCGGCGCCGCGCCGGTCAGCGCCGCCGTGGGCGCCCAGTGCGCCGTCCTGGCGGCAGCGTCGCAGGCGCTGAACATCGTCGAGATCGGCACCGGCGCCGGCGTGTCCGGGCTGTGGCTGCTCTACGGCTCGCCTAGGGCGACGCTGACGACGATCGACAGCGAGCCCGAGCACCTGGGCGCTGCGCGGCAGGCCTTCGCAGAAGCGAAGATCCCGCCCGCCCGCGCACGCTTCATCACCGGACGTGCGGCCGAGGTGCTGCCCCGCATGAACGAAGCCTCATACGACATCGTCCTGGTCGACGCCGACCCCGAGGGCGTCATCGAATACGTCGAGCACGGCCTGCGCCTGGTGCGAGCGGGCGGCACCGTGCTGGTCCCGCGGGTGCTGCGCAACGGCGCGGTCAGCGATCCGGTGCGCCGCGACGCGGTGACGGCCGCCTACCGCTCCCTGATCCACGAGACGCAGGCCTCGCCGGCTGTGATCGGGGCGCTCTCGATCGTCGGCGAAGGACTGCTGCAGCTGACCACCCGACCGGCCGGCTGACGCGTACCGGACGCGTCGTCGCGGCGGGCACGCGAAACGGCCGGTCCGCAGGACCGGCCGTCGGCGTCTGACGTGTGATCAGGCGACGTTGACGACGCCACCGAGCACGTCGTAGAGCTCCTTGGCCTCAGCGTCGTTCACCGAGACAACGAGGCGTCCCCCGCCCTCGAGCGGCACGCGCACGATGATCAGGCGACCCTCCTTCACGGCCTCCATCGGCCCGTCTCCGGTTCTCGGCTTCATGGCTGCCATCGTGGCTCCCTTTCGTCGTGGTCTGCGTGTCAAGTTTATCCCGACGCGCCCGGCAGGAGATAATCCACCCTCTCGGCCGACCGCGAAATCCACTCAGGGAATGGTCCAGTACGCCGTATTCGCCAGCGCGTACATGTTGTAGATCCACCACCACTGCCCCACCAGGCACGCGCCCAGCACCGCCACCCGGTACGCGGTCGAACGCGGCAGCGCGATCGCGCCCCACAGCGGGGAGACCGGGACCAGAAGGCGGAAGATGCTGGACTGCGGGAAGAACACCGCGAGCAGGTACACCAGATAGCTGGCCGTCCACAGCCGGGTCTCGACGCCGAGCCGCCGGACGTGCGGTTCGAACAGCAGCAGCGCGGCGATGGCGAGAACGGATGCCGCGAGCACCACGTAGCCGGTCGCCTCCCCCAGGTTCCAGATCCGCCCGAACCACATGGCGGTGCCCTCGAGGAACCCGCCGAAGGGGATGAAGCCCTCCGCGGAGACGGCGGTGCGTCGCCACGCCAATTCGGTGGCGAGGTACGCGTCCGCCCGCCCGGTCGCGATGGCGGCGAAGACCTGCCACGAGAAGCCGACGACGACTGCCAGCAGCCCGAGCGCCACGATATGCACCACCTGCCGCCTCGGCAGCGCGTCGTGCCGGCGCCGGAGCCACCGCCAGATCCCGTACAGGCCGAGGAACAGCGCGAACGCGAGCACACCAGGCCGGGTGAATCCCATCAACGGAATGAGCAGGTACAGCCAGCCGAAACGCCGCTGCTGCACGAGCCACAGGGACAGGAACAGCCACAGCAGGAACAGCGACTCGGCATACCCCACATGAAACAGCGCCGCCAGCGGCCCGGCCGCGAAGAACAGCGCCGCCCAGGTCGCGGCCGTCGCATCGATGCGCATGCGCAGCATCCGGTACAGCACCAGGCAGGCCAGATAGCCCGCGACGAGCGAGACGAAAACCGCGCCCACGCCCCACCCCGGCGCACCGGTCCACGTCAGCGCCTCGAACGGCAGACCGACGATGCGCGCGAGGTACGGGTACACCGGCATGAATGCCCACTGGTTCTCGGACACCACCCCGGACTCGGTCAGCGGGAGCTCGGTCGGGTAACCACTCACCGCGATGAGCCAGTACCACTGCGCATCCCAGCCGAGCAGAAAGCTGCCGATCGTGGCATTCGGTCCGAACCGTGAACCGGGCCCGGCCAGGGACGCGGCCAGGATCAGGAAGCCCGTCGTGACCGCGCGCGCGGCCAGGTACAGGATGCCGATCCGCAGCGGCGCCGACAGGGTGGGCCAGCCGCGCGCACCCGCGCGCGTCAGGAGGCGCTCAACCACGCCCGCAGTCCGCGTTCCACGTCCTCGATCTGCGCGTGGGAGACTCTCTCCTCGTCGTGATGAGCCAGCAGCGGGTCGCCCGGGCCGTAGTTGACCGCCGGAACGCCCAGTGCGGAGAACCGCGCGACATCGGTCCACCCGTACTTGGGACGCGCCTCGGCGCCCACCGCAGCCACGAACTCCTGGGCGAGGGGCGCGTCCAGTCCGGGGCGGGCGCCCACGGCGACGTCCACCACGTCCAGTTCGAAGCCGGCGAAGACGTCGCGCACGTGGCTTTCGGCCTCTGCGGCGGATCGGCTCGGTGCGAACCGGTAGTTCACCTCGATCTCGCACAGGTCCGGGATGACGTTGCCGGCGACACCGCCGCTGATCCGGACGGCGTTGAGCCCCTCGCGGTACACGAGGCCGTCCACGGGGACATCCCGCGGCGTGTACTCGGCCAGCCGGGCGAGCACGGGTGCGGCCCTGTGGATCGCGTTCTCACCGACCCACGCGCGCGCGCTGTGCGCGCGGACGCCGTGCGTACGCACGATCACCCGCATGTTGCCGTTGCACCCGCCCTCCACAGCCCCGTCGGACGGCTCGCCCAGGATCGCGAAGTCGCCCGCGAACAGATCCGGTCGGGTCCGGGCGAGGCGGGTCAGGCCGTTCAAATCCGCGTCGACCTCCTCGTGGTCGTACCACATCCAGGTGATGTCGACCCGGGGATCGGTCAGCTCGGCGGCGAGCTTCAGCTGCACCGCGACACCGGCCTTCATGTCGACCGTTCCGCGCCCCCACACGAAGGGTGCGCCGTCGATCGCCACGTCCCGTGTGGGCAGGTTCCGGTTGATCGGCACGGTATCGATGTGGCCGGCGATCACCACGCGCTGCGCACGGCCCAGCTGCGTGCGGGCGACGATGGTGTCGCCATCGCGGTACACCTCGAGGTGCCCAAGCTCGCGCATCGCCGCGTCGATCAGGTCGGCCAGAGCCGCCTCGTCACCGGAGACGCTCGGGATGTCGCAGATCATCCTGGTGATATCGACAGAGGTCGCGGACAGATCGAGCGGCGGCATCCCTCGAGTCTACTGATGGCCCGGCGCCGGGCCGGTAGCGTGGAGGGATGGACGATCAGCGGTGGGTATGGGGTGTCGGGCTGGCCACGACATCCGCGGACGGCACAGTTCTGGACACGTGGTATCCGGCCCCGGCCGCCGGGCGGATTCCGCTCGGGATGGATCCGGCGATTCCGCCGGACGAACTGGACCGCCACGCGGTGCCGGACCCGCGCCGGGACGTCGACGTCGACGTCGTCGTGATCGAGGTCGACCTGGACCAGCCCCCGGCCTCGACCCCCGACGCGTACCTGCGTCTGCATGCTCTGTCGCACCGTCTCGTGACGCCGAACGCCGTCAACCTCGACGGCATCTTCTCGCATCTGCCCATCGTCGCGTGGACGAACGCGGGCCCGATGCATCCCGACGACGCCGCGCGTCTGCGACCGTTCCTCACCCGCGACGGCATCCAACTGCAGGGGCTGGACAAGTTCCCGCGACTGCTGGATTACGTCAGCCCTCCGGGAGTCCGGATCGCGGATGCCGCGCGGGTGCGCCTCGGCGCCTACCTGTCCCCGGGCACCACCGTCATGCACGAGGGTTTCGTCAATTTCAACGCCGGCACGCTGGGCTCCTCGATGGTGGAGGGGCGGATCTCGCAGGGCGTGGTCGTCGGTGACGGGAGCGACATCGGCGGCGGTGCGTCCATCATGGGCACCCTCTCCGGGGGTGGCGCGCACCGCGTCTCGATCGGCGCGCGGACCCTCCTCGGTGCCAATGCGGGCGTCGGGATCTCGCTGGGCGATGACTGCGTGGTGGAGGCCGGACTGTACGTCACGGCGGGCTCGAAGATCGTGCTCGCCGATGAACCGCCGCGTGCCGACGGCGGCCCGGCGACCGCCAAGGGAGCCGACCTGTCCGGCCGCAGCGGCATTCTGTTCCGACGCAACTCCCTCACCGGCGCGATCGAGGCGGTGCGCCGCGCGGGTGCCGGCGTCACGCTCAACGACGTGCTGCACGCGTAAGGTCGAAAACGTCCGCGCATCGATCGCGGCAGGGGACGAGGGACTCTCGTGAGCGCACGCATGGGCAAGAAGCTGTACGAAGCCGAACTGATGGTGCTGCAGGCCAAGCTGGTGGACATGCAGGCGTGGGTGCAGGCGAACGGCGCCCGCGTCGTGGTCATCTTCGAGGGCAGGGATGCCGCGGGCAAGGGCTCCACCATCAAACGCGTCTCGGAGTACCTCAACCCGCGCGTCACCCGCATCGTGGCGCTGCCGACCCCCAGCGAGCGGGACAAGACCCGCTGGTACTTCCAGCGCTACGTGCCGCACCTGCCCGCAGCGGGCGAGATCGTCTTGATGGACCGGTCCTGGTACAACCGGGCCGGCGTCGAGCACGTCATGGGCTATTGCACCAGCACCGAGTACCACCGCTTCCTGCACCAGACGCCGATCTTCGAACGGATGCTGGTTGAGGACGGGATCATCCTCATCAAGTACTGGTTCAGCGTCTCCGATGTCGAGCAGGAGCGCCGCTTCCGCGACCGCGCGAGCGACCCGATGCGGCGCTGGAAACTCAGCCCCAACGACGTCCTGTCGATCACCAAGTGGGAGGACTACTCGCGCGCCAAGGACACCATGTTCGTGCACACCGACATCCCGGAGGCGAAGTGGTGGGAGGTCGACAATGAGGACAAGCGGCGAGGACGGATCAACACGATCGCCCACCTGCTCTCCCAGGTGCCCTACGAGGTCGTCGAGCGAGCGGATGTGATCGTCCCCCCGCGGCCGCCGTCCGGCGGATACGAACGTCCGCCGCGCGATTTCACCTCGCACGTTCCGGACTACGCCAAAGAGGTCGAGAAGCGCCACCGCGCTGAACGCATCGACGCGTCCAAGGGCAAGCGCGCGCGCGAGAAGGATGCCGCCAGGATCGCCGATCGCGAAGAAGCCGAGGACGGACAGAACGGCGGCAGCGGCGACTGATCAGTCGCGGACGCCCCGCTGCCGGGCGGCACCGGCCGGTGCGCCCTGCAGAAGCGTCAGCCGGCCCTCCGGGAGGCGCGGCGACGGCTGGCGCACCAGCCGCCGCGGCATTCGATCAGCCCACGCCGGGATAGTCGCGCTCGGGCGCCCCGGTGTACAGCTGCTGGGGACGGCCGATCTTGGTCTGCGGGTCGGTCTGCATCTCGCGCCAGTGGGCGAGCCAGCCGGGAAGCCGGCCGATCGCGAACAGCACCGTGAACATCCGAGTGGGGAAGCCCATGGCCTTGTAGATCACGCCGGTGTAGAAGTCCACGTTCGGGTAGAGCCGACGCTCCCGGAAGTAGTCGTCGCTGAGCGCGAGCTCTTCGAGCTCCTTGGCCAGATCCAGCAGCGGGTCGCTGACCCCGAGCGCCTGGAGGACCTCGTCCGCGGATTCCTTGACGAGCTTCGCGCGGGGATCGTAGTTCTTGTACACCCGATGCCCGAAGCCCATGAGCTTCACGCCTTCTTCTTTGTTCTTCACCCGCTCGACGAAGCGCTGCACGCTCTCACCGGAATCGCGGATGCGCGCGAGCATGTCCAGCACCGCTTCGTTGGCGCCGCCGTGCAGCGGGCCGTAGAGCGCGTTGATCCCGGCGGAGATCGACGAGAACTGGTTGGCACCGGTCGACCCGACCAGCCGGACGGTCGAGGTCGAGGCGTTCTGCTCGTGGTCCTCGTGCAGGATCAGCAGCCGCTCCAGCGCGCGGGACATCACCGGGTCGACGTCGTAGATCTCCGAGAGCACCCCGAAGTTCAGCTTCAGGAAGTTGTCGACGAAGCTCAGGTTGTTGTCCGGATACAGGAATGCCTGGCCGATGCTCTTCTTGTGCGCGTACGCCGCGATGACGGGCATCTTCGCCAGCATCCGGATCGTGTTCAGCTCGATGTGCTCGGGGTTGTTCGGGTCGGACTGGTTCTCGTAGTAGGTCGACAGCGCCGAGGTCGCCGAGGACAGCATCGACATGGGGTGGGCGGTCGGCGGAAGGGCCGAGAAGAACCGCTTGAGGTCCTCGTGCAGAAGCGTGTGGTGCCGGATCCGGTCATCGAACTCGCCGAGCTGGTCGGCGCTGGGCAGCTCGCCGTAGATGAGCAGCCACGCGACTTCGAGGTAGGTGCTGTTCTGCGCCAGCTGCTCGATCGGATATCCCCGGTACCGGAGGATCCCCTGGTCGCCGTCGATGAACGTGATCGCGGATTTCGTCGCGGCGGTGTTGACGAAGCCGTAATCCAGCGCCGTGTGGCCGGTCTGCCGTGTGAACGTGGACACGTCCACGCTCGGCATCGTCCCGTTCGTGCCGTGAAGCAGTGGGAACTCGGCGGTCCGATCACCGATGGTGAGGATGGCTTTGTCCTGCTGGGTGCCCGCGTCGCTCACGGCGCCTCCTCGCGATTCCTGGTCGGTCCGGGGGTTTCGAGGGCCCTGCGGGTCGCACCGTGGGGCGAGTCCGAGGGCCGACGCGATGACAGGGGATGCACCGTCACCGCGCCGTTACAGCCTAATGGCCCCGTCGGCATACTGCGGACACGGCCAAAGCCGGGCGGATTCGGCTGGAGGAAACCTCAGCGCCGTTCACCGCGCACCCAGACGCGCGGCCGCCGCGGCGATCCGCTCGTCGGTGGCCGTCAGCGAGAGGCGGACGTGGCGGGGGAAGTGCTCGCCGTAGAAGTGGCCGGGCCCGGCGAGGATGCCCAGCTCGGCCAGGCGCCCGAGGCTGTCCCACGCGTCCCGGCCCTCGGTGGCCCACAGATAGAGTCCGGCCTCGCTGGAATCGATCCGGAAGCCGGCGGATTCGAGCGCGGGCTTGAGCGTGGCCCGCCGGGCGCGGTAGCGGTCCTTCTGCTCCGCGACGTGCTGGTCGTCCCCGAGCGCCGCGACCATGGCGGTCTGCACGGGCGCCGGCAGCAGCAGGCCGAGATGCTTGCGTCCGGTGGTCAGCCGCGCGACGATCTCCGGATCGCCGGCGAGGAACGCCGCACGGTATCCGGCGAGATTCGACTGCTTGCTCAGGGAGTACACCGACAGGATGCCGCGGACGTCACCATCGCTCACGCGGGGGTCCAGCACGGACGGGATCGGCTCGGCGTCCCACGGCGCCTCCCAGCCCAACTCGGCATAGCACTCGTCCGAGGCCAGGACGGCGCCCAGCTCGCGCGCCCGCGTCACCGCAGCACGCAGGGAGTCGGCATCCAGCACCCGTCCGTCCGGATTGCCGGGCGAGTTGAGCCAGACCAGCCGCGTCCCGTCCGGCCAGGACTGCGGGTCGTCCGCCGCGATCGGCGTGGCGCCCACCAGGCGCGCGCCGACCTCGTACGTCGGGTAGGCCGCACGCGGGTGCACGACGACGTCACCGGGGCCGAGATCCAACAGCAGCGGCAGGAGCGCCACCAGCTCCTTGGAGCCGATCGTGGGCAGCACGTTCTGCGGGCTCAGGCCCGGCACGCCACGGCGACGCGCGTACCACTCCACGATGGCTTCCCGCAGGGCGGGCGTACCGACGGTCTGCGGATAGGCGTGCGCGTCCGTCGCGGCGGACAGCGCGGCGCCGATGACGCGCGGAGTGGGGTCCACCGGCGACCCGATCGAGAGGTCGACCAGACCGTCGGGATGGGCGCGTGCCCGCGTCGCATACGGTGCGACGGCATCCCAGGGGTAATCGGCGAGGTCCGCGACGCCCACGGCGCTACGGAGCCTGCGGCGGAAGGGCGTCGATGATCGGGTGATCCTTGTGGATGACCCCGACCTTGGCGGCACCGCCGGGCGAGCCGACGTCCTCGAACCATTCGACGTTCGCCTTGTAGTAGTCCTGCCACTCGTCGGGCAGGTCGTCCTCGTAGTAGATCGCCTCGACCGGGCAGACCGGCTCGCACGCGCCGCAGTCCACGCATTCGTCGGGGTGGATGTACAGCATCCGATCACCCTCGTAGATGCAGTCGACCGGGCATTCGTCGATGCAGGCGCGGTCTTTCACATCCACGCACGGAAGAGCGATCACATACGTCACGTGTTCAGTCTAATTCGACCGGGCAGCCATGTCGGTCGCCGGCGCAGCCAGACGGCTCGGCCACGCCACCGCGACGGCCACCAGGATCGGCACCGCGATGCTCCAGATGACCGCGAGGTCCGTCTGCGGCACGATGACCGAACCGCCGGGACCCCGACCCGAGAACACCAGCGTCGCCGCGATCATGCCGGCCCCTGCGGCCAGACCCGCCCAACGATCGGAGGTCAGCAGCCGCACCGCGGCCAGGAGGGCGGCGCTGCCGATGATCGCCAGCACGAGGCCCAGCGGGAACCAGCCCAGACGGTACGCGTGCGCGATCGTCCCGGCCAGGCCGTACACGGCGCCGACGACGACGGCGACGACCCATGTCGCGATGCGGGGGATGGCGGACTTCACGCGGGCAAGCTTACGTTCCGATACACGGCATTCGTCGCTCGCCGCCGTCAAGCGGCCAGCCCCCAGAGCCGCAGCAGGGCCGCGACCAGCGCCGCCGCGACGACCACCACCAGGAACGGGGCCCGGACCAGCAGCAGGCCGGCGGCCACCAGGACGGCGGGGATCCGCGCGTCCACGACGACGGCCTGCCCGGCGCCGAGCGTCTGCACCGCGACCAGGGCGGACAGCAGCGCCACGGTCAGCAGGTCCGCGATCCGCGCGGGCCGCGGCGCCTCCAGCAGCCGCTGCGGCATGAGGTAGCCGAGTGTCTTCAGCGCGACGCAGATGATCGAGGCCAGCAGCACCGCGTTCCAGAGCGTCACGGCAGACCCTCCCGCTCCGCGACATCCCCCGGCTCGTCGGGCGGTTCGACGCCCAGACCCAGCCAGTTGAACCAGCCCACCAGGACGGCGACGGCGGCCGCCACCAGCACCGGCACCCCGGGCATCAGGGCGGGCGTGAGGACGGTCGCCACGACCGCCGCGGCGATGCCGACCGCGATCGGCTGACGGTGCCGCAGCCGCGGCCACAGCAGGGCCAGGAATGCGGCGGCGGCCGCGGCATCCAGGCCATACGCGCGCGGATCCCCCAGCACGTCGCCGAGCAGGGCGCCGGCGAGCGTGGACAGGTTCCACCCGACGTAGATGCCGATCCCGGTGACCCAGAAGCCCAGGGTGCGGGCGCGACGCGTGGTCTGTGCCAGCGACACGGCGGTCGATTCGTCGATCGTGAAGTGGGCGGCGGCCGCGCGGCGCCAGAAGCCGGTGCCCAGCACGGGCGACATCCGCATGCCGTACGCGATGTTGCGCACGCCGAGGAGGGATGCCGAGGCGATCGCCGCGGGGGCGGCGGCCAGTCCCCCGGCGGCGATGACCCCGACGAAGGCGAACTGCGAACCACCCGTGAACATCACCAGGCTGAGCACGCACGTCTGCCAGACATCGAGCCCGGCGGCGACGGCCAGCGCCCCGAACGAGACCCCGTATGCACTGGTGGCCAGAGCCACGCTCAGGCCCTGACGCCACGCGCGCCGGCTCTCGGCATCCCCAGTGGCGGGCTCGGAACTCACCCGGTCGAGCCTACCGACCGGTGCGTCCGGCGCCGTCGGGCCGCAGCGAAGTCCGCGGCCCGACGGCAGCGACGGATCAGGCGTTGGCGTCCTGGCGCTTCATTCGCGACGTGGCGCGGGCGCGTTCGGTCTGGTCGAGGTTCACCTTGCGGATGCGCACGATCTCGGGAGTGACCTCGACGCACTCGTCCTCGCGGGCGAACTCGAGGCTCTCCTCGAGCGAGAGCTGGCGCGAGGGGGTCATCGACTCGAACGTGTCGGAGGTGGACTGACGCATGTTCGTCAGCTTCTTCTCCTTGGTGATGTTCACGTCCATGTCGTCGTTGCGCGAGTTCTCGCCGATCACCATGCCCTCGTACACCTCCTGGGTGGGCTGCACGAAGAAGGACATGCGCTCCTGCAGCGCGATGATCGCGAACGGCGTCACCACACCCGAGCGGTCCGCGACGATCGAGCCGTTCTGCCGGGTCACGATCTGGCCGGCCCACGGCTCGTAGCCGTGCGAGATCGCGTTGGCGATGCCGGTGCCGCGGGTGGTGGTGAGGAACTCGGTGCGGAAGCCGATCAGGCCCCGCGAGGGGACGACGAACTCCATGCGCACCCAGCCGGTGCCGTGGTTGGTCATGTTGTCCATGCGGCCCTTGCGCGCGGCCAGCAGCTGGGTGATCGCGCCGAGGTACTCCTCGGGAGCATCGATCGTGAGGTGCTCGAAGGGCTCGTACACCTTGCCGTCGATCTTCTTGGTGACCACCTGCGGCTTGCCGACGGTCAGTTCGAAGCCTTCGCGGCGCATGTTCTCCACCAGGATCGCCAGCGCCAGCTCACCGCGGCCCTGGACCTCCCACGCGTCGGGACGGCCGATGTCGACGACCTTGAGCGAGACGTTTCCGATCAGCTCGCGGTCCAGACGGTCTTTGACCAGGCGCGCAGTCAGCTTGTGACCCTTGACCTTTCCGGCCAGCGGCGAGGTGTTGGTCCCGATCGTCATCGAGATCGCCGGCTCGTCGACGTGGATCTGCGGCAGCGGCCGCACGTCGTCGGGGTCGGCGATCGTCTCGCCGATGGTGATGTCCGGGAACCCGGCGATGGCCACGATGTCACCGGGACCGGCGCTTTCGGCCGGGTAGCGCTCCAGAGCGCGCGTCTTGAGCAGTTCCGTGATCCGGGCGCTGCTGGTGGTTCCGTCGGCACGGACCCAGGCGACGGTCTGCCCCTTCTTGAGGGTGCCGTTGAACACGCGCAGCAGCGCGAGGCGTCCGAGGAACGGGCTGGAGTCGAGGTTGGTCACCCATGCCTGCAGGGGGGCCTCGTCGTCGTAGGACGGCGCGGGCACGTGCTCGAGGATCGCCTCGAACAGCGGCTCCAGGTCGTCATTGTCCGGCAGCGATCCGTTCTCCGGACGGTTGCGGGATGCCGCACCGGCGCGACCGCTCGCGTACACGACCGGCACGTCCAGCAGGGCGTCCACGTCCAGGTCGGGCACATCATCGACCAGGTCGGAGGCCAGCCCCAGCAGCAGGTCGTGGCTCTCCTCCTCGACTTCGGCGATCCGCGCGTCCGGGCGGTCCGTCTTGTTCACCAGCAGGATCACGGGCAGCTTCGCCTCGAGGGCCTTGCGCAGCACGAACCGGGTCTGCGGCAGTGGGCCCTCACTCGCGTCCACGAGCAGCACGACGCCGTCGACCATGGAAAGGCCGCGTTCGACTTCGCCGCCGAAGTCCGCGTGGCCGGGCGTGTCGATCACGTTGATGGTGACGGGACCGTCGGTCGCGTGCACGCCCTTGTAGGTGATCGCGGTGTTCTTGGCGAGGATCGTGATCCCCTTTTCGCGCTCGAGGTCATTCGAGTCCATGGCGCGTTCTTCCATGTGCTCGTGCGATCCGAACGACCCGGTCTGGCGCAGCATGGCGTCCACGAGCGTCGTCTTGCCGTGGTCGACGTGGGCGACGATCGCTACGTTGCGGAGGTCTGAACGGAGGGCGCGCGCCATGAAGAATCCTTGCAGAACGGGGAATCGCCCGGAACCGGGCTGATACATTCTACCGGTCGGCGCCTGAACGTCTGCCGCGTCCGTGCGGCGACGCCCTCCGTGCAGCTCCGCGAACGGCTCAGCCGGCCCGGCTCTCCGCGTCCAGAAGCAGGGCGCGCGCCTCCCGGCGGATCCGCTGCTCCTCCGGATCGGGCACGGGCACGGCGGCGATGAGGCGCTGCGTGTACGGGTCCGATGCGCCGCGCAGGATCTGATCGCGCGTGCCCGTCTCGACGAGTTTGCCCAGGTGCATCACGGCGATGCGGTGAGCCAGGATGTCGACGACGGCCAGGTCGTGGCTGATGAACAGACACGCGAACTGCAGACGACCCTGGATCTCCTGCAGGAGCTCCAGGAACCGCGCCTGCACCGACACGTCCAGCGCGGAGGTCGGCTCGTCCGCGACGAGCAGCTCCGGCGCGAGGGCGAGGGCGCGGGCGATGCCGACGCGCTGACGCTGACCGCCGGAGAGCTCGTGCGGGAAGCGGTTGCGGTACGACCGGGGCAGTTCCACCTGGTCCAGGAGCGTCTCCACGCGCCTGTCCAACTCCTTGCCCTTGGCCTCCCCGGCCAGAAGCAGCGGTTCGCCGATGGACTGTCCGATCGGCATCCGCGGGTTCAGGGAGGAGGCCGGGTCCTGGAAGACGATGCCGGTGCGGCGCCGGATCGCGCGGAGGTCCTTCTGCGACGCGTTCGAGATGTCCGTGCCGACGGCGGTGAGCTTGCCTTCGGCGATCGGCAGCAGCCCGATCGCCGCGCGTCCCAGGGTGGTCTTGCCCGATCCGGACTCCCCCACCAGACCGAGGATCTCCCCCGCATGGATCTCGAGGTTGATGTGCTCGGCGGCGCGGAAGGCGGGGATGCGCCCACGCTTCGGGTAGTCGATGGCGACATCTTCGAACAGGAGCACCGGCGGCCGGGCGTCCACGTCCTCGGCGGCCTCGGACGCGCGTTCGCGGATCTGCGCGATGACCGGAACGGCCGGGTCCTCGACGATCAGTTCGGCGACGCTGACGTCGGCTTCCTCCAGCACGCCCAGACCGAGGTGCGGGACGGCAGCCAGCAGCTGCTGCGTGTACGGATGCTGCGGCGCGTGGAAGATCTCATCGACAGTGCCGGATTCGACCACTTCGCCGCTCTTCATGACCAGGATGCGATCGGCGAGGTCTGCGACCACGCCCATGTCGTGGGTGATCAGGATGATCGCGGAATCCAGGCGCTTGTGGAGGTTGCGCAGCAGGTCCAGGATCTCCGCCTGCACCGTCACATCCAGCGCCGTGGTGGGCTCGTCGGCGATCAGCAGCAGAGGGTCGCACGAGATCGACTGCGCGATCATCGCGCGCTGACGCTGACCCCCGGAGAGCTGATGCGGGTATTTGTCGAATGACTGCACCGGGTTGGGCATCTCGACCAGGCCGAGCAGTTCGATTGCGCGCGCCTTCGCCTCGTAGGGCGCCAGCGACGCGTTGTGGGAGCGCAGCGCCTCCACGATCTGGAAGCCGATCGTGTACACCGGGTTCAGCGCGGTCATCGGCTCCTGGAAGATCACGGCGATCTCGTTGCCCCGCAGCGCGCGCAGCGTCGAGTCGTCGACGCCGCGCAGCTCGCGATCGAGCAGCTTGATCGAACCGGTCACGCGCGCGTTCTCCGGCAGCAGGCCCAGCAGCGCCATCGAGCTGGTGCTCTTGCCCGAGCCGGACTCGCCGACAATGGCCAGCACCTCGCCGCGGCGCACGGTGTAGTTCATGTCGATGGCGGCGGGATAGAACTCGCCCTCGACCCAGAATTCGACGCCCAGGTTCTCGACCTGGAGGATCTTCTCGGGCAGGGCCCGGTGCGACGCCGCGATCTCGGCACCGATGCCTGTGATGTCAGTCATGTGGTGGTTTCCCATCTGCGAAACTTGAGCTCATGGCGTTCCAAGAGGTTGTCTACCGACCGGTGTTCGGGCGAATCCTCGCCGCCGTGACCGTGCTGGTGTGCGCCCTGGGGGCGGTGGTGCTGTTCTGGACGGATGCCGCGGACGGAATCCGCTACGTCTGGCCGATCGTCCTGGTGGCGTTCGTGGCGTGGGCGCTGTTCTGGCGTCCGAGCCTGACCGTCCAGGAGCACGGCATCACCGTGGTGAACGTGCTGCGCACGCATTTCGTGCCGTGGCCGGCGATCACCGCGATCGACACCCGCTACGCCCTGACGCTGCACACCGTCGCCGGACGCGTCGGCGTGTGGGCGGCGCCGGCTCCCGGCCGCCACCGCACGCTGGGGCTGGCGCACAAGGACTTCGACGGGGTGGGTGCGTCCGCCCGCGGCGCGCACGGCTCGCTGCGCCCCGCCGACGCCATCACGACGCCCACCGGCAACCTGGCACAGGTGATCCGCGGGCGCTGGGAGGGTCTGCGCGACGCCGGAGCGTTCGCGCACGGCGTCGACCGGGACGCGATGACCGCGACGTGGCACTGGGCGACGATCATCACCACTGCGGCGCTGGCCGCTGCGACGCTGATCGGTCTGCTGCTCTAGCCGGGGCACCGTCACCGCTCCGGATCGAGGGGCTTGTGCTGGACGTCGCCGGGTTCCTCCGGCCGCGGATCGTTGAAGTTGACCACGTCTCCGGTGAAGGCGGTCTGCATGCCCACGGTCACGGACGCCGCATCCGTGCCTGCAGTGGCGTTGCCGTTCGGTGCGATCGGACCGGACGCTCGTCCGGCCCGCGCCATCGCTCGCTCGCTGGGCATCTTCTTCTGACGCGGGTCGAACGCGTCGCGCAGGCCGTCGCCGATGAAGTTGACGCACAGCGCGATCGCGATGATGAAGATGCCCGGCCACCAGAACAGCCATGGACGGGTGGAGAAGGCCGCCTGGTTGTCCGAGACGATCTTTCCGAGCGACGTGTCCGGTGACTGCACTCCGAAGCCGAGGTAGCTCAGCGCCGACTCCAGCAGGATCGCGCCGGCCATCAGCAGTGTGGCGTTGACGACGATGACCCCGACCGCGTTGGGCAGGATGTGGCGGAAGATGATCCGCCGGTCGCGGGCACCCGAAACGCGCGCCGCGTCGACGAATTCGCGTTCGCGCAGTGAGAGGAACTCGCCGCGGACCAGTCGTGCCATGGTCGTCCACGCGAAGATGCCGATGACCACGCCGAGCACGGCCGCGCCGAGGCTTCCGAACGTGTTTCCGAGTACCGATCCGATGACGATGAGCGGGATCGTGATGATGATGTCGGTGAAGCGCATCAGCACCGAGTCTGTCCACTTGCGGTAGTACCCGGCCAGCGCACCGATCACCACGCCGATCGTCGTGGCCACCACGCCGGCGATGACCATCACCATGATGGACTGCTGCGCACCGCGCATGACGACGGCGAAGATGTCGCGACCGACCTCGTCCTGGCCGAAGGGGTGGTCGCCCAGCTGCAGCGGCCACAGGCTGAGTGTCGGGACACCGTTGTTGATCTTCGGCGGGATCTGCTCCCACGAGTACTGCCACCAGCCGGTGATGCGCAGCCCCCAGAGGTTCACGCCGACCGAGGTGAACGCCATGACGATGATCAGTGCGAGGACGATCATCGAGACCAGCGCACCACGGTGGCGGAAGAACCGGCGGCGGACGATCTGACCCTGACTGAGGCCCTCGGTCTCCTTCTGCTCGATGGAGATCTGCGCGACGGCTTCGGTCTCTTGCGAGCCGGGGTCGTTTGCGACTGTGGTGTTCATCTAGCCCACCTTGATTCTCGGGTCGAGGGCCGCGTAGACGAGGTCCGCGATGAGGTTGAACAGGACGGCCAGCGTGCCGGTCACGACGAAGAACGCCATGACCGGATTCGGGTCGTGAGCTGCCAGTCCGTCCACGAACAGCCGGCCCATGCCGGTCCAGCCGAAGACCGTCTCGGTGATGACCGCACCACCGACGATCGCACCCACGTCGAAGGCGATGATCGTCGTGATGGGGATGAGTGCGTTGCGGAACGCGTGGCGCACGATGACGGTGCGCTGGGTGAGGCCCTTGGCCCGCGCCGTGCGGATGTAGTCCTGGTTCATCACCTCGAGCAGGCTCGCGCGGGAATACCGCGTGTAGCTGGCGAACGAGATCAGGACGATCGCGATGGTCGGCAGCAGCAGGTGCGTGTACAGGTCGATGCCCTGGACCCAGAAGTTGCCGCCCAGACCGGGGGTCGATGCGCCCACCGTGGCGATCGGCCGACCCCGGATGCGGCTGGAGTTCGAGTACGCCTGCCAGTACGACATGTACTTGTCCAGGGCGACGAGGGCGGCGACCAGGAAGCCGACGATCGCGGCTGTGCGCATCACGGGACCGCGGTCGGGGGCGCCGAAGAACCATCCGATCGCGGCCGAGACGACGATGGTGAGCACCACCAGCAGCAGGAAGAACCACAGCGTCATCCCGTTGAGGATGTAGTTCATCATCGGGAAGTAC
Source organism: Microbacterium sp. zg-B185 (assembly GCF_030246885.1). Classification (NCBI taxonomy): domain Bacteria; kingdom Bacillati; phylum Actinomycetota; class Actinomycetes; order Micrococcales; family Microbacteriaceae; genus Microbacterium; species Microbacterium sp. zg-B185. The sequence goes on from NZ_CP126739.1 coordinate 2,061,118, forward strand.
AGCGCGATGCCCAGAACCGCCACGGTCAGTGACGCGTACACGGCCTTGCGGTTGCGCAGCCCGGTGGAGATCGCCGTGACCCCGAATGCGATGCCCAGCGCCAGCGCGCTGTAGACGATGATCCCGATGCTCGGGTCCGCGAACCACTCGGTGACCGACAGGTAGGTCAGCACGATACCGGTCGCCACCGCGGAGATCGCCAGGACGATCAGGCGGCGTTTCCATCTGCCGCCGATCAGCGACATCCAGAGCAATCCGGTCACGAGCGAGCCGATGATGATCACCGGAACGGATATCCGCGGATCGCTGAGCCAGTTGTTCACCTGGATCGCACCGTACTGCTTGAGCAGCACCGCGACCCAGAAGATCGGCAGGGAGAAGAACAGGAAGGAGATGAGGGTGACGCTGTAATCGAAGCCGCTGTACTGTCTCAGCGCTGAGACGATACCGACGATGATGCCCAGCACGATCGCGACGATCGTCGCCGTGGTGACCAGCGTCAGCGTGGCCGTGATCGCGTTGCCCAGCATCGCGTTGACGGGCTGGTTCTGGATGCTGACCCCGAAGTCGCCGCGGAACAGGCCGCCGAGCCACAGGAAGTAGCGCAGCGGGGGCGGGACGTCGAGGTTCAGAAGCTTGGTGCGAGACTCGATGAGCTCGGCTTTGTTGGGCGCATTGCCCTGCCGCAGGTCTTCTAGGGGATCTCCCGAGAAGGCCGTGAGGACGTACATCAGGAATGTGGCGGCGAGGAGCACGAAGATCGATGCGATCAACCGCCGGATGATGAATGAAGCCATGGTGTGGCCGCCTGCCAATCGGTGAATCAGCGCGAGCAGTTGGAGAGCGTGTACTGCTGGTCCGCGTGCTCTACCACTGAGAGGAGTCTAACGCGGCGGGGTGCAGGTCCCATGGGACCTGCACCCCACCCGATCTGCGGCGAGCTAGCTCGCCGAGAGCGTCGCCTGCGGCCTACTCCTCAGCGCCGGCGTCAGTGACTTCCCAGTCCCATGCGTTCCAGAACACCGTCGGCGCCAGGATCGACGACGTCACGTTGGTGATGCGGTCGCTGATCGCGGTGACCTCCGGGAACTGGAAGATGGTGACTCCGTAGAAGTCCGACCAGAGCTGGGTGTCCAGATCGACCTGCAGGTCGATCTTCTTCTGCTCGTCGAACTCGACGTTCAGCTGTGCGACGAGCTCGTCGACCGCCGGGCTGGAGTAGAAGTTGAGGTTGTTGATGCCGCCGGTCTCGAACGTCGGGAGCGAGTTGGTGACACCGAGGCTCGTGGACTGCCATCCGAACAGCGAGGCGTCGTAAGCGCCGGGCGTGCCGAGCAGGCCGCCCCACTCTTCCGAACCACAGTCGGTGACGTTGAAGCCCGCCTGGTTGGCCGAAGCCTGGATCAGGGCGAACTCGTTGACACGACGCGGGTTGTTCGACGCGTAGAGGATGCACACCGACGTGTCGGTGATGCCCGACTGCGCGAGCAGCGCCTGAGCGCCCGCGATGTCGACGTCGGCGTATGCCTCGGAACCGTTGGCCGCGACGGACTCGTCGTAGCCTTCAGCGCCGGGGACGAAGATCTGCGAGTTCCGCACGATGGCGGCGTCGCCGATGATCGGCTCGATCAGGGTGTCGACGATCTCCTGACGGGGAATGGTCTTCATGAAGGCCTCGCGCACGGCGGGGTTCGAGAAGATGTTCTCCGGGTTCTTGCCCTGGTCGAACTGCAGGTCGACGTGCTCGTAGGTGCCGCCGAGGCTGGTGTCGACGGTGATGCCGTCGATGCCTTCGAGCGCCGTCGTGATGTCGGCGGTCGCCTGCGGCTGGATGACGTCGACCTCGCCGTTCTCCAGCGCCTGGACCGCGGCGAGCGGGTCAGGGATGAAGCGGATCGTGATCTCTTCGATGTTGGCCGTGTTGTCGCCGCTGTACTCCGGGTTGGCCGTCAGCGTGACGAACTGGTCGGCGACGTAGTCGCTGATCATGTACGGGCCGCTGGCGGTGACCAGCTCGGGGTCATCCGGCATCTCGGTGAAGTTGAAGCCGGAGTTCCAGAACGCCGAGATCGGCGCGAGGGCGGCGTCGTCGGCGTTCTCGATGGCGTCGAGGATGGCCGTCTTGGCCTCCTCGTTGTCGTCCAGTCCGAGGGCCTTCTTCGCCACGATGTGCGCGGGCAGCATCTCGCCCATGGTCGCGAACGTGAGCTCCCAGTCGACGAACGGCTCGTCGTAGGTGATGGTGACCGAGCGGCCGTCCTCACCGACCTCGGGAGTCTCCGAGACCAGGCCGAGGCCGGATGTCGGGGTTGCACCGGAGTCGAAGTACACGGTGTCGGTCGGGAATGCCTCGGTGAACTCACCCGTGTCGGGGTCGGTGAACTCGGCGGGGTCGAAGTCCGGCGTGTCCAGCGCGCGCGACTCGGCAGCCCAGTACAGCATCAGGTCCGCCGCGTCGATGGGCGTCCCGTCCGACCAGTTGACACCCTCGTTGACCGTGTACGTGACGGTCAGCGGGTCTTCGCTGACGAGCTCGTACGATCCGAAGGAGGTGTTCTGGACGAGCTCCGGGGTGTTGTTGTAGTAGTTGAAGCCGTCCAGCACCAAGTAGTTGATGTTGTTGTTGGCTGTGGCGTTGCCGAACGACGTGTTGCCGTTCATCGAGTAGAAAGCCTGGTTCCACGCGGCGGTGATGGACGAGCCTTCGACGAGACCGGAGTCGTCGCCGCTGTCGCCGCCGCCATCGGCGGCGCAACCCGAGATCACCAATGCGCCGACAGCGGTGAGAGCCACCGCTGCCGAGATGCGCTTCATTCTCACTGTTCCTCCTGTGCAGGGTTGTGCGCCCACGTCGAGGCAAAGCACGACGGGGCGCGGATAGGGAAACCCTAAGCACCTGGTATCGGATGGTCAAAACTTCACGCGAAAACGTTACAGAGCCTTAACTCAACGCGGGCCCGATGTGACAATCTGACAAGGTGACCTCGCCGAAGACCCCTCCAGATGAGAGGAAAGCTCCTGCCGCGGCATCCCGAGCCCGATTGTGGTGGGAGATCGGCATCGTCCTGGCCGTCACGGTGGGGCAATCGGCGCTGTATTCGGTGCTGTCGCTGGTGCGCGCATCGCTGCGCACCACCCCGATCGGGCAGCAGCAGACCCAGCTCAACCCCGACCGGGATGCCGAGGTCCTCTGGAACGTCCTGTACCAGTTTCTGGCCATCGTGTTCGGGCTGGCGCTGGTGGCCCTCGTGGTCTATCTGCTCTGGGAACCGGGCACCAACGCGCTGCGTCGCATCGGCCTGGACTTCACGCGGTTCGGCGGGGACCTGGGCCGCGGCATCCTGCTCGCCGCGGTGATCGGAGTGCCGGGACTGGGACTGTACGTCCTCTCCCGCATCCTCGGGCTGAACGTCGCCGTCGTCGCCTCGCCCCTGGATGCGGCGTGGTGGACGGTCCCGCTGCTGGTGCTGGCTGCGCTCCGGGCCGGGCTGACCGAGGAGGTCATCTTCATCGGGTATCTGTTCGACCGGCTGAGGCGGGTGGGCTGGTCGTGGTGGACGATCATCCTGACCACGGCCGCGCTGCGGGGCGCGTATCACGCGTACCAGGGCATCGGGGCGATCGTCGGCAACTTCGTGCTCGGCGTCGTGTTCGGCTGGTGCTACCGCCGCTGGGGCAGGGTGATGCCCCTGGTGATCGCCCACACGCTGCTGGACGTCGTGGCGTTCGTGGGATACCCCCTGGCCGCCGCGCTGTGGCCCGGCGTCTTCGCGCCCGCCCCGACGCCCACGCCGTCCGGGTAGCCGCGCTCTCTCTTCCGCGAGACTGCAACCGCGCCTCCAGACAGCGAGGTTCGCCCGCCCGTTGGAGGTGCTGTTGCAGTCTCGGGGAATGCGGCAGCGGGGGGCGAAGGAGCGAGCACGGCTCCTCCACAGACGGCTCCGGAGAGGATGCGTCCACCGGATCCGCCTGACGACCCGGCCGCCCGCGCTGCGCCGGTCAGAGTGCCGGAATGACGCTGAGCATCGATCCGAGCCCCTCTTCATTCGTCGCGGTCTCCTCGCCCATCCCGCTCACCCGCTCATCGCAGGTGGCGCACGCGGACCGCGACATCGCAGGCGGCCGTCTCGTGCGGGTTCGGCGGGGCATCGTCGCGCCGGCATCGCTGTGGGCCGCGCTCGCGCCGTGGCAGCGTTATGCGGCGCGCGTCCATGCCGCGGCGATGACCCATCCGGGCATCGTCTTCAGCCACGAGTCAGCGGCCGCGATCCTGGGACTGCCGACCTTCGGCGAGCCGCTCGAGGTCCACGCACTGGATACGCCCGGCACCACGTCGCGCTTGAGCGGCGGCATCCGGCTGCATACGACACGGGGCGATCGCGCGGTCGTCGACGTGGGCGGGCTGCTGGTTACGTCGCCGCTGGACACCGCCGTCGACATCGCCCGCTCGAGAAACGGTGCGGTCGGCCTGGCCGTGTCCGATGCCGCCCTGCGCGGAGACCCGCTGCTGTCGGTGGAGGCGCTCGTCGCCCACAACGAGTGCAGGATCAGTAGCCGCGGTCGGAGGGTCGCGCGATGGGTGCTGCATCGGGCGAGCGCGCTTGCAGAGACTCCCCTCGAGTCGGTCAGTCGGGCAGCGATCGAGTGGTTGGGATTCGAGGAACCCCGGCTGCAGGTCGAATTCGTCACCGCCGGCATGGTCGATCGCTGCGACATGTGGTGGGAGACCGCCCGAGTCATCGGCGAGGCGGACGGCGACGTGAAATACGACGGAACGCTCCAGGCGCCGGTGACGGCGATCCGCAAAGAGAAGGATCGCGATCGGCGACTCGGCCATCACGCGTCGGGCATCGCCCACTGGGGCTGGGCCGATGTGGCGCGGCTGACCCCGCTGCGCGGAGCGCTGCGACATGCGGGGCTGCGTCCGGTCAATCCCGAGGCATCCCGCGAGCTCTTCGCACTGAGCGCGCTCCTGGGCGGCCGCGGACGGCAGGGCCGCGAGACTGCAACGCCGCCTCGAGACTGAGGGGTTTCCCCCCACTCTCGAGGCGCGGTTGCAGTCTCGCGGTCAAAAGGCCGGGGACCGACGGCTAGGCGAACGCCTCCACCGGCGGGCATGCGCACACCAGGTTCCGGTCACCGTACGCCTGGTCGATCCGCCGCACGGGGGGCCAGTACTTGGTGCGCACCAGGGAACGCACCGGGTACACGGCGAGTTCGCGCGAGTACGGGTGCGTCCACTCCGCCGCGACCACCGACTCCGCGGTGTGCGGCGCGTTGCCCAGGGGATTGTCGTCGGTGGGCCACTCCCCCGCCGCCACGGCGCTGGCTTCGGCACGGATGGCGATCATCGCCTCGATGAACCGTTCGATCTCGGTGAGGTCCTCGGACTCGGTCGGCTCCACCATGAGCGTCCCGGCAACCGGGAACGACATCGTCGGCGCGTGGAACCCGTAGTCGATCAGCCGCTTGGCGACATCGTCCACGGTGACGCCGGTCTCGTCGCGCAGCGGTCGCAGATCCAGGATGCACTCGTGTGCGACCAGACCGTTCTCTCCGGCGTAGAGGACCGGGTAGTGGCCCTTCAGCCGCGTCGCGATGTAGTTCGCCGCCAGAACAGCGGCGGCGGTGGCGTCTCGCAGACCATCCATCCCCATCATCCGCACGTATGCCCACGAGATCGGCAGGATGCCGGCAGAGCCGTGGGGGGCGCCCGACACGGCGCCGCCCTGGAACACCCCGCCCGCGTGGTCCGCGCGCTGCGAGAAGGGGTGCCCCGGCAGGAACGGCGCCAGATGCGCCTTGGCGGCGACCGGACCCACTCCCGGACCGCCGCCGCCGTGCGGGATCGCGAACGTCTTGTGCAGATTCAGGTGCGACACGTCCCCGCCGAGGTCGCCGAAGCGCGCGTACCCCAGCAGCGCGTTCAGGTTCGCGCCGTCCACGTACACCTGGCCGCCCGCGTCGTGCACGGCCTGGGTGATCTGCAGCACGTCCTGCTCGTAGACGCCGTGGGTCGATGGGTAGGTGATCATCAGCGCCGCCAGTTCGGCCTCGTGCTGGGCGATCTTGGCACGCAGATCGCCCAGGTCGACGTTGCCGTCGTCGTCGCATGCCACCACGACGACCTTCATCCCCGCCAGCACCGCGGATGCCGCGTTCGTGCCGTGCGCGGATGAGGGGATCAGGCACACCGTGCGGCCGAGCTCGTCGTTCGCCCGGTGGTAGCCGCGGATCGCCAGCAGCCCGGCCAGTTCTCCCTGCGAGCCGGCGTTGGGCTGCAGCGAGACGGCATCGTACCCGGTGACCTCCGCCAGCCATCGCTCGAGCTGCTCGATCATCGCGAGGTACCCGCGCACGTCCGCCTCCGGGGCGAACGGGTGCACGCGGGAGAACTCCGGCCACGAGATCGCCGCCATCTCCGCGGCCGCATTCAGCTTCATCGTGCAGGAGCCGAGTGGGATCATGCCGCGATCCAGCGCGTAGTCCCGGTCGGCGAGCTGCTTGAGGTAGCGCATCATCGCCGTCTCGCTGCGGTGCGTGGTGAACACCGGGTGCGTCAGGTAGTCGTCACGGCGGTGCAGCGCGTCAGCGACACCGGACAGCGGCGTGGCGTGGTGGAACGGCACGTTCCGCTCGCCGTCCGCCTCCGCCGAGGGAAGCCCGAAGGCCCAGGCGACGGCGGCGAGGTCATCGGCGGTGGTGGTCTCGTCCACCGAGACGCCCACGGTCGCGTCGTTCACCCAGAACAGCTGGTAGCCGCGGGAGCGGGCGCGCTCGATCACATGCCGCGAGGGTCCGGGCGTCACGACCCGGATGGTGTCGAAGAAGGCGTCGGACACCAGCGACAGGTCGTAGGAGCGGAGCCGGTCGGCGAGGGCCTGCGCCTTCTGGGCGACCTCCGTGGCGATCGCGCGAAGTCCGTCGGGACCGTGGTAGACGGCGTACATCGCGGCCATCACGGCCAGCAGCACCTGTGCGGTGCAGATGTTCGAGGTCGCCTTCTCGCGGCGGATGTGCTGCTCACGGGTCTGCAGCGACAGCCGATAGGCGGGATGGCCCGCGGCATCCTGGGACACGCCGACGAGTCGACCGGGCAGCTGGCGCTCCAGTCCGGTGCGCACCGCCATGTACCCGGCATGCGGACCGCCGAAGCCCAACGGCACGCCGAACCGCTGCGTCGTGCCCACCGCGACATCCGCACCCAGCGAACCCGGCGAGCGCAGCAGGGTCAGCGCCAGCAGGTCCGCCGCGATGACCACGAGCCCACCCTGCGCGTGCACGGCGGCGGCGGCCTGGGCCGGATCCCAGACCCGCCCCGAGGCGCCGGGGTACTGCACGAAGGCGCCGAACGCCTCCACGCGGTCCAACGAAGCGGGACCGTAGGCGGTGTACTGCACTCGGATCCCGAGCGCCGCAGCGCGTTGCTCGAGCACCGCCTTGGTCTGCGGCATCGCGTCGGCGTCGACGAGGAACACGTTCGACGCCGACTTGGAGGCGCGCCTGGCCACCAGCATCCCCTCGACGACGGCGGTCGGCTCGTCGAGCATGGAGGCGTTGGCCGTCGCGAGGCCGGTCAGGTCTGTGACCATCGTCTGGAAGTTGATCAGCGCTTCCAGCCGGCCCTGCGAGATCTCGGGCTGATACGGGGTGTACGCGGTGTACCAGGAGGGGTTCTCCAGCACGTTCCGGGCGATCACCGACGGGGTGAAGGTGTCGTAGTAGCCGAGTCCGATCATGGGGCGGGCGACCCGGTTCATCGACGCGATCTCGCGCAGCTCCTCCAGCGCCTCGGCCTCCGTCGCGGCGGACGGGATGTCGGATGTCGTGCGCGAGCTCGCCTGGATGGATGCCGGCACCGCATCCCGGACGAGGGCGTCGACGGTGTCGTAGCCCAGTGCGCTCAGCATGCGCGCCTGGGCCGCGGCATCCGTTCCGATGTGACGGGCGGAGAATCCGTCGAGCCGTGTGCTCTGCCCCGCCGAAGAGGTCGCACTCACGCGTCGCCGCCGGTCAGCGCGACGTAGGCTTCGCGATCGAGCAGCTCGGACGCATCCGAGCTGTCGACTTTCAGCTTCATCAGCCATCCGTCACCGTACGGGTCGGCGTTGACCATGGACGGGTCATCCACGACGGCCTGGTTGACACCCACGACGGCGCCGGTGAGGGGTGCGTACAGCTCGCCGACCGACTTGGTCGACTCGATCTCGCCGACGACCTGGCCGGCCGAGACGCCGGAGTCGACCCCGGGCAGGTCGATGAAGACGACATCGCCGAGTTTGTCGGCGGCGTAGTCGGTGATGCCGATGGTGGCCACATCGCCGTCCAAGGCGACCCACTCGTGCTCGGCGGTGTATTTGAGGCTGTTGAGGTCGGTCACTTCTTCCTCCGGTGTGCTCTGGTGGATCACGGAGCGCGCTGCGCGGGTCACGCAGTGCGCCGGTAGAACGGCAGGGGGGTCACGGTCGCGGGAACGCGCGTACCGCGCACGTCGATGAACAGTTCGGTGCCTGCGCTGCTATGCGCGGGTGAGACCAGAGCCATCGCGATGGGATGACCGAGGGTCGGGCTCAATGCGCCACTGGTGACCTCGCCGACCGCGGTGCCGGCCGCATCCAGCACCGCGTAGCCGGCGCGTCCGGCGCGCTTGCCCTCGGCGGCGAGCCCCACCAGCACGGGCGCATCCGCCGCGACGACGGCGGCCAGTCCGGTGCGGCCGACGAAGTCGTCCTTGTCGATGGCCACGACGCGGGCCAGCCCGACCTGGGCCGGGACGATGTCTGGGGACAGCTCATGTCCGTACAGCGGCATGCCCGCTTCGAGGCGCAGCGTGTCGCGGGCGGCCAGCCCCGCCGGCACCAGCCCGAACGGCGCGCCGGCGGACAGCACAGCGTCCCAGAGTGCGGCGGCGGACCCGTTCGGGATGAGCAGTTCGTACCCGTCCTCGCCGGTGTAGCCGGTGCGCGCGATCAGCACGGTCTGCCCCTCGAAACTCGCCCAGGTGGCGGCGTAGTACGTGAGGTCATCGAGCGGGGAGGCCGATTGCGCCAGTCCGACCGTCGCGTCCAGCACTGCCCGGGCAGCGGGGCCCTGCACCGCGATCAGGCAGTGGTCATCAGTCGCGTCCACCACGGTCACCCCTCTCCCCACCGCCGCCGCGGCGAGCGCCGCCGCGACGGCGTCGCGGTTGCCGGCGTTGGCGATGACGAGGAACGACTCCTCCTCGAGGCGGTAGACGATCAGGTCATCGACGATCCCACCGCGCTCGGACAACAGCAGCGAATACTTCGCCCGGCCCACCGGCAGGGTGGACAGGCGACCGGCCAGGACGTAGTCCAGGTACTCGCCCGCCCCGGGGCCGGAGACGAAGAACTCCGCCATGTGCGAGATGTCGAACAATCCGGCGGCGGTGCGCACGGCACGGTGCTCGGCGAGCTCCGACGAGTAGCGCACCGGCATCGCCCAGCCGCCGAAGTCCGTGAACGAAGCTCCGAGCGACTCGTGCCGGTCGCGAAGCGGTGTGTAGCGGGGCGATGTCATGAGTTCTCCCGGTCACGTGCGGGCAGACGCCGATCGGCGCCTGTGAACTCCCCCTCTGTCATGGGCCTGAGAGCTTCGCCTCGGCATCCCTCCGCGTCGAGCGGATGCCGGGACTTTCACCGTCGGCGGATCCCCGAAGGATCGCTTTCCAGAGTGGCCGAGCCCGGGCGGTACGCATACCTGAGAGATTGGCGGGGAGGCTTGCTCCTTCGGTGCTCGGCGCACGTGCAGCCGAGGCTCTCCCGTCCGGGTTGTTGGCCGGTATTGACTTGCCGTGCCAGCATAGCGTCCGCAGCGTGCGTGCGGTCAGCCGATGCAGCGCCCCGACGAAGCGGCATCCGTCCAGCCGGTGGCGCCGGCGAGGATGGGCTCGAGCTCAGCCGTGGTCATCGCGTAGCCGCGGTCCGAGTCCGCCTCCGCCCGCGCGAAGACCACCCCGCCCACCGCGCCGTCGGCGGTCAGCAGGGGGCCGCCCGAGTTGCCGGGATTGACCTGCGCCGCCAGGGCATAGATGTCCCGCAGAGCGGTCGACTCGCCGTAGATGTCCGGCACCTCCGCCGCCCCGGCGGAGATCACTTCGGCGTTCACCATCGAGAAGGGTCCGCCGAACGGGTAGCCCTGGATGACGCCCGCCGTTCCGGGGCTCAGCGGTGGCACCACCGGCAGCGCGGAGGCGCCGAGTCCATCGACGGCGATCACGGCGAGGTCATCGATCGGGTCGAAGTACACGATCCGACCCTCGCGCGCCGGGACGCCCGGGAGTTCGACGATCGGGGTCTGGACGCCTGCGACCACGTGGGCGTTGGTCACCACACGGTCCGGCGCGATGACGAAGCCGGACCCGGCAGCGCTGGTGCCGCAGGCGAACGCCACGCCCGACACGCGCGCGACGGATGCCGCGGCGTCGGCCAGCAGCGGGTCATCCAGCGCCACCGGCGGAGCGCTGGGCTCGATGTCCAGTTCCAGCAGCTCTCCCAGCCGCGGGAGCGCGTCCTCCATCACCGCCGAGCGCACTCGGGCCAGCGCCTCCGCCACCGGTGCGGGCGTCACTGAGGAGATCGTCCGGAGCACCTGTGAAGACTTCAGGGCGGTCGAGACCACCGGCGTCCCGGTCGCCGCGACGCTGGAGCCGATCAGGCTCAGTGACAACGCTCCGGCGAGGACCGCGAGCGCGCCGCCGAGCAGGCGGTCGACGGCCCGCAGCGGCGTCCGGTCGACCCCGCGTCGCAGTGCGGCGCCGATCGCGCCGATCGCGGTCGCCCCGGCTACCAGCAGAACCAGCACCAGCGCGATCACCGCCACCACCCGCGTGGTCGGCCACGGCCAGAGCTCATTGACGATCGGCACGAGCCAGAACGCCGCCAAGCCGCCCAGCACGATGCCGATCAGGACGCCCAGGCTGGCGAGCAAGCCGCGCTGCAGACCGACGACCAGCGCGAGAACGAGCAGCCCGATCAGCACGATGTCGATGACGAGCACGCTCTCCCCATCTCTGCCATGCCAACCCGGGCGTTCAGCGTAGCTCCTGCAGATTTCCAGAGTCTGGGTGCCGCCGGTACGCCCGGCCGGGTCCGAACGCGCGTGCGGCGTTCGGCGCCGTGCGGGCGGGGCGCGACACGACCTCGCGGATTCTTGCCCTTCGGGTCAGAACGACACTAAGATCGAATCGAGGTAATGGTCATGATGACACAAACAACCGCGAGTGCCGGCACGCCGGAGGGCGTCCCCGCGCCCGAGGACGTGACCCGCGTTGCGGTCTCGACGGTGATCTTCACGCTGCGCCGCGACCCGCACGACGACCGCTCCACCGTGGCCCTGCCGCTGGTGCGTCGCACGCGTGATCCGCACGCGGGTCTGTGGGCTCTTCCCGGCGGCTGGCTGAACCCGACCGAGAGTCTGGATGCCGCGGCATCCCGCACCCTGGCCGAGACGACCCGGATCGCGCCCAGCTACCTCGAGCAGCTGTACGCCTTCGGAGCGGTCGACCGCTCCCCCACCCGGGTCGTCTCGATCGTCTACTGGGCGCTGGTGCGTCCGGACGAGATCCCGAGCGATGTCGTCGAGAACGTCGCCTGGTTCGACGCGGCAGAGCTGCCGCGACTGGCCTTCGACCACAACGAGATCGTCGAGTACGCCCTGTGGCGGCTGCGCAACAAGGTGGGGTACAGCCGGATCGCGCATGGGCTGCTGGCCGACGCGTTCACGCTCGCCGAACTGCGCGAGGTCTACGAGTCGATTCTGGGTCGGCGCCTGGACCCCGCGAACTTCCGCCGCCAGGTGGAGAACTCCGGGACGCTGATCCCCACCGACCGCTTCCGCACCGGCAGCCACCGCCCCGCGCGGCTGTACCGCTACAACCAGGACGTCGAACTCGCAGACCGCGGGCCTCTCGTCGTCCGCCACTGAATCCGTCCAGATCGAAACGAGCCCGCGATGTCCGCACCAGTCCTCATCCCCCAGCCTCGCTCGGCCGACCCGTCCGTGGATCACACGATCCAGGCGATCGTGACGGGCGCATCGACCACCGAGACCTGCACGACGGAGCTCGCCGCCGGGCCGTGGAACTTCGACTCCCGGCCGGGATACGGCCCCGGGTCCTCGATGGGCGATGTCATCCCGACCGGCTCGCCCCGTCAGGGCGAGTTGCCGATGGAGTACCGCGAGGCGTCGGCGGAGCAGCTGGACCTGCGCGTGCGGGCGGCGAAGGCCACGCTCGGCGACCGGGTCAAGATCCTCGGCCACTTCTACCAGCGCGAAGAGGTGGTGCGGCACGCCGACTACATCGGCGACTCGTTCCAGCTGGCCAACGCCGCCAAGGCCCACCCCGAGGCCGAGGCGATCGTCTTCTGCGGCGTGCATTTCATGGCCGAGACCGCCGACCTGCTCTCCAGGCCCGAGCAGGCCGTCATCCTGCCGAACCTCGCCGCGGGCTGTTCGATGGCCGACATGGCCGACATCGACCAGGTCGAAGACTGCTGGGAGCAGCTCGCGGAGATCTACGGCGACATGGACGCCCCGGATGCCGCGGGCCGGGTCCCGGTGATCCCGGTCACGTACATGAATTCCTCCGCGGCGATCAAGGGATTCGTGGGACGCCACGGCGGCATCGTCTGCACGTCCTCGAACGCGCAGACCGTGCTGGAGTGGGCATTCGAGCGTGGACGCCGCGTCCTGTTCTTCCCGGACCAGCACCTGGGCCGCAACACCGCGAAGGCGATGGGCGTGCCGCTCGAGCACATGCCGATGTGGAACCCGCGCAAGCCGCTGGGCGGTGCGACGCCGGGCGAACTGGCGGCGGCCCGCGTGATCCTGTGGCACGGCTTCTGCTCGGTGCATCGCCGGTTCACCGTCGACCAGATCGACAAGGCGCGGGCGGAGCACCCAGGCGTGCGTGTGATCGTGCACCCGGAGTGCCCGATGGCCGTCGTGGACGCCGCAGACGAATCCGGGTCCACCGACTACATCCGCCGGGCGATCGAGGGCGCGAGCGAGCCCACGACGTTCGCGATCGGCACCGAGGTGAACCTGGTGCAGCGTCTGGCGGCGGACCACCCGCAGCACACGATCTTCTGCCTGGACCCGGTGGTGTGCCCCTGCTCGACCATGTACCGCATCCACCCCGGCTACCTGGCGTGGGTGCTCGAGGGCCTGGTCGCCGGCCGGATCCTGAACCGCATCAGCGTGCCGCAGGACGTCGCCGGTCCGGCCCGGATCGCGCTGGAGCGGATGCTGGCGGCCAAGCCGCCCGCCGCCGCGGCATCCGGCTGGGAGAACGCCTCATGACGGCGCCGGTGCACGCGATCGTCGTCGGCAGCGGCATCGCCGGCCTCACCGTCGCGCTGCACGCGCTCGGGCACGGCTGCCGCGTCACGCTGGTGACCAAGGACGTGCTCGAGCACGCCAACACCCGGTACGCGCAGGGCGGCATCGCCGGCGTGATGTTCGACGATGACCGCGCCGAGGATCACCTCCGGGACACGCTGACCGCCGGAGCGGGCCTGGGCGACCCGGCTGCGGTGCGCGTCCTCGTCGAGGAGGGCCCGGCCCGCATCCGCGAACTGATCGCCCTCGGCGTCGCGTTCGACCGCGGTGCGGACGGCGCGTTCGTGAAGGGGCTCGAGGCCGCGCACTCCTATCCGCGCATCCTGCACTCCGGCGGTGACGCGACCGGCACCGCGATCGAGAAGGCGCTCGTCGCACGGCTGCGTGCGAGCAGCGTGCGGGTCCTCGAGCACGCGTTCCTGGTGGACCTCGTCCGGCAGGGTGAGCGCATCACCGGCGTCGACCTGCTGATCGGGGAGCCGGCAGGCTCGGATGCCGCACCGACAGCTGCCGGCCGCCGCGAGCGGATCCACGCCGATGCGGTCGTGCTGGCCACCGGCGGCGCCGGTGAGCTTTACGCGCACACCACCAACCCCGCCGTCGCCACCGCGGACGGCATCGCGGCCGCGCTGCGCGCCGGTGCGGATGTCACCGACCTCGAGTTCTTCCAGTTCCACCCGACCGTCCTGGAAGGCGCGAACACCGCGGCCGGACCACGAGCGGGCGATGCCGAACCGGGCGCGGGTGGCTCGTTCCTCGTCTCGGAGGCGGTCCGCGGCGAGGGCGCGACGCTGATCGACGAGACCGGGCGGCGCTTCGCGTTCGATGCGCACCCGGACGGCGAACTGGCACCGCGCGATGTCGTCGCACGGGCGATCGCACGGCAGATGGAGGCCCAGGGCGGACGCCCGGTGTTCCTGGACGCCACCCATCTGCGCCCGACACCGGAGGCGCTGGCCGAATTCCTCGCCCGCCGGTTCCCGACCATCGACCGCGCCGTTCGCGACCGCGGCCTGGACTGGTCCCGCGAACCGATCCCGGTGACCCCGGCCGCGCACTACCTGATGGGCGGCGTGAGGACCGACCTGGCCGGACGGACCAGCATCCCCGGTCTCTACGCCGTCGGTGAGGTGGCCCGGACCGGAGTGCACGGCGCCAACCGCCTCGCCTCCAACTCCCTCCTGGAGGGCGCCGTCTTCGGCGCACGCGCCGGCGACGCCATCGCGGCGGACGCGGTCTCCGGCCGCTGGACCGGCCCCGCGCAACCCGCCATCGCACGCGACCTGGACCCGGTACGTCCGGATTCCGCCGGCCTCGAGCCGGACTCGGTGCCCCGGTTCAGCCGGGCCGCGCTGCAGGAGCTGATGTGGGAGCACGCCGGACTCGTCCGTGACGCCGCGGGGCTGGAGCACGCCGGATCCGTCCTCGCGTCGTGGCGCGCACTCCCACGCGTCCGGCGCACCGAGGCCGAGTTCGAGGACGAGAACCTCCTGCTCGTCGCCGAGGAACTCGTCCGCGCGGCGCTGCGCCGCCGCGACTCGCTCGGCGCGCACTTCCGCCGTGACGACCTCCCGCGGCCGGACCGCGCCGCGGTGTCGTCGGTCTCAGGCGTGCTGGCCGGCAGGGGCGCCTGATGCTCACCAGGACCACCATCGACCGGGTCGTGGGCAGCGCGCTCGAAGAGGACGCTCCGTGGGGCGATCTGACCAGCGAGATGCTCATTCCCGACACGGCGACGGGCCGGGCCGAGCTGGTCGCGCGCGAAGCCGGCGTCTTCAGCGGCGCCGACGTCTTCCGCGCCGCTTTCCGCCTCACCGACCCTGCGATCGACGTGCAGCTGCACGTCGCGGACGGGACGTCCTTCGTCCCGGGCGCTGTGCTGGCGGTGGTGTCCGGACCGGCCCGCGGCATGCTCACCGCGGAGCGGATCGGCTTGAACTTCGTGCAGCGGATGTCCGGGATCGCCACGCTCACGGCGCGCTACGTCGCCGAGGTCGCCCACACGGGTGCCCGCATCGTCGACACCCGCAAGACCACACCGGGACTGCGCGCCTTCGAACGGCACGCGGTCACGGCCGGCGGCGGCCACAACCACCGCTTCTCGCTCTCGGATGCCGTCATGGCCAAGGACAACCACCTCGCGGTGCTGGCGAACAAGGGCGTGTCGGTGACGGCCGCGCTGCAGGGTGCGATCGCCCGTCTTCCGCACACGACCCACGTCGAGGTGGAGGTGGACCGGCTCGAGCAGATCGAGCCCGTCCTGGCCGCCGGCATCGGCACGATCATGCTGGACAACTTCTCGTTGGATGACCTGCGCCGCGGCGTCGAGCAGATCGCCGGCAGGGCGACGGTGGAAGCGTCCGGGGGCGTGTCGCTGGACACGGTGCGCGCGATCGCCGAGACCGGCGTGGATGTCATCTCGGTCGGTGCGCTCACCCACTCCGCCCGTGCTCTGGACCTCGGCCTGGACATCCGCATCTTCTGAGGCGACCATGAGCATGCTCTATCTCGACAACGCGGCCACGACACCCGTCCGGCGCGAGGTGCTCGAGGCGATGATGCCGTTCCTGACCCGCTGGTTCGGAAACCCGTCGAGCCGTCACACCGTGGGCGAAGCCGCCGCCGACGCCTTGGCGGATGCCCGCTCCCGTGTCGCCCGCGTGCTGGGGATGCGCCCCGGCGACGTGATCTTCACCTCCGGCGGCACCGAGTCCAACAACCTGGTGGTGAAGGGCGCCGCCATCGCCGCGGCGAGCGGCCGCGGCGCGAGACACCTGGTCACCACTCCCGTCGAGCACGAATCGATCCTGGAGTCGGCCGCCTACCTGGCGCGCGTCCACGGGTTCGAGGTGACGCACGTCCCGGTTGACCGGTCCGGCCGGGTCTCCCCCGCCGACGTCGCCGGCGCCGTGCGCGAAGACACCGCCCTGGTCAGCCTCGGCTATGCGAACAACGAAACCGGCACTGTGCAGGACATCGTCGCCGTGACGGCGGCCGTACGCGCCACCGGGGTGCGCGCGCCGATCCACATCGACGCGGTCCAGGCCGCCGGTTGGCTGCCGCTGGATGCGGGCGAGCTGGGGGTGGACGCGGTCTCGCTGGCCGGCCACAAGCTCGGCGCGCCGAAGGGGACCGGCGTCCTGGCCATTCGCGCCCGCGTGCCGCTGGAACCGCTGATGCACGGCGGCGGGCAGGAGCGCGGCCGCCGAAGCGGCACCGAGGATGTCGCCGGCGCCGTGGGGTTCGCCACCGCCCTCGAGCTGGCCGAGGCGGAGCGTGCGGCGGCATCCGCCCGCGTCGGCGACCTGCGGGACCGGTTCATCGCCCGCGTGCTGGACCGGGTCCCGACAGCACGTCTCACCGGCGACGCGGTCCACCGTCTCCCCGGGACGGCCAGCTTCACGTTCGCGGGCACCAGCGGCGAGGCGGTCCTGCTCGAGCTGGAGCGCCGCGGCGTGGTCTCCTCCAGCGGCTCGGCGTGCGCGGCGGGCAGCGACGAGCCCTCGCACGTCCTGCTGGCGATGGGCGTGCCGCCGGACCTGGCCCAGACCGCGGTGCGGTTCACCTTCCCCCACCACCTCGATCGGCCCCTGGATGCCGTAGCGGACGCGGTTGCGGCATCCGTCCTCGCCGTACAATCGGGCGGGTGAGCACCCCCGCCGCAGTCACCGTCATCGTGCCCGGCCACGACGTCGCCCGGTACGCCGCCGATGCTCTGGCGTCGCTGCGCGCGCAGAGCATGCCGGATTGGACGGCGATCCTGGTGGACGATGCGTCCACGGATGCCACCGCCGAGGTGTTCGCCGCCGCTGCGGCGGCCGACCCGCGGTTCCGGTTCGTGCGGCACGAGCAGCGGGCCGGACTGGGCGCCGCCCGCAACACCGGCCTGGACCTGGTCGAGACGCCCTTCCTCGGCTTCCTCGACGCAGATGACACGTTCACGCCGAACGCACTGCAGCGACTGCTCGGCGTGCTCGATCAGAGCGGCAGCGACTTCGCTCTCGGCGCCTATGTGCGGCTGCGACCCGACGACACCGGCGGGTACCGCCTGGGTGAGGTGCAGCCGTGGGTCCGCGCCTCCAGCGCCCCGGAGCGGCGCGGCACGACGATCGACGAGCACCCCGAGGCGTCGGCCAACATCGTGGCCTGGTCGAAGGTGAGCCGCACCGACTTCTGGCAGCGGACCGGCCTGCGCTTCCCCGAGGGTCGCCTGTACGAGGATCAGATCGTGGCGCAGCAGATGTACGCCCGGGCGCGCCGCTTCGACACCGTCCCGGATGTCGTGGCGCACTGGCGGGTCCGGGCCGATGGGTCCTCGATCACCCAGCGCGAGGCTCAGCTGGACGTGCTGCGGGACTGCCTCGCGGCGATGGATGCGGGACTGCGCGTCCTGGAGTCCACCGGCCACCCGCTGGCCGCGCAGGCGCGGCTCGGACAGCTTCTGCGCATGGATGTCCCCCGGTTGGCGCAGATCGCACGCACGCACCCGGATGCCGCGTACCGCCGCGCGCTCGGCGCGTTCACCCGCGAGATCTGGGCCCGCGCCGGCAGCGCACGCGCAGACCTGGATGCGGCATCCGCCACCGTGGTCGACGCCGCGCGACTGTGGTAGCCCGCCCCGGCTAGCGGTCGCCGAGCCGCGGCCAGGGCTCGTCTTCGGCCAGGTCGTCGGCCAGAACCGGCAGCGGTCCGGTCAGCGACAGCGAGCCGGCCAGCACGGCCAGCGGATCATCCGGAGGGACCCGAGCGGGCTCGTCCGGGGCGCGGTCCGCGCGCCGCGTGGGCAAGGTTCCGAGCGGCTCGGTCGCTTCCTCCTCGAGGATCCGGGACGCCGCGAGCTGCTGGGCGGCCAGATCTGCGTACAGCCCGCCCTCGGCGATCAGGCCGGAGTGGGTTCCGGACTCCACGATGCGACCCGCGTCGACGACGTGGATCACGTCGGCGCCGATCACCGTGGAAAGGCGGTGCGCGATCGTCAGCGTGGTCCTGCCTCGGGCTGCGGCATCCAGTGCCTCCTGAACGACGCGCTCCGAGACCGTGTCCAAGGCCGATGTGGCCTCGTCGAGCAGAAGAACGGGCGGATCCTTCAACAGGACGCGCGCGATCGCGATGCGCTGCTTCTCACCGCCGGACAGGCGATAGCCGCGCTCTCCCACGATCGTGTCGTACCCCTCCTCGAAGCCGGAGATGATGTGGTGGATGTTCGCAGCGCGGCACGCCTCTTCCAGTTCCGCCTGGGTCGCCTCCGGCTTGGCGTAGCGGAGGTTCTCGCGGATCGTGGCGTGGAAGAGGTAGGTCTCCTGCGAGACGATTCCGACGTGGTCGATGATCGATTCCTGCGTCAGCCGCCGCACATCCTCACCCGCGAACAGGACTGCGCCGCCGGATGCCTCGTACATCCGCGGCGTCAGGTACAGGACGGTGGTCTTGCCCGCCCCCGACGGGCCGACGAACGCGACGTGCTGCCCGGGCTCTGCGGTGAACGAGATGCCGCGCAGGGTGGGTGGGGCGTCCGGGCCGGCATCCGGGTAGCGGAAGACCACGTCACGGAACTCGATCCGGCCGATCGGACCCGGGGCGGCCGCGACCGGAATCGCATCCGGGGCGTCGCTGATGGCCGGCACCAGGTCGAGGTACTCGAAGATGCGCGCGAAGAGCGCGCCGGATGTCTGCACATCCAGCGCCACCCGCATGAGGCCCATCAGCGGCATGAGCAGGCGGGCCTGCACGGTCGTGAACGCGACCACCGTCCCGGCCGTGATGACATCGCTTCCGCCGGTGATCAGGTAGCCGGAGACGAGGTAGATCACCGCGGGGACACTGGCCATCAGCACCTGGACGACGGCGAAGAAGCCCTGGCCGCTCATCGCCCGCCGCACCTGCAGGCGCACCTGATTGACGTTCTCGGCGCCATAGCGGGCGGACTCGGTCCGCTGGCGGTTGAAGGACTTCGACAGCAGGATGCCCGAGACGCTCAGCGTCTCCTGGGTGATCGCGGTCAGCTCGGAGAGGGATTCCTGCGTCTCGCCCGCGATGCGAGCGCGCACCTGCCCGACGCGCCGCTGGACCACCACCAGGACCGGCATCATCACCACCGCGATGATGGTCAGCCGCCAATCGATGATGATCATCGCCACCAGCGACGCGGCCACGGTGACGACGTTGCCGAGGATGCTGGTGACGGTGTTGGTCAGCACTCCCGAGACGCCGCCCACGTCGTTCTGCAGCCGGGATTGGATGACCCCGGTCTTGGTGCGGGTGAAAAAGCCCAGCTCCATGGCCTGCAGATGCTCGAACAGCTTCACGCGCAGATCCCCGGTGACGCGGTTGCCGACCGTCGAGGTGAACCAGGTCTGCAGCACGCCGAGTCCGGAAGAGAGCACGAACAGCCCGACCATGAGCAGAACCAGCCGCAGCAGCAGGGACAGGTTCGGTCCGCTGCCGTCCGTCGGAAAGAGCGCGTCGTCGAAGATCCGCTGCACGATCAGCGCCGGAACCACGGCGATCGCGGCGCCTGCGATCACGAGCACGCCGGTCAGCAGGATCTGCATCCGATACGGGCGGAACAGGCCGATCACGCGGCGGCCGAGATGTGGGATGCGGGGCGCTTCGGCGTTGAGCTTCTTCTGCGCCGCGATGTCGACCGGGCGGAATCCCACCGCCGGTCCACCACCCCGCCCGCCCATGCTCACGCCTGCAAGCCTAATGACGCACGCCGACGCGGGGGCGGAGTCGGCCGGTCCGCCACGGCACTGCCACCGGGACTCGACCGGAGCGGTCACCCGAGGTCGATGACGAGGTTGACGACCGTGCCGATGATCACCGCGCCGAACAGGTACGCCACCAGGGACTGGGCGATCACGAGCCGACGGATCGCGTTGGTGCGCACAGCGCTGTCGCCGACCTGGTAGCCCATGCCGATGCCCACGGAGAAGTAGACGAAATCGGTGTACGACGGGTCCTCTTCCTGGTTGAAGTCGATTCCGCCGACCGGAGCGGAGTAGTACAGGTGCGCATACCGCAGCATGTAATCGGATTGGATGAGGGCCCAGGACGCCGCGACGCTGACCACCGCGATGGCGGCGAGCAGGTACGACTCCAGCTCCGATGTGTCCTGCGTCTGGATCAGCACGACCACCACCGCGCCCAGGCTGGCGATGCTGCCGATCAGGGCGACCAGCCGTGCGAACGATCTGCCCGGATCCTCGCCGGTGGCATGCTCACGGGTCTGCGGACCGTCCATCGGCCAGACCAGCAGCGACACCCAGGCGACGTTCGTGGCGGCCGCGCCCGCCCAGCCGGCCAGCAGCCCCGCCGCCCACCCGAGCACGGGGCCCACAGCGACGACGACGATCGCGCCGACCGCGATCGCGACACCCGTCCGGAACAGGACCGCTCGGCGAACTGGACTCATGGCCATACGCGAATATTTCCACGCGATTCGGGAATGCCGCGCCCGACGTGGCCGTTACTGTGTGGGCTCGTCCTTTTTCGTGTGACCGCCTGCGGGATGTTGTCGTGCACGCCCATCCCCTGAGGAGACGCCCTATGGCCGCCACCGACATCTCTCCCCGCACCGACAGCGTCGTGGTGCCCCCGGGCGCGATCCTCAGCCGCGCTGACAGCCGCATCATCTGGCTCCTGCTCGGGGCCGCCTTCGTGGCGATCCTGAACGAGATGACGATGGGGGTGGCCATCCCGCATCTGATCACCGATCTGGGGATCACCGCCGTCGCGGCCCAGTGGCTGACCACGGCGTTCATGCTGACGATGGCCGTCGTCATCCCGATCTCGGGCTTCCTCCTGCAGAGATTCACCACCCGCGCCGTGTTCGTCACCGCGATGGGCCTGTTCTCCCTGGGCACTCTGATTGCATTCGTGTCCCCCGGATTCCCGCTGCTGCTGGTGGCGCGCGTGGTCCAGGCATCCGGCACCGCCATCATGATGCCGTTGCTGATGACGACCCTGATGACGCTCGTGCCCGCCCACTCGCGGGGCAGGATGATGGGCCGCGTCAGCGTCGTCATGTCCCTGGCCCCCGCGATCGGTCCGACGCTGTCCGGCCTGCTCCTGGACACGGTCGGCTGGCGCTGGATCTTCGGCATCGTGTTGCCGATCGCGCTGATCGCACTCGCCGTCGGCGCGCGCTGGATCCACAACCTGGGTGAGCCGACGCGGGTGGCGATCGACGTACCGTCGATCATCCTGTCCGCGCTCGGCTTCGGCGGGCTGGTGTTCGGTCTCAGCCAGATCGGCGGGCCGGCCGCCCACGGCGGTGGCGCCGCGGCCGCAGCCGCCGCCGACGCCCTGTCCACGACGACGCTGGTGGTCTCCTTCAGCGTGGGCGCGGTGGCTCTCGCGCTGTTCGTCTGGCGTCAGCTGCGGATGCAGCGCACCGATCGCGCGCTGCTTGATCTGCGCGTGTTCCGCTCGCTGAACTTCTCGCTGTCCATCGCCCAGATGCTGCTGCTGTCGCTGTCCTTCTTCGGGACGCTGACCGTCGTACCGCTGTACCTGCAGACCGTGCTGCGCGTGAGTGCGCTCGAGACCGGTCTGATCCTGCTGCCCGGGGCGCTGGCGATGGGGCTGGCGGGGCCGCTGATCGGCCGCGTCTACGACCGGTGGGGTACGCGTGTGCTGCTGATCCCGGGGTCGTTCATCGCCGTCGCGATGCTGTGGACGTTCACGAGCTTCGATCAGTTCACTCCGATCTGGGTGATCGCGGTGTCCCAGACGGTGCTGTCCATCGGGCTGGCTCTTTCGCTGACTCCGCTGTTCACCGCGTCGCTGGCGTCGCTGCAGCCGCGGTTCTACTCGTACGGGTCCGCCGTGCTCGGCACGATGCAGCAGGTGGGCGGCGCGGCCGGCATCGCGCTGATGATCACGATCCTCAGCGGGGTGCGCGACACCGCGATCGGTCGCGGGCTGTCCGAAGCGGCGGCCGGCGCGGCCGGAGCGCAGGCCGCGTTCACGATCGCCGCGATCGCGGCTCTGCCGCTGATCGTGGGCGCCTTCCTCATCCGCAAGCCGGTCGACGGCATCTCCGCGCCGATCGCCATGCACTGACACGCCGATTCTTCCGGGCGCACGTCGCGGACGGATCTCGTCAGCGGCGTGTCGCGCATGGCATGCTGAGCGTTGCCCCGGCACGACCGGCCGGCGCGCGAGGAAGGAACCCGGCCGTGATCGTTCACCCGCCCCCCGCCGACAGCGCTGTCGGCACCGTCGCCGAGATGTACGAAGCAGACCTCAGGGAGGACGGCTTCGTCTCCAGCGTCACCCAGGCGATGGCACTGAACCCCGAGGCCCATTCCGCGTTCGAAGCGCTGATCGCGGCGATCGTGCCTTCGATCGGTGTGCGCACGTACGAGCTGGTCACCCTCGCGGCCGCCCGCGGCATCCCCTCGCCGCATTGCCTGCTCGCGCACGGCCGCAAAGCACTTCGCGCCGACGCGCTCGATGAGGATCAGCTCGAACGGGTCGCCCTCGATTACGAGTCGGCCGGATTGGATGAGTCCGACGTCGCGGTGATGCGGTTCGCCGAGAAGATCTCCACGGATCCGGCGTCCATGACGGACGACGATTCGCGGGTGCTCCGCGAGTACGGGTTCACCGACCGCCAGATCGTCGACATCGCCCTCGCCGCGGCAGCTCGGAACTACCTCAGCCGCGCGTTGCGCGCCCTCGCGGTGCCGGTGCAGGAGATACCCGGCCTGAGCCCGCGGTTGGTGCGCGCGCTGCTGTCCCCCGTTCCCGGGTGAGCGCCGCGGCCACGCCCGACCGCTAGTGGTGGATGAAGGCCTTCATCGCGACGATGACGAGCCCGAACGCGGCGGTGGTGAGCGCGCTGACGACCCGGACCCAGAAGCGCGAGGTCCACTTCAGCACGGCCAGCCAACCCAGCACCCCGAGCGCGACCGTATCCACCACCAGAGCCGTCCAGACCGCCAGGTCGTCGTCCACGACCCGGGTCACGCCCAGCAGCAGCACCGCGATCGGCGCCAGCGAGATCAACAGCATCCCCCGCGAGTGACGGGCCGCAGCGCGCAGGCTCTGCGGCAGGCCAGCTTTTCCCTCGGTCAGGGCGAGGCGGGCGAGGGTTCCGGCGTAGACGTGCGCGGCGAAGAACACCAGCACCGTCACCACGACCGTCACGAGCGCACTGAGCGAGGTGCCCGTCAGGTTGTAGCTGACCACGATCATGCCGGACACGAGGATCAGCCCGTACACGGCCTCTTCGGACATGAGGATGCGGGAGACCCGAGGGGTCATTCCCAGCACCAGTTCGTCGCTCATCGCCGCCTCCCCTTACAGAGTGTCAGAAGGGGTTGCTCCCGCGGGTGGATCCGGCGACGCGATGAGCGGTCAAATCCGCTCGACGCGGATCAGTTGGCTGAACCGCAGGCCGAACCACCGCAGCAGGAACCGCTGGATTCGACCACCGTGAGGAGGTTCTTCTCCTCGGCGATGGGCTGGAGGGTCACGGGGGCGGGCTGCTGCGAAGTCGTCATGGCATCATCGTAGTCGCGTCCCCGCTGCGGCGGCGCATCACGACAGCACCACGCCGCCCGTCTGGCACGTGGGGCAGTACTGCGCGGCCGCCCCGGAGAACGCGAACTCCCGGATCCGGTCCCCGCAGACCGGGCAGATCGCACCCGTCTTGCGGTGGACCTGCAGCGCCGCATGCTTGGCGGCGCGCAGCTGCGATGGCGGTGTCCCCCGCCGCGCGTCGACCGCGCCGGTCAGGACGCTTCGGGTCTGCGCGGCCAGCCGCGCCACCTCGTCTTCGCTCAGGGTCGCCGCGTGCGTCAGCGGTGAGATCTTGGCGGCGTGCAGGATCTCGTCCGAGTACGCGTTGCCGATGCCGGCGAAGGCGGTCTGATCCTGGAGGAGGGCCTTGATCTGCTTCCGGCGACCGGAGAGGACGGCCGCGAACGCGGCGGGGTCGAAGGACCCCGAGAGCGGGTCGATGCCGAGCTTGGCCACCGCGGGCACGTCGGCCGCCCGCGGCACGATGTGCAGGGTCAGCGACTTCCACTGTCCGGCATCCGTCAGGTCGAATCCCGACCCGTCATCGAGCCGGAAACGCGCCATCAGCGTGGCATCCCCCGCGCGTTTCAGTCCCTCGGGGGCGACCTCGTGCCAGAGCACCCATCCGTCGTGGCCGAAATGGACGACCAGGTGCAGCTCGCCGCCGGCCGGGTCCGCCGTGGCGATATCGATCATCTTGCCGAGCCGGGTCACGTCGCTGACCCGGCGCCCGATGAGATCGGCCGGGGCGGGACGCTGCGTCTTCAGTGCTTTGGGCAGCAGCACGTCGGCGCTGCGGATCACGCGGCCGACCGTGTGCGCGCGCAGGAAGGACGCGAGTTCCTGAACCTCCGGCGACTCGGGCATGGCCCCATGATTCCACGGGGCTCGGACCTGCGGTCGGCCCCGGTTGCCAACGCCTGCCCGCCCCGGGCGGCAGGTTATGCCTGCGCACCCGACATGACAACCCCTTGGCCGGGCGTGCGCCGACATTCACGATGGGAGGATGCTGCGTCTGCACTACACGGGAGACTGGGTGCTGATCGCCGACGAAGTGGGCGAGGCACTCGTGGCCTACGCGCGCGCCCTGGCGGAAGCGAAGACCGCGGCCGTGATCGTCGTTCCGGTGGTCGCCGCGGACGGGCAGGTGCAGAACGCGGAATTCCTGTTGGGCCCGGCCAGCCAGCTCTACCTCACCCAGGCAGAGGAGGTCGCGCACGCCGAAGAGGCCGACCGCGAGGTCGTGCGGGAGTTGCAACGGCGCACGCGCAACCTGCAGACCACCATGACCTTCTCCAGCGAACCGGGCGCCGCCGAGGCGCCCTTCGACCACGACGCCTCCTAGCGGCCGGACCGCTCAGGAGACGCGGAGCTCCTCCGGCTCCACCACGATGTCGACCAGGGCGCCGTTGCGCCAGACGGTCATCTCGATGCGGCGACCGATCGCGTGCTCCACCATGAGCCGCTGGATGCCGGTCGCGCTCGTGACGGGAATGCCGCCGACGGAGATGACGATGTCTCCGCGTCGCGCCCCGGCCGCCGCAGCGGGACTGCCCGCCACGACGGAGGCGACCTGCATGCCGGTGCGGGAGCCGACGCGGGCGGCAAGCTCGGGACTGAGTGTGATCTCCGCTCCGGCAACACCCAGCCACGCGCGCCGGACCCGTCCGCGCGCGATGAGCGCGTCGATGATCTCCCGCGTGGTGGTGTTGATGGGCACGGCCAGCCCCAGGCCGATCCCGGCGACCGCCGTGCTGACGCCGACCATGCGCCCGCGGCTGTCGGCCAGGACGCCCCCGCTGTTGCCGGGATTGAGCGAGGCATCGGTCTGGATCACCTCGTCCACCACCCGCCCTGATCGGGTCGGCAGCGAGCGTCCGAGTGCCGAGACGATCCCCGCGGTGACACTGCCGGCAAGGCCGAGCGGGTTGCCGAGCGCCACGACGAGCTGTCCCACTCGAAGTGTCGACGCGTCACCCCACGGGACCGGAGGCGGGACATCGCCGTCCGCGCGGAGTACGGCGAGGTCGGACAGCGGGTCGCTGCCCACGACGCGTGCGGACAGCACCGTTCCGTCCGCGAACGCGACCTCGGCGCGGTCCGCGCCGGCGACCACGTGCGCGCTGGTCAGCAGATGCGAGTCCGTCGAGATCACCGAGGCGCTGCCGGCGCCCTCCCCGCGTGCGGTGCGCACCGTGACGGCCGCGACGGAGGGCAGCAGCGTCTCGGCGATGCGCACCACCGCGGCGGAGTAGGCATCCAGCGCGTCGTCCTCGTTCATGCGACCATTCCAGCACCGCCCGGCCGCCGCGCGGCGACGTTCGCCCAGGGCGCACGCTGCCGGACCGGTTCGATGGCGATCAGCCGGTCCGCGCGGGGATCACAGTTCGACGAGCCGGACCTCGCGGATCCTCGCGTCCTCGACCAGCGCGGTCATCATCGTGCACCGGGGCTGCCGCCGGCGGTCCGTCGGTGATCCGGGGTTCAGCAGCCGGAGTCCTCCCGGGGTCTGCGTATCCCACGGGATGTGGCTGTGGCCGAAGACCAGCACGTCGGCGTCCGGGAAAGCGGCGTCCGTTCGCGCGTGGCGCCGCACCGCGTCGCCGGTCTCGTGGATCACGGCGAAGCGGACGCCCTCGATGTCTCGGCGCGCCACCTCGGGCAGCCGCGCGCGCACGTCCGGTCCGTCGTTGTTCCCGTACACGCCGAGCACCTCGGCGTGCTGCGAGAGATCGTCCAGCACGGATGCCGCGACCCAGTCCCCGGCATGGATGACGAGGTCGGCGGCGTCCGCCGCAGCACGCACCGGTGCCGGAAGCGCGCGGGCGCGCCCCGGGATGTGGGTGTCCGAAACGAGAAGCAGCCGCGTCACCATGCCAGCGACGTTACGTGAGGCGCACCGGCTATACGATGCCCAGGGCCAGCATCGCGTCGGCCACGCGGGTGAACCCGGTGATGTTCGCGCCGGCGACGTAGTTGCCAGGCTTGCCGTACTCGTCGGCGGTGTGCAGGCACCGGTCATGGATTGACCGCATGATCTCGGCCAGGCGCCGCTCGGTGTACTCGAAGGTCCAGGAATCCCGGGAGGCGTTCTGCTGCATCTCCAGCGCGCTGGTGGCCACGCCGCCCGCGTTGGCGGCCTTGCCCGGAGCGAAGCGCATGCCCGACTCCGCGAACACGCGGATCGCCGCGGGCGTCGAGGGCATGTTGGCGCCCTCGGCGACGATGAGACAGCCGTTGCGTGCCAGCGTCAGCGCCCCGGACTCGTCCAGCTCGTTCTGCGTCGCGCACGGCAGCGCGATGTCGCACGGCACGTCCCAGATCGATCCGGTCGCGCTGAACACGGCGCGGTTCCGCCGGTCCGCGTACTCGCTGATGCGTCCGCGCTGCTCGGTCTTGATCTCCTTCAGCAGCTCCAGGTCGATGCCGTCCTCGTCGACGACGTATCCGGACGAGTCCGAGCACGCGATCACGACTCCGCCGAGCTGGCGCACCTTCTCGATCGCGTAGATGGCGACGTTGCCGGAGCCGGAGACGACGACCTTCTTGCCCTCGAAGGAACCGCCCTGGGCCCGGAGCATCTCGTCGACGAAGAACACCACACCGTAGCCGGTGGCCTCGGTGCGCACCTGCGAGCCGCCCCACGTCAGGCCCTTGCCGGTGAAGACGCCGGACTCGTAGCGGTTCGTGATCCGCTTGTACTGCCCGAACAGGTAGCCGATCTCCCGGCCGCCCACGCCGATGTCGCCCGCGGGCACGTCGGTGTACTCGCCGAGGTGCCGGTACAGCTCCATCATGAACGACTGGCAGAAGCGCATGACCTCGGCGTCCGAACGGCCCTTGGGATCGAAGTCGGATCCCCCTTTCGCGCCGCCGATCGGCAGCGCGGTGAGCGCGTTCTTGAAGATCTGCTCGAAGCCGAGGAACTTCACGATCCCGAGGTACACCGTCGGGTGGAACCGCAGCCCGCCCTTGAACGGGCCCAGAGCCGAATTGAACTCGACGCGGAAGCCGCGGTTCAGCTGCGCGCGGCCGCTGTCATCCACCCACGGCACGCGGAAGATGATCTGGCGCTCGGGCTCGCAGAGCCGGCGGATCACTTCGGAGTCGGCGTAGGCCGGATGCTTGGCCACCACGGGGCCGAGACTCTCCAGCACTTCGCGTACCGCCTGGTGGAATTCCGTCTCTCCCTGGTTCCTGCCGACGACTTCATCGAATACGGAAACAAGACGGTCATCGAGCACAGCCACAGCGGATCTCCATTCCGGTGGCGCTCGGTACTCGCGCACACCATCGTCGAACTTATCGCGCACCGGGCCCCGACGCCGCATCGGGGCCTCCCGCCGTGCGGTCGCCCGCGCGCGGCCGACGCCCGTGCGGCGCGGTTCCGCTCGGGTGAGCGCTCCAACCTGCACCGGACATCGGCGGCGGGCTACCGGGGGACGATGGCGTCGAACTCGACCTCGACGAGCTGATCGGGGTAGGCCAGCACCGTCACCCCGACCAGGGTGCTCGGGAACTCGCTGCCGTCGAAGATGCCGGTGAACGCCTGCCACGCGGCGTACAGCTCTGCTCGCTCGGCGGATGCGATGTAGATGCGGGCGCGGACGATCGCGTCGAGATCAGCGCCGGCGTGACGCAGGACGGTCCTGGCGTTCTGGACAGTGACCCGCATCTGCTCGGTCACATCGCCCGGAGCCACGACGGCCCCGCTCGCATCCAGGGGGGACATCCCCGCCAGCAGGATCATCCGACCGTCCGCGGGCAGAGTGATCCCGTGCGCGTACGTGGTGGGCGCCAGGGCATCCGCACGGAACGGTCCGGTGTGCTCAGGCATGCGAGGGCTCCTTCTGCAGAGAGGACGACCGGGGACCCGGTCGTGGGATGGCCGACCGGCAGCGGCGCCACCGATGCCACGCCGGCGGACCTGCGGGCGATCGCTAGACGTTGAAGCGGAACTCGACCACGTCGCCGTCCTGCATCACGTAGTCCTTGCCTTCCAGCCGGGCCTTGCCGCGAGCGCGGGCCTCGAGGACGGACCCGGATTCGATCAGATCGTCGAACGAGATGACCTCGGCCTTGATGAAGCCCTTCTCGAAGTCGGTGTGGATGACCCCGGCCGCCTGCGGCGCCTTCGATCCCTTCGGGATGGTCCACGCCCGCGCCTCCTTCGGGCCGGCGGTGAGGTAGGTCTGCAGCCCGAGGGTGTCGAACCCGATGCGAGCCAGCTGGTTCAGGCCGGACTCCTCCTGGCCCGTCGAGGCGAGCAGTTCGGCCGCGTCCTCGGGGTCGAGGTCGATCAGCTCGGACTCGATCTTCGCGTCCAGGAACACGGCGTGGGCGGGAGCCACCAGCGCCTCCAGCGCGGCTTTGGCCGCGGCATCCGTCAGCACTGCCTCATCCACGTTGAAGACGTAGATGTACGGTTTGGCGGTCAGCAGGCCCAGCTCTTTGATCGGCGTCAGGTCCAGCCCGGAGTGGGAGAGCAGGATGCCGCGTTCCAGCGCGTCCTTGGCCGCCGTGGCCGCCTCCAACGCGGAGGGGTCGGCCTTCTTTCCCTTGACCTCTTTCTCGATCCGCGGAATCGCCTTCTCGAGCGTCTGCAGGTCGGCCAGCATCAGCTCGGCGTTGATCGTCTCCAGGTCGTTCTTGGGGTTCACGCCGCCCTCGACGTGCACCACGTCGTCGTCGGTGAAGCCGCGCACGACCTGCGCGATGGCGTCGGCCTCGCGGATGTTCGCGAGGAACTGGTTGCCCAGCCCCTCCCCCTCGCTGGCGCCGCGGACGATGCCCGCGATGTCGACGAACGAGACCGTCGCCGGCAGGATCCGCTCGGAGTGGAACACTTCGGCCAGCTTGTCCAGACGCGGGTCCGGAAGGCTCACGACTCCGATGTTCGGCTCGATCGTCGCGAACGGATAGTTCGCCGCGAGCACGTCGTTCTTGGTCAGCGCGTTGAACAGGGTGGACTTGCCGACGTTGGGCAGGCCGACGATGCCGATAGTGAGAGCCACGGGAGTCCAGTCTACGTTGAGGCGGTCGGGGGCCGCCCCGGCCGCCCCCGACCGGGCCGGCCCCGGCCGGGGCTCGGATGTGCGCCCCGGATTCGGATCTACGCGCCGGCTCCGTCCGAATCCCGCGCCGATGTCCGAATCCGGTCGACGCGGCGGTCAGCGTAACGCCGTCTCAGGGCCGCAGCGCGCGGTACGCGCGCGTGACGTAGGGCAGCTGCACGACCGCATCGCCGACCGCACCGAGCTCGTCGAACAGCTCGTGCAGGCCGGCTTCGACGCGGGCGCGCTCGTCGGGCGCTGCGGTGATGAGGTAGCTCCGCGAGCGCGCCATCGCCAGCAGCGACTCCCGGGTCATCGCTCGCGACCACCGCCACTGAGCGTCCTCCACCTCACCGAACGGCTCCGCCACGGGTGGAACACCCTGCCCGAGCATCTGCTCCGCGCGGCTTCCGTGCATGATCGCGGTCATGCGGCGCACCCAGTCCACGGAGTCGTCGCGGATGTTCCAGATCAGTCCGAGCACGCCTCCCGAGCGCAGCACCCGCGCCGCTTCGGCTGCGCCGGCATCGGGGTCGACCCAGTGCCACGCCTGACCGAGCAGCACGGCGTCCAGACTCGCGTCCGGCACCGGCAGGTTCTCGGCGGTGCCGACGAAGGTCGGGACGCCGTGCACGTGCTCGCGGAGCACCGTGAGCATCTTCGGGTCCGGGTCGATGGCGACGACCTCTGCGCCCAGCTCGACGACCGAGCGCGTCAGCTTGCCTGTCCCGGCACCGACATCGGCGACGCGGATGCTGCGCTCGCCGCCCACGACGGGCTGAAGCATCCAATCCACTGCCTGGATCGGGTAGTCGGGGCGACCGGTTTCGTACGTCCCGGCTGCGGACCCGAAGCAGGTCGACATCTCTTCGTTGCTGGCCATGCCAGAACCCTAATCCGGTCCACCGGAAACTCGTGCGCACCGACCGGCGGTCTGCATCCGTGGGGTCCGCGGCGCGCCTCCGGCCTCCGGCGCCCGCCCGCCGCGACGCTGGATGCGTGCCCCTGGACTTCACCGCAATCGACTTCGAAACGGCGAACTCCAGCAATGCCTCCGCGTGCGCTGTGGGTCTGGCCCGCGTGCGTGACGGCGTCGTGGTCGCCACGGCCGGGTGGCTGATCCAGCCGCCACCGGGCCACGACCGGTTCTTCGAGCTCAACACGCGCATCCACGGCCTCCGCGCGGAGGATGTCGTGGGCGCGAAGACCTGGAGCGAGCAACTGGACGATCTCGCCGCATTCGCCGGCGCGGACGTCCTGGTCGCCCACAATGCCGGCTTCGACATGATGGTGCTCCGCCGTGCGTGCGAGGCGACCGGCGACGCGTACCCGCCGTACCGCTACGTGTGCAGCCTGCAGGTGGCGCGCAAGCTCTACGAGCTGGATTCCTACCGCCTGCCCTCGGTCGCCGCGGCGGCCGGGTTCCTGGACTTCGCGCATCACGATGCGACCGCGGACGCGCTCGCCTGCGCGCACATCATGATCGACGCTGCCCGGCGCGTCGGCGCGGTGGACATCACCGCACTGGCCGATGCGGCCGGAGTGCGCACGTCGCGGATCTTCATGCCGGAGCCGGCAGCGGCTGCGCCTCAGCCGGAGCTGCCGCTGGTCGAGCCGACCGCAGCCACGGTCCCGTTGGTCGGCGCCGTCGCCTGATCTGCACGGCGCCAGCGTCAGGTGCTGCTGGCCTGGGCGATGCGGACCATGTTGCCGGAGGGATCGCGGAACGCGCAGTCCCGCTGCCCCCAGCCCATGTCCATGGGCTCCTGCATCACCTCGGCGCCGGACGCGCGGACCTTTTCGAACGTGGCGTCGAGGTCGTCCGTGCTGAACACGAGCATCGGCAGCACACCCTTGGTGAGCAGCTCCTGCATCGCGTCCCCGTCGGCCTGGGATCGGCCGGCGTGCGGATCGGACAGGACGATGCCCAGTCCGGGCTGCGCCGGAGTGCCGAGAGTGACCCAGCGATGGTTTCCGGAGGACACGTCGTTCTGCACGTCGAGTCCGAGGGCGTCGCGATAGAAGCCGATGGCCTCATCGACGTCGTTGACGGTGACGTTGGTGAATTGGAGTGCGATGGTCATGCCGCGACGCTACGCCGCGCGGCGCCGACGGACTTCTTGGTTTCTGCTCGATGCGTGCCGATCCGGTCGCGTGCGGGTCTTGGCCACGCACGAGGGCATGGCCCGCACCGCGTCGTGCCCGCGTCTGCGGTACTGCGACGGGCTCATCCCGACGATCTCGGCGAAGCGCGAGCTGAATGAGCCGAGCGAGGTGCAGCCGACGGCCATGCACGCGTCGGTGACGCTGGCGCCGCCCCGCAGCAGCGCCATGGCGCGTTCGATGCGCCGGGTCATCAGATAGCTGTACGGCGTCTCTCCGTATGCCGCGCGGAACTGTCGGGAGAAGTGCGCGGGCGACATCAGCGCCTTCGCCGCCATGGTGGGCACATCCAGCGGTCGCGCGTACTCGCGGTCGATCAGGTCTCGTGCACGGCGCAGGTGAGCCAGATTCTCAAGCTCCTGCGGAGTCATGCTTGTCACGCTAGCACCGGGGGGATGTCGGATGTCCAGGGCATTCTGGACAGATGGATGCATTCACCGTCTCCGTCCTCGTGATCGGATGCCTCGCCGCAGGTGTGCTCGCCGGCTGGTTCGCGGGCGGGGCGCGCGGCGCGGCACGTGCCGCGATCGCGAGCGCGGACCTGCGCGCCCGGCTCGCCGCCAGCGACGCCACCCGGCAGGGCGTGCAGGCGCAGCTGGAGCACCAGCATCTCCTGTATCGCGAGCTGGCCGCACAGGCCCGCGCGGATCAGGCATCGCGGGAGGAGCGGGAACGTCGCGAGCAGGCGGTGCTGCGGGCGCTGGCGCCGGTGCACGAGACGCTGCAGTCCATGCAGACGAAGGTCGATGACCTCGAGCGCGACCGTTCCGCGCAGTTCGGTTCGCTGGCCGAGCAGTTGCGGCGCGCGCAGCAGTCCGACGAAGCGCTGCGCGCCACCACCGAGTCGCTGGCCAGCGCCCTGCGCTCCGGCACCACGCGCGGCGTGTGGGGCGAGACGCAGCTGCGGCGCGTGGTCGAAGCTGCCGGCCTGACCCGCTATGTGGATTTCGACACCCAGACCTCCATCACCTCGGATGCCGGTGCCGGCCGCCCCGACATGGTGATCCGGCTTCCGGGCGACAAGGCGATCGCCGTCGATGCCAAAGTCCCGCTCGATGCCTATCTCGAGGCCAGTGCGATCCCGTTCACCGCGGTCGGCGCAGAAGCCGCGCGGCGCAAGTCGCTGCTCGACAAGCACGTCAAGGCGCTGCGCGGACACGTGGACGCGCTGGCGAAGAAGGCGTACTGGGCAGGCCTGGCCTCGAGCCCGGAGTTCGTGGTGTGCTTCGTTCCGAGCGAGTCCCTCCTGGCCGCCGCCCTGGAAGAGGACCCCTCCCTGCTGGACTACGCGTTCGGCAAACGCGTGGCGCTGGCTTCGCCGGTGAACCTGTGGGCGGTGCTGAAGACGGTCGCCTTCACCTGGACGCAGCAGGACGTGTCGCAGGAGGCGCGTGCGCTGTTCGTGCTCGGCAACGAGCTGTACGAGCGGCTGGGCAAGCTCGCCGGGCACGCCGACGACCTGCGCAGGGCCATCGAACGGACCGTCGACAGTTACAACCGGTTCGCGGGCTCGCTCGAATCGCGGGTACTGGTCACCGCGCGGCGCTTCCCCGGCATCGATCAGACGAAACTCGACGGGCTGGCAGTGCCGGCGCTGGTCGAGAAGTCACCACGGCGCCTGCGGGCGCCGGAGCTGCTGGACGGCACGCTGGCCCCCGACGACGTTCGAGAGCCGGCATCCGACGCGTCGCTTCTTGCGGCTGAGCTCAGTGCCGACCTCGGCGACGTGCGCGAACGCATCACGCCCTTCGCGGACTGAGTCGGCTCAGGCGCCGCCGGGCACGAAGCTCAGGAGCGCGATCGCCGCGGCGGACACGGCGACGAAGGCGCCCACCATCCACCACGCCGAGACCTGATGGTCCTCGTCGCGACGCACGCGGAAGAGTACGTCGGGCCGCCGGGCCGGATCGGTGGCGTTCGCTACGACGGCGATGGCGCCCGTCTGGGGCTTGGGACCGCCAACCTGTGCTGACATCGTCAACTCCCTAGTGTCTGAGTACACAACCGCGTCCTCATCGACACACCTGTTCGATTCTGCCAGAGTTCCGCGGTCCCAGGATCACGAGTACGTCACATCCGTCACAACGGTCACAGCAGACCCATCCGTCACACGATGCGCCGCGGACGCCACCGCGGCGTGCCAGCGGTGGTCAGCGAGCGGGGACTCCCGGCAGCCGCCGGGATGCCGGCGTTACAGCCACTTCGAGGTGAGGTGCTCCGAGACGATGCGGCGCAGAGTGCCGGAGGTGCCGCGCAGCACCACGCTTTCGCTGTAGACGTAATCCCCCTCGCGGCGAACGCCCGCGACGAGCTGACCGTCGGTGACCCCGGTGGCGACGAAGATCGTGTTCCTGCCGGTGACGAGCTCGTCCGCTTCGTACACGTAGCCGTCGGTCTTCAGTCCGTGGTCGGCGCCCTTCTGCTTCTCGTCGTCGTGGCGCGGCCAGAGGATCCCCTGGATGTGCCCGCCGAGCGCCTTGATGGCGCAGGCCGTGACGATGCCCTCGGGGCTGCCGCCGACGCCGACGCACATGTCGGTGCGGGCGTTGTGCCGGGCGGCGTTGATGCCGCCTGCGACGTCGCCGTCGGACATCAGGCGGGTGCCGGCGCCGGCCGCGCGGATGTCGGCGATCAGCTGCTCGTGGCGTGGTCGGTTCAGCACGGACACGACCATCTCGTCCACGGGCTTGCCGAGCGCCTTGGACAGCAGCCGGATGTTCTCGCCGATCGGAAGGCGGATGTCGACCACGCCCACGCCGGCGGGTCCGGTGACCAGCTTGTCCATGTAGAACACCGTGGAGGCATCGAGCATCGTGCCCCGGTCGGACACGGCGATCACCGAGAGTGCGTTCTGCCGGCCGGCGGCGGTCAGGGACGTGCCGTCGATGGGATCCACCGCCACGTCGCACTGCGGACCGCGGCCGTTGCCGACTTTCTCGCCGTTGAAGAGCATCGGCGCTTCGTCCTTCTCGCCTTCGCCGATGACGATCGTGCCGTCGAAGTTCACCGTCGTGAGGAACGCGCGCATCGCGTCGACCGCGGCGCCGTCGGCCGCCAGTTTGTCACCCCGCCCGATGAAGGGCACGGCGCGGATCGCGGCCGCCTCGGTGGCGCGCACCAGCTCCAGCGCGAGGTTGCGGTCGGGATGCAGCGGACTCATGTCGGCGGTAAGGCTCACCATGTCCTCAGCCTAACCAGCAGGCCGCCCCGTGACCGGGCGAGTCGGCGCCGACGGCGTGAAGGAATCGCGTTTCTTGCGCTGGTGGCATGCGACCGCGGTTCCGGCCGGAGCCGCATCCCCCCAGCAGCGCACACCCGCTCGGTAGAGTGACGGGGTACCCCCGCACACGAGCAAGGAGCTGTCATGCCCGTCGCCACCCCAGAACAGTACGCCCAGATGCTGGACCGCGCGAAGGCCGGCGGATTCGCCTACCCGGCGTTCAACGTCTCGAGCTCGCAGACCGTGAACGCGGTCCTGCAGGGACTGACCGAAGCCGGCTCCGACGGCATCATCCAGGTGACCACGGGTGGCGCGGACTACTTCGCCGGCCACACCGTCAAGGCCCGCGCCACCGGCGCACTGGCATTCGCCCGATTCGTTCACGAGGCGGCCAAGAGCTACCCGATCACGGTGGCACTGCACACCGATCACTGCCCCAAGCCGGCGCTGGAGGACTTCGTCCTGCCCCTGATCGCCGAGTCCGAGAAGGTCGTCGCCGACGGCGGCAACCCGATCTTCCAGTCGCACATGTGGGACGGATCCGCGGTGCCACTGGCCGAGAACGTCGAGATCGCCAAGGAGCTCCTCCCCCGCATGAAGGCGATTCGCGCGATCCTCGAGGTCGAGATCGGCGTTGTCGGCGGCGAGGAGGACGGCGTTCAGCACGAAGGCTCCAACGAGGCGCTGTACACGACGGTCGCGGACGTCACGAAGGCGGTGGAAGCCCTCGGTCTGGGCGACCAGGGCCGGTGGATCGCCGCGCTCACCTTCGGCAACGTGCACGGCGTCTACGCCCCCGGCAACGTCAAGCTCCGCCCGGAGCTGCTCGGCGAGATCCAGGAGGGGATCGCGGCGAAATTCGGCACCGGCCCCAAGCCGCTGGATCTCGTATTCCACGGCGGCAGCGGATCGACCGACGAGGAGATCGCGCTAGCGGTCGCCAACGGCGTGATCAAGATGAACATCGACACGGACACGCAGTACGCGTTCACCCGCGCGGTCGCCGGCTACATGTTCAGCAACTACGACGGCGTGCTCAAGGTCGACGGCTCGGTGGGCAACAAGAAGGCCTACGACCCGCGCGCGTGGGGCAAGGTCGCAGAGTCGGCGATGGCGGTACGCGTCGTGCAGGCCACGCAGCAGCTCGGCTCCGCCGGCAAGTCCCAGTCCTGACCTGCGGCCGCCCCGTGGCCCCTACGCGGGGTCGCGGTACTGGTCGAGCAGTCCCGGCGCGCCGTTCGGCCGCGAGATCACCTCGATGGGATCTCCGGCTTGGACGAAGCCGTTGCGGAGCACACGAAGGTACGGGCCGAGGCGACGCTCGGCAGAGAACCGCTTGACCCACCCGCGCTGGTCGGCGCCACCGACCCAGCGCGCGAAGGTCTGGCACGGCG
This sequence comes from Microbacterium sp. zg-B185, assembly GCF_030246885.1. NCBI lineage: Bacteria > Bacillati > Actinomycetota > Actinomycetes > Micrococcales > Microbacteriaceae > Microbacterium > Microbacterium sp. zg-B185. The sequence goes on from NZ_CP126739.1 coordinate 2,097,840, forward strand.
TGCGCGGCATGGTCACCTCGGCCGTGACGGTGTCCCCGATACGCCACACCTCGCCGATGCGGGCGTCGTTCACGTCGATGCCTTCGGTGCGCAGGTTCTCTCCGAAGAAGCCGGGCGGCAGGTCCCTGCCCAGCTCGTCCGCCCAGAAGGCGGCGTCTTCCTCGGCGTAGGCGTAGAGCGCCTTGTCCAGCCCGCCATGGTGCTTGCGGTCGGCCTGCACGTCGGCGCGCACACCGTAGCGACCGACCCGGACGCGCCCGTCCACGGGGCGTTTGTCGATCGCCGTGACGCCGTTCCCCGGGTCGGGGCGCAGCTGGTGGACGACGCAGACGGCGACGAGGCGAGGCATCCGGTCATCCTAACGGCGACTGCGTCATCGCGGCTCACGCCGCGGGCGCTCAGCGCGCGGTATCGAGGATGGCGTTCCACACGGTGGGGTCCGAGACGATCGGCACCATCAGCAGGGTGCCGCTGACGAATGTGAAGACGATCCCCGCGACCAGCGGGATCCACCAGGTGATCCGGCCCCGCCTCAGGCTGCGCCAGGACAGGTACGCGGTCGCCAGCCAGCCGATGGCCAGGATCAGCGCAGCGGCCAGGCCCCAGGGGCGTCCGGCGGCCGGGTCGGCAAGCTCGGCATCGACGCCGAGCAGGCCGAAGACCGTGCCGACGTACGACTCGTAGTCGATCATTCCGGGGATGCCGCTGACCACGTTGACCAGCCCGTAGACCAGCAGCGCGGTCGTGGCGACGAGGTCGGCGAACCGGCCACGCCGAACCGGCGCCCCGGCCTTCGCCGCAGGCGCCACCGCAGCGCCTGCGGGAACCGCCGTGACGGCATCCGGGTCCTGCCCGGCATCCAGAAGCTGCGTCATGTCGGGCCGCTGGATCCGCGCGCGCTGCTCCTCCGGGGTCGCGTACTCGCCATACTGCGGTCGCGGGCGCACGTCCGGGGCGCCGTGCGTGCCGGGCCGATCGTCGGGTCCGCTCATGCGCTGACCCGCCCCCCGAGGGCGCGCGCGTCGCGGCGCCCGTCGGCGTCCTGGCGCAGTTCCTTCGGGAGGGAGAACAGCAGGTCCTCTTCGGCCGTCCTGATCTCCCGCACGTCGCGGTAGCCGGCGTCGGAGAGGTCGGCGAGGACTTCCTGCACCAGCACCTCGGGCACCGACGCGCCGCTGGTGACGCCCACGGTCTCCGCGCCCTCCAGCCACTCCTGTTTGACCTCGTCGGCGTAGTCCACGCGGTAGGCGGCTTTCGCACCGTATTCGAGGGCCACTTCGACCAGACGCACACTGTTGGAAGAGTTCGCCGAGCCGACGACGATCACCAGGTCGGCGTCCGCGGCGACCTTCTTGATCGCGACCTGACGGTTCTGGGTGGCGTAGCAGATGTCATCCGAGGGCGGATCCTGCAGCTGCGGGAAGCGCACGCGAAGTCGCCGCACCGTCTCCATCGTCTCGTCGACCGAGAGCGTGGTCTGCGAAAGCCACACGACCTTCGACGGGTCACGCACCAGAACCGTGTCGGCGTGGTCCGGCGAGTTGACGATGGTGACGTGATCGGGAGCCTCTCCGGCGGTGCCCTCGACCTCCTCGTGGCCCTCGTGGCCGATCAGGAGGATCTCGAAGTCGTCGCGGGCGAATCTCACGGCCTCGCGATGGACCTTGGTCACCAGGGGGCAGGTCGCGTCGATCGCCTGGAGCTGACGGTCGGATGCCGCGGCCACCACCGCCGGTGAGACGCCGTGTGCGCTGAAGACGACGTGCGCGCCCTCGGGGACCTCATCGACCTCGTCGACGAAGATCGCGCCGGCCGCCTCGAGCTCGGTCACCACGTGGATGTTGTGGACGATCTGCTTGCGCACGTACACCGGCGCTCCGAAGCGCTCCAGCGCCTTCTCGACCGCGATGACGGCGCGGTCCACCCCGGCGCAGTATCCGCGGGGGGCGGCGAGCAGGACCCTCTTGTGTCCGGGGACGGGGATATCCTGGAGGCGCTCGCGCCGCCGCGGAACGCGGGGGACGGGCATGCGGACAAGCGGGGTGCTCACGCCTCGAGTCTACGGGGATGCCCCCTGGGGGACGGCCGTGCGCCCGGGACTGACCCGCCGAGCAGACCGCACCACCCGAACACGAAAGGTCCGGATGACGACGTTCCAGGCTGCGCCGATCCCCGGTGAGCCCCCGCCGCCCGACTCGGTGCGTCCGCGGGAGTCCACGGCCGATGCGCCCACCTCCGTCGCACGCCTGAACGACACGATTCGCGGGTTTATCGAAACCTGGGGTTCGGTCTGGGTCGAGGGCGAGATCACCTCGTGGAACGTCCGCACCGGCAACGTGTTCGGGCGCATGAAGGATCTCGCGACGGATGCCACCATCTCGTTCCGCATCTGGTCCAGCACCCGTCAGCGACTGCCCGCCGACCTGGCCGTCGGCGATCACGTCGTCGCGTGCGTCAAGGCGGACTACTTCTCCAAGACCGGGGACTTCAGCTTCTCGGTGTCCTCCATGCGGCACGTCGGCCTCGGCGATCAGCTCGAGAAGCTGGAGCGGCTCCGGGCGACGCTGCGCACCGAAGGGCTCTTCGACCCCGCCCGCAAGAAGCCCATCCCGTTCCTTCCCCATGTCATCGGGCTCATCACCGGCGAGAAGTCCGACGCCGAGAAGGACGTCCGTCACAACGCGGAGATGCGCTGGCCGCAGGTGCGCTTCCGCATGGCGTACGCCGCGGTGCAGGGCGACCGGTGCGTTCCCGAGACGATCGGCGCGCTGAAGGCCCTGGATGCCGATCCCGCCGTCGATGTCATCGTCATCGCGCGCGGGGGCGGCGACCCGCAGCACCTGCTCGGGTTCAGTGACGAGCGCCTGCTGCGGGCGGTGGCCGCGGCATCCACGCCCGTCGTCAGCGCGATCGGCCACGAGAACGATCACCCGCTGCTGGATGACGTCGCCGACCTGCGCGCGAGCACGCCGACGGATGCCGCCAAGCGCATCGTTCCGGATGTCGTCGAGCAGCGCGCCGCCGTCGCCCAGCTGCGCTCCCGGTTGACCATGCGGCTGTCGCAGCGCGTCGGCCATGACATCGCGCAGCTGGAGCAGCTGCGCTCCCGCCCGGTGCTGCGCTCTCCGGAATCGATGATCGACGCCCGCTCCCAGCACCTGTGGCTGCTGGCGGGCCGCGGGCGTGACACGGTCGAGCGACGGCTGGAGGCGCAGGCGCGCCGGGCCGCCGAGTTGCGCGCGGCGCTGCGCACGCTGTCGCCGGCGTCCACGCTCGCCCGCGGCTACGCGATCGCACACCTCACCGACGGTGTGATCGTCCGTGACTCGGCACAGGCCCAGCCGGGCGCCCAGGTGGTGGTCACGGTGGGGCGCGGCTCGTTCGCCGCTCGTTCGGAGGGTCCCGTCGAGGAGCCCTGACCCGCCGCGGCACCGAACCGCACCCGCGAGCACTCCCCCGGCCCGACTCTAGGATGGAAGCATGAACGCACCGAGCGAAGGCATCGCCGACGTCGCGAGCCTCACGTTCGAGCAGGCCCGCGACGAACTGGTGCGCGTGGTCGCCGAGCTCGAGCAGGGCGCTCCGACCCTCGAGCACTCCCTGGCGCTGTGGGAGCGCGGTGAGGCGCTCGCCGCACGCTGCGAAGAGTGGCTCCTCGGCGCGAAGCGGCGGCTGGAGGCCGCTCGATCCGGCCCCGTCGAGAACGCGGACGCCTGATGGGGCGCAGCTGATGGCCCACGATCCGAAAGTCGTCGCCGAGCTCGGGCGCCCGGAGACCCCCGACGAGGCAGCCGCCCGCAAAGCGGAGTCATCCCGCGTGTACCGGGCGAGCCAGAACACCCGTAATCTGATCGCCGCCCTGCTCGCCACGCTCGCCGTGGTCGCGGTCATCATCTTCGCCGTTCCCCGCGGCGAGCTGCCTCCGCCGCGACCCATCGACGTCGCGGCGATCGCGCAGAACATCGAATCGTCCGAGGGCCGCAGCGTGATCGTGCCCGACGTGCCCGAGGGATGGCTCGTGAACCGCGCGTCCATCGAGGGTGATTCCACGGCGGCCTGGACGATCGTCTATGTGCCCGACGAGGCGTCCGGCTTCCTGCGCGTCGCCCAGGGATTCGACGCCGACCCGGCGTGGCCCACGCGCGTTCTGAGCGGAGCATCGGTCGACTCGACGGTGTCGATCGAAGGCATCGAGTGGGACCGGTACCGTATTCCCGACCCCGCCCGTGCGGGCAACATCTCCGCCGCGCTGAGCACCCAGGCCGGCGAGGACACCATCCTGATCTACGGCTCGACCGACGACGAGCATCTCGAACTGGCCGCCGCCTCCGTCGCCGACCAGATCCGCGCCCTCCGCGCAGACACCGCCGGAAAGGACGCGTCGTGAGCGATCCCACGCCGCTGAAGGCCTGGCAGGAAATGCAGCGCGGCAACGAGCGCTTCGTGGCCGGGGAGCCGCGCCACCCACGGCAGGACGTCGAGCGACGCACCGAGCTGGCCGCCGGCCAGCGCCCCCGCGCCGCCCTCTTCGGCTGTTCCGACTCCCGGCTGTCGGCCGAGATCATCTTCGACAAGGGACTCGGCGACCTGTTCGTCGTGCGCAACGCCGGGCAGGTCATCTCCGACTCGGTGGTCGGCAGCCTGGAGTATGCCGTCGCCGTGCTGCACGTGCCCCTGATCGTCGTGCTCGGTCACGACGAGTGCGGAGCGGTGGATGCCGCGATCCACAGCGTCGACGCGGATGCTCCTGCGCTGCCACCGCGGATCTGGCGTCAGATCGCACCGATCGTCCCGGCTGTTCGTCGCGTCCAGCGTGACGCGCGCGAACGCCAACCCGGGTTCGCAGGGCCACTCGACGCCGAACTGGTCGGCCGTGAGCATCTGCGCGACACGGTGGCCGAGCTGCTGCATTCGTCCGAACTGATCAGCGAGGCCGTCGCCGACGGACGGCTGGCCATCGTCGGCGCGAACTACCGTCTGGCCGAGGGCACCGCCGTGCCTTCCATCACCATGGGCATCGTCGCCGACGAGGCCTGAACACAGTCCGATCTGGAGGAACGACGACGTGACCGACATCGAGTACCGCATCGAGCACGACACCATGGGCGAAGTGCGCGTGCCCAAGGATGCCCTGTATGCGGCACAGACGCAGCGTGCCGTCGAGAACTTCCCGATCTCCGGAGACGCGCTCGACCCGGCGCAGATCGTCGCGCTCGCCCGGATCAAGAAGGCGGCGGCGCTGGCCAACAAGGAGCTGGGCACCCTCGACCCGACCATCGCCGACGCGATCGCACGCGCGGCGGACCGCATCATCGCGGGCGAGTACGCCGACCAGTTCCCGATCGACGTGTACCAGACCGGCAGCGGCACGTCCTCGAACATGAACATGAACGAGGTGCTGGCCACCCTCGCCACCGGCGACCTCGGTTCGCCCGTGCACCCCAACGATCACGTGAACGCGTCGCAGTCCTCCAACGACGTCTTCCCGACGTCGGTGCACCTGGCGGTGACGCAGGAGCTGATCGATGACCTGATCCCCGCCCTGGACCACCTCGCGGTCGCGTTCGAGACGAAGGCCGCGGCCTGGAGCGATGTCGTGAAGTCCGGGCGCACCCACCTGATGGACGCGACCCCGGTCACGCTCGGTCAGGAGTTCGGCGGATACGCACGCCAGATGCGTCTCGGGATCGAACGCGTCCAGTCCGTCCTCCCCCGCGTCGCAGAGGTGCCGCTGGGCGGCACCGCCGTAGGGACCGGCATCAACACCCCGCTCGGCTTTCCGCAGCGCGTGATCGAGCTCATCGTGGCCGACACGGAACTGCCCATCACGGAGGCGAAGGATCACTTCGAGGCGCAGGCCAACCGTGACGGCCTGGTCGAGGCATCCGGCGCGCTGCGCACGATCGCCGTCTCGCTGACCAAGATCAACAACGACATCCGCTGGATGGGTTCGGGACCGAACACCGGCCTGGGCGAGCTGCACATCCCGGATCTGCAGCCGGGCTCCTCGATCATGCCCGGCAAGGTCAACCCGGTGGTCCCCGAGGCGGCGTTGATGGTCTGCGCGCGCGTGATCGGAAACGACGCCACGGTGGCGTGGGCCGGCGCCTCCGGATCGTTCGAGCTGAATGTCGCGATCCCGGTGATGGGCACCGCCCTGCTGGAGTCCATCCGCCTGCTCGCCAACACCATGCGGGTGCTCGCGGACAAGACGATTGACGGGCTCGAAGCCAATGTGGAGCGCGCCGCCGCGTACGCGGGCATGTCCCCGTCGATCGTGACCCCGCTCAACAAGCTGATCGGCTACGAGGCCGCCGCGAAGATCGCCAAGCATTCCGTGGCGAAGGGCATCACGGTGCGTGAGGCCGTCATCGAGCTGGGCTATGTCGATCGCGGTGAGCTGACCCTGCAGCAGCTGGACGACAAGCTCGACCTGCTCTCGATGACCCACCCGGGCTGATCAGCCGAAGACCCCCGCTGGTGTCGCTTCAGCGCGATAATCGGGGGGTGGCTCGCGCGACCCGACCGCTTTCGGCCCGCACTCGGATTCTGGGTGCGATCCTCGCTGTCGCCTGCGTCGGCCTGGCCGTCGTGGGCAGTGTGACGTTCATGGTGCAGCGCGAGCGGGTGCTGGCGGAGGTCCAAGACCGCCTCACCGCGCAGGTGGCCCGACTGCATACGGTCGCCGATGACGATGCGGGCGCAGCGGATGCCGGCGGCTCGGGCACCGCGACGGCCAGCGAGCCACTCGATATCGACGCCTTCACATCGGTCGAGGAGTATCTGCACGCGGCCGTCGCGCGCCTGGTCCCCGCCCGCAACGAGGGCGCGGTGGCGATCGTGGATGGCAAGGCGCGCTTCCGGCCGTCGACCCTGTCGGGCTTCGACATCTCCACGAACGACCAGCTGATCCAGCGGGTGATCGACGACATCGAACGCGAGGGCGAGACGGTCATCGGCACCGTCGCCACCGACCAGGGATCACTGCGGTACATCGCGATCCCGGTGACGATGGCAGGCGACGCGGAGACCGGCATCTACGTCCGCGCCGTGGACCTCGGAGCCGAGCTGGCGCCGGTGACGGCGGCGATCACGACGTATTCGATCGCGGCTGTCGCCGTGCTCATCGCGATCGGGGTCGTCGGCTGGTTCGTCGCGGGCCGCCTGCTCTCCCCGATCCGCGATCTGCGGGATGCGGCCGACGCGGTGACGCTCGATGACCTGTCCGCGCGGCTGTCGCCCCAGGGCAACGACGACATCTCCGACCTCACCCGCACCGTCAACTCCATGCTGGACCGGCTGGAAGGCTCGGTCGACGTGCAGCGCCAGCTGCTGGACGACGTGCGCCACGAGCTGAAGACACCCATCACGATCGTGCGAGGGCACCTCGAGCTGATGAACCCCGGTGACGCGGCCGACGTCGCCAGCACCCGCCAGATCAGCATGGCCGAGCTGGACCGGCTGACGCGGCTGGTCGATGACATCGATCTGCTCGCCACCGTCGAGGGCGACGGTTTCACCATGACCGATGTGGATCTGGCCGCCCTCACCGCCCGCATCGGGGAGCTGGTCTCCGTCATCCCCGACCACGAGTGGAGCGTGGAGGCGCGGGCCGAGGGGCACATCCACGGCGACGAGGATCGTCTTCTGCAGGCATGGCTGCAGCTGGCAGACAACGCGGCGAAATACACCCCGACCGGCTCCGCCATCCAGCTGGGCAGTCGGCTGGACCAGTCCGGTGCTCAGCTGTGGGTCACCGACCACGGCCCCGGCATCCCGCCCGCGCTGCGCCACCGCATCTTCCGCCGTTTCGATCGGGCCCACGGCAAACGGTCGGTGGGCGGCTCCGGCCTCGGACTGGCCATCGTCGACGCGATCGCGAAGGGACATGGCGGGCTCTGCACGGTCACGGACACTCCCGGCGGCGGCGCGACCTTCACGATCTCCCTTCCGCTGCCCACGAGCGAGCTGCCGGCGCCGATCCGCGCCGGAGATGTGGTTCTGCAGAGGGAGGCGGCAGGATGACGAAGATCCTCATCGTCGAAGACGAGCCGCGGATCGCCGATTTCGTCAGTCGTGGTCTGGAAGCGGCCGGCTACATCACGGTGATCGTCGAGGACGGCGCAGAGGCGCTCGAGCGCGGCCTCGGCGACGATATCGACCTGGTGCTTCTGGATGTCGGCCTGCCCACGATGGACGGTTTCGAAGTCCTCCGTCAGATGCGCGCGCAGGGCTCCAACGTTCCGGTGATCATGCTGACGGCCCGCTCCAGCACCCGCGACACGGTCGAGGGATTGGATGCCGGAGCGAACGACTACGTGTCCAAACCGTTCCCGTTCGAGGAGTTGCTCGCACGGGTCCGCTCACGTCTGCGCGAGAGCACGACCAGCGTCGGCGTGGCCGTCTCGCACGGCGACGTCGCGCTGGACATCCTGTCGCGCCGTGCCACGGTCGGGGACCGCGAGGTCGAGCTGTCTGCGCGGGAGTTCGCGCTGGCGGAGCAGTTCCTGCGCAGCCCCGGCCGCGTGCTCAGCCGTGAGCAGCTGCTCAGCAGCGTGTGGGGCCTGGATTTCGACCCCGGCTCCAACGTCGTGGACGTGTACGTGCGATACCTGCGGGGCAAGCTCGGCGCGGCCCACATCGTCACGGTGCGCGGCGCCGGCTACCGTTGGGAGTGACTCCCCCTCCGGGACGAAGAAGCCCCCGGTGTTGGGGGACACCGGGGGCTGGGAGGAGAGACCGGCTTGGGGGAAGCCGACCAGGCAATCGCGTCAGCCTGGGGGAACGCGCGATTGCTCTCTCTTCAATCCGGACATCGACCCAGAAAGGTCGTCTCCGGACGGGTTACCCGATCGGGCGGGAATCTGTGGGTCCGGGCGAGTGCCGACGCGCGGCTCCGGACGGTCGTGACGATCCGGTGCGGTTCCGCGCTCGTTCTCGAGCCTGATCGTGAGCTGCGCGATCCACGCCTCGGTGCGTGCGGGCGTCCATCCCCGCTGCTCCGCCCAGGCGCGCACGGCATCCCACGATCCGGATGCCGCCACTGCTGCGGCCAGTTCGGCCTCCAGCTGCGCGGAAGGCTCGCCCGCGGGTGTCTGCGGAATCACGGGGGCCGCGACCTCCTGGGGGTCCGGCGCAGGAACCGTCTCCGGCTCGGCGGGCAGCGTCACCACCGGCGCCGCCGTGGACGCGCTGGGTGCCGGCGTCGGCACAGCCGCGGGCAGGGGCACGATGACCGGACGGGCGCCGATGGGGGCGCCGGCGGAATCGGCGAGGGCGACCGTGGTACTGATGGCCACCAGGCACACCACGGCAACGCTCGCAGCGACCGTGGCCATGCCACCGATCGCAAGACGCGTCAGACCGTCCACGTGCCATCCTCTGTTCGCGCGCGGTTCTCGCGCACTATCCATGGTGTCAGACCGTGATGAGCAGAAGAGGAGATACGCATGAGACTCTTCTCATGTGCGGGGTCGGGACGTGGGGTCCCGGCCCCGCACAGGAGAGTCTCGGTCAGCGCGTCAGGCCAGTTCCCCGGCCTCGAGCAGGTCGGTGACCAGAGCGGCGATGGCGGAGCGCTCCGAGCGGACGAGCGTGACGTGCCCGAACAGGTCGTGGCCCTTGAGCGTTTCGATCACCGACGCGACGCCGTCGTGGCGGCCCACGCGCAGGTTGTCGCGCTGGCCGACATCGTGCGTCAGCACGACCCGCGAGTTCTGACCCATCCGGCTCAGAACCGTCAGGAGCACGTTGCGCTCGAGCGATTGCGCCTCATCGACGATCACGAAGGAATCGTGCAGCGAACGTCCGCGGATGTGCGTCAGCGGCATGACCTCGAGCAGGCCGCGCTGGATGACCTCTTCGACGACGTTGCCGGAGACCACCGACCCCAGGGTGTCGAACACGGCCTGACCCCACGGGTTCATCTTCTCCCCCTGATCACCCGGCAGGTACCCGAGTTCCTGACCGCCGACGGCGTACAGGGGGCGGAACACGATGATCTTGCGTTGCTGCTGGCGCTCCAGGACCGATTCCAGTCCCGCGCACAGTGCGAGCGCGGACTTGCCGGTTCCGGCCCGGCCGCCCAGCGACACGATCCCCACGTCGGGATCCAGCAGCAGGTCGATCGCGATGCGCTGCTCGGCCGAACGCCCATGCAACCCGAACACGTCCCGGTCGCCGCGCACGAGGCGGTACTGGCCCTCGCCCGTGACACGGCCCAGCGCGGAGCCGCGTTCGGAGTGGATGATCAGACCGGTGTTGACCGGAAGGCCGCGTACCTCGTCGCCCGATGCGATCTCGCTCTCGTACAGGTCGCTGATGTCGTCCCCGGTGACGTCGATGGTGGCGATTCCGGTCCACCCGGAGTCCACCGCCTGCTCGGCCAGATACTCCTCGGCGGTGATCCCGAGTGAGGCGGCTTTCACACGCATGGGCAGGTCCTTGGACACGATCGTGACCTGCTGCCCGTCCTGGGCCAGATGCATGGCGACGGCGAGTATGCGACTGTCGTTGTCGCCCAGCCGCATGCCGGAGGGCAGCACACCGGCGTCGGTGTTGTTCAGTTCGACGCGCAGCGTGCCGTCTTCGCCCACCGGGACGGGGAAGTCGAGCCTGCCGTGCTCCACGCGCAGTTCGTCCAGGTGTCGGAGCGCCTGTCGCGCGAAGTACCCGATCTCCGGGTCGTGCCGCTTGCCCTCGAGTTCGGTGACCACCACGACCGGAATCACGACATCGTGCTCGGCGAAGCGGAAGAACGCCCGCGGATCGCTCAAGAGCACGGAGGTGTCCAGGACGTACGTGCGCAGGTCTTCCGACTGCTCGCCGACCTCGTCGAAATCCTGACGGTGCTGCTGCTCTGGTGCTCGTGTGGTCACAACCCACTCCCGACCCGGGTGGGATCACCCGGCAGTCACGAGTCGACCAGGGGTCACGAGTCGCGATCCGTGAGGCCGACCCGACCGGGCACCTTGCCCGATGACTGAACGCTACGACCGGCGAAACGACAGTCCCGTCACCGACACGCTGCGCGATGTTGCGGCCGGATGAATTCCGTGTGGCCGGGGAGTGCTCACCACGCCCGAGCGGACGAGAACGCAGCCAGCGCGTCACCGAACAGGCGGAGTGTGTCCGCACCGGTGCCGACGTGCGGCGAGACGCGGATCTGGCCGGAGCGGACGGTGACGGTGATGCCGTGGTTGGCCAGGGACGCCGCCAGCGGACCGACATCCTGCGGTGCGGGTGCGAGGGTGACGATGCCAGCGCGACGCTGCGGATCGCGCGGCGTGACGACCGGGATGTCGTAGCGGTCGGCGAAGAAGATGACGTCGGCGGCGCGCTCGGACAGCTCTGCGTCGATGCGTGCGATGCCCACGCCGCTGACGTGACGCAGCGCGGTCGCCAGCCGCGATGCCGCGAGCGCGTCGGGTCTGCTCACCGCGAACGCCTGGGCGGATGCCGCAGGCTGAGGCACGATGTCCAGCGGCAGGTCGCCGTCCACTCCGGCCCAGCCGGACAGGACGGGGGTGATCCGTTCGAGTGCCCGTTCGCCGTACCAGGCGAACGAGGCGCCGCGGCCGGCTCGCAGCCACTTGTAGCCGTTGACGCAGACCACGTCGGCGGCCGCGTAGTCCGCATCGACGGCGCCGAAACCCTGCATCGCGTCGACGATGAGGAGCCGGTCGCCGAGCACCTCGCGCAGCGCGGTGAGGTCGGTGCGGTAACCGGTGCGGAAGTCGACCAGGCTCACCGCCAGAGCGCGCGTGTCGTCGGTGAGCGCGTCGCGGACGAGATCGGGCGTGACGAACCCGTCGGCCGGCTCAAGCCACTGCAGGTCGAGCAAGCCGAGCGCGTCCGCGGCCCGCGTGGCGGTGACGGTGAGGCTCGGGAACTCCGCTCGCGAGAGCATCAGCGCACCGGAGAGCCCGTAGATGGCGTGCATCAGACCGTGCGTGGTGGACGGTTGGAGCACGACCTGCTCCGCGTCCGCAGCGAGCAGCCCCGCGGCCAGCTCTCGTGCCTGCAGCAGGTGCTCGCCGACCAGATCGAAGCCGGCGCGTCGACCCGAGCCGAGCAGCTCGGCATCGGCTCGGACCTCGTCGCGCACCGCCGGCGACAGCGGCCCGTACGCGGCCCAGTCCAGATAACCGGGTTCGGCGTCGAACGAGGCCACGAAAGATTCCAGGTCCGTCACCGTCACCGTCACATTCTGCCACGTGCGGACGCTGCCGCTGGCACCGGGACGCCTCCGGTCAGCTGCCGTAGCGCCGATCCCGCGTCGCGTAGTCGCGGATCGCCCGGAGAAAGTCGACTTCCCGCAGGTCCGGCCCGAGAGCTTCGACGAAGTAGAACTCGCTGTGCGCGGACTGCCACAGCAGGAAGTCGCTCAAGCGCTGCTCGCCGGACGTGCGGATCACGAGGTCGGGGTCGGGCTGGCCGCCCGTGTACAGGTGCTCGCCGATCTGCTCAGGGGTCAGGCTGGCGGCGAGTTGCTCCAGCGACCCGCCGTCCTCGTCGTGCTTGGCGATGATGCTGCGGACGGCGTCCACGATCTCGCCGCGCCCGCCGTAGCCCACCGCCAGGTTGACATGCAGACCGGTGTGATCCTTCGTCCGCTCCTCGGCTGTGGCGAGCACCCTCGCCAGATCCGGCGGCAGAACCTGCGACCGGCCCACGTGCTGCACGCGCCAGTCCCGCTCGTGAGAGAGCCCGTCCGCCAGTTCCGCGATGATCTCGATCAGGTCGGCGAGTTCCTGGCTGTCCCGCTTGCTCAGGTTGTCGGTGGAGAGCAGATACAGCGAGACCACCTGGACGCCGACGTCGTCGCACCATTTCAAGAAGTCGCGCATCTTCGCGGCGCCCGCGCGGTGGCCGTGCGCGGCGGAGTCGTAGCCGAGCTGCCGCGCCCAGCGGCGGTTGCCGTCGATCATCATGGCCACGTGCCGGGGAACGGGGGCGGCGGCAAGCTGTCGACGCAGACGATTGATGTACAGCCGGTAGAGAGGCCCTCTGCCTTCGCTCGACGCGGTCACACGCCTACGCTACCTGCCGCGTGCCGCGCACGTGCCCAGCGGGGCATGCGGCGCCGCGTAGGCTCGGAATGTGGCCCGAAGCACAAGATCCGACGCCGGCGTGATCGAACCGGCGGACGAGGGCGCTGACATGCCGCAGCTCCCCCTTCTGGAGGCGGCCGAGGTCGACGCGACGATGGAGATCCGTCCGACGTGGCGCGGCTGGATCCACGCGGCGACGTTCCCCGTCGCGATCGTCGCCGGCATCCTCCTGATCGTCCTCGCGCAGGGTGCGCCGGCGAAGTGGGCGTGCGCCGTGTTCATGGTGACGTCGTTGCTGCTGTTCGGCAATTCGGCGCTGTACCACCGCTTCGACTGGGGCCCCAGGACCAAGGCCGTCCTCAAGCGGATCGATCACGCCAACATCCTGCTGCTGATCGCCGGCACGTACACGCCGATCGCCGTCCTCGCGCTGCCCACGGACAAGGCGATCATCCTGCTGTCGCTGGTGTGGGGCGGGGCGATCGTCGGCATCCTGTTCCGGGTCTTCTGGATCGACGCCCCCCGGTGGCTGTACGTGGCCCTGTACCTGGTGCTCGGCTGGGCGGCGGTGATGTACATGATCGACCTGTTCCAGGCCAATTCGACCATGATGACGCTGGTCCTGGCGGGCGGCGTGTTGTACACCGGCGGGGCGGTCGTCTACGCGCTCAAACGCCCGAATCCGTGGCCAGGGCACTTCGGCTTCCACGAGATCTTCCACCTCTGCACGGTGCTGGCCTTCCTCTGCCACTGGACCGCCTGCCTGCTGATCGCACTGGCACCGGCCTACCACGGCTGATTGCGGCCGGAGTCCACCACCGTGACGGCGACTCAGGCGTGCGGCGGCTTCGGGCTCGACGGTCCTTGGCCGGGGTCCTCCCCCGGTGCGCCGAAGTCGACGTCCTGGTCGTCGACGTCGGTGGCGCGGACCGCCGCAGCGGCCTGCTCCTCGGCATCCAACTCGGCATTGATGTCGGCGCGCACCCGGCCCCGGCGGATGCGCCGCATCATGTCCCAGATGAGCGCCACCACCGCGAACGCGAGCAGCGCGATCACGACGAAACCCCACGGCCCGGGGGTGACGAGCGCAGGGTCCACGGTCGGCTCGGGCGTCGGCGTGGCCCCGGAGGCGAGGGCGGTGAACGCATTCAGCATGGGTGTGTCCTCGTTCCGCGCGAGAGCGCATAGCCTGGAGACTCCAGCCTAATCTTCACGGCGACGCACCATTCTTTCGACAGGGCCCCATGACCACGCAGGACATGCTCGACGAGCGCTACGGGCGCACGCGATCACCTCGCAGGTCGTGGACCATCGGCATCGTCGCCGCGATCGCCGTCATTCTGGTCGGGCTGTTCGCGTGGATGACGGTGGCCGGCACCCTCGATGATGTGCGCGCGGACGCCACCGGCTTCACCGTGCTGGATCCGCATGCGGTCGAGATCTCGTTCCAGATCACCGCGCCGGAGGGTCGCTCGGTCGCCTGCGCGCTGGAGGCGCAGGACGAGGAGCACGGCGTGGTGGGGTGGAAGATCGTGGAATACCCGGCCTCCGAGCTGCGCTCACGCGCTTTCCGCGAGAAGATCCCGACGACCGCTCCGTCGACGACAGGTTTGGTCAACGCCTGCTGGGTGACGTAGTCTGATTCGACCGAAGTTGACATACGCCCTGGCCGGAGCCGGGGCGTTTTGCCATACCGGCCCCTCTGACCGAAGGAGACACACGTGTCCAACGACGCACCGGTGACGTTCCTGACCCAGGACGCGTACGACCGCCTCGTCGCCGAACTCGAGCGACTCTCGACGACGGGTCGCGAAGAGATCGCCAAGCGCATCGAGTCCGCGCGCGAAGAGGGCGACCTCAAGGAGAACGGCGGCTATCACGCCGCCAAGGACGAGCAGGGCAAGCAGGAAGCCCGCATCCGCACGCTTCAGCACCTGCTCAAGACGGCCACCGTCAGCGAGGCGCCGGAGAGCAACGGTGTGGTCGAACCCGGGACGGTCGTCACGGCCGTGGTCGCCGGCGGCGAAGAGGTCTTCCTGCTGGGCAACCGCGAGATCGCGGTCGACTCGGAGCTCGATGTCTACAGCGAGGCGTCGCCGCTCGGCGCGGCGATCCTCGGACTCAAGGAGGGCGAGAAGACCTCGTACACCGCGCCCAACGGCCGCAGCATCGCGGTCGAGGTCGTGAAGGTCGAGACGTACTCGGGCCAGTGAGTCCGTCGCGCCGGACCGACCTCAGTCGGGTACGACGACCGGACTGAAACCGGCCGCCGACAGGACGGCGATGACGTGAGCCCGGTGCTCCTCGCCCCGCGTCTCCACGCTCAGCTGCAGGATGACCTCGCTGATCTGCAGTCCCTGACCGTGACGCGTGTGCATGACTTCGATCACGTTGGCCCCGGCCTGCGCGAGCAGTTCCGACACTCGCGCGAGCTGTCCCGGGCGATCCGGCAGCGGGATCCGCAGGCTCATGTAGCGACCTGATGCCGCCAGCCCGTGTGAGACGACCCGCTGCAGCAGCAGGGGGTCGATGTTGCCGCCGGACAGCACCGACACGGTCGGACCGGTCGGTGTCACCTTGCCCGCCAGGATTGCCGCGACCCCCACCGCGCCGGCGGGCTCGACCACCTGCTTGGCACGCTCGAGCAGCACCAGGAGGGCGCGGGCGATGTCATCGTCGGTGACGGTGACGACCTCGTCCACGAGCTGGCGGATGATCTCGAACGGGATGTCCCCCGGTCGGGCCACCGCGATCCCGTCCGCGATCGTCGGCAGCGTGTCGACCTGGAGCGGATGCCCGGCTGCGAGCGAGGACGGGTAGGCCGCGGAGTTCTCGGCCTGCACTCCGATGATCCGCACGGTCCGCCCGACCGCGGCAGCGCGCGCCTTGACCGCGGCCGCGACACCGGCGATGAGGCCTCCTCCGCCGATCCCGAGCAGCACCGTGTCCAGATCCGGCACCGCATCGAACAGCTCCAGGCCCAGCGTGCCCTGACCGACGATGATGTCGCGATGGTCGTACGGCGGGATCAGGACGGCACCCGTCCGTTCGGCGAACTCCGCTGCCAGGCGCAGCGGGGTCTCCACGGTGGCGCCGTCCAGGATGACGTCGGCACCGTACCCGCGGGTGGCCAGCAGCTTGGGTACCGGGACGCCGAGCGGCATGAAGATCGTGGCCGCGATGCCCAGAGCCTGCGCCGCCAGCGCGACGCCCTGTGCGTGGTTGCCCGCCGACGCTGCCACGACCCCGCGCGCGCGCTCCTCGGCGGTCAGACGGGACAGCCGATAGGTCGCCCCACGGATCTTGAAGGACCCGGTCCGCTGCAGATTCTCCAGCTTGAGATGCACGGGCACGCCCATCAGCTCGGACAGGTGCAGCGACTGGTCGATGGGCGTGCGTGTGATCACGCCGTCGAGGAAGGCAGCGGCGTCCTCGAACTCCGCCAGGGTCGGGATACTCAAGAACGAACCTTCCTTGGGCGGGGCACGGTCGTCCAGATCAGGTCGCGCGAGGACGCCCGCCCGCCGCCCTCCCACGTTCGACCGGTGATGTAGACGGCGAAGACATTGACGAAGGCGGCCAGCGGCACGGCGAACAGGGCCCCGGGGATGCCGGCGATCAGAGCGCCGCCGGCCACCACCAGGACGACGGCGAGGGGGTGGACCTTGACGGCCGAGCCCATGAGCAGCGGCTGCAGGACGTGCCCCTCGATCTGCTGCACCGCCAGGACGACGACCAGCATCCACAGCGCGATCCAGGCGCCGTTGTACACCAGCGCCAAGAACACCGCCAGGGCACCGGTGACCACCGCGCCGACGATGGGGACGAACGCGCCGAGGAAGACCAGCACCGCGACGGGGATCGCCAGCGGAACCCCCAGCAGGAAGGCGCCGAGCCCGATGCCGACCGCGTCGATGGTGGCCACCAGCAGCTGGGTGCGCGAGTAGTTGACCACCATGACCCAGCCGGCGCGCGCGGCTCCGTCCACGGCGGGTCGGGCACGCTGCGGGAACAGCCGCGTGGTCCATCGCCAGATGCCCCCGCCGTCGGCGAGCAGGCACAGCAGGATGAACAGGGACAGCAGTGCTCCGACGGCGACGTGACCGAGCGTGGTCCCGAGCGCGAGAGCCCCGGACAGCAGGAGTTCCGCCTGCTCCTGCACAAGCGTCAGCGACTGGCCCAGCAGGTCATCGATCTGACTCGCGGTCAGGTGCAGCGGCCCATCGATCAGGTACTGACGGAACTGCTCGAGGGCCTCGACCGTGCGGGTCTGCACGGAGGACCACTCGCGGGTCACCTGCCAGATCACCAGCCACAGCAGGCCGGCGACGATGGCCAGGGTGCCGAGGATCGATATCGCGATCGCAAGCCAGCGCGGCACCCGGTGTCGCAGCATCCACGCGAAGGCCGGCCACAGCAACGCGGTCACCAGGATGGAGATCAGCAGCGGGATGACCAGCAGCTTCAGCTGGATGACGAGCCAGATCGCGACGCCGACGGCCGCTGCCACCACCAGAAAACGCCACGCGTACGCGGTCGCAACCCGAAGCCCGCGCGGAATGGTTCCCGACAACTCGGAGGTGACCACCCGATTGCGGTCCCGGAGTGCATCGAAGAGGGAGCTTCGAGGCTGGTTGTCGGGGCCACTGCTCATCCCGCCAGTCTAGAGTCGAGCCGGGTCAATGCCGCGAAGCGGCGTTGAGGCGGCTCGACTCTAGATCGAGTAGGCCGCGCAGCGGCCGCATCGAGATCCACTCCCCCGCCGGCCGGATCCACGCCGCGGGCGTGTCGGACTCAGCCACTAGGCTTGCCGCCGTGAAGGAGTCGCTGAGCCTGCCGGAGGCGCGCCGGATCGCCCTGGCCGCTCAGGGTTTCGCGCAGCCCGCCCCGACGGTTGCCGGAACGCGGCAGCTGAATCTCGCCCTCACGCGGATGGCGACCCTGCAGATCGACTCGGTCAACGTCTTCGCTCGATCGCACTACATGCCGCTGTTCTCGCGGCTGGGGCCCTACGACACCGCGGCGCTGGACAAGCTCCTGTTCTCGCGGCGGGCACCGTACGTCGAATACTGGGCGCACGTCGCGTCGTTCATCCCCGCCGTCGACTGGGGTCTGTTCCGCTTTCGGATGGATGACCTGCGGGCGAAATACGGCAGCGAGCCGGACAGCTGGTACCAGACTCACCGCGAGATCGTGGATTGGGTTCGCGCCGAGCTGGCCGATCGCGGACCCCTTCGTCCGGCGCAGATCGAGCACGATGCCGGAACGACGGCGCGCGGACCGTGGTGGGACTGGGATGTCGTGAAGCGGGCGTTGGAGTATCTCTGGCTCTTCGGCGAGGTGGCCATCGCCGGGCGCCGCGGTTTCGAGCGACGCTACGGTCTGGCCGAGGATGTCGTGCCCGCCGAGGTGCTCGCCGCACCGGTACCCCGTGATCACGCCATTGCCGAGCTGATCGCGCGCGCCGCGAAAGCGTACGGGGTGGCCACGGCATCCGATCTCGCCGACTACTGGCGCCTGAAAGACCGCGGCGCGGTGGTGTCCGCCATCCGCAACCTCGAGGACTCGGGGGTACTGCGGCCGGTCACCGTCCAGGGATGGCAGGCTGCGGGGCGACCCGCCAAAGCATGGATGCACAGCAGCGCCTCTGTGCCGCGGAGGGTGGATGCCGCGGCGATCCTGACCCCGTTCGATCCGGTGGTCTGGTTCCGCGACCGCGCGCAGCGCCTGTTCGACTTCGACTACCGCATCGAGATCTACACGCCCGCGCCGCGCCGACGCTACGGGTACTACTCGCTGCCTGTGCTGATCGACGATGACATCGTCGGACGCGTGGACCTGAAGGCCGACCGCGGCGCCTCGACCCTGCTGGTCCAGTCCGCATGGTGGGAGCCTGATCACCCCACGGATGCCGCCGCCCGCCTCGCCGACGTGCTCCGGGATGCCGCGCGCTGGCAGGGGCTGAACGCGGTCTCGGTCTCGCGGTGGGGGGACGCGGCCGATGATCTGGCCGGCGCGATGCCGGAGGCCCGGCGACACGAGGCCGGTGCCGCGGCGGCGATCCCGCTGGAGCGGGACGAACCGGCGCCGGAGGATCGAGCCGGCGCTAGCGTGGAGGCGTGAAGCGCACCGCGACCGTCTGGATCGCCGCGGGTGCAGCCGTCCTGCTGGTGATCGCCGGGGCGCTGGCCTGGTGGTCGCTCAGCCGGCCGCCCAGCGCGGAGGATGCCGCTCGCAGCTACCTCACCGCGCTCGCCGGGGGCGATTTCGCGACGATCGACGCCATGCGCGGCAACGACGTGGACGAGGACGCCGAGCGGGTTCTGATGGACTCGTTCGCCGGCGCCGACGCGTACGCCTCGGAAACCCGAGTCGAGGAGATCACGACCGGCGCCGATGCGACGACTGTGCGCGCATCGGCCGTGATCGCCGGGGAGCGCCGCGAGGTGTCCTTCGCACTCCGAGACGACGGCGGCCGGTGGGAGCTCACCGGCGACTACCTGGCGTCTCTCGAGGTGACCGTGGTGTCCGCCGCGGGCACGCCGCTCGGGGATTCCGCGTGGGTGGGCGGTGCGCTGGCGCCGACGGCGCGCCCCATCCTGCTGCTGCCCGCCGAGTATCCGGTTCGCCCCGCGCCCCGCGGACTCCTGACCGGCGAAGCCTCCGTCGCGCTCAGCACCGACGAGCCCGCCGCTGTGCGCATCAACGCATCCATCGCCCCGGACGCGACCGCTGCCGGCCAAGCGCAGCTGAACGCGTACGCGGACGCGTGCACGCAGCCGGCGTCCGCGGTGCCCCCCGACTGCGGCCTGCGGGTGCCCTGGGCGGCCGACCTGGCCACACTGGAGTCCATCGCCTTCCGGATCGAACAGCTGCCCGTGCTCGCCTTCGCCCCCGACCAGCGCACGTTCGCCGCAACCGGTGGCGTCGTGGTGGCCACCGCCACCGGGCTGACCTCTGACGGCGGTGCAACGAGCTTCACCTATCGCGCGGACGACTGGTCATTGCGTGGGACGGTGACTTTCCGCGGCGACGAGATGGTGCTCGCACTGGACTGACCGCCTCGGCCTGCCACCGCCGCTCCGGAGTCAGGATCCCGGGATGCCGGTCACCTCCAGCCCGAGCCAGGCGGCGAGATCCTGCACCTCCAGCTCCACCGCCGCCGCGACCTCGGCCGTGAACGGCTCGTCGTGATGGATGGCGGAGACGCGGAAGACCCCGGCTTTGCGGTCTGCCGCGGCATCCAGCTTTCCGATCAGCCGATCGCCGTGGAGGATCGGCAGCGCGAAGTACCCCCATCGGCGCTGCGCGGCGGGTTTGTACATCTCCACGACGTACTCGAAGTCGAACAGCTCCTGAGCGCGGGCACGGTCGAAGACCAGCCGGTCGAACGGCGAGAGCAGTGCGGTGCGCGGCTGGAAGGGATCGGGCGGGTGCAGCAGTGTCGGGTCAACGCGCCAACTGCCCGGGACTCCCTCCACCACGGCCTCCTCCCCCGCCGTCCCGACATCCAGCGGCTCAACCGGCTGGCGTGGCGCCTTCGCGCGGGCCAGCCCGAGGTACCCCAGCCTCCGCTCGGCACGCAGGCGACCCGCCTCCTCCGCGGAGAGCTCGACGGTGTCGGTGGGGTAGACGCGCTCGGCGACATCCCATACCCGCTCCTTGCCCTCCCGGCCGGAGATCGCCACCTCGCCGCGGAGCACCAGGAACTCGAGCATCTGGGTGACGTTCCTGTTGTTCGTCCAGCCCGTGGACTTCCAGCCGACCTGACTGGTGTCCGGGATCTGGCCCGTGCGCACAGGCCCCTCGCTGCGCAGTCGAGCGAGCACGTCGCGGCGGAAGCGGTCGTTGGCGGCCAGCCACTCGCGGTGCTGACGGTACGGTGGCCACGCGCGCATCAGCGGCCGGAAGAGCGCCAGGTCGGCCATCGGCCGGTAGAAGCCCGCCCACTCGAACACCGCGCGGTCGTCTTCGGTGACGCGCATCAGATCCGCCGCCTGGTAGGGCCATCCGATCCGGCTCCACAGGATGTGGTCGGCGCTGGGAGCGACCGCCGCGGTCGGGTCGATGTTCACCAGAGACAGGCCGTCGACGGCTTCGACGATCCCACCCGGACGATCTGCCGTGAGCAGCTGAGCGCGCACGGCGATGCGACGCGCCTCCTCGCGGGTGAGTCGATGCATACCGGCGAGGATAGCGGTGGGCGACGACGTGGCGGAGGCAGCGGGCCAGGGTCTTAGAACGTCCCGCCCATGGTCCTGAGCCGTTCGATCCGGTCGGGGATCGGCGGGTGGGTGGAGAACATCCGGGCCAGCGCATTGGGTTTCAGCGGATCCGCGATCCACAGGTGCGCCATCGACGTACTGGCTTTCTGCAGCGGGCGCCCGTACTCCGCGAGCTTGCCCAGCGCTGATGCGAGCGCGTCCGGATCCCGGGTGGTCATCGCGCTGGTGGCGTCGGCGAGATACTCGCGCTGACGCGAGATGGCCGCCTGGACAGCGCCTGCCAGCAGCGGGGCGACCAGGGCGGCCACCACACCGAAGACCACGAAGAGCAGCTGCGCCTGGTTGTTGCCGCTGCGACGGGCTCCCCCGAAGAACGCGAGGCGCAGGAACAGGTCGGCCAGGATGCCCACCGCGACGACCAGCCCGAAGACGATCAGCGAGACGCGGATGTCGTAATTGCGGATGTGTCCGAGCTCGTGGCCGAGCACGCCTTCGAGCTCGCGGTCGGTCATCAGTTCGAACAGGCCGGTCGTCACGGTGATCGAGGCCTCTTCGGGTTTGCGGCCGGTGGCGAACGCGTTCGGTGCCGGATCATCCACGACGTACAGCTTCGGCATCACCGTGCCGGTGGTGATGCACAGGTTCTCCACGATCCGGTAGTAGCGCGGGGCATCGCTGCGCTCCACCTGGACGGCACCTGCCATCGCCAGAGCCTCGCGGTCCGCGAAGAAGTACTGGAAGGTCGCGTACCCGGCCGCGAACACGAGGATGAACGCGGTGATCCACCAGTTGTTGCCGGCCAGCCAGCCGGCGAGGACACCGATCCCGCCCAGGAACAGTACGAAGCCGATCAGGATGAACCACGTGTTGCGCTTGTTGCGGGCGATGGCGGTGTACATCAGCGGTTTCCGCGGAGGCCCACGGGATCTCGATACGCCGTCCGCGGGGCGGCTACACGAGCCTGACACTCGAGCGCATCATCGTGGCCTCGCACAGTGATCCGCTCGGCGTCAGAACTGAACCCGCGGCGGCTCCGCGATCGCCGCGCCGTCCACGACTTCGAAGAACTCGCGCTCGTGGAAGCCCAGGTTGCGGGCGAAGAGATTGTTCGGGAACACCTTGATCTTGGTGTTCAGCTCCCGCACGCCGCCGTTGTAGAACCGGCGGGACGCCTGGATCTTGTCCTCGGTATCGACGATGGACTGCTGCAGCTGCAGGAAGTTCTGGCTCGCCTGCAGCTGCGGATACGCTTCGGCGACTGCGAAAAGCGACTTCAGCGCCTGCTGCATGTGCCCTTCGGCCACACCCGCCTCGGCGGGACCCCCCGCCGTCAGCGTCTCAGCCCGGGCACGGGTGACATTCTCGAAGACGGCCTTCTCATGCGCCGCGTAGCCCTTGACGGCCTCGATCAGGTTGGGCAGCAGGTCGGCCCTGCGTTTCAGCTGGACTGTGATGTCGCTCCACGCCTCGTCGACGCGTACGTTCAGCGCGACGAGCGAGTTGTAGGTCGCCCACAGGTAGATGCCGACGATGACGACCAGCGCCACAACGATCAGTACTGGGATAAGCCATTCCCACATAGCGTGCGACTCCGTTCGAGGTTTGTCTCATCCTAGCGAGGCGCACCGGGCTTCATGAGAGCCGTCTCACGACTCCCAGCCCATACTCACCCGAGCACACGCCGGAGGTAGGGGTTGTCGAACATCCGGTCGGGGTCCAGCCGATCGCGCAAGGCGACGAACTCGTCGAACCGCGGGTATCGGCCCCGCAGCATCCCGGCGTCCAGCGAGTGCAGCTTGCCCCAGTGCGGGCGACCCTCGAACCCGATCATGATGTGCTCCACGGCCTCGAAATACTCCGCGTGATCCTCCCGCCAGTAGCGGTGCACGGCGATGTATCCGGACGCACGCCCGTGCGCGGTCGACATCCACACGTCATCGGCTGCGGCGAAGCGCACCTCGACCGGGAAGGCGATCCGCCACCCGCGGTCCTCGATCAGCGCGCGCACGGCCTCGAACGCGGGTCGGACGTTCCCGGCCGGCACCGCGAACTCCATCTCGCGGAAGCGGACGAATCGTTCTGTCGCGAAGACGCGGGCCGAGGCATCCGTGAATTCGCGATCGCTCCACACTCTGGCTGAGAGCCGGTTGATCGCCGGCGCCGCGGCCGGGACCGTCCGCGCGATGCTGCAGGCGAGCTGGTGGGCCAGGCCACCGACGGCGACGTCGTCGACCCATCTGCGCAGCGGCGGCAGCGGGTGACGCACGGCGCTCTCCGGCAGGCGCGTGTTGGTCTTGGTCATCGCCAGCTCGGTGTGCGGAAACCAGTAGAACTCGAAGTGATCGGACGCCGCGACGAGCGAGTCCAGACTGCCCAAGACCGCATCCAACGGCTCAGGGCGCTCCACCGCGTGCAGCAGGAAGGCGGGCACGCACTGCAGCGTCACTTCCACCAGGATGCCCAGCGCACCCAGACCCAGAGCGACGGCCCCGAGCAGGTCGGTGTTCTCGTTCTCATCCACCGTGAGCAGGTCACCGCCCGCAGTGATCAGCGTCACGCCGGTCACCTGCGTGGCCAGGCCGCCGAAGCGCGCCCCGGTGCCGTGCGTGCCGGTCGAGATCGCCCCGGCGATGGATTGACGATCGATGTCCCCCAGGTTGGGCATGGCCAGTCCATACGGCGCCAGCAGCTTCGGCACCTGATGCAGCCGCGTGCCGGCGCGCAGGGTGACCCGTGCGCGGTCACGGTCCACTGAGACGAGCCCGGTCAGGTCGGTCAGATCCAGCAGCACGCCGGGGGCCAACGCGATGCCGGTGAAGCTGTGACCGGCGCCGACCGCCTTGAGCGGCATCCCGCGCGCAGCGGCGGCCTGGACGGAGCGCTGCACGGCGGCGGTCGAGGCGGGCGCTTCGACCCGCTGCGGCCGGACGGTCTCGGTGCGACTCCAGTTGTGCCACGTTCCGCCGAGACGGGTCACAGGAAAGCCTTCCCCTCGCCCCGGTAGGTGGGCGCTTCGCCGACCGCTCGTCCGTCCTCCACCAACCGGTAGCGCTCCACCCGCTCGGCCAGCTCTCCGCTCTTGGCATGACGGAACCACACCCGGTCGCCGACGGCGAGCGATCGTGCGGAATCCCCCCGCAGCGGGGTCTGCACCTCGCCGGCCCCTTCGCGCGCCAGCATGGTCAACCCCGCCGGCCACACCGGCATCGGCTGGCGCGAGGCCAGCGGCGGGCCGGACGCGATCCAGCCGCCGCCGAGGACCGTCGCGATCTCCGGCATCGGCTTTCGCACGACCTCGAGGCCGAACGCGGCCGCCGGCGCCGGATCGAACGCGCGATAGCCGTCGAAGAGATGACCGGCCAGCAGCCCGCTCCCCGCGGTCAACTCGGTGACGGCCAGATCGGATGCGGTCAGCTCGAGCGATCCGGTTCCCCCGCCGTTGACGAACTCCAGCGGGGCGATGTCCCGCAGCGCCGACACGACGACGGCCCGCCGTTCCAGGAGCTCCTGTGCGGAGCGGCGCTGCATCCAGCGGATGATGCCGTCCCCGGCGCCGGTGGCATCTCCCTGGCCCGCTATCTGCGCCTCGTACATCATGAGACCGACCAGGCGGAAGCCGCGCCGAGCAGCGATCGCGCGAGCGAGGCCGGCCACTTCGCCCGGCTCGTGCAGCGGCGAACGCCGCACACCGATGTGCCCCAACCCGGGAGCGCGCCACGATGCATCGGCGTCGATGGCGACGCGGATCGTCGCACGCGCTGCGGGGGCCGCCACTGCATCGACCAGATCCAGCTGCGCGAGGTCGTCCACCATCAGGGTGACCCGGGATGCGGCCCGGTCATCGGCGGCCAGGCGGGCGATCGCAGCGCGGTCCGCCGTCGGGTACCCCATCACCACGTCGTCATGCTCTTCAGCGAGCCAGAGCGCCT
This sequence comes from Microbacterium sp. zg-B185, assembly GCF_030246885.1. Taxonomy (NCBI): domain Bacteria; kingdom Bacillati; phylum Actinomycetota; class Actinomycetes; order Micrococcales; family Microbacteriaceae; genus Microbacterium; species Microbacterium sp. zg-B185. Next base: position 2,123,046 of record NZ_CP126739.1, read on the forward strand.
CGGGAAGGGCGAAGGCGAGGATGCCGGAATATCCGGGCAGTGCGAGCACGGCATCGAGCACGTCCCGCACGCGGACCGATTTGCTGGCGACGCGGATCGGTACCCCGGCGGCCCGCACCAGCATGTCGAGGGCGTTGTATCGCAGGGCGGGAAGACTCAGCGCTGCAACCGGCCCGGAGATCTCCGCGACGGCAGCGTCCACCGACCTCCAGTAGACGGCGGGGTCCGCCCAGGGCGTCCCCGAGCCGGCGGTGGAGAGCAGGTCGATCGTCACGGCATCACGTTCTCCGGCGAGGGGAAGCACATGGCGTAAGCCTAGGGCTGCGCCGGAAAGGGTTCCGCACACCGTCCTGCGGATGGTGCGAGGAACCGTACCCCCGGTGGGATTCGAACCCACACTTGGGCGATAGAGGGTTGCGAATCACTCGGCAACACCCTCTCCCTACGTGGCGTGGCGGCCACGGCTCCGTGCACACAAGACAGCAGCCCGCACGCGCCTCTGTCGACCATCCGGGAGACCACGCGCCGCGGTGTGCTGGAAGGAAGACGGGTGGCCCCCCTCCGGGAATCGGGGGAATCCCCGAAGAGAGGCTGACACCTGTCGGCGTCGCCAGGCGTCGTGCAACATTTGACGCCCCGCGTCCATTCACCTGGGGGCGAAGGACGCGGGGCGTTGATGTTGAAACTCGTGATCACCTCCACCAGCTCATGAGCCAGCGTAGGAACCCCCAGAGTTCAGCGAACATGTCGACCTCCCCACCGTTGTCGTATGAGTTCCGATCATCCGGTACCACGCTCCTGCACCTCAATACCTCCGTCTCCCCAGAAAACCCCTCCGCACCGAAGCGGACAGTAGGGGATGCGCGGTGCGGGGTACGCGGAGATACGTCGTCGTCGTCGAGTGGACGCCGTGGCCGCCGACCAACGTCGCGTGGCGGAACGCGGTGAGCCGACGACAGTGCGTGCCTCAATCGTCCTCGGTGAGTCCCTCGTAGAACCCGACGACCGTTCGGAGGGTTGGCACCACCGCCGCCTGGGACAGATGTGCACGGTAGTAGGGCCTGCGATCAGTCTGGTTCTTCCGTGGCGCCTCGAGTTCTTCCTCGACGTCGCCGAAGTCCGACCATCGCATCATCGCGCCGGTAACCACCGCAAGCCCCGGATGCAGATGATCGCTCGGAGACAGCTCACCGAAGGCTGACTCCACCACCAGCGAGTGGGTATTCACGTTGCGCACTAGGTTCAGCGCACCAGTGAGCTGACCGTCCGGCGTTCCGTCGACGGCATCCCAATAGACGTTCTTGAGCCGTTTATGCAAGGCATCCTGTACCCGGTACACCAGCGCCAGTGCGGATTCCACGGCCCGGCGCCGGCTGTCAGCATCCGTCGCTACGTCCAGTACCTCCGCGTGGAACGTGATGTCGTCCAGCATCGTTTGGATTTGTCGTTCGAGCACACGTCGAATCGTAGGGCGGTCGACCCCATAGCGGCTACGACGAATAACGCCCCCGAACCCACCCAATAAGGGGTGAGCCCGAGGGCGTCAGGAGCCAATGTTGCCAGCCTCGCCGGGCACGGAGGACGGCGAGGATCTAGATCGGGACCCCAGTTCAATGCATTCGGCAGCGAGCTATTGGTCCTTCAGAGGCTCAGGCGGACATCGTGAGCTGGCGGAGAAGGAACCTCCCACGAGTGGTCACACTTCTTGCACTCGAATGCGGCGCGAACCGCCACGCGGGCGTCCATGGCTTCGATGTTGTGCGAGCCGCACTCAGGGCAGGTCATGCACTCAGTGTGCCAGCGACGGGTCACACCCGGGTCCACCCGCTGAATGTTCTGAGTTGCCGGCGGGGATGGGAGAACCCAACTGACCGATGCGGTGCTCCGTCTAAATCTGCGCTGGTCGCTCGCTCGGCCTCAGCGGCTGTTCTGGGGCATCGAAGGGCGCATGTGTGCGGTGATAGCAGCGCGAGAAGTACGCGTTGGAAGAAGGTAGGAACTGCAGCACGACGGCCACCACATTTATGGCCGCAGCGATACAGTTCAGCGCAGTCACATACCCGAAATGGAAAGTGATGACCGCGAGGCCCAGTCCGGCCAGCGCCGTGAGGACTGTACGGGCCCAAACGTGGCCGCGGAGCATGAACCACGCGAACACCAGTCGGGCCAGGCTCCAGGCCGCAAGCAGCACCCCGATCCCCGCTGCCCTCTCGCTGTGGCTGGCCGGCACCGCGAGCAGATGGCCTGGGGAGGGGACCGCGGAAAACAGGAGTACCGCGCTGACCAGACCTACCGCCGTGCCCAATATCCACAACCCAGACGCCCATGTCACGGCACGGGGGTGACCTTGGTGGTCTGCATCGCTCGTGGGCATGATCCTCCAGCAGATTCCCGGCCGACCCTACCCGGTTGATCGCAAGATACCCCGATTCGCATATGAGGACAACGATGGCGGGCACACGACGAAAGACGCCCCCGAACCCACCCGGTGAAGGGTGAGCCCGAGGGCGTCAGGGCGTTCAGAGTAAGCGTTCGATTGGGGGCACAAGCGACCGACTACATCCAGATTCTGCACGAGGGACCCGACCGACTTCAACGCTCGCGATGTTCGCTGAAAACAGCGAGTAAATAGCGAATGCGCCCCATCCGGCCGGAGCCAGTTGGGGCGCATTGCGCGGAATCACGCGGGAGAACCGTACCCCCGGTGGGATTCGAACCCACACTTGGGCGATTTTAAGTCGCCTGCCTCTGCCGGTTGGGCTACGGGGGCGTGCACGCGGGCCCGCCTCCACGGTACCGGTCAGCCGCGTGCGGAGACCTGCTTGGGTGCATCCGCCACGACGGGCGCCTTGACGGGAGCCGCCTCGACGGGCTGCGGCGTGCGCGGGCGAGCGGCGAATTCTTCGAAGACGTACCGCGGATCCTGGACGGCCTGCAGATTGACCAGGTCGCGGCCCAGCCACAGGTTGTTCCACCAGCCCCACACGACCCGGAACTTGCGCTCCCACGACGGCATCGCCAGGCCGTGGTATCCACGGTGCGCGACCCACGCGATGAACCCCTTGAGTGCGAGGTTGCCGGATTGGAAGACGCCGTTGTACAGACCGAGGCCGGCGACCGCGCCCAGGTTCTTGTGGAAATACTCACGCGGCAGCTCGCCGCGCAGGACCGCCACGAGGTTCTTGGCGAGCAGCTTTGCCTGGCGGACGGCGTGCTGCGCGTTCGGAACACAGTATCCGCCGACGCCACCGCCGGACAGGTCGGGAACGGCCGAGACATCCCCTGCTGCCCAGGCGCCCTCGACGATCTCGTCGTCGGTGCCCACGCGGAGGTCGGCGCGGGTCTGGATGCGACCGCGTTCCTCGACGGGCAGGTCTCCGCCGCGGACGACGGTCGGGTTGGCCATGACGCCGGCAGTCCAGATGATCAGGTCGCTCGGAATCACCTCCCCGGTGGACAGCTCGACGTTGCCGCCGAGGGCGCCGGTGACCTGGGTGTCCAGGTGCACGTAGGCGGCGCGCTTGGCGAGATCCTTCAGCACCCATTCGCTGGTCTTCAGCGACACCTCGGGCATGATCCGGCCCATCGCCTCGATGAGGTGGAAGTGCGTGTCGTCGAAGGTGATCTCCGGGTAGCGCGCCACCAGCGACGACGCCAGGGAACGCAGTTCTGCGAACACCTCGATTCCCGCGAACCCGCCGCCGACCACGACGACCGTCAGCAGACGGTCCCGCTCGGGTCCGGGCGGAAGCGTGGAGGCCTTGTCGAAGTTGGACATCAGGCGGTCGCGGATCGCGACCGCCTCCTCGATCGTCTTGAGTCCGATCGCGTTGTCGGCGATGCCCGGGATCGGGAACGTGCGCGAGACGGCCCCGGCGGTGACCACGATCTGGTCGTACTCGAGTTCGTAGGGCGCACCGGCGATCGGGGTGATCGTGGCGACTCTGTTCGCGTGGCTGATCCCGGTCACCTTGGCGGCGACCACCGTGGTGCGCTTGAGGTGGCGGCGCAGCGCGACGACGGAGTGCCGGGCTTCGATGGATCCGGCCGCGACCTCGGGCAGGAACGGCTGGTAGGTCATGTACGGCAACGGGTCGACGATGGTCACCTCGGCCTCGCCCTTGCGCAGATGCTTCTCGAGCTTCCAGGCAGTGTAGAAGCCCGCGTAGCCGCCACCGACTATGAGGATTTTTGGCACGGTGTTGCTCACGTGGGGAGTACTCCTGGGGATCAGCGGCTCGGCGCCCGTGACGCCAATCGGATACGTCGGACAGCTGCGATGACGCCGAGAGCCACAAGTATAGCGGTGGCTGATCCCCCCATCAGCGGCAGCGTGCCATAGAGCAGCGAATCCGTCGAGGGCAGCAGCGGGGTGGAGACCCGGCGTGCGGCATCCGAGGGGGGCAGCGGCGGCACCTCGACAGGCTTGACCGTCGGGGCCGGCTCGGGGTCGGTCTCGGCACGACGGTAGAGGCGGATCCACTCCTCCAGGCTGCCCATGGGGTTGGCGGTGACCGCGGGCACGTTCGCCGAGACGGCCGCCGCGGCATCCACGAGTCCGTACCCGTACAGCGGATCTGGCACCGCCCGTGCGGATGCCACGGGCCGGGCGGTGCGGATGATGCGGTTGATGACGTTGGCGGCGTCCAGATCCGGGTGGGCGGCGCGCACGAGCGCCGCGACGCCGGCTACGATCGGCGCGGCGCCGCTGGTGCCGTTCCACAGCACGAGCCGGCCGTCGGCAGACACCCCGACGAGATCCTCACTCGGTGCCGAGACGCCGATGGTGATGCCCTGGGTGGATGCCTCGAGACTCGCCCGCCCGGACGGATCGACGCCGGCCACCGTCAGCACGCCGGGGATCGTTGCCGGCGCGCCGACGCGGGACGTGCCGCTGCCCCGGTTTCCGGCGGCGACGACGACGACGACGTCGTGTTCGTGGGCGTACAGGAACGCGGAGTCCCAGCTCTTGTCCCAGTCCAGTGTGTTGGTGGTCAGCGACAGGTTGATCACGTCGGCGCCGTTGTCGACCGACCACCGGATCGCCTCGGCGATCTGCTCCGTGAAGGGCACCTTCGCGGACGACCCGAAGCCGACCGATACCGAGAGCAGCTCCGCCTGCGGCGCGACGCCGATCATCCCGGTCGACGGGCCGGTGCCGCGTGCGGCGGCCAGCGAGGCCACCCAGCTGCCGTGATTGGAGTCCACGGCGCCGACCGGCGCGCGACCGTCCGGTGCGCCCGTTCCCGACACGTCGGTCCCGCCGACCACCGCGCCCTCGAACTCCGCCGGACCGCGAGCGATCCCGGTGTCGATGATCGCGATCCGCACTCCCGCGCCCCGAGTGGTGGCCCACGCCGCCTTGACGCCGTAGTCGTCGAGCCAGTACTCCGCGGCGCGCACCGGATCCTGCGCGGATGCGTCCGGGATCACGGCCGACCCGGTCAGCAGCACCACGGCCAGCGCGGAGGCGCAGACGGCCAGCAACGGCCGGATCATGCACCGCCTCCCGGTTCGGCGCATACGCAGCGCAGCGGCGACCACGAGGACAGCGCCAGTGCGCGGTCGCCGATCGGGTTCACGCCGGGTCCCGCCGCGAGCGAATGCGCCACCAGCGCGTGCAGGCACTTGATCCGGGTGGGCATGCCCCCGGCCGAGATCCCGGAGATCTCCTCGACCGCACCGAACCCCGCACGGTCGCGCAGGTACGCCTCGTGGGCGCGCTGGTACGCGTCGGCGAGGTCGGAGTCCGCCTCCAGGTCGTCGCTCAGCGCGCGCATCACCTGCCCCGCCTCCAGCCCCGACATGGCGGCGGTCGCGGCCGGGTGAGTCAGGTAGTAGAACGTCGGAAACGGCGTTCCGTCCTCGAGGCGAGGTGCCGTGGCCGCCACCGTCGGGTTGCCGCACACGCAGCGCGCGGCGATCCCCACGACGCCGCGGGCGGGTCGCCCGAGCTGGGCACGCAGGACGCGCAGATCAGTCTCACGAACGGGCGGGAACGGCGGGGTGGTCACGCCGCCCAGGGTACCGTTCCGCGGCTGGGACGACGCTGGCCGCCGGTGCCGCCGAGGTCACGGAGTGCCGGCCGGCGTCTCTTCCGGCGCGATGTCGGGAACCCCGATGGAGGGCGGCGCGACGGTCTGGGCCATCCCCGCCTCCGTCACGGAGCGGACGAACTGCGCCATCCAGTCCGTGCGGGTCTGCTCGACATCGCCGCTGACGGCCGCCTGCTCCTGTGGGACCAGCGCCGCGGGAAGGTCGTTGTCCACCAGGTAGACGACCTCGCCGGGCTTGACGTAGTAGAGCCGCTCCCGCGCCTGCGTGGTGATGTAGGCCGGGTCGGTCCAGCGGTCGCGCTGCGCTTCCAGGTCGGCGACGTCCTCCCGGCTGACCTGCACCGCGGCCTGCAGCGCCGCGATCTGCTGGCGCTGGTCCACGTACGTGCCGATCGTCGGCACGAGGACGAACGCGGCCAGGACCACGAGTCCGAGCATGATGACCATGAATCCGGACAGGCGGATGCCGCCGAGCCAGCCCCGCACGTCCACGGGCTGCCGCGCTGCGGTGCGGCGGGGAGCCCGTTCCGGGCGGGCGGCGCGAGAGGGGGGAGCCGTCATCTTGGCCACGGCTCCCCCTCTCGTTCACTCGCCGGCACGCGGCGATTCGGTCTGCGGTGCGCTATCCCTGGTACCGGGGGAACGCGGAGCGGCCGGCGAACTCCGCCGCATCGCCCAGTTCCTCTTCGATGCGCAGAAGCTGATTGTATTTCGCGACGCGCTCGCTGCGGGCGGGCGCGCCGCTCTTGATCTGGCCGGAGTTCACGGCGACGGCGAGATCGGCGATGGTGGTGTCCTCGGTCTCGCCGGAACGGTGCGAGAACATCGTGGTGTACCCCGAGCGGTGCGCCAGGTCGACGGCGTCCAGGGTCTCCGAGAGGGTTCCGATCTGGTTGACCTTCACCAGCAGCGAGTTGGCCACGCCGCGCTTGATCCCGTCCGCGAGACGGGTCGGGTTGGTGACGAACAGGTCGTCTCCGACGAGCTGGATCTTCGAGCCCAGCTTGTCGGTCAGGTGCTTCCAGGCGTCCCAGTCGTCTTCGGCGAGCGCGTCCTCGATGGTGATGATCGGATAGGCGTCGGCGAGCTCGATGTAGTACTCCGTGAGCTGCTCGGCCGTCCAGTTCTTCCCTTCGAACGCGTACGCGCCGTCCCGGAAGAACTCGGTGGCCGCGACGTCCATGCCGAGGGCGATGTCGGTGCCGGGTGTGAAGCCGGCCTTCTCGATGGCGGCGATCAGGAAATCCAGACCTTCGCGGTTGCTGGGCAGGTCGGGGGCGAAGCCGCCCTCGTCGCCCAGACCGGTGGCGTACCCGGCGGCCAGGAGCTCGCCCTTGAGGACGTGGTAGGTCTCGGTGCCCCAGCGCAGCGCTTCGGCGAACGTCGAGGCGCCGATCGGCGCCAGGAAGAACTCCTGCATGTCGATGCCGTTGTCGGCGTGCGATCCGCCGTTGATGACGTTGAACAGCGGGACGGGCAGAATGTGGGCGTTCGGTCCGCCGAGGTAGCGGAACAGCGGCAGATCGGCAGAGTCTGCAGCCGCCTTGGCCACCGCGAGGCTCACGCCGAGGATGGCGTTGGCTCCGACGCGCTTCTTGTTCTCGGTGCCGTCGACCTCGATGAGGATCTCATCGACGATGCGCTGCTCGCTGGCTTCCACACCTTCCAGGGCCGGGCCGAGCTCATCGATGACCGCGTCGACCGCCTTCAGCACGCCTTTGCCGCCGTAGCGGGTCTTGTCTCCGTCGCGCAGCTCGTACGCCTCGAATGCGCCGGTCGACGCGCCGGAGGGGACGGCCGCTCGCTGGACGATGCCGTCATCGAGAAGGACCTCCACTTCGACGGTCGGGTTTCCGCGCGAATCCAAGATCTCGCGCGCGTTGACTGCCTCGATAAGTGCCACGGAGGACTCCCTGTCGGTTCGTGAGGGGGCGGGGCGGAGCGTCGTCGGTCCGCAGTCGAGTCTAGTGACGGGGATGCCGCGGCCACAGGCCGCGTCATCCCCGGCGCTCCGGCTCAGACCACGAGAGCGATCGCGACCCCGTCCCAGCCCTTCAGGTCCAGCGTCTGAATGGCCGTCGCATCGAAGCGCGGGTCACGGCCGAGCATCTCCAGCCCGCGCTGGGTGCCGATGACCTGCGAACTGGTGGTCGCCGGATCGGCGACCTCGCCTGCGCGGCCGATGTTGTCCACCACCACCACGGTGCCGGGGTGTCCGAGGCGTGCCGCCCAGTCCAGGTAGATCGTGTTGGACTCCTTGTCGGCGTCGATGAAGACCAGATCGAACGGCTCCTCGCCGTCCAGCATCGGGAGCACGTGTTCGCCGCGGCCGATCCGGATGTCGACCTTGTGACCGACGCCGGCACGGTCCAGATTCGCCCGCGCGATCGCCGCGTTCCGGGGCTCGGCCTCGATCGTGACCACCCGGCCGTCATCGGGGATGCCGCGCGCCAGCCAGATCGTCGAATACGCGCCCAGGGTGCCGATCTCGAGCACCCGCCGTGCCCCGGCGATTCGCGCGAGCAGGTGGAGGAGTTTGCCGTTGACCGGCGCCACCTCGATGGGCGGCAGCCCCGCCGCCTCCTGCTCCGCGATCGCCGCCTCCAGGTCTGGGTCGCGCCCGACGAGTGTCTCGGTCAAGTAGGCATCCAGGCGCCGCCAGACGGCGGGAGTGGGTTCAGACACCGCTCCACTTTCGCTGGCCGCCGCGGGCACGTCAAGGGCGTCCGCGCGGGTCAGCTATGGACGCGTCCGACCAGCGCCTGCAGCAATCGCGCCCCTGTCTCGGCGTCGTCGACCGTGACGACGAACCGCTTGCCGTTGCGGCGCGTGACCTCGATGGCTGCCCCTCGCCGCTGCACGACGCCGAAACGGCGATCGGGGCTCAGCCGCAGCCCCCAGCCGCCGAACTCCCCCATCGGATCGACGAACACGCACGAGACGGACGCCACCTCGTGGATCGGCACGCGCAGCCTTGGGAGGCCGAGCACCGAGTCCACGCGAAGTCCGGTCGCGTCGACCCGCACGCGGAACGCGACATTCGCGGCCGTGAGCGCGAACACCAGCACCGTGACCATCGTCAGCGTCCAGCAGGTGGCCGCTGACGCACCGGTGATCCATGCCACGAGCGCGCTCACGCCGACCGCCCCCACGGCTATGGCGAGGGCGATCACCACACCGGGCGCCACGCTCGTCGTCCGCAGCCACACCGCGCGCTCATCTTGCTCGAGCGGCAACGCCGCCGCGGGCTCATCCGCCGCGCGGGTGTCACTCTGTGCGGGCTGTGCGAACCACGCGACCACACCCACGAGGACTCCTGCGGCGACGGACCCGATCATGCTCCAGCCCATGGTGGGCGGCTCCGCGCCGCCCGCAGGCCCCGCCTGCATGGCGAAGGTCCAGGTGGCGGCGGTGACCACCAAGGCCGATGTCCCTGCGGCAACCGCGCCCATCAGCCGGTAGGTGGCGCCTCGGCCCCCACTGCGCAGGCCGGGCAGGGTCGTCAGGCCGATCAGCGCGGAGACGCCGATGCCGAATCCGACCGTCACCAAGGGCTGCGTCCAGACCGGGGCGAAGCCGTCGGCCTCGCCTGCGCCGTTCCAGTGCATCGCGATCGTCGCGGGCATCACCGGAAGCAACGCCAGCTGAATCACCACGCCGACCAGGGCGATCGCCCCCGGAACGATGAGCGCGACGATCACGAAGCGGCGGATGGCAGGGACAGCGTCAGCGGTCACGGGCGATCTCCTTCACAAGAGAGGCAAGAGTGTCGGTCGAGAGGCCGAGCGCACGGGCGCGGTCGACGAGGGAGGCGATGTCGTCGTGGAGCTGCGCGAGCGGGGCGGCGGCGGCGGTCACGACCGCTCCCCTGCCGCGTCGCATATCGACGAGTCCTTCGTCGCGCAGATCCTGGTATGCGTGCAGGACGGTGTGGAGGTTGACACCCAGCGCGTCCGCGACATCCCGAGCAGAGGGCAGGCGGTCGCCGGGGAGCAGACGTCCGGCCGCAGCATCCGCTCGGACAGACGCGGCGACCTGCGCGAACAGGGGTTCCTCGCTTGACGGGTCCACTCTCAGCAGCATGCTCTGATTCTATAACAACTAGAACAGTTGTAGAGAACGCACAGCCGATGGCTGGCGGAGCGCGGAATTCCGGCACACTGCCACCTATGCGAGTCACTCCCCGCCGCCTGGCCTGGGGCATGAGCCTGTGGGCGCCGAACCTGTTCTCGGGCATCCGCGTCAAGCGCTTCGCCGACGACTGGACGAGCGCCACCGTAGAGCTTCACGTGAACGTCCTGACCCGCAACTACGTCAAGACGGCCTTCGGCGGCTCGATGTCGGCGATGACCGACCCGTACTTCTTCATGCTCGTGATGCACCAGCTAGGGCGCGAGTACGTCGTCTGGGACAGCCGTGGTGAGATCGAGTTCGTGAAGCCCGGGCGCGGGGTGCTGACGGCGCACTTCGGAGTGCCACCGGGCAAGGCCGCCGAGCTGCGCGAGCGCGCGCGGGGCGGCGCCAAGGTGCTGGAGTGGTTCGAGACCGAGATCACGGATGCCTCGGGCGATGTCGTCGCGCGCGTACGGCGCCAGGTCTACGTGCGCGAGAAGAAGCGCGTCACCCAGGCTGCATGACGGGTCGCGCCACGCTGCGTCAGCCCTCGACCGGAAGCCCCGTGTCGCGGACGAGGTAGATCCACGGGAATGCCCGGCATCCGACCTGCCAGCCCGCAGCCTCATCCGCCGCCAGAGACGTGCGCCACAGGATGCGGCGATGCTCCCACTGCGTGCCGGTGAAGACCATGCGATGCGACAGCATGCCCGCTTCGACGGTGTGCCATCCGGTCCGGCCGGCGATCTCGAGCTCAGCCATCTCGTCGAACGCGGTGATCGGACCGAGCCAGCGCTCCGTCTCGCCGGTGACCGCCGATTCGCTCTGCGCGCCGAAGCGCTGTTGCGCGGCCTGCCGCGTCATGCCGAGCTCTGCACCGATCAGCGCCCAGCTCGCCCCTCCGGCGCGCGCGGCGCTGACCGAGCGCTGCAGCAGCGTCCGCGCCTCCTCCTCGGCGCGAGCGCTCGCCGCGATGAGCGCCAGGTGGTCCGCTACGCGCAGCGTGCCCTCGTCATCGACCTGCGCGGCGGTGAGAATCGCCCGGCCCACGGCATCCGCGAGTTCGCTCATCGGTGGGCGTCCTGGCTGGGCAGCCAGGACGCGCGAGGACCGGCACGACGGATGCCGTTGCCGAAGCCCCAGAAGTACGCGCCGACGGCCATCAGTCCGATGCCGGCGCCCTGCACGAGCCCTCCCCAGAATCCGCTCCACTCGAGCACTATGGCCACGAGGAGGAGGGCGGCGCCCGCGATGATCGCCGCGATCGCCCAGACGACGATGCGGCCGAAGACAGCCGACTTCTGGTTTCCGTTATCCGTCATGGTTGTCAAGGTACGCTTGACAATCCCCTGCTGTCAACCTTCGATTGACAACCGCCCCGGGAGGGGTCCCGTACGGGATGGCGTACGCGAGCCCGCACCCACGCTCCCTACGGCATCCCTCACGTCTTTCACCATCTGGGGCGAGCCGCCCCGGGGCGTCCTCGCGGGTCATTCGGGTTCGCTTACCAACCTGTCCCGACCAAGCCCGACGCCCCGCCCAGCGGGCATACGGCGGTCGCAGCCCTCATAGGTGAGGCGCGGCCGCGGTGAAAGGTCAGGGGTGAGAGTCACGTCAGGGGTTTGATCTCCAGCGTGCCCACCTCTGCCCCGGCAGGCACCGTCGCGAAGGCGGAGTAGCCGTCGGATGCCGCGCGGTCCAGGAGTGCCTTGAGGTTCTTGGTCCGGTGCTCCAGACGCACCCGCGCTCCCCCGGCGACGAGCGCGGCCTTGTGGGCGAGCAGCTCCGGCGGGGGCACGTCACGGTCGTGGACGAGCACGACGGATACTCCGGCGGCGTCATCGGCGGTCTGGAGGAGGTCCACGATCCGCTCGAAGCCGATCGAGAAGCCGACCGCCGGAACGTCCTGACCGAGGAACCGGCCGATCATGCCGTCGTAGCGCCCGCCCCCGCCGAGCGAATAGTCCACCGACGGGTGCGCGAGCTCGAAGATCGTGCCGGTGTAGTACCCCATCCCGCGCACGAGGAAAGGATCGAACACGAGCGGGATGCGCGCGTCGCCTGGCGCGCGGGCGGCCGACACCGCGTCGCCGATGGCCACCAGATCCGACACGATCGCGTCGGGTGCACCGTCGGGCAGGACGCTGCGGATCGGCCGCTCTCCGTACGGGTCGTACTCCACCAGCGGGGGCCGGTGCAGGAATCCGGAGAACTCCTCCACCGCATCGGGCGTCGCGCCGCGCTCCCGGAGCTCCCCGATCACCCCACCCGGCCCCATCTTGTCCAGCTTGTCGATCGTGATGAGCACGCCCGGCCGCTCCTCGGCGGTGAACCCGAAGCCGTCGAGCATCCAATCCAGCATCCGGCGGTCGTTGATCCGCACGGTGGCGCCGTCCAGACCCAGGGCGTCGACCGCGTCGAGCGTCGCGACGATCAATTCCGCCTCGGCACGGGGTGACGCATCGCCCAGGATGTCGATGTCGCACTGGACGAACTGGCGATACCGGCCCTTCTGCGGCCGTTCGGCCCGCCACACCGGCGCGATCTGAACGGCGCGGAACACGGCGGGCAGCTCGGCGCGGTGGCTGGCGTAGAACCTGGCCAGCGGCACCGTCAGGTCGTAGCGGAGGCCGAGGTCGGCCAGCGCTGCCGGGTCATCGGCCGCGGCGCGGATCGCGTCCGCGTCCAGCCCGCGCTTGAGCACGTTGTAGGCGAGCTTCTCGTTATCGCCGCCGATTCCGGCGTGCAGACGGGAGTACTCCTCCATCACCGGGGTCTCGATCTCGTCGAAGCCGTGCGCGCGATAGCGCTCCCGGATGACGGAGAGAACGCGCTCGCGGCGCGCTTTCTCGGCGGGAAGGAAGTCGCGCATGCCGCGAGGAGGGTTGACCGATGCCACGCCCCTATTGTCCCAGGTCCGCCTCGGCGTCCCGCACCGCGGACTGCAGCGTGCGCAGACGCTCGCGCAGCGCGCGTTCGGCGTCCCACCCGTTCGCGCGCGCCACGGCGACCAGCCCCAGCAGTGCCTCACCCAGCTCGGCCTCCGAGCGCGGACCGGCGGCGACGGCATCCGCTGCCGTCAGGCCCACACCGACCCCCACCGCGGACGCCTTGCCGATCAGCTTCTGGGCGAGCGCCAGCGACGGCATCCGCTGTGAGACGCCGTCCAGCACGCTCGTGCGCTCGTGCTTCTCCGCCGCTTTGGCGGCGTTCCACAGCACGAGGACCTGCTCCGGCGTCTCCGCCACCTCGCCGGCGAACACATGCGGATGCCGGTGCACCATCTTCTCGGTCAGGCTGCGCGCGACGTCGTCGATGTCGAACGGATCCTCCGGATGACGTGCGGCGATCTCGGCGTGGAACAGAACTTGCCAGAGCAGGTCGCCCAGTTCCTCGCGCAGCTCGGCGCGCGAACCGTTCTCGACGGCATCGATCAGCTCGGCGCTCTCCTCCACCAGGTAGGGCACGAGCGCACGGTGATCGACCTGCTGCGTCCAGACGCACCGGTCGCGCACCGCGTGCATCGTCTCCGCCGCATTGCGGAGCGGATCGCCGCCGCGGCGCGGATCCGGCGCGCGGTCGCCACGGCCGGGCTCAGGGATGGTGGGCTGGGGGAAAGCATCGGTCACGCGGGAGCCTCCGTCGGGGTCGCGGCGGCGAGGCGCCGGTAGTGGCGGGCGCGCCATGAGACGAGCACTCCGGAGAGCACGAGGGCGACCATCGACCCGGCCAGGACGCCCAGGATCGCCTCGTCGCGCACCAGCGGCGAGTCGGCGAAGGCCAGGTTCGCCAGAAGCAGCGACACGGTGAAGCCGATGCCGCCCAGCGCTCCCGCAGCGACCAGGTCGCCGAGCGGCAGCTTCTGGTCGCGGTCGCCCGCCCCGATCCGCTGCGCCGCCCACCCCGCCCCGACGATGCCGATGATCTTTCCCAGCGGCAGTGCGACCAGGATCGCCCAGAACGCCGGGGACAGCTGGGAGGCCGCCACCTGCGGGATCGGCACCAGCGCGGCCGCGAACGCGAAGATCGGGAGCACGAGCGCATTCACCCACGGCTCGATCGCGTGGCGCACCCGCAGGGCAGGCGTCTGCGCCATCGCCAGCCCCAGGAGCACTCCGGCGATCGTGGCGTGCACCCCCGAGGCGAGCACCAGCACCCAGGTGGCGGCGGCCAGGAGGACGAGCAGCACGACGACCAGCGCTCGCGCTCGGGTGTCGAGCACACGACTCAGGATCGCGAAGGCGACGACCGCGAGAAGCGCCAAGGCGAGCATGCCGAAATTCACATCCGTCGCGAACAGCACCGCTATGAACACGATCCCCACGATGTCGTCGAGGATTGCAAGCGCGAGCAGGAACACCCGTACCGTCGAGGGCAGGCCGCGTCCGAAGACAGCCAGCACGCCGAGGGCGAAGGCGATGTCCGTGGCCGTCGGGATCGGCCAGCCCTCCTCGACACCGCTGCCGGCCGCGATCGCCAGATAGATGCCGATCGGAATGAGCACTCCGCCGGCCGCGGCGATCGCCGGCTGTATCGCGCGCCGGAAACTGCGCAGCTCGCCCCGTGTCAGCTCGTACTGCAGCTCGACGGACACGGCGAAGAAGAAGATCGCGAGCAGCCCATCCGACACCCAGTGCGCGAGCGAGAGGTCCGCGACTGTTCCGGGGATTCCGACGTGCGTCAGCGAGAACTGGATGACCGCAGCGCCGATCGGCGAGTTGGCGACGATGAGGCCGGCGATCGCGGCCAGCAGCAACAGGATCGCGGGAAAGCGCACGGACCGCAGCAGTGCCATGGTTCTCCGTCCGGTCCGAGGCGAGCTCGTCCGCCGCCGCGCCGATCCAGGTGCGGGCGTCGAGCACTCGACGCATCGCCATCATGCTACCCAGCGGCGGACGCGATCCTTCCGCCGGTCTGCAGAACACCGGCTGACGGGCGCGTCGCTGCCGGGCTGTTCCCTCGGCGCGGGTACTTTGGGCGCCATGACCAGGACATGGGACGACACCGGCGTGGCCACGCAGCTCACCGAGACGTGCCCGGTGTGCGAATCGACCCGGGTGCGTGAACGGGAGCATGACTGGTTCGTGCTGGAACTCGAACGCGGCGACGAAGTGCGTAGGGAAAGCAGCGACGTCGATGTCGAGTTCAGCTGCGCAGCCTGTGCATCGCGCTGGCGCTGAGCCCTCGGCATCCGACACCGCCGCAGCGTCGGCTCGTCAGTCCAGCCGGATGTCGCGCTCGTGGCGGGCGAGGCTGCGTCCGTAGCGCTCGGTGAGCTGGATCATCAGGTCGGGGGTCTCGCGGTCGAGGCCGAACACGTAGCCGGGGAAGTCCAGCTCCTTCTGCGCCGCCCAGATCTCCTCGTGCCGTTCGGGGGGCAGGATCAGCGCCGGATCTCCCACCGCGACCCACCCGATCGGAACCACGCTGTGCGGCGGCAGCACGGAGCGCAGATGCACGACGGCGTTGATGCGCACCTCGCTGCGCTCGCCGATGCGCGCGCCGTTGAAGACGCGGGTGCCGGTGGCCAGGAACACCTCCTCGCCGATCGTCGCGCCCGAGATGCTCGCCATCGGGCCGACCAGCGTGTGCGCGCCGATGTGGACCGCGTTGGTGGCGCTCGCCCGGATCAGGGCGTTCTCCATCACGATGACGTTCGCAGCGAGGGTGATCGGGCCTCCCTCGGCTGTGATGACGGCGCCGTGCAGCACCTGGCAGTCCGCGCCGATCTGGACGTCGCCGCTGATGACGGCGGTCGGCGCGATCACCGCGTCGGGATGGATGCGGGGCTTGGCCCCGAGATGCTCGAACTGCACGCGTGTCCTCCTCGATCAGGGTCAGCGTAGCGCCGACGTGTCGGCGACTCCGCGGATTGCGGCGTGACTGTTCGCCTGCATGTTCGATACTGAGCAGGCCCAGCTCCCCGATCGGACCGCATTCCTTCGTATCTCTATGCTATTATGGAGGCAACGAAGCGCACGTGCCCAACAGCGCAGAACCGGCAGAACCGATGTGGAGATCCCATGGGGCACGTGGTCGGCAGCGACGGACCCGGGGCGTGGAGAGAACTCGACGACCTCGTCACCCGGGTCGTCGAGAATCGCGCCGCGATCGCTTCGCTTCAGGCCGACGAAGCATCACTCCTGGCAGATGCCGTCGACCTCATGATCTCCCGCACCGAAGAGCGCCGGGTCGAGGGCCGCCCGCGGACTGACAGCGACCTGCCGCTTCGCGAGATCTGCGCGGAGCTCGGCGCCGCCATGCGGATGAGCGATCGAACCGTTCAGGCTCGCATCGGCGACGCGACCACACTCCTGACCTCCTTCCGAGCGACCCACGATGCGGGGAGGGCCGGCCTGATCGACGCTGGACACGTGGCGGCGATTCGCGACGCGGGAGCAGGGATCGCCGATGCTGCGGAACGCGCCCGTTACGAACGTCAGATGCTCGAGGCTGCAGCACACGAAAGCCCCGGGCGGCTGCGTGTTCTCGGACGAGTGGTGGCGGCACGCATCGACCCCGCATCCATCGATGAACGTCACCGCGTGGCGCGGGCGAGTCGTGACGTGCGCGTGATCGGTCTTGAGGACGGCATGGCGCGCCTGATCGCGGATCTCCCGGCGGTGCCGGCGTACGCGATCTGGGACCGGCTCACCCAGATGGCGCACACCGTGCGCGACCCGGGCCTCGCCGCGCCTGATATCTGCGCGGACGACCCGTGCACCGTGGGCGCTTCCGCGAATCCACCCCCGCTCGACTGTCGCTCGATAGGCGAGCTGCGGGCCGACATCCTCGCCGATATCCTCCTGACCGCGACGCCGACCGCCCACGGCGACCGGGATGCGCTCGCCGCGATCTGCGGCCGGGTTCAGGTGATCGTCCCCGTTCTGACAGCGGCCGGCCTCAGTGACCAGCCCGCACTCCTGGCCGGTCAGGGGCCCATCGACTCCGCGACCGCGCGACGACTTGCTGCAGACGCTCCCGGCTGGGACCGCGTGATGATCCACCCGCACACGGGGATACCGCTCGCCGTCGACCGCTACCGTCCGAGCGCCGAACTCCGCCGGTTTCTGGCCGTGCGCGATGAGCACTGCCGGTTCCCCGGATGCCGGATGCCGGTGTGGCGCTGTGATCTGGATCACACGACCGATGCCGCGCGCGGCGGAGTGACCAGCCATGAGAACCTGGCGAACCTGTGCCGCCGTCACCACACTCTCAAGCACGCCTCGGAGTGGAAGGTCACGCAGGTCGGTAGCGGCGTCCTGGAGTGGACGAGCCCGACGCTGCGTCGCTACACCGACCGGCCACCGAGTACCGTCAGCTTCGTACCGGAATCCGCCTTCGCGCTGTCGCCCGACGGCGTCCCACCGCCCTTCTGAGCGGATGCGTCAGGCCGCACCTCGGCCTGCGACCCCCGCTCGCGCTCGGCTCTCAATCTCAGCGCACCTTGCGGGGCTGCTTCAGGCCGAGCATGTACGGCATCCCCTGGCCCACCGCCGCAAACGTGCTCCCCAGGCGCGCGCGCCAGGACGCCGCGCGCGGCGGCGGCAGCGTTCCGTCCAGGTCCGCGACGTCGACGAAGTACGCGCGGACCGTTCCGATCCCTTCGAGGTTCGGGGAGATCTCGCGCACGGGCTCCGGAAACGACGCCTCGTCCGTGCGGTAGAGCTCCTCGGAGATCAGAACGTACTCGGGGATGTCGACCGAGTTCTTCAGCAGACGATGCACGAGGATCACGTCGATGCCGACGAGTTTGATCCGCCCCCGGATCGTCTGGGTGGCCACCTCGCCGACGTGCGCCACGAACTTGAGCTTCAGTTCGGCCGCCTCGCGGCAGCCCACGCAGGGGCACAGGTTGGCCGCGACGTACTGCCGCTCGAGGTGGAAGGCTCGATGCATGGCCACGGCCACGTGAAGGATGTCGGTGATCGTCGTGTCGGGATCGCGCGCACCGGTCGGGCGCGAGAGGAACGCGGCGTCGCCTTCGATCTCGACCAGATCGAAGCCGCGCGCTGCCTCGATCATCCGTTCCAGCATCCGAGCGGTATTGACCTCGGCGTGTGCAAGCGTCAATCGATGCGAACCCATGTACTGGGTGTACCCGCCGATATCGGCGATCAGCAGCGCCGCGCGCTCGGATGTCATGCCTCACAATCCCATCAACGCCCGGGTATCT